>CACCPE010000034.1 GCA_902547825.1 uncultured Pelagibacteraceae bacterium | reverse complement strand
TCTACTTGGAATGAAGCTGCACCTTGCAATACAGCTTTAATGCGACAGGCACAGTCAGTAAAAAAAGGAGTAAAACAATCTGGTGGAACGCCAAGAGAATTTTGCACGATAACTGTAACAGATGGTATTGCCATGGGTCATGAAGGAATGAAATCATCTTTAATTTCGAGAGAAGTGATAGCTGACTCAGCAGAACTCACAGTGAGAGGTCACTGTTATGATGCACTAGTTGGCATTGCGGGATGTGATAAATCATTACCAGGTTTAATGATGTCAATGTTAAGATTAAATGTTCCTAGCGTATTTATTTACGGAGGTTCGATTTTACCTGGAAAATTTAAGGGAAAAGATGTCACCGTTGTAGATGTGTTTGAAGCAGTTGGTAAATATTCCTCTGGAAAAATGTCATCTGAAGAATTAAGAGAATTAGAATTAGTAGCTTGTCCAAGTGCTGGTGCTTGCGGAGGTCAGTTCACAGCAAATACTATGGCGTGTGTATCGGAAGCGATAGGGCTGGCTTTACCTTATTCAGCTGGGACGCCAGCTCCCTATGAAGAAAGAGATAAATATGCTCATGAGAGTGGTCAAGCGGTTATGAATTTATTAGAAAAAAAAATTAAACCAAGAGAAATAGTGACTAAAAAATCTTTAGAAAACGCAGCAACAATTGTGGCTGCAACTGGTGGTTCCACCAATGCAGCCCTTCATTTACCAGCACTAGCTAATGAGATAGGAGTAAAATTTGATTTAATGGACGTTGCAAAAATATTTAAAAAAACTCCCTATCTTGCTGATTTAAAACCTGGAGGAAAATACGTTGCAAAAGACATGTGGGAAGCTGGCGGTGTTCCTATGTTATTAAAAACTTTATTTGACGGCGGTTATATTCATGGCGAGTGTATGACAGTTACAGGTAAAACTATGAAAGAAAATTTAGCTAAAATTAAGTTTAATACTAATCAAAAAGTTTTAAGAGAATATAATAATCCACTTTCTCCAGATGGGGGGGTTGTTGGATTAAAAGGTAATTTAGCTCCAGATGGAGCAATCGTAAAAATTGCAGGATTAAAAAAATTACAATTTACAGGTAAAGCCAGATGTTTTGATAATGAGGAAGATGCAATGAAAGCTGTACAGACAAAAAAATATAAGGACGGTGATGTAATAATAATCAGATACGAAGGTCCAAAAGGCGGACCAGGAATGAGAGAAATGCTTTCAACAACTGGAGCTATTTATGGACAAGGCAAAGGTGAAAAAGTTGCACTTATAACTGACGGAAGGTTTTCGGGAGCTACTAGAGGTTTCTGTGTTGGTCACGTTGGCCCAGAAGCTGCGATGGGCGGTCCAATTGCACTTCTCAAAAATGGAGATGTAATAGATATAGACGCAAAAAAAGGATCGATTAATGTAAGGCTTACTAGCGCACAATTAAAGGCTAGAAGAAAAAAATGGAAAGAAAAAAAATCAAGTTTTGGATCTGGCACAATTTGGAAATATGCTCAAACAGTAGGACCTGCTTATCTCGGCGCTCCAACACATCCAGGTAAGAAAAAAGAAGTTAAAGAATATTCGAAAATTTAATGAAAATACGTCCAGTAATTTTATGCGGTGGATCTGGCACAAGACTCTGGTCTGATAAAAATCATCATCAACCAAAGCAGTTTATTAATTTTGGAAATTGGACGTTATTTGGAAAAACTCTAGAGAGAATAAAAAATTCTGTTTTCGATTATCCAATAATAAGTACTAATAAAAAATATATAAGAGAAATTAAAAAACATTTGAGATTAAAAGGTTTTAAGAAATATAAAATCATTCTTGAACCAGCAAAAAGAAATACTGCTCCTGCTATACTTAGTTCAGCTTTAATAAAAGAAATACCTGAAAACCAACCTTTAATTTTTTTAACATCAGATCATTTAATTGAGAAAACAAATTTGTTTAATAAATCTATAAAAAAACATCAAAAATATTTGACAGATAAAAATATCTTTATATTTGGCATTAAGCCTTCTTACCCTTCATCTGATTTTGGTTATTTTTTATCAAATCGGGTTAAGAATAAATACAAGGTTTCAAAATTTATTGAAAAACCAAGTTTAGAAAAAG
>CACCPE010000033.1 GCA_902547825.1 uncultured Pelagibacteraceae bacterium | reverse complement strand
TTGACCACCATAAAATTGAAGTAAGAATAAAATAAAATTATATTAAATTGTTTTGAATTCTTAATTCAAAAATATTGTTAACAATAAAAAAAGGAAATCTTAAATGATTAAATCTATTAAAACTTGGATTTTAATTGGATTTGCTTCTTTGTTATTGGTCGCTTGCGGCCAAGGTGGAGGTGGAGCTGGTTCAAAAAAATCTAAAACTTTAGACAATACTAAGAAAGCTGGATTTGTGAAATGTGGAGTTTCACAAGGTCTACCTGGTTTCTCTAATGCTGATGCATCTGGAAACTGGTCTGGTATTGACGTGGATGTATGTAGAGCTGTTGCAGCCGCTGTTCTAGGCGATGCTGATAAAGTTAAATACACTCCATTAAGTGCAAAAGAAAGATTCACTGCATTAACATCCGGTGAGATCGACGTACTTTCACGTAACACTACTTGGACTTTATCTAGAGACGCTGACATTGGTTTAACTTTTGTTGGTGTGAACTTTTATGATGGTCAAGGTTTCATGGTAAGAAAAAATTCTGGAATCAATTCAGTAAATGATTTCAAAAACGGTATTTCTGCTTGTACAAACACAGGTACAACTACCGAGCTTAACATGAGAGACTTCTTCAATTCAAAAAATATCAAGTATGAACCAATTGCGTTTGAAAAAGCAGACGAAGTTGTTCAAGCTTATGATGCAGGAAGATGTGATACTTATACAACTGATAAATCAGGTTTAGCGGCACAAAGAACAAAAATGTCAAACCCTGATGAGCATAAAGTATTACCTGAAACAATATCTAAAGAGCCTCTAGGGCCTGTTGTAAGACAAGGTGACTCAGTTTGGGAAGATATTGTTAGATGGTCTCTAAACACAATGATCGAAGCGGAAGAGTATGGTGTAAATTCATCAAATGCTTCTAGCCTAAAAGAATCTGACAATCCAGCTATTAAAAGATTGGTTGGAGCTGAAGGTGAACTAGGTGCAGCTTTTGGTCTTGATAATGATTGGAGCTTAAGAATTATCGAGCAAGTTGGTAATTACGGCGAAAGCTACAAAAAACATATAGCTGATACCGGTATTCTACCTAACAGAGGTCCAAATGAATTATGGACTAAAGGTGGAATTCTTTACGTACCACCAGCAAGATAATTGCTAATAAAATTAAAAAGGGCTGGATTTATCTGGCCCTTTTTTTTACTCTCAAAATAATGATTTTTAAAAAATTCAGAATTGAAAATAAAAAAACAAGAGATTTAATACCTCAAGCAATAACTGTTTTAGCCTTACTTTCTGTAATTATCTATTTTGCAACTAATGCTCAAATTAACATGGGTAATAGAGGAATATCTTTTGGATTTGGTTTTTTAAATCAAGAAGCATCATTTGATATTACTTTTTCTATGATTGAGTATGACGGTTCTCATTCTTATGGAAGAGCGTTTTTAGTAGGTTTATTAAATACAATTCTAGTTTCAGCGATTGGAATATTTTTTGCGACACTAGCTGGTGTAATTGTCGGTGTATCTAGATTATCGGACAATTATTTAATTGCAAAAGTGGCTGAATGGTATGTGGAAATTTTTAGGAATATTCCCTTAATATTACAAATTTTTTTCTGGTATTTTGCAGCATTGCGAGCACTACCCCTTCCTGAAAACGGCATAAATTTTAATGATATTTCATTTTTAACGATAAAAGGCTGGTATGTTCCAAAATTTATATGGACAAATTTTAATATTTTTCTCTTGTCAGTAATAGCCGCATTTATTGCAATTTATTTTATAAATTCTTATGCTACAAAACAAAGAGAGCAGTTTGGAAAACAGTTGCCTACTGCAACACTATCTTTGTCAACATTAATATTACTACCTTTAATTACTTTTCTTTTTCTCGGGGTTTCACTTGCTTTTGAGTATCCGGTTTTAAAACAACTTTCACCAACAGTTTACACTTATGAAGGTGGAGTTAGTATTATTCCTGAATTAATTGCTTTAGCTTTAGCCTTATCAATGTACACTGCTACTTTTATTGCAGAAAATGTTAGAGCTGGAATTCTTGGAGTAAGCAAAGGTCAAAAAGAAGCCGCAGCAAGTATAGGACTTACAAAAAATCAGATTTTAAAATTAGTTGTAATGCCACAGGCTTTGAGAATAATTATACCACCGACAACAAATCAATATCTTAATTTAACTAAAAATTCC
>CACCPE010000032.1 GCA_902547825.1 uncultured Pelagibacteraceae bacterium | reverse complement strand
AACGTTTATTATCTTAATAAAAATGACTTTTTGAAATGTAAGACAATTTCATTTGATTTTGCAATATTGGAAAAATCAAAAGATATAAATGCTATAAATTTAAATATATCTTGGTCTGATCTAGGTAGTTGGAAAGAAATTTGCAAAATTTATGATAAATTAAAAGCTAAATATCAAAAAAAGAAAAATATTTTTTATAGACCTTGGGGCAGGTATACAAATTTATATAATGGTAAAAATTTTTTAATTAAAGAACTTTATGTAAAACCTAAAGGAGTTTTAAGTCTTCAAAAGCACTTTCATCGTTCCGAACATTGGGTTGTAACCCAAGGAACTCCAAAAATAACTCTGAATAGAAAAAAATTTTTTTTAAAAACTAACGAGACTATCTTTATACCAGTTAAATCTATTCACAGAATAGAAAATCCATATAAAAAACCGGTAAAAATAATTGAAGCTCAATTAGGATCAATTTTAAAAGAAACTGATATAGTCAGATATCAAGATATTTATGGTAGAGTTAAATAATTTCAAGTTCAATTGGCGTGTGATCAGATGGTTTATCTTTGGATCTTGGTTTTTTATTTATATTAATTGATTTGATATTTTCAATTAAACCATTTGAAAGTAAAAAATGATCTATCCTCATACCATAATTTTTATGCCAGGAACCTGCAAAGTAGTCCCAAAAGGTATACTCTTGTTTTGATTTATTTATAAATCTATAAACATCTTTAAAACCTAAATTGATTAGTTCTCTGTATTTTTTTCTTATTTCCAATCTGCCTAAAGCATCGTTTTCGTATCTTTTAAAATCATGAACATCTATTTCTTCAGGAATAATATTAAAATCTCCGGCGATAAGAATATTTGAATTTTTCTGAATTTTCTTCCTAACATTCAATATAAATTTTTTTAACCACTCTTTTTTATATTCATATTTTTCTGTATCTACAGGATTTCCATTTGGAACATAAACATTTATAAGTTCTATCTTTTTTTTTTTAAATTTTAGCTCGCCAGTGATAACTCTAGATTGTTTTAAATCATCTTTAATAAAACTATTGTTAATTTTCTCTAATTCTTGTCTAGATATAATAGCAACGCCATTGTAACTTTTTTGACCAAAAACATAAGAATTATACCCAATATTTTTAAAATCTTTATAAGGAAAACTAATATCTTGAGTTTTAATTTCTTGGAGCAATAGTATATCAGGATTTGATTGTTTGATATAATCAAAAATATTAGTAATTCTTGCTCTAACTGAATTTACGTTCCATGAAATTATTTTCATCAAACTGAAAAAGATAGACCACAACCACATGATGCCGAAGCTTTTGGGTTTTTTATTGAAAAAGTTTCACCAATCATCTCTTTTTTAAAATCTACTACTGATCCAGAAATTATATCAAGTGACTGCTTATCAATTACAGTTTTATCAAACAAAACGTCATCCTTTTCTATTTTATTATCAAAGCTAAAATTATATTTGAATCCAGAGCACCCGCCACCTTGAACAGTAATTCTGAAATATTTTTTTTCATCACTTTTAGTGATTTTGTTTATTTGGTTTTTTGCACTATCAGTAAATTCTAATTTTTTTTCCATAATTATTTAGTATATAATCTATATAGTAAGCATGCAAAAAAATTCAATTCAAACTTTATCTAAATTAGCTGTACCATTAAAGACAAAGGGTAGGTTTTTTAAAGAGCAAAAAACATATTTAAGATCTGATTTTCAAAGAGATAGAGATAGAATAATTCATTCAACAGCTTTTCGAAGACTTAAACATAAAACACAAGTATTTGTTAATACCACTGGTGATCACTTTAGAACTAGAATCACTCACTCACTAGAGGTAGCACAAATAGCGCGAACTTTATCCAAGTTTTTTAATCTAAACGAGGATTTATGTGAAACCTTGAGCTTAGCTCATGATTTGGGCCACACACCTTTTGGCCATGCAGGTGAGGAGGCACTTAACGAGTGCATGAAAAAATTTGGCGGATTTGATCACAACATACAGACACTAAGAATTGTTATATTTTTAGAAAACAGATACTATGATTTTAAAGGTTTGAATTTAACATTAGAAACTTTAGAGGGATTAATTAAGCATAATGGTCCGATTAAAAAATTAAAAAAGTATAAAGAAATTTTAGGAATAAAATATTTTAAAAACAAAATTAATTTTTACTCAAGCCCGTCACTAGAGGCACAATTGGCATCTATATCAGACGATATAGCTTATAATAGTCACGATCT
>CACCPE010000031.1 GCA_902547825.1 uncultured Pelagibacteraceae bacterium | reverse complement strand
TTTATTTGTGGGACTTGGAAAGACATTTCAAATTTGGGAACCCAAAAACTTTGAAAAATTTAAAAATTTTGCAAGAAAAAAAGCTTTTCAAAATAGATCTAATTTGAAATGGGAGAGCAAAAAGAAAGGAGACATGTCATGAGTATAAATGTTGGAGGTGGAGAGTTGAGAGAATTAAAACCAAGAATTTTAGTAATTGGGGTAGGGGGAGCAGGAGGTAACGCCATTAATGCTATGATTGAAGCTGGCATGCAAGGAGTTGAATTTGTTGCTGTGAATACAGATGCTCAGGATTTAAAAATGAGTAAAGCTGATGCTAAAATTCAAATTGGAATGAATTTGACCAAAGGACTCGGCGCGGGTGCTAAACATGACATCGGTCAAGCTGCGGCAGACGAGTCTATTAACGAAATTATAAATTTTATCCAAGGAAGCAATATGGTTTTTATTGCCTCAGGTATGGGCGGAGGAACAGGAACAGGCGCATCTCATGTAATTGCTAAAGCTGCAAGAGAAATGAATATTTTAACTGTAGGCGTTACCACTCTACCTTTTACTTACGAAGGTCCAAAAAGAATGAGAAGAGCTATGGAAGGATTAGATGAACTTAAAAGACATTTAGATACAACGATTGTAGTTCCAAATCAAAATTTATTCAAAATTGCAAATGAGATGACTGGGTTTGAAGAGTCGTTTAGTTTATCGAACGATGTTTTAAAACACGGAGTACAAAGCATAACTGACTTAATGGTAAGGCCTGGTATGATAAATTTAGATTTTGCAGATGTAGAAACAGTGATGAGCGCTAGTGGAAAAGCAATGATGGGAACTGGAGAGGCTGAAGGCGAGAATAGAGCTATAACTGCTACCGAATTAGCTTTAAATAATCCGTTAATTGACGAGTATACCTTGCAGGGTGCTAAAGGGTTACTTGTAAATATAACTGGTGGAAGTGACATTAAACTTTTTGAAGTTGATGCTGCAGTCAATAAGATAAGAGCAGAGGTAGATCCTGAAGCTGAATTAATTTTTGGTGCCATAAAAGACGAAGCTATGAAAGGCAGAATAAGAGTCTCAATAGTTGCAACTTCATTGAAAGGATCGTCAATTTCAACAGACGCTAGGCCAGTATTGAACGTTGTTAATGGTTATAATAATAGAAAAAGTTTTTTCACTGACAATCTTTTTTCAAAAAACAGTTTAGATAAGAATGTTACTAATTCCATAAATGGAGCTAATGCATTAAAACTTGATGAAAGCTATGAAATAAAAAATCAGGAGCATCAAAGTTCACTTATAGACAATTTTGAGAGTAATGAAGAAAATCAAATAGCCGATGAGGCCAAAGTTCAGAAAAATGAATCTGAAGAGATAGCTACAGGAGTATCAATCGAGAGCGCATCTTATATGGAAAATAATTCTGATATAAAAGTCGAAGACAAGATATTTTCCGAAAATAATTCATCAATTGATAGCAATATAGAGGAACACACTCCAAAACTCTTTTCAGAAAACAGCAGTGATGATTCAGCCGAAACTGATTATGAACTAAAAGAAAACAATTACAACGAGCAACTATTTGATCAAGATAATAACGAGGAAGAGGATTTTGAGATACCTGCATTTTTAAGAAGACAAAAGTTTTGATGAATAAATTTAATATTAATGAATACTCAAAAATCATCTCTGGAAAAATCACATTTTCCAGTGATGCTGG
The DNA here is from genome assembly GCA_902547825.1 of uncultured Pelagibacteraceae bacterium. Taxonomy (GTDB): domain Bacteria; phylum Pseudomonadota; class Alphaproteobacteria; order Pelagibacterales; family Pelagibacteraceae; genus Pelagilacustribacter. The sequence continues at coordinate 605 of CACCPE010000031.1, read as the reverse complement.
ATGAGACAATAAAAATTTTATCACCTAAAAATGGTGGAATATTCTTAGACTGTACATTTGGAGGAGGAAATTACTCCAAAAGGCTACTCCAATTTCCAAAAACAAAAGTTATTGCGGTCGATAGGGACGAGTCAGTAAATTCAATAGCAAAAAAACTTGAAAAAAAATTCAAAAAAAGATTTGAATTTTATCGAATAAAATTTAGTCAAATGAACAAAATTTTAAAAAAAAAAGTTGATACAATCGTATTTGATCTTGGTCTTTCATCAATTCAATTAAATAATTTAAGTAGAGGTTTCTCTTTTAAATCAAAAGACAAACTAGATATGAAAATGGGTCTTTCAAATATTTCAGCTCAGGATGCAATAAATAATTTGTCTGAGGCTAAATTAAAATTAATTATTAAGACTCTTGGTGAGGAAAAAGAAGCAAAAACAATAGCTAAAAATATTGTCAAAGCAAGATCTAAAAAGAAAATTACAAGAGTTGATGAGTTGGTAAAAATAATTGAAAAAAGTAAAAAAAAAAATTTTGCTTCGAAAATTAATCCAAGTACAAAAACCTTTCAAGCATTAAGAATATTCGTAAATAAAGAAATAACGGAA
>CACCPE010000030.1 GCA_902547825.1 uncultured Pelagibacteraceae bacterium | reverse complement strand
TTAATGTTTCAACAATATTTTCTGGAATTTGAAAAGGTGACTGTCCGAAACCAAATTTATAAATCTTTTTTCCTGATTTAATTAATTTTTGAGATTTTTCATTTATTGCAAGGGTTGACGACTCTTTAAGTTTTAAAATATTTTTTTTAACTCTTGATGACATCTAAATTTAATTACATATACGGGGACTGCCTATTAGAAGTCAAATTAAATGTTAAGAAATGGGAACATTTGACAAATTGATTCGGTCATGTTTTAATCCTATTTTGTTCTCAGAATTGATCTATATATAGTGTAAAAAAAATTAGCTAACACAAAAATGGAAAACAACTCAAAAAAAATATTAGCTTTACTTGGTCCTACAAATACAGGGAAAACCTATGTTGCTATAGAGAAAATGTTAACATTCGAGACTGGTATATTTGGTCTGCCCTTGAGGCTTTTAGCTAGAGAGGTTTACGATAAATGCGTAGGTAAGGTAGGCGTTGAAAATGTAGCGCTGATCACAGGTGAAGAAAAAATAATCCCAGGATCAGCAAAATATTTTATTTGCACAGTTGAGTCTATGCCTAAAAATAAAGAGGTAGATTTTATTGCAATAGACGAGATCCAAATGTGTGCTGATCGCGAAAGAGGACATATTTTTACCCAAAGATTACTAGAGTCTCGAGGTAGTAAATTAACGATGTTTTTAGGATCCCAAGTAATGAAAAGTATTATCGATGATTTGGTTAAAAATGTTGAATTCGAAAACAAGGAAAGATTTTCAAAGTTAAGTTACTCAGGAATAAAAAAAATATCTAAACTAGACAGGAAAGTTGCGATCATAGCTTTCTCAATTGAAGAGGTTTATGCTATAGCAGAATTAGTTAGAAGGCAGAAAGGTGGCGCTGCTCTTATAATGGGATCTTTAAGTCCAAAAACTAGAAATTCACAAGTTGGGTTGTATCAATCTGGTGACGTTGATTATTTAATAGCAACTGACGCTATAGGCATGGGTTTAAACATGGATATTAATGAGATTTATTTTTCGAATTTAAAAAAATTTGATGGAAAGAAAACTAGAAGGTTAAATGTTATAGAAATGTCCCAAATAGCAGGAAGAGCAGGAAGATATAAAAATAATGGAGGTTTTGGAACTACTGGAGACTGTGAAGCCTTAAATTCAGATGAAATTGAAAAAATAGAAAGACATAATTTGCCAGAGACAAAGATGATTTTTTGGAGAAACTCTAATTTAAACTTCAAAACACCAGAAAAACTTATTGAGTCTTTGGAGTTAAGACCAGAAAAAAGAAATCTATTAAGAACCAATGATTCATTAGACGAAAGTGTTTTAAGGTTTTTTTTAAAAAAAGGAGCTAACAATAATCTTTATCTTAAAAATTTAGAATTATTATGGGAATGTTGTCAAATACCTGATTTTGAAAAAAAAGCATACGGTCAACATATAAATGTAGTTGATAAAGTTTTTCAATTTTTGTCCACTAGAAAGAAAAGAATTCCTAGCTCATTTATGAAAGATCAATTAAAAGGATTAGAAAAAGATCATGGCAATGTTGATCTTCTCTCTCACAGGCTGTCAAATGTAAGAACATGGTCATATGTGGCAAATAAAAAGAATTGGGTTGAAAACTCTGACTATTGGATACAATTGACTAAAAACATAGAAGATAAATTGTCAGATAAATTACACGACGAATTAACAAAAAGCTTTATAGATAAAAAAATTAGCATGCTATCAAGAAGCTTAAAACAAGATTTAGTTTTAAATACTGAAATAAATGAAGAGAATAAAATTTTCATAGACAATCAATACGTTGGTGAATTAAAAGGACTTAAATTTTTAATTGAGGTAACATCAAAAACTTTAGATACAGATATAAAATCAATAAAAAAAGCTGCACGAAAAGGAATTGAAAAAGAATTATTTAAAAGAGTAGAAACAATAATAAAAAATGGAAATATCAAGATTAGTTTTGAAGATAAACTAGTTTGGAACGATAACCCAATTGCTAGGTTAAAAAAAGGGAGTGATTATTTAAACCCTACTATAGAAATTATAGCTGATGACTCGTTGGATTTAGTGTCAAAAAATAAGCTTAATAATTTTTTAATAAATTGGCTTCAAGATTATATCAATGAAGTTCTTGGAGACCTAATCAAACTATCGAAATATGATATCAGAAATCAGTATCTAAGAGGCTTGATATTTCAACTTTACGAAAATAACGGAGTGATTAAAAGACGAGAGGTTGAAAAAATTGTTAAGCTAATTCCTGCTGAAGAGAGAAAAAAATTGTGGAGTATGGGAATTAAAATTGGCAGGTATCATATTTACCTACCTAAAATGTTAAAACCAAAAGCTGTTGAGTTTAGAATTACT
>CACCPE010000029.1 GCA_902547825.1 uncultured Pelagibacteraceae bacterium | reverse complement strand
CTTTAGTGGAAAATATTACAGTTAAAAAAAGATTTAGTAAAAATTCATCAATTAAGGTTAAAGATTATCTATTAGACAAGAATGAGAGGAAGTTATACAGAGAAAACAATTCAATTATTCTCACAGAAAAAGAGGTTCAATTGATCGAATTGTTGTTAGAAAATTCTAAACCAATTTCAAAAGATATTATTTTGTCTTCAGTATGGAACTATTCAACCGACGCAGACACTCATACTGTCGAAACACACATTTATAGACTAAGAAAAAAAATAAGTGAAAAATTTATGGATGATAACTTTATTTCCAATAATAAGAATGGTTACTACATATGAAAAAAAGAAATAAATATGCAGTAGACCTATTCTCACCAAAATATAGAAAAAGAGTTATTAAACCAAAAAAGGGAAAAGGTAGTTTTAAAAGAAAAAAAAAGTCATTTAGCTAATTCTTGCACCAATAATTTGTATAACTTTTGATGACATTTCCGTACCTTTTTTCAAGCATTCTTTAGAAGATCTACCTTTAATATATCCATCAAGAAAACCTCCGGCAAATAAATCTCCAGCTCCAGTCAAGTCTTTTATTTTTAAGTTTTTGATCGTAGGGCACTCTACAACTTCATTATTGTTTATTGATACAGCTCCTTTATTACCACGAGTGATAACAACCAACTTATTTAATCCTTTTGTAAAACTTATTACATCATCAAATTTTTTTACATCTATTAATGACATAATTTCTTGTTCGTTAGCAAAAATAATATCTAATTCATTTTTGACCAATTCTAAAAAATGAGGTTTGTGTCTCTCTACACAAAATAAATCTGACAATGACATTGCGACTTTGTTTGAATTTTTTATTGCCTTCTCAAAAGCTTTTTTAGGCTCGCCTTTATCCCATAGATAACCTTCTAAAAATAAAATTTCACTTTTTTTAATAGCTTCAGTATCAATATCGTTTTCATTAATTTTCCCTGCAGTTCCAAGAAAAGTAACCATAGTTCTCTCAGAGTCAGGTGTAATTAATATAAGACAAGTTCCTGTTGGAATCGCCTCTTTTTTTTTGGAGTAAAAAAAACTAACGTTTTCTTTTTTAAGTCCTTCTTCATATTTTTTTCCTAACTCGTCGTCACTGACTTTGCCTATGAAACCAACTTTATTCCCAAGTTGTGAAAGACCTACAATTGAATTAGCAACAGAACCGCCAGAAACTGTTTCCTCTATTTTAAGGTAAGATAATAGTTTTTTAAATTCTACTTCATCAACAAGTTTCATCGTACTTTTAGTTAAATTATTTTGAGAAATAAAAGAGTCAGTAACTTTACAAATTACATCGACAATTGCATTACCTATACCTAATATTTTCATTGTATTTAATTAAGCTTTTTTAGTTTTAATTGGTCTTTTTCTATTTGGATAGCAGCTTCTACAAATTTTACAAGTTATTCCATAACAACCTCTTGCTTTACAAAACTCTCGACCATACCAAATTATTTGAAGGTGAAGTTTGTTCCAGTTCTTTTTGGGAAAGACTTCCTTTAAATCTTTTTCTGTTTGAGTAACGCTCTTTCCGTTGGTTAGACCCCATCTTTGAGCTAATCTATGAATGTGAGTGTCCACTGGAAAAGCTGGAAACCCAAAACCTTGAGACATAACAACACTTGCAGTTTTATGCCCCACACCTGGCAATTGCTCAAGTTCTTCATAAGTTTTTGGAACATTTCCATCATACTTTTGTATCAATGTCTTAGATAAATAAAAAATACTCTTAGCTTTAACTCTAAATATTCCAATTTTTTTTATTAATCTTTCAATTTTTTTTCTTCCCAATTTTACAAAATGCTCAGGTTTATTATATTTTGGATAAATTGTTTTGGTTACATTATTAACGTTTAAATCAGTACATTGTGCTGAGAGCAGCACTGATACTAAAAGAGTAAAAGTATTTTTGTAATTAAGTGGAATAGGAACTTTTGGATAAGTTTTGTTTAAGATCTTAATAATAATTTTAGATTTTTTTTTGTTGTTCACTTAAAGTTTAAGACATCTCTCATTGAGTAGAGACCAGGTTTTTTACTAAACAACCATCTAGCAGCAGTAAGCGCACCTTCAGAATATAAAGCCCTGTCAAAAGACTCATGATTTAATGTCACAATTTCTTTACCGCTAGAAAATTTTACCTCGTGTTCTCCAATAATTTTACCTTTTCTAATAGAATTAAAATTTATTTTATTTCCGTATGGAAATGACTTTTTATTCAAATACTTCTTACCTATCAAACTATAAAACTCCTTATTCTTACCTGTAGCTATACCTTTGCCTAGCATTAACGCCGTTCCTGACGGATAATCTTTTTTTTGTTTATGATGAACTTCATAGATTTTACTCAAAAAATTTTTTCCAAGTGATTTTGAAGCTATTTCCGTGAGATACATTATTAAATTTACTCCAACACTCATATTTCCAGCTTTCAAAATAGCGATTTTTTTTGAATATTTTTTGATA
>CACCPE010000028.1 GCA_902547825.1 uncultured Pelagibacteraceae bacterium | reverse complement strand
GTTGTAAGAGATGATTTATTTGTTGCAAAAAATACTCTATCAGGTACTCCAGCTGCCAAGAACTCTACTGTTTCCTTACCAGTATAAACATCTCCATCAATGTCAGCGCTTTTTTTAGCTGTAGAACATGCGCTTAAAGCAAAAGTTGCGAAGATTACTAGTAATACGTTTTTTAAATTCGTTTTTAATGTCATTTTTTCCCCTAGGTTTAATGTGGTTATTTCAAATTATTTGAAGTTATTCAAGTATATTTTACATAAAATTCAACCTCACTTAGATAATAATGAGGACCAAGATGGGTCTGAAGCATCAGTTTTTGTGGAAAGTCTTCTCTCATTATATCCAGTAATATCTATTGACCATAATTTTGCACTAAAACCCTCTCCTTTCTCACCTGCTTTTGTTTCTCTATAAAAAACTAAAACCCTTCCATTAGGAGACCACGAAGGCGCTTCTTGATAATAATTTTCTGTAAGAAGCCTTTCTCCAGTTCCATCCGTTCTCATAACGCCAATATAAAATCTTCCTTTATGCATTTTGGTAAAAGCAATTAAATCTCCTCTAGGGGACCAAACCGGAGTTCCATAAATTCCTTTCCCAAATGTAATTCTCTTAACATTGCTTCCATCGCTACGCATTACATAAATTTGTTGTAAACCACTTCTATCAGAGTTAAATGCTATAAATTTTCCATCAGGCGAAAAAGACGGAGAAGTATCAATGGAAGAATGTTCAGTTATTCTCTCCACTAATCTAGTCTCAAGATTCATCGTGAAAATATCAGAATTTCCATCTTTAGCAAAACTCATTATAATTTTTTTTCCATTTGGAGAAAATCTTGGTGCAAAAGTCATGCCTGGAAAGTTGCCTACTACCTCTTGGTTACCTGTCTCAATATCTAATAGATAAACTCTAGGCATATTCCTAAAGTAAGACATATAAGTTACCATTTGATTTGTTGGATTAAATCTTGGGGTGAGCACAAGTTCATTTCCTAATGTCAAATACTTGGTATTAAAACCGTCTTGATCCATAATTGCTAACTTTTTTATTCTTTGATTTTTTGGTCCACTTTCTGCTACATAAATAATTCTAGTATCAAAATATCCTTCTTCTCCAGTCAATCTTTCATATATTTTATCTGAAATTATATGTGCAACTCTTCTCCAATTAGAAGGTGTTGTAGTAAAAGCAAGAGCAGTCATTTCCTGTGCAGCTGTTAGGTCCCAAAGTCTAAACTCTACTTTAAGTTTTTCATCTTTTATCAAAAGCTTTCCCGTCACAAGAGCTTGAGCTTTTATTAGCCTCCAATCTTCAAATCTTGGCTTTAAATGTGCGATGTCAGGTTTTTGAACAAAAGCATCCTTTTTTAAAGGATTAAAAAGACCAGTATTTTTAAAGTTAATTTCAATTATTTTTGAAATTTTTTCACCAAGTTCTTTTACTTTAAATTCCTTGAACTGCTCGGATTTTATATCGACATGAAGAGGAGAAACAGCAATCGGTAATGGGTCTAAATTACCACGGGTAATATCAACTTCGATTAAAGCATATGAGCTTTTAGTAAAAAAAAAATAAAATAAAAAAATTAATAGTATTTTTTTCATTTTAACCTTTTAACATTTCTGTTGGATTGAAGTTTAATTGAAGATCTTTCCATTTATCATATCCAGTTGGAGGAACTTTTAAAGGTTGACATAGCCTAACAGCTCTTAAAGCGCTTTCAGCTAAAACTTTATAAAACTTTTGTCCAGGCCTATTCATTCTTTCATGATCCAATATCTCTGAATTCATTATTGTTCCGTCTTGTTTTAGTTGTAATTTTATTCTTACTAATAAATTTTGATCATAAGGTAACCCTAAAGGGACACTCCAGCAACCAAATATTTGTGCTCTCAAGGCATCTTCCTCGGATAAAGTAAGTCCAGAAGCAAAAGAGTTTTTTTTGGTGCTTTGAGTAATTTTGTTATTTTCTTTTTCTTTTATGGCTTCAACTTCTTTTGCTTTATCAATTAATGCTGCAATTTGATTAGCGTCAACTATTTCCTTTTTCTCGAATTCAGAAGACTGTCTAATCTGTGGCTTAACTTCCTCTGGGTTTTGTTTCTTTTTTAATATCTTTTTTTCCTCTTTTTTTTCATCTGGCAAAGGAATTCGATCAGGTTTTTCTTTTGCCTTCGCCGCTGGAGGTGCTTGCTCAGATACTATTCTCTCCTCCTCTTTTTTTTTTGTATCTTCTATTATTTTTCTTGCTTTTGGAGCGTAAGGAATATTTGTTTTGTCTGAAATTTGAATTAGCTCTACTGACACAATTGGCGGTAAATCAATAGGTTCTCGAAGCATAAAAGGAAGGCTAAGCACAGTTAATAAAATCATTATTGAGTGTAATGATATAGAATAAATTAAACTTTTTATCATAAATCATCCTATTTCTTATATGGTTCAGAAATTAGAGCTACTTTAGAGAAACCAGCACCTGACAGTGTACCCATAATTTCTAAAACTCTTCCGTAATTTATATTTTTATCCCCTCTTACATAAATTCTAGTATCTGTTCTATTTTTTGCTATAGCCAATAGTTTTGGCACCATTTTTTGATATGTTACTTGATGTTCCTGAATATAAATCTCCCCCTTTGAATTAATACTAATTGTAAGTGGCTCTTGATCATCTGGGAGAGAGTCAGCAGCAGACTCTGGAAGATCTACTTGAACTCCAACTGTAAGTAGAGGAGCAGTAACCATAAAAATAATAAGAAGAACAAGCATGACATCTACAAACGGAGTAACATTAATTTCACTCATTGGTTCATTTTTTGAGCGATTAAATTTAAAAGCCATTTTAAATTATTGATAAAAATCTTTTTGAAAAATTTTCAATTTTAGAAAAATACCGTCTAGAGTCACTGTTAAATTTATTATAAGCAACTACTGCAGGTATTGCGGCCAACAAGCCTAATGCTGTAGCAAATAAAGCTTCGGCTATACCTGGAGCAACTATCGCAAGACTTGTATTTCTAGATATTGCTATTGATTGAAATGAATTCATAATCCCCCAAACTGTTCCGAATAAACCAATAAAAGGAGCAGTTGATCCAATTGTAGCTAAAAAAGTAAAATTTTTTTCAATTTTTTTTATTTCATTATCTGTAGCTATTTCTAAGATTCTTTCTACTCTGGCTGTCTGAATTGCTGTAGATTGTCTTTTGGTTTTAATTAGCTCTGCCATAGCTGCCTTAAAAATTAATGTTGCGGGATCACTTGAGTTTGCAGGTAGATTGTTATTAAAGCTTTCAGCAGATTTCGCCTTCCAAAACTTTTTTTCAAAATCTTCTGTAGATTTATTAATTGTTTTGAAAAGTTTGAATTTATCAAAAATTAATGCCCATGAAAAAATTGAGCTAGCTATTAGTAAAATAATTACAAATTTAACTACAAAGTCTGCTCGTAAAAAAAGGCTCCATAATGAAAAATCCGAAGCTCCTCCTAATCCAACAACTTGTGCAGCAATATCTTGTTCCATGAAAGTTGATTACTTTCAGAATGTGTCATGAATTTGGCGTTTTTAGTGAATTTAATACTAATTTTTATCCTTAAATCTTGTTTCACTGTAAAATCTCGCAATCAAAATGGCATCAGATTTGTTCACATCTTTTTTCTTTGATAACTTATTTGATAGTGAAGGATACATTTCAATAACCTTAGTTCTACTAGAGTCTTTAGAGGAATTTATTAATTCAAAATATTTTTTCCACTTCGAAGGCCTTACAAAAAAAATTGGTAAGTTAAGAGCTGCGCATACACCTTTTATTGCTCCAAAAGTTTGACCAAAATTAAACATGCTAGTAACTCCTTGACCTGGCATAGCATTTACTTGTTCTACTACTACCACAGTTTCATCCTCTTTTTTAACATTCTCTTTAATAATATTTACTAATTGAGCGCTATTTAATTGTCTTTTATTTTTTTTTCCTTCAGCCATAACAGGCATATCAAAAAT
>CACCPE010000027.1 GCA_902547825.1 uncultured Pelagibacteraceae bacterium | reverse complement strand
GATACAGTTCATATAGGCAATAAAAAAATAAGATTAGAAGGAATTGATGCTCCAGAAATAAAACAAAAATGCAAAAAATCTTTTTTAAAAATTTCCTCAGTCATAGGCATAAATTTCAATAAAAATTATGATTGCGGAGTTATTTCTAAGAAAAAATTAATTCAAAAAATTAAAAATTCGAAAATCAGGTGCTCTTCATCTTCGAAAGATAGATATAAAAGATATCTAGCAACTTGTTTTAAAGGTAATATTAATTTGAACAGGTGGATGGTCAATCAAGGATATGCTGTTGCATATAAAAAATATTCAAAGAGATATGTTTTAGATGAGCAAGATGCAAAAGAAAATATGAGGGGTATCTGGCAAGGAAGTTTTTTAAACCCAGAAAAGTGGAGAAAGCTTAACTAATTTCTTGTATATATTTAAAAGTGATTCACTTTAGAAAAGATATAATTTTAATATTTCTCCTATTATCTGCATGTTCATCTATTCCTAAAAACACACAAAACAGTTGTGCGATTTTTGAAGAAAGATATTTATGGTATAAACATTCTAAAGCTTCCTATGAGAAATGGGGCGCACCAATTCATTTACAGTTGGCTTTTGTTAAAAAAGAAAGTGACTTTAATTGGCTTGCAAAACCACCAAGGACTAAAGTATTTAAAGTAATACCTTTTAAAAGACCTTCTTCTTCATTTGGTTATTCTCAAGCAGTAAAAGGCACATGGGAACAATATAAAAAAGAAACTAACAATCCTTTAGCTACTAGAGCTAGATTTAAAGACTCAGTTGACTTTATAGGATGGTACATACATAAAACAAACAAGATATTAAAAATATCTAAAAAAGATCCTTATCGGCAGTACTTAGCTTACTATAAAGGTTGGGGAGATTACAAAAATTATTCAAAAGATAAAAAGGCAATTATATATGCAAAATCAGTTAAAGATATGGCAAATAAATATAAAAAACAGCTTACGCTTTGTAAAAAAAATCTAGACAAAAATAAATATATTATTTTTTAAGTTGTTTCCGTAATTCAATTTCGACGGCATCTATTCTTTTAGTTCCCTTTCCAAAAATGGTGTACACAGTTGGTATGACGTACAGTGTAAAAAAGGTAGAGAATAACATTCCACCGAAAATTGTTATACCAACAGTCAAACGGCTTGCCGCGCCTGGTCCAGTGCCAAGAATTAGTGGCAAAACGCCAATAATTGTTGAGATGCTTGTCATAAGAATAGGTCTTAATCTAATCGACGCCGCCTCAAAAACTGCGACTTCTAAATTTTTTCCTTCTTTTCTAAGTTGATTTGCAAATTCAACAATCAATATTCCATTCTTTGCTGATAAACCAATTAAAATAATTAGTGCAATTTGACTATAAACATTTAATGAGGAGCCAACCACTAAAAGACCCATTAAACCTCCCAGGATTGCTAATGGAACAGTAAGCATAATTGTAAGTGGATGCCTCCAGCTTTCAAATTGAGCGCTCATGGCTAAGTATGCCGTAATTAATGCTAAAGCAAATATTATATAAAGTTCTGTGTTAGTTTTTTTATATTCTTCGCTCTCTCCTTTATAAGCAATTTTTGCTTGAGGTGTATTTTGTTCCACGACATCAACTAAAAATTTCAAAGCTTCATCTAATGAATAATCTCCCACAAGTCTTGCAGAAATGGTAACTGCTTTTTGCCTGTTGTATCTTGCTAAGAAAGGAGATTGCCCCTCTTCATCATAGGCAACTAGGTTCGACACAGAAACAAGTTTTCCGTTGTTTTTAGATCTAACAAAAACCTTGCTTATGCTATCTGGCTCTTGTCTATCTTTAATATCACCTTGCAGTATTATAGAATATTCTTTTCCATCTCTAGTAAAATTTGTAACTCTCTTTGAGCCAAAAATTGTCTCAATGGTTTTACCGATATCCTCTGTTGAAACTCCTAAGTCGGCAGCCTTTTTTTGATCAATCTTTACATTTAATTGAGGTTTGTTTAGATCAAAATCATCCTGAATAGATGTAAGACCAGGATTTTTTCTTGCCTCTTTTTTAATTATCTCTTTCCACTCAACTAATTGCTCGTAAGTATTTCCTAAAACTACAAATTGTACCGGACTTTCTACACCACCCGTCCTAATCCCTTGAGGCATTATTGGAAAAGCTAAAACACCTGGAACTCTTGAAATTTTTCCGAAAGACTCTCTCATTATCTCGACTCCATGTCTATCTCTTTTAGCCCAAGGTTCCAAAAGTACAATTATAAAACCACTATTTACTTGTTTCGCTGATTTACCAAAACCAGGAACACGCATAATTAATTTTCTGTATTCACCATTTCCCACATTTGGCAACAACAATTCTTCGATTTCTTCTGCCCTATCTTTAGTAAAATTAAAGCCAGATCCTTGAGGAGCTTTTACTATTACAAAAAAAGCGCCCCGGTCCTCTGGGGCAATTAATTCTTTTTTTGCAAAATTAAAAAAGAATATTGTTAAAGCAAGCGTTCCCAATAAAAATATAGTTATTGTTTTTCTTTTTTTTATCCAATTTAATAATGAGACTTTATAAAGATATGCAAGATCTTTTAAAAATTTCTCAAATTTCAAAACAATTTTTGATTTTTGCATGTTTTTTTGCAAAAATTTACTCGCTAACATTGGGCTTAGTGATAAAGCAACAAAGCTAGAAATAATTACAGCTGATGCAAGAGTGATCGCTGTTTGTGTGAAAAGAACTCCTGTAACTCCTTTGATAAATATTAAAGGAACAAATACTGCCACTAACACAACAGTAGTAGCTATAATTGCAAATGAAACCTGCTTTGCACCTTTATATGCTGCAACCAATGGCGTATCTCCTAGTTCAATTCTTCTGACTATGTTTTCAAGCATTACAATTGCGTCATCAACTACAATACCAATTGCGAGAACTAAAGCCATCAAAGTAAAAAGATTTATTGAAAAATCGAAAACGTAAATTGATAAAAAAGTTGAGATCAATGAAACTGGCAAGGCTATTATAGGAACAATCAAAGCTCTTATGTTACCTAAAAATAAATAAATAATGATAGTAACCAAAATTAATGCAATGATTAGAGTTTTATAAACTTCTTTAATTGCAGACTTTATATAATTGCTTCTATCAAAGGACACTTCTAATGTGGTTCCTGGTGGTAGGCTGGGTTTTAATTCTTTTATCTTTTTTTTAATACCATTAGCTACTGCTATAGTGTTAGCATCTGATTGTTGATATATACCTATACCAACCACTTGCTTTCCGTTACCTTTAAATAAAGTTCTCGTGGACTCTGCACCCAATTCAATTCTTGAAACATCAGACAGAGTTATAATTGATCCATCTTTTGCTCTTTTGAGTGGAAGACTTTTATAATTTTCAACCTTGTTATAAGCCTTATCAAGTTTAATAGTAAGATCGATATCTTTTGACTCAATTCGTCCAGCTGGAAATTCTATGTTTTCTCTTCTAAGAACTGCCTCAACTTCTTGAGTGGTTAGATCTCTTGCAGCTAAAGCTATTGGATCTAACCAAACTCTCAGCGAAAGTTCTCTTTGACCACCAAGACGCACTCGGCCTACGCCGTCAACAGTAGAGAAAGTATCAGTCAAGTATCTATCAGCATAATCAGTCAACTCTAAATCAGTCATTGTTTCTGAATTAAAAGACAACCACATTGTAGTTCTCATACCTGCACTTTGTTTAAAAATTTCTGGTTGTTCAGCACCTTCAGGCAAATTATCTAAAACTCTCGATACAGAGCTCCTTACATCATTAGCAACATTATCTAAGTCTAAACTAGTTTCAAAAGTTAGTGTTATTCTTGAACTTTCATCTTCACTAAAAGAGTCTATTGTTTCTAGACCAGGAGTTCCTCCGACAAAATCTTCAATTTTTTGAGTAATTTGAGTGTCAACAATTTCTGCTGATGCACCTCTGTACTCAGTTTGGATAGTAACCACGGGCGGTTGCACATCTGGTAGCTCATCAGTAGGAATTTCTTGAAAAGTAACAAGACCAAATATCACTAATACTAAACTCATTACTGAAGCTA
>CACCPE010000026.1 GCA_902547825.1 uncultured Pelagibacteraceae bacterium | reverse complement strand
TTTCTCTTAATCAAACCTTAAAAGCAACAAGAAATAATAGTTGTTAAATTAAGAAAAATTTTAGTAAAATTTATTTGTGATAACAAATGAAGGATTTACTTTAATTGAGCTATTGGTAGTGGTGGCTATTATAGGTATCTTAGCTGCTGTAGGAGCCTTATTATTATTTCTAAATGGAAACATGGTTGAGCATGTTTATAAAGATAACCTTGCTCAGTGTAATGAGTCTAAGAAAATTGCAGAAAGTGTAGTTAACACTAGAAACGTGACTTTTGTTTGTAAAGAGGTAAAAGCCAAAACAATAATTGATGATACCAATAAACAAAAAAAAATAGTTAAAGTATTTGATAATAATATTTTCACTGGTTCTGGATCAGGATTTTTTATTTCAGATGAGGGTCATTTAGTTACTAATCACCACGTCGTAAATTATTGCAATATTACTCAGGTTAATTATTTTGGTAAAACGGGAAAAGCTAAGGTATTAGCTTATGATAGAATGAATGATCTTGCCTTATTAGAAACAGATATTAAACCAAAAGATAAGTTTGATATTGCTCCACAAGACGCTAAACTTTTAGATGACATTTATGTTGCTGGTTATCCGTTTGGTCAAGCGGTAAGCTCATCAGTAAAAGTTACTAAAGGTGTTATAAGTGCTTTAGCAGGTTTACAAGATAATTATGCTTTAGTTCAAATTGATGCAGCAATACAACCAGGCAATAGTGGCGGTCCAATTGTTAATGCGAATGGTGATGTTGTTGGTGTGGCAGTTGCAAAATTAGATTATAAAGATGCATTAGAGTCTTATGGAACAATTCCTGAGAACACTAATTTTGGAATTAAATCTTCTATATTAAAAAACTTTACCTCTGCGAATAGAATGAAAAACTCTAATAAAGAACCAAAAGAAATTCCAAAAGACCAAGTAGGTGAAAAAATTCAAAATGCAACAGCATATGTTGGATGTTATACAGCTGAGACCAAAATTGCTGCCATGAAAACAGTTGAAACTGCTTTTGGTCAGCCACGACTAGCTTTTGACTTTATTTGCTATAATAATTGTAAGCAAAGAAGCAGTGATAGCATTTGTCAAAAGCAATGCTCTATAAAATAATAATACAATAGAAATGTTTAAGCGTTTTTTCATATTCATTTCCTTATATTTATTTTCGATCTCTAATTCGTTTGCTGCCATGGTTACTTTTAATCAATCGGTAACAGTCCCAGCATCAATTGATGCTCAAATATCTGGCATTCATTTTAATAAAGATGGTACTAAGATGTTCACAGCTTATATGAAACGAGTAGGTGGTGATGGTACTCGTTATATAAGAGAATATAATTTATCTAAACCTTTTGATATTTCAACAAGAGTTTATGCAGGAGATAGTGAACGATGCAATTTAACTGGGACGACAAATAACTCTGGCTTTTTTATCTATGACTTAGAGTTTAGTAGTGATGGAAAGAAGTTAATTGTAGTGCAAAGTGCTGATACTAATATAAATGGGGGTGATAAACTTCATGTATTTAATTTAACATCACCTTATGATGTTTCAACTTGTGTACAGCATAAATCAGCAACCCATCTTGATTTTAGTACAATGACGCATGGAAGTCAGGCTGGAGATTATAGTGGAAATACAGACAAACGTCGATACCATAGGGTTCAAGGTGTAGAAGTTAATGATGATGGTACAAAAATATTTTTACTTTGGGCCGATTTTTACAATGCGATTGTGCCAGCTGAGAAAATTGATGGTGTCGGAGATATTACTGCTAGAGTGTATGAGTACAATCTTTCTACTCCTTATGATGTAAGCGAGATCCAAGCTGGCTCTAGTGATGAAATAGTAAAAACTGCAGGGATACCTCTGCCTGATACATTATTTGGGGCAAATGCCCCAAGGGGAATGAGATTCTCTTCAGATGGAAAAAAAATTTTCTTTATCGCTCACGACAATACTGCGAGCACAAATAGTGTGCCAGGCATATCTCAAGTTTCACTAGACAAGCCTTTTGACACATCATCGTACACTTTAGATGGTGGAATTGATCTTAGTGGATTAAGTACTCCTAATGATCAAGCTAATGGAATTGCATTTAGCGAAGATGGTTTGAAGCTTTATATTGGAGACGATAACGACACAGGTGTCGATCAAATTATGGAATATGACTTAGCTTGTCCTTTTAACATTATTGCTGGTAAATGTCCTCCGGTTACAAATAAAGATAGAATTGGTATTGCAGAAGCACAAATAACGGTTGCTAAAAGAACAATTGATCATTCAACAGACAGCGTTTTGAATAGACTAGAATGGATTAGAAGAAATAAAGATAATCAAAATTTATCAGATCTTAATATTGATTATAATTTAAATATCCCTCAACTTGATAACCCATTGATAAATACTTTGGTTCAAAAAATTCCAGAAAAAATAACTACCCATCAAGCATCATTTAAAAAAGAAATAGACAATAAAAAGCAGGATGTATTTCACTGGAGTGAAGGAAGTGTCACATTTGGAAAAATAGGAGATACTAATATTTCTTCATCAAAAATAATCGAAACAGATGCGATTACTTTTGGTTCTGATAGATATACAGAAAACAATGGAATACTTGGAGCGGCTTTTAGATTTGGTAAAAATAATATTGATGTTGGAAATTTAGGAAGTAATTTAGATACCAACACATTAAATCTTACACTTTATTCAACTTCTCCTATTATAGAGGATACAAAGTTTTTAGATACCGTTATTGGTTTTGGAAAATTAAAATCAGATATATTGAGTGTTGTAGATGGTGAAAATTTGACTGCTGATCGGGATGGACGTCAATTCTATGCAACGTTTAAAATAAAAGAGGAAGTAAAAAAAAATAATTTTATTATAATTCCCTCTGGTAGATTTGATTTTGGCCATACCACTTTAGACAATTATGTAGAGTCCGGTCCTGGAGCTATAAATGTAAAAAAACAAACGGTTAGATCAAATAAATTAAGGTTAGGGTTTGCAGCCTCAGACGATTTACCTAATGATAAGTATTATTTTAAAAGACATGGTAAATTGGAGTTTGTATCTGATTTTGCTCGTTCTTCTAACTTTAAATATAATTATGTTAGTGACACTAGCAGATCTGTCTTTAATGAACAATTGCGTTCAGAGTCTTTACATCACCTAAATGGCGAAATGGGAGTAGATATAGTTTTACCTAGTGGTTTAAGTATGTTTTTGACATATGAAAGAAATCAAGCTTTAGATAATTCCCATACCGATAAAATACATTTAGCATTAGGGTATTTACCAAACAAAGATACTAACTATGCTTTTAAGTTGGCAGGTTCGGAAAATCTGGGATCAGAGTATAAGATAAGTAAAAACATTAATGACCTTGAAATTGATTTCAAATTAAATAATAAAGATTTATTTAAACCAAATAGCGTCGATCAAGCATCTATTAATCTTATAAGTAAATTTTAATTTAATAAATATTTTTGAATTCAAATAACTATATCTTTTGATCTTGTTTCATCTAAATAGTGATATTTAATTATTTTTAATTTTTCATCTAATTCAATTATTAGTGGATTACCAGTAGGTATCTCCAATTGATTTATTCTACTATCAGATATATTAAACAAATATTTACATAAAGCTCTTAGAGAATTTCCATGAGCTGAAATTAAAATATTTTTTTTTTCTAAAAGATTTTTTTTTATCTCTTTTTCATAAAACGGGACGACTCTCTCGTAAGTCTTCTTTAGTGACTCTGTAAAAGGAGTCAACCCTTTAGGTATACTCCCATTTAGAGGACTAAAATTTGATAAGTATTCATTATCTTCTTTCATTGGAGGCGGAGCCACATCCCATGACCGTCTATATTTTATAAATTGGTCTTCTCCAATTCGTTTTTTTGTTTCCTCTTTATTAAGACCAGTTAGTGATCCATAATGTCTCTCATTTAACTCCCAAGCCGTATTGAATTTCAAAGTCAGATCATTTGATTTAAGAATAATGGTTAGGGTCTCAATGGCTCTTTTAAGATAAGAGGTATAACAAATATCAATTTTTATATTAAGTTTTTTAATTAATTCTCCTGACTTTCTGGCTTCATCTCTTCCTTTGTCAGATAGATCAATATCAACCCAGCCAGTAAATCTA
>CACCPE010000025.1 GCA_902547825.1 uncultured Pelagibacteraceae bacterium | reverse complement strand
TTTGTTCAATTACTTGTGGGGTTCCCTCAGTAACAATCGTAATCCTTGAAATGTGTTTTTTTTTATCCACCTCTGCAACTGCTAAAGACTCAATGTTGTATCCTCTTCCAGAAAAAAGTCCTGCTATTCTTGCAAGAACTCCGGCTTCATTATCAACCCAAACTACAATTATATGTCTTTCAATCTTTCCAATTTTGCCAGGAGAACTATACGCAGATTTAGACTTAGGCATTAAACTAAAATTTTCCCTTCATCTGAAATTTCTTCTTCCTCTTCAGGTCCTAGGATCATTTGATTATGTGGCTTTCCTGAAGGTATCATAGGAAAACAATTTTCTGCTTTGTCTACAACGCAATCAAATATCACTGGTTTATCAATATTTATCATTTCTTTAATTTTTTCGTCAAGTTCATCTGGTGTTTTTGCTCTAATACCCACACAACCGTAAGACTCCGCAAGTTTTACAAAGTCAGGGAGTGCAGCTGTATAACTTTCAGAATAATTTTTCTCGTGTAAAAGTTCTTGCCACTGTCTAACCATTCCCATGTATTCATTGTTTAAAATAAATATTTTAATTGGTAATCTATATTGTACTGCTGTAGACATTTCTTGCATCGTCATTAAAACAGATGCTTCGCCAGCAATATCAACTACTAATTTACTTGGATTTGCAATTTGAACACCTATTGCAGCTGGAAGCCCATACCCCATAGTTCCTAGACCTCCAGATGTCATCCATCTATTAGGTTTGTTAAATTTGTAATGTTGAGCTGCCCACATTTGATGTTGACCAACTTCAGTTGTAATGAAAGTGTCTTGATTTTTTGTTAGTTCGTATAATCTTTGTACTGCGTATTGGGGTTTTATAACTTTGTCACTATTAATATAGTTTAAAGACTTCTTTTCTCTCCACTTACCTATTTGTTCCCACCATTTTGAAGTTTTTTGTTTATTAGAATTCACAAAGTTTTTATTTTTTTCCTTAAATCTTTTTGTTAAGGATCTTAAAAGCTCTGTAACATCACTTACTATAGCAAGATCAACTTTAATATTTTTTCCAATAGAAGACGGGTCGATATCCACGTGAATTTTTTTAGAACCAGGTGAAAACTCATCTACCTTTCCTGTAATTCTGTCATCAAATCTTGCGCCAATATTTATCATTAAGTCACAATCATGCATCGCATTATTAGCTTCGTAAGTTCCGTGCATACCAAGCATCCCTAAAAATTGTGGGTCATCTCCAGGGTAAGCTCCAAGACCCTGTAATGTTGAAGTTATTGGGAAGCCAGTTAACGATACAATTTCTCTTAAATATTCACTAGCTTTAGGTCCTGAGTTAATTACTCCTCCACCTGTGTAAAAAATAGGCCTTGAGGATTTTTTAATCAGATCAATAAATTTATCTAGTTCCGAATTAGATATTTTATGAGAAGCTTTACCATTTAATTTTTTTTTAAGTGTATTCTTAAAAAATTTATATTTGCCTTTTTTAAACTGAATATCTTTCGGAATATCAACCAAAACTGGACCAGGTCTTCCAGTAGTTGCTACTTCGAAAGCTAAATGTAATACTTTTGAGAGATCATTCACATCTTTTACTAACCAATTATGTTTTGTACATGGTCTCGTAATTCCAGTTGTATCGCATTCCTGAAATGCATCTGTTCCAATTAAATGTGTTGGTACTTGTCCAGAAATACAAACAAGTGGGATTGAGTCCATGTAAGCATCTGTTAAGGCTGTTACTGCATTTGTGGCGCCAGGCCCTGATGTAACCAATAAAACTCCAGGCTTACCACTTGATCTTGCGTACCCTTCTGCTGAGTGTCCTGCGCCTTGTTCGTGTCTTGCTAAAATATGTTTAATAGATTTATGATTTTTCAATTCATCATAAATTGGTAAAACTGCACCACCAGGATAACCAAAAATATATTCCACCTTTTGATCTTCGAGTGCTTTAAATACAATTTCTGCTCCGCTCAATAATTTTGGCATATATACAATCTAGCCTAGAAATGAGTTGCGTCAAGTTTTAGCTTACAACTTTTAATGATTTTTTTAAAAGATTTGAGAAATTTTTCGAATATAGCTTATTCCAATTCTTCATATGGCCTCTAGCCCAAGTATTTTGTCTTTTTGCATATTGTCTGGTCTTAATGTTTATAAGCTCTTTGCACTGCTTTAAAGAGATAGATTTATTCAAAAAATCATTAATTTCCTTCACGCCAATGAGTTTATTTGCTGATAAAGTTTTGTTTATTTTTAAGGCATTAAATCTTTTTACTTCATTAATACATCTTTTCTTAAACATTTGTTCTGTTCTAAGTGAGATTCTTTTTAATAACACCTCTCTAGGTATATCAATAAAAATTTTTTTTATTTCAAAATCTGAAAAATCAGATTTTGTATTTGCAAACCAATCATATAGTGATTTTTTTGTCTTAAGTTTTACTTCGTATGCCCTTTGTAATCTCTGGGAGTCGGTTGGAAGTATTCTGTCTTTAATTTTTGGATCAAGTTTAAGTAATTGATAATAAAATTTTCTACAACCAAGTTTTTGAAATAAGTTTCTTACTTTTTTTCTTGTTTTAATATCAATGTCAGGAATTTTACTTATACCCTTTGTAATTATGTTAAAATAAAGTCCAGTTCCACCAACTATAATTGGAACTTTTTGTTTTTTTTTACAAATATTAATTTTTTTTTTTACTTCTTTGAGCCAATCACCAACTGAAAAATGTTTATTTACTGAAATAATTCCATAAAGATGGTGTCTAATTTTGCTGGTTTGGGTTAAACTTGGTCTTGAAGATAAAACAGAAAATTCTTTAAAAACTTGCATACTATCTGCGTTAATAATCTCACCATTTATTTTCTCCGCTAGTTTAAATGCTAAATTTGATTTTCCTGAAGCTGTTGGTCCTGCTAAGAGTATTAACTTTTTGAACAAACTAATTTATTTTAACGCCTAGGTAACGTCTTTGATTATTTTTATTTATAATTGTTAAAAGTAATGTTTTCTCACCTCTTTTAAAAAAACTATCAACTGACTTTTTTAAATCTGAGGTCGATTTTATTGATGACTTTTGAACTTCAATTATTATATCATTCACATTCAAAAGATTTATAAGCGGACTTCTGTTATAAATTTCTGTTATTACAACTCCAGAAGTTTTTTTATCTAAATTTCTTGAAGTAATATCTTCGTTATTTATATCTCTTACAGCTATTTTTAATTTTTCAATATCTTCAGATTTGTTTACTATTTTTGTTTTTTTATCTTTAAATTCTTCAGATGACTCCAGTCTTCCGAGAACTAATCTTTTAGATATCAGTCTTTTGTTTCTCCAAATTTTTAGCTCTACGCTTTTTCCAACTTCTGTCGAGGCAACGACTTTTGGTAGAGTTCTCATTGTATCAATTTTTTTTCCATCAAAATTTAAGATTATATCACCTGCTTTAATCCCAGCTTTATCAGCTGGACTATTCTCTCCAACGCTTGCTACTAAAGCACCTTGAGGTTTCTTTAATTTTTCTACTTCAGCTATTTCCTTTGTTACTTCTTGAATTCTTACACCTAACCAACCTCTTTTTGTTTCTCCAAATTCTATTAATTGACCAATTACATTTGAAGCTGCATTAGCTGGAATTGCAAATCCGATTCCAATAGAGCCAGTTTGACCTGGTGCAATAATTGCAGTGTTGATTCCGATTACCTCTCCCTTAAGATTAAACAAAGGCCCTCCAGAATTACCTTGATTTATAGACGCATCTGTTTGAATGAAGTCATCATATCTTGTCAGATTAATATCTCTGTTTCTAGCTGAAATAATTCCAGCTGTTACTGTTCCGCCTAAACCAAAAGGGTTTCCAATTGCAACTGCCCAGTCCCCAACTCTTGCTTTATCGGAATCTCCAAAGCTCACTGGTTTAAATTGATCTTTAGTTTCCATTTCTAATACTGCAATATCCATATATGGATCAGCGCCTATTACTTTAGCTTTGTATTCTTTATCTCCTACTCTTACTAAAATATCATCCGCACCAGAAATTACATGATTATTTGTAACTACTGTTCCTTTTTTATCAATTATAAAACCTGATCCTAAAGATGATGCTTTTCTTTCAGTTGGTCTTTCAAAGTCCTTAAACATTTCACCAAATGGTGATCCAGGAGGAAACTGAAAAGGAAATTGATTAGTGGTAGTTCTAACTGTTTGAGTTGTTGAAATATTAACAACTGAAGGCATCAATTGATCTGCTAAATCTGCAAAAGTATCGGGTACAGGTTTTGAGTTTGCAATAGAAAAGTTAAAAATAACAAATAGAATTAATATTTTGTTTATAAATTTCATTTAACTTTTTATATACCAAATTATTAAAAAACCGATAATTAAAAATACTACTCCTAATAACCTTAGTTTATTTTCAGGAGTATTCTTAATTAATTCTAATATGCTTTTAATTCTTGACGGGAAAATGGCTAAAAACAGTCCTTCCACAAAAAAAATCAAGCCAATTGCAATAATAAACTCGTTCACAATGTTAAATTTTATTTATCTTTTAATATTTGGCTTGATTGATTTACCAAAAAACTTAAAGAAATCGCTATCAGGCGATAAAACTAGAGATGTTTCGCCCCCAATTAAAGCTTTTTCATATGCTTGCAT
This sequence comes from uncultured Pelagibacteraceae bacterium, assembly GCA_902547825.1. GTDB lineage: Bacteria > Pseudomonadota > Alphaproteobacteria > Pelagibacterales > Pelagibacteraceae > Pelagilacustribacter. Next base: position 89 of record CACCPE010000025.1, on the reverse strand, counting down.
AGCTCTATAGAAGCCAAAAAATTGTGGATCTCTTCCAAATGCATTGGCAAAAATTTTGTTCCTTTGACCATCACCCTCACCTTTCATTA
>CACCPE010000024.1 GCA_902547825.1 uncultured Pelagibacteraceae bacterium | reverse complement strand
GGGGGAATTAATGTTAGAAATCCTTTTGACCCAGATGAGGCGTGAAGGATTTGAGATGACTGTTAGCCCTCCTAAGGTTTTAATTAAAGAAGATACAAACGGAAAAAAACAAGAGCCAGTTGAAGAAATCACTATGGATTTAGATGAAGAATACTCATCCAAAATTATCGACTCTATGAATAGAAGAAAGGGTAAACTAGTTGATCTTAAAGATACAGGTAAGGGTAAGAAAAGACTTATTTTTCATGCACCGACCAGAGGTTTAATGGGTTATACAAGTAGATTTTTGACTTTAACTAAAGGGACTGGAGTAATAAATAGAATCTTTCATTCCTATGGAGATTACACTGGTGAAATGGAGGGAAGAAGAAATGGTGCTCTTATTTCGATAGAAACTGGAAAAGCAGTAGCGTTCGCAATTTTTAATTTACAAGCTAGGGGAGAAATGCTCGTAACTCATAATGATGCTGTTTATGAAGGTATGATCGTAGGTATTTCATCTAAAGCTGGAGATCTCGAAATTAATGTAATGAAAGGAAAAAAATTGACGAATATGAGAACACAAAATACTGATGAAAATATTGTCTTAACTCCTGTTAGAAAAATGGCAATTGCTGAACAATTAAGTTTATTAAATACTGATGAAGCATTAGAGATAACACCTAAATCCTGTCGATTAAGAAAATTGATTTTAGATCCGCACGAAAGAAAAAGACTATCTCGAGCTAAATCTAAAGCTTCTTAAAGACTAAATTTCGACTTTTTACTGTCAGCTAAAAAATTTTTTACGGTATCGAGTGTCATTGATTTAAAGCTTTTTCCAAAACCACTGATTTGATTAATAACTTTTGGCGGCATAGTAATAATATCACAATTAATCTGTTTAGCTTGAGTGTAATTGTAAGCCTCTCTTGTGCTTGCCCAAAGGATTTCAATATTTTTATTTTTTTTGGTTAAAGAAATACTTTTTTTGAATATCGGAAGTGGGTCTTTGCCTTTATCTGCCATTCTTCCAGCAAATATAGAGATTATAGATTTAGTTTTTTTACTTAACTTTTTATAAATCTTTTGAGCCTGCTCAAAAGTGTAAACTGCGGTGATATTTAGTTTAATTCCCTTATCACTTAATTCTTTAATTACTGATCCAGTAAACTTACCTTTAGAATTAATAACTGGTATTTTAACATACACGTTCTTGCCCCAAGAATTAATTTCATAAGCTTGTTTAAGCATATCTCTAAAATTATCTGCAAATACCTCAAAAGAAATTGGCTTTTTTTTACAAATCTTTAAAATTTTTAGAGAATAATTTCTATAATCTTTAGCTCCTGCTAATCTCATTAAGCTTGGATTTGTTGTAAAACCATTGACTATTGGTTTATTATTAAAAAATTTAATTGTTTCATAGTCAGCTATATCGCAAAATATCTTTGTTTTCATTAATCTAAATTTTTAACAATATCTTCTGTCATTTTTTTTGCATCTGCAAACAACATTAAGGTATTATCTTTATAAAATAATTCATTATCTATTCCAGCATATCCGGGAGACAAGCTTCTCTTGACAAATAAAACAGATTTACATTTTTCAACATCAAGCACTGGCATTCCGAATATTGGACTTTTAGGGTCTGTTTTGGCTACGGGATTTGTCACGTCATTTGCTCCAATCACGAATGCAACATCGGAATTGGCAAAATTATTATTTATATCCTCTAACTCAAAAACTTCATCATATGGAACATTAGCCTCTGCTAATAGAACGTTCATGTGTCCAGGCATTCTACCAGCAACAGGATGAATGGCATATGTAACTTTAATATCGTTCTTTTTTAATTTGTCTACCATCTCTCTTAAGGCATGTTGAGCTTGTGCTACTGCCATTCCATAACCTGGAACTATAATCACTGATGAAGCATTTTTCATTAAGAAAGCTGCATCTTCTGCGTTACCACTTTTTACTGGCTTTTGATCTTTCTTTTCTTTTGTATTATCAGATGAACTGTCTGCACCAAAACCTCCAAGTATTACACTTACAAAGGATCTATTCATGGCTTTACACATTATATAGGATAGTATTGCTCCTGAAGAACCTACAAGTGCACCTGTAATAATTAAAGCAGTATTTTCTAATGTAAAACCTATTCCAGCTGCAGCCCAACCTGAGTAAGAGTTTAACATTGAAATTACCACAGGCATATCGGCACCACCTATAGGTATAATTAATAAAACACCCACTAGAAAAGAAATCATAATTAAAGACCAAAAAATATTCGCTGACTGGGAGACACATAAATAGTAAATTAAGACAAAAATTCCTATACCAAGTATTAAATTTAGAAAATGTTGACCGGTAAAAGTTATTGGAGAGCCTGACATTATTCCTCTTAATTTTAAAAAAGCTATTATAGAGCCAGAAAAAGTTATTGCTCCTACTGCAGCACCAATAGACATTTCTATTAAACTTGCTAGTTTAATTCCACCAACTACTCCTAAATTAAAAGCTTCAGGATTTAGGAAAGCTGCTATAGCAACAAAAACTGCAGCTAATCCAACTAAACTATGAAAGCCTGCAACCAACTCTGGCATTGCAGTCATTGGGATTCTAAAGGCTATAAAAGCTCCAATGGCTCCACCAATTAATAAAAAAATTACTACATAAACTAATGAAGTAGAAAAATTTCCAACTGAAAAAAATGTTACTACAATTGCGATTATCATTCCTGCAATTCCGAAATAATTTCCTTGTCTAGATGTATCTGGAGATGACAATCCTCTTAATGCAAGAATAAATAGTATTCCTGAGATTAAATAAAAAATTGCTGATAAATTTGCCGATATCATTTCTTTTTATCTTTCTTTTTTTTATACATTTGAAGCATTCTTTGAGTTACTAAAAATCCACCGAAAATATTAATTGCTGCTAATACAATAGCTAAAAATCCAAAAATACTTGATATATCAAAAACACTTTCCGATGATCCAGCTAATGCAGCTATTATAGCTCCAACAATTATGACGGATGAAATAGCATTTGTTACAGACATTAAAGGTGTATGTAAAGATGGTGTAACACTCCAAACAACGTAATAGCCGATAAAGATTGACAAAATAAATATACTTAATCTAAATATAAACGGATCTATTTCCATAATTAAACTTCCCTTATTAATGATTTTGTAATTATTTCGTCCTCTAAATTAATATTAAAATCTTTTTTTTCTCTACTGTATAAATTTCTTATAAAGCTAAACAAGTTTTTGGCATATAAACTTGAAGCAGTTAGTGGTAAGCTATTCATTAAACTTTTCACACCTATTACTTTTATTCCCTGAATTGTATTTATTTTTCCAGCTTCCGAATATGCAGAATTACCTCCTTGCTCTGCTGCCAAATCGTAAATTATAGAGCCAGGTTTCATCAATTTTACTAAATCCTCGGATAATATTCTTGGTGCCGGTTTACCTGGAATTAGTGCGGTGCAAATAACTATATCATTTTTTTTAAGTGCTTCTTTCATCATTTCAGCTTGTTTTTTTTTGTAATCCTCTGTTGTTTCTTTTGCATATCCTCCGGCTGTCTCCATATCCTCTGCTTGTTCAACAGTCAAAAATTTTCCACCTAAGCTTTCAACTTGCTCCTTTGATGCTGCTCTAACGTCAGTTGCTGAGACTATTGCACCTAATCTTTTCGCAGTAGCAATTGCCTGTAAACCTGCTACCCCTGCTCCGATTACCAAGACTTTAGCAGCTGGCACGGTTCCGGCAGCTGTCATCATCATCGGCACGGCTTTTTCAAATTCAGCAACACAATCTATTACTGCTCTGTATCCAGCTAAATTTGATTGAGAAGATAATACATCCATAGATTGAGCTCGTGTGATACGAGGTAATAATTCAAGTGAAAAAGCTTTTATTTTTTTTTTTATAATTTTATTTATTTGAATATTATTTTTTGATGGATTTAGCATTCCAATTAAAATTGTTTTCTCTTTTAATAAACTAATTTCATTTTCAGAGGGGCAGTTTACTTTAATTATCAAATTACTTGAGTTTAAAACTTCACTTGAGGAGTCTCTTATTTCTACTCCAGTTTTTTTATATTCGTTGTCGTTGATACCTAAATGAGTTGCGTAATCTTTTTCAATACAAACCTTTAATCCTAAACCCATTATATTTTTTGCTGTTTCAGGAGTGACAGAAACTCTTTTTTCTGATGCTAAATCTTCTTTAATTGAACCTACTATCATTTTATTAATTTCTTGATTTTTAAAGTAAAGTAATAGCTAGTATTACTAAAACAGCTATCACTGCTAATGTTCCCCATAAAACGAATTTAGTAAAACCATTATATGTTTTTTTATAGTCGTTTTCGCTCATAATTATTAACCTTGACGAGCTTTAAATTTTGGATTTTTTTTGTTAATCACGTAAAGCTTTCCTTTTCGCTTAACAAGTTTAGAGTTAAGATCTCTCTTTTTTAGGGATTTTAATGAACTAGCTATTTTCATAATTGTCAAGCCTGGCAACGTCCTACTCTCCCATATCTTAAGACAAAGTACCATCGGCGCTGAAGGACTTAACTTCCGAGTTCGGAATGGGATCGGGTGTAGCCCCTTCGCAAAAATCACCAGGCACGATCTTATAGTATTTTTAAAATGGGATGTAAATAGCTGAAATTTAGCTCTTTTTAAGGATAATGGTGGGCGTGATAAGAATTGAACTTATGGCCTCTACGATGTCAACGTAGCGTTCTACCACTGAACTACACGCCCAAAGTTTTTTTAACGAAAAATTTGATTTTCAATTTTTTAAGATAATATTCAAGCTTAAATAAAGAGTATTTTTTGTTTTGAAAAAAAGTTTTATTTTTGCTTATCCAATTATCTAATTCATGAATATATCTATTAAAATATTTATTAGTATAGTTGTTATTATGAACTCTA
>CACCPE010000023.1 GCA_902547825.1 uncultured Pelagibacteraceae bacterium | reverse complement strand
TACCAATTGAACTACGCTCCTAAGCGTTTATTTTACAATTTTAGTTACTACTCCAGCTCCAACTGTTTTTCCGCCTTCTCTAATTGCAAAGTTTAAATTTTCACTCATTGCGATTGGCGTAATTAATTTAACAGTGAACTTTCCATCATCACCTGGCATAACCATTTCAGTTCCAGATGGTAATGTAACTTCTCCTGTTACATCTGTAGTTCTAAAATAAAATTGAGGTCTATATTTTGTAAAAAAAGGAGTATGACGTCCGCCCTCTTCTTTTTTTAATATATAGGCCTGGCACTCAAATTCAGTATGAGGTGTAATTGAACCTGGTTTGCAGAGAACTTGACCTCTTTCAACATCATCCCTTTCAACACCTCTTAAAAGAGCACCAATATTATCGCCAGCTTCCCCACTATCTAAAAGTTTTCTAAACATTTCAACACCGGTACAAACAGATTTTTTAGTATCTCTAATACCCACGATTTCAATTTCTTCACCTACTTTAATAATCCCGGACTCTACTCTTCCAGTAACTACCGTTCCTCTTCCAGAAATCGAAAATACATCTTCTACTGGCATTAAAAAAGGTTTGTCTTTTGGTCTATCTGGTTGTGGGATAGTCTCATCTACAGCTTTCATTAATTCCATAATTGCATTTTTTCCTGTTGCTTCATCTTTACCTTCAACAGCATTAAGTGCTGAACCCTTTATGATCGGAATTTTGTCACCAGGAAACTTATAAGAAGTAAGTAGCTCTCTTATTTCTTCCTCAACTAAATCTACAAGCTCTTTATCTTTAACTGTGTCAATTTTATTTAAAAAAACTACTATTGCTGGAACTCCTACTTGTCTAGCTAAAAGGATGTGCTCTCTAGTTTGAGGCATAGGTCCATCAGCTGCATTTACTACTAAAATTGCACCATCCATTTGTGCAGCTCCGGTAATCATATTTTTTACATAGTCAGCGTGTCCTGGACAATCTACGTGAGCATAATGTCTTTTTTCAGTTTCATATTCTACGTGCGCTGTAGAAATAGTTATCCCTCTCTCTTTTTCCTCAGGAGCTTTATCAATTTGATCGTAAGCAACAAAGTTAGCGCTACTTGATCCCCCTGCTTCAGATAAAACTTTTGTTATAGCAGCGGTTAAAGTTGTTTTTCCATGGTCGACATGACCTATTGTACCAATGTTACAATGTGGTTTGTTTCGGTTAAACTTTTCTTTTGACATCTATTTTTTCCTCACTTTAATATTTATTTTATTTTGGAGCGGGTAAAGGGAATCGAACCCTTACATCCAGCTTGGAAGGCTAGCGTTCTACCATTGAACTACACCCGCAATATCCAAACTTATCGCGCTCTTAATTGTTAAAATTTAAGTTTGGTGGAGGGGGAAAGATTCGAACTTTCGAAGACCGAAGTCAACGGGTTTACAGCCCGCCCCATTTGACCGCTTTGGTACCCCTCCTAAAATCTTAATGTTGGGATACCCACTAACTTAAAAGGCATTTAACAACAAGCGTTTTATAAGCATTTATCAAATAATTGCAATCAATCATTTTGCCTTAAAATATGCTAGTAATTTGAAAAAATTACTCAAAATCATGAAAAAAACTACTTTTTTAATTGTAGGAAAACACGCTGTTCTGGAGGCTTTAAAAAACCCATCCCGAAAAATTGAGAGAGTTTTTGTTACTGAAGACGCTCAAAAAAAACTTAATAGGGAAAATCAATCATTAAATTTATTTAGATCAGTAAGTGTGTTTTATAAATCAAGGAGAGAACTAGATAACTTGTGCGGTAGAGACGAAACTGCTCATCAAGGATTAGTAGCTGAAGTTGAACAAATAGAAGAAACCACACTTAAAGAATTTATTTTAGAAAATAAGAATAAAAATATAAACCTAATTGCTTTAGAAGAAGTAACTGACCCAAGAAATATTGGATCAATTATTAGAAGCGCTGCTGCATTTGATATAAAAGGCTTAATTGTGAAAGAAAGATCTTTTCCTTCAAAAAGTAAGTTATTATATAAAAGTGCAAGTGGTGGGGCTGAACATATAAAAATTTTTAAAGTTTCAAATTTAAATACTGCATTAAAATTTCTTAAAACTAAAGATTTCTGGGTTAGTGCTTTTGATGTAAGCGCGAAAAAAGATTTCACTCAAAATAATTGGGAAGGTAAGAATGTGTTACTGTTTGGCTCTGAGGGTTACGGGTTGAAAACAAAGACTCTTGAGAATGCAGATTATAAATTTAGAGTTAGTATGAATAAAAATATTGAAAGTTTGAATATTTCAAATACTGTATCAATAGTGTGTCATTATATTTTTAAATCAGTAAAATAGTATTTAATTTTTATTGTTTTTTGATAAAATATATTTTAAGAAACAAGTAAGCCCTCATAGCTCAATTGGTAGAGCAATTGATTTGTAATCAATAGGTTCGCGGTTCGAGTCCGTGTGAGGGCACCATCAAAAATTTTTTAAAACCTTTTTGAAAAATTAATTTTTGCACCATAGTCAGGTGTATCGTTTAAAAAATTATAATTAGAGCTTATTTTTAAATCGAAATCATTTATTTTATTATTTAATGACAAACTCGTATCCTCAAAATTACTTAAATTAAATACAAGTTTCATTTTGTCGATTGGAACATAGCCAGCAGACAAATAAATTTCATTACTATAACCTTTTCCATTAGTTTTTAATCTTTCAAAATTACCAACTAATGACCAACCTGATGTTAAGCTTACATCAAAACCATAACCAATCTTAAAATTATGAATTGATTTATCATCTACTTTATAGTTATAAGTTGTGCTTGGATCATTTAGATAATAAAATTCTGCATCTGATGATTGACTTAAATCTGCAATATAATCTAATCGAACATAATGATTCGTGGTTTCTTCATCTCTTTTATCGGTCGTATCTAAGATTACACCAATTGTAGTTAGTGCTGATGCAATATTTTGAACTTTAAAACCCAGTGCATCTTCAAAAGTATTTCCTAGTAATGTTTTTTCATTTAAAGATTTCAGTGTTGTGTATCCTAAATCTAATTTAATGCTAGGATTCAGATTTATTTTTTCATCACTTAATCTTTTTCCAAAATTGAGTGAACCAAAGATCTGGTGTCCACTTCGATCACCTTTTAGCGTGTTGCTGTAGGTAGTAACCCTTTTTTGATCGATTTCTAATAAACTGCCTCCAATTAATGCATCTCTAAAAATGCCATTATCGCTAACTTTTGTATTGTACAATGCTAAACTATAGGTATCTGTCTCTAATTTTGTTCCTCTATTTCCAATTTTAACATCATCAACTCCATACTGAAAAACAAACCCGTGTATTGTATCTTTTTCATCTTTTTTTATTTTATCTGCACCAAATGAGATCCCTTTACTATTAAATTCTCTTGATGATGAGTTTCCTGATTTAGTTTTTCCCACACTAACCCTACCTTCGCTCCATTTAAACCAATCATCACTATCATAACTTCTATTGACTTCATTTTTTGAGTTTTTAAAAGCACTAAACAATTTTGATATTTCCTCATTTTTAAAATCAACTTCTGCATTAAGATTTGATAAATTTTCATTATTTTTATGCCTTCTAAGCCATTCCATTCGATGAAAGATTGGAAGAGTAATGTGCTGAATTACAAGTTTTGATAATTCAACATTGGCTTCAATAATTGCTTTAACATCTCCATCGTTTGAGGGATCACTACATGTGACCACGTTACAAGATGGACTATACTCTAAAACTGTACTTGTTGTAGCAGTATCATCAACAACATATAATCTTGTAAAACCTGCAACAAATATAAAGCCTCTCATTTGTGAAAATCCACTAACTAATTGAAATGAAGTAAAAGAAGTCGATAAAGTTAAAATATCCCAGGCTGTACTTAAAGTATATTTATGTATTTGATCAGTATCATTACCACCGACATATAATATTTTTCCAGTATCATCGAATTGTGCATTTCTAAGATTAGGTTCAGAGCCACCTATATCGGCTGACAGGCCAGCTGCTGAAACTCCTGATGATAGATCCCAAGGATTTGTAAGCGTAAATTGTTTTATTTTGCCAGTTGTTGCAGGATCATCTTTACCACCTACAAACATACGTGTGCCATCAGGTTTAAATGCTAAAGTTCTTAGATGTTTTACATCGGTTCTGCCCTCATAATATCTTGCCTCAAATTCTGCTGAGGATGAGTCCCAAGCAGTTGTTAAATTATATTGATAGACGGCTGCAACTGCGTCTCCTGCAGTTACAAACATTTTGGTTCCATCTGGTTTAAATTCAATTGCATGAGGATATTTCAACACTGTAGCATCATTACTACCTAATAAGTCTGTTTGAGATGTTTTTTTTGCTGTGCTTATATCAAAAGGTGTACTAAGAGAGTATTGAGTTACTTGCCCTTTTTGGCCTTCAGCACCTGATGCGGCTTTACGGTTAGTTATATACATTATAGTTCCGTCTGGTTTAAAATTTATTCCTCTAGCTTGCTCTGTGTCTGAAGAAATATTTTTTGATTGTTTAAATTCTATAAATGCGACTGAATTGGAGGTTAAGAAAAAGAGATAAAATATAATAGTTAAAAAAAATTTTTTCATTTCTGAAAATTTAGTAGCTAAAATTCAATTTAAGATACTTCTCTTCTAATTTGTTCTATTTTAATCTTTTTTTGTAAACTTCTATTTTTGTCATACAGAAGCTTAAATTTAATATTATTATTTGTTTTAATAGTTATCTTTTTGGCATTTCTCACCTCAATATTATCAGCTACTGCACTAATAGGTCTTTTTTTAGGATTTAAATTTTTAATCGTTATTTTTGATTTATCATTCACTATTTTGCCTTTCCATCTTCTTGGTCTAAAGGCACTTATTGGTGCTATTGAAATTTTTTTTGAATTTAAATCTAAAATTGGACCATGTACGGATAGATTGTAAGCAGTGCTTCCTGCAGGCGTTGAAACTAGAACTCCATCAGAAACTAATTTTTTCATAATAAAATTTGACTTATTTTTTATTGATAAGTTAGTAGCTTGCCTACTTTGTCTTAATATAGAAACTTCATTAATTGCTAAGCATTTTTTAATTTTATTTTTAGTTTTTACAACCATTTCCAAAGGTGAAATTGAAATCATATTTGATTTTTGAATATTCTTAATTAAATTTTTTTTTGAAAATTTATTCATTAAAAAACCGTAATTACCAGAATTTATTCCGTAAAAAAATTTTTTTGTTTTTTTATTTTTTTTTAACGTTTTGAGCATGAAACCATCACCACCAATAACGATTACGATATTTTTTTTTAGGATCTCTTTTTTTTTAAATATTGATAATATTTGTTTTTTTATTGATTCAGACTTAAAATTTTTGTCTGATATGATTAGTGGTTTTTTCATTTTTTAAGTGGTGCCCTCGGCCAGACTCGAACTGGCACTCCCAAAAGGGCAAGGATTTTAAGTCCTTTGTGTCTACCAATTTCACCACGAGGGCATTCCGTCTTTTTTGTTGTTATTGTTAATATATTAATACACAGGAGTTTTAAAGAAGTAAAAATATTTTATTTTCCGTCTCTATCTTCTAGTTGTCTTCTAGTTTTGTGATTAAAAATTGCTAAATTGCTGAATTTATAAATTGGGTTTTTTTTCTCTCCAAATAGATCTCTTTTCCTCGAGATGGATATTATCATCTCTTTTTTTTGTATGTCTGATGTTTGTTTCAAATGATAAAGAAGAAGGAAGAGAGTGATAATTTTTACGAATAAAATTTAATATTGAAGAGTAAGATGGATAAAAATCTTCTTGTTCTTTAAAACTTATATGTTTTTTATAATTTTTAGAAAATAAACCATTTCCATCATCAAAAAATCTTTCTGTAGTTAAACCGTATTTTTCGTAAGGATAATAGTTAAGATCGTCTTTATTGATATGATTTACCCAGCTAGCATAAGTCCAATATTCGCCAAAAGAACCATAAATATTTGCAGCTTTTATTATCAATTTAATCCAATTTTGATCAGATTTAAAATGATCTTTAAATTTCAATTTGAGACTTTTTAAGTACTTTTTTTTAAAAATCATATGATGTGAAGTAAATGTTCCTCTCTCATCCTCAACAGGATTAATCCCCAAAACATTTATAATTAAATTTTTCCATGAATTTAAAATATCCTTATTTCCATAAGATTTATCTTGTAGTAAAGCAAACTTTTCCTTTTTTTCATTAAGTATTGGCCAAGATCTAACTGGTAATAAATCGGAGTCCCATACCACAAAAACTTCATCTAATTGATCTATAGCATCATTAGCTCCAAGTTTAATAATCTGCTGATATAACCATCCAGGAGTGTAATTTGGTTTGTTTTGAGTAATTTGAGATACAATTTCATTTTTTGTTAAACCATATTTGTTTAAAAAAAAATTATCTTCGTCTAATAAAATTAAATTTTTAATTTTCCAATATTTTGACTTGTCTTTTAAAATTTTTATCTCCTTTTCTGATGTAATAACATAAATATATTTTGGCTTGTATTTTTCATAAATACCCTCAAGGACTGCTCTTGTGCTCCAAGTCACATGATGAACAGGGATAACAAATTGATACATGAAATTAATTTAAATTTGCTTCTTTGGAAATTTTTTCATCTGTTTTAAAAACAGTAACAGGGTTTTCCAGCCCCGCGTCTGAACAAAGAGGTTCAACACCTAGTCCTTTTCTTGGGTATTTTGAAACTATTAACTTATATTCCTGAATAATATTTTTTAATTCAGTTTTTGTTAGATCGTTAATATATTTACACTTTCCAATGCTAGATGGAACTGGAATAGCTAAATTACCCCCCCTTTTTTGCAAAATTTTATCAAATCCTTGATTCATACATTTTTCATCTAATAAAATGTCATGCCACAAACTTAATTCATACTCACTAAATAATCTAAAAATTCTATGCAAATCTTTTTCACTCATCCACCCTCTTTTATATGACATAAAAGAACTTAAATTCATTTCAACACTTATTGCATGTCCGTGAAGTAATCCTGCTTTAAGTTCGAAGTTTGCACTCAATCCATGACCAAAAGCATGATCTCTAATACTATGAACTTCATGTAAATTATCATATTCACTCTCAACATAACTTTTCAAAGATAATCCAATTATTTTTTTTGATTTAGAAACGATTTCATCTTGATGATTGCAATTAATTGTACCAAAATGAGTTTTCATTAAATCATGTCCAGTATCTTCAAGTAAATTAAAAAGTTCTGAATCTCTAATTACTGCCATTTTATGTATTTCAGCAATTCCATGACGGACCCAAGAAGTTTTTAAACTTTTGAAAAATGAACGATCAGATATATTAAGCACTGGAGCATGAAAAGAACCTAAAAGATTTTTAAATCCACCAGCATCACAACACGACCTTGGACTTGGTCCACTGTCTATTGCGCTTACAACAGATGTTGACAACATTATATATGGAGTGCTTCGATGATAAATAGATGCAGCAAAAGCTCCTATATCTCCAATGACCCCTCCTCCAATTATTAGTATAGGTTCATTTCTATTTACGCCTAATCTTCTAAAATCTTCAACTATTTTTTCAACATTTTTTATATGCTTATCGACTTCCATAGCCCTATAAATCAGTTTTTCTAAAATAATTTTGTTATGATTAAAATAATTATCAATTTCTTGTCCATAATTTTCCTCAATATTTTGGTCTACCAAACAAATACATCTTCCAAATGATTTATAATTATCTCTTAAGAGAGGATTTTTAATATTTAGTGTATTCTCTTCTACCTTAATTGATGTAAAAGTATTTAGGTTCATGGTTGCTTCTATCTGTTGATAATCATTTGAACTAACAACATGACCACTTGAATTTCTATAACTAGAGGTTGGATATAAAGCTAGAGGATTTTTTTTCTCATAATCTAAAGTAAGTTGCTTATAAAATAGATGTTTTGAACTG
>CACCPE010000022.1 GCA_902547825.1 uncultured Pelagibacteraceae bacterium | reverse complement strand
TTTCAGGAGAAATTCAAAATTCACTGATTAACGCTATAGCTATTAAAGAAAGTTTAAAAACAATATCACCTAAAATTTTTATCTCTTACTCTAAACTTAGTTTAGCCAGGCCAATTTATTTTTTTATTAATAAATATTTTAAAGATATTAAAATTATTAATTATCAACATGGTCATTCAACATCTAATATTCTCTTTGACAATCACAGAGCAAAGGAGTTTTCAAAAAATAAAAAATTATATGGTTTAAATTTTTCTCCCGCTCCAGATATTTTTTTAACTCAGGGCACACAATATAATTCTATAGTGAAAAAATTTTTTAAGGGTAAAATATTTACCATTGGAAGTTTAAAATATGATAAAAAAAAATTTGTCATTTCTTCAAAAAAAAATAAAAAATATAAGACAATTCTAGTTTGTCCATCAATCGGAGATGAGGACGATCTTTTAAATTATTTTATCAAAACGAAAAAAAAAAATTTCAAATTAATATTAAGTCCGCACCCAACTTTTAAAAATGAAGTTATTAAAAAATTTAAAAAAAAACTCCATAACAAATTCTATGTTAACACTTATGATAGTTATTCCACATTTGAACTTATAAAAATGTCAGATCTTGTAGTTTGTGGTTTTTCTTCTGTAGCATTTGAGGCTTCGATTTTAGGAAAAAAATCTTTAAGAGCCTTAAATTTAAAAAATCCAATATATAACGAATATAATGATGGAATACCTTTTGTTTTTTGTCAAAAAGACTTTGACAAAATGTTAAATGATGAAAATTTAATAAAACTGAGTAAAAAAAACGTATTAAAAAATATAAAATATTATTTTTATAAACTAGACAATTTAAGCTCAAAAAGATTTTGGAAAATCATAGAAAAAATCTAAAATGAAATTACCATTATTTTTAAAACCAATTTACAGTTCAGATTTAATTAGAGTAGGCAAATTAAACGATGGCGGATATATAGTCTCAAAAAATTCAATTTTAGATGCAAATTATTTAGTAAGTTTTGGTTTGAATGACGATTGGTCATTTGAAAAAAATTTTTCTGAATTAAATAATCAAGCTCCTATTTTGGTATTTGACGCCCAAGTTACAACTTTTTTTTGGTTAAAAAGGTTTTTGAAGGACACTATTTACTTAGTTAAAAAAGAAATTAAAATAAGAGATTACTTGATCAATTTACTTACTTTTTTTAAATATAAAAAATTCTTTTCTAAAAAAGATATAACCCATTTCAAAAAAAATATAACACCAAACAATTTAAAAAATATTTCTAAATTAAAATCATCGACTAGCATAATAAAGTTGTTGACTAATCAAAATATCGAAAAAGAGTTTTTACTTAAAATTGATATAGAAGGAAATGAATACGCTATTCTTGAGGATATAATTAAAGTGCAATCTAAATTAACTGGCTTAGTTTTAGAATTTCATAATTGTTTTATTATGAGGGAACATATTCAAAATTTTCTTAATAAGATAAATCTAGATTTAGTCCATATTCATGTAAACAATTACGGTGAGGTTACTAAAGATGATTTTCCTAATGTGATAGAAATGACATTTTCAAAAAGAATCTATAACTATTTAAGAAAGAAAGATGAATTTAAATTTCCCAACAATCTTTTAGATAGTCCAAATAATCCTAAATTTGAGGACAAAGAAATTACTTTTGAGCAATAATGTATTTAACAAAAAAAATTTGTTACTTAGAGATGATGCGTTCAGGAAGTACTCATATTCACAAATTATTTAAAGAATTTATTCCTGAGGGAAAACAAATAGGCCATCATGGACCAGCAAGTAAGGAAATAATGGAGTCCGACAGGATCTTCATCGGTTCAATAAGAAATCCATGGTCTTGGTATTTATCTGTCTGGTCTTTTGGATGTGAAAATGGAGGTCATCTACATCATAGATTAACTTTTAAAAAAATTTATTTTGATCAATTAGGATTTAAAATAAAACCGTACATGTTTTTGTACGTTTTTTTTCAACAATTTTTTAAACCTTTACAAAAATGGAGATTATTATTTAGTGATAGTGACAATAAAGAAAATTTTAGAGAATTTTTGTCTTTACTTTTAAACAACGAAAGGATTTACGATGTTGGGGATGGGTATGCTTTTTCCCCAATAAGCAAATTTTCTGGATTAATGACCTACTATTACCTTTTGTTACATACTAATCATAAAAACAGAATTTTCTTTGAACAAGTAAACACTTATGAAAAGATGAAACTTTTTGATAGAAAATACAATATTCTTAATTATGTAATTAAAAATGAAAATTTAGAAAATGATTTTTTTAATTTTCTTTCAACTATCAATATAAAAGTAAAAGATGAAGTAAAAAGCAAAATTATTAATTCTGATAAATCTTCAAAGTCCCAGAAGATTAATGATTTAAATTATTATTACGACACAAAAAGCACAGAGTTAGTCATGAATAAAGAAAAATTTATAATAGAAAAATATAATTATCAATTCAAAGATTTATCCTAATGAAAATTGAAATATTTTGCACATTAGGACCAAAATCACTAAATAAAAAATTTTTGAAAGAAGCTTCAAAAGAAGTAAATTTACTAAGATTAAATTTATCTCATTTAAGTATTTCATCATTAGAAAAAAATATTAAGTTTATAAGGAAACACTCAAAAATTCCGATATGTATTGATACTGAGGGCGCTCAAATAAGAACAAAGATTAGAAGAAAAAAATTTTTCAAAAAAAATCAACTAGTAAAACTTTTTGATAGTAAATCTAAAATAAAATTATATCCTTATGAAACTTTCAATATATTGAAAACTGGTGACAAACTTGATGTAGGGTTTGGTGGACTTATAATTAAGATAATCAAAAAAGAAAAAATTAATTTACATGCTAAAGTATTATCCGAGGGTTGGTTTGAGCCATCTAAAGGAGTGCACGTAATTAATAGAAAGATTAAATTAAATTGTTTAACTAACAAAGACCTAAAAGCTATAAAAATTGGAAAAAAATATAAAATAAAAAACTACGCACTTTCTTTTACTAACTCTGCAAACGATGTTAAACTTTTCAATAACCTTTTACCAAGATTTAACAAAATTTTTAAACTCGAGTCTTTAGACGCTCTTAAGAATTTAAAAACTATAATTCATGAGGGAAAAAATTTCTTAATTGACAGAGGCGATTTATCTAAATCTATCTCCATAGAAATGATACCTGTAGCACAAAGAAAAATTATCAAAGAAGTGAAAAAAAAAAGAAAAAATGTCTACGTAGCTACAAACTTACTTGAAAGCATGATCTTTAATAAATCTCCTACTAGAGGTGAGGTAAACGATATATATAATATTTTAGAATTAGGAGCTACCGGTTTAGTTCTAGCTGCAGAAACTGCAATAGGCAATAATTCAATAAATTGTATTAAATATCTAAAAAAGATAGTTAATGTATTTAAAAAGTATGAAAGATGATTCTGTAATAAAAATTAATAATGTAACGAAACAATACGATAACGTATTTGCTGTAAAATCTTTAACTTTAGAATTAAAAAAAAATCAGATTTACGGATTGCTTGGACCAAATGGTTGTGGAAAATCAACGACTATGGGAATGATTTTGGGACTTATTTCCCCCTCAATCGGTAGCATAGAAGTATTCGGTCGTAATATAGAAAAATACAGAACTGAAATTTTACAAAAAATGAATTTTATTTCCCCATTTATTGACTTACCAAAAAAACTTACTGTTGAGCAAAATCTTAAGGTTTTTGGAAATTTGTATAATGTAAATAAAATCGATGAAAAAATTCCAGAATTGCTTGAAACTCTTAAAATACAAAAACTAAGAACTAGATTAGTTGGTGAATTATCTTCTGGGCAAAAAAATAGAGTAATGCTCGCCAAAGCTTTGATTAACGATCCAGAAATATTACTTTTAGATGAGCCTACTGCGAACCTCGATCCTGACATAGCAGACTTTGTAATCAATTTTCTGAAAAATTACTCATTAAGAAAAAACACAACATTAATTTTTGCTTCTCATAATATGAGTGAAGTTGATAAATTATGTGATGAAGTAATTTTAATGAGATCAGGAAAGATAATAAAAAAGGGCACGCCTCAAGGAATTAAAAATTTCTACGAAAAAGACAATTTACAAGAAGTTTTCTTAAAAGTTATGAGATCATGATATTTAATAATAGAATAAAAGCGCTTTTTTTAAGACATATTTATTTAATAAAGGGATCCGTTCCTCGAGTTATAGATTTAATATACTGGCCTACTATACAAATTATATTATGGGGATTTATATCAAAATTTTTTTCAATTAATGCTACCAGTTTGAATTATGGCGTTGGTATCATTTTGAGTGCTGCAGTTTTATATGACTTCCTCTTTAGATCTAGCATTAGTTTTAATATGCTTTTTTTGGAGGAAATTTGGAGTAGAAACTTTACTAACCTATTCGTATCTCCAATAAAAATTAGTGAAATAATAATATCACTCACGTTTGCATCTTTGATTAGAGCACTCATTGGAGTTGTGCCCGCTGTCTTAATAATCTCACCATTGTTCGATTTTTCTTTATTAGACCTAGGTCTTGGCATACTACCATTGCTGCTTAACTTATATATTTTTGGAATATCTTTGGGTTTAATGGTTTCCTCTGGACTTTTAAGATTTGGGCCTGCATTTGAAAATATTGCATGGTCTTCCTTATTTTTACTAGCTCCGATTGGTT
This sequence comes from uncultured Pelagibacteraceae bacterium, assembly GCA_902547825.1. GTDB lineage: Bacteria > Pseudomonadota > Alphaproteobacteria > Pelagibacterales > Pelagibacteraceae > Pelagilacustribacter. Next base: position 4,366 of record CACCPE010000022.1, on the reverse strand, counting down.
GTATATACTATCCTTTATCGATCTTACCTGACTGGCTTCAATTTATCTCTAAACTTTTTCCCTTAGTTTACATTTTTGAAACGGCTAGAGGAATATTATTAACCAACTCTTTCGAGTATTTGAATTTAATATATGCTTCATTAATAAATATTTTATACTTAACAATAAGTATCTCTCTATTCTATATTTCCTACTACACTGCAAAAAAGAAAGGTAATTTAATTAATATAGGAGAATAAATAAATTATAATTATGTATAAAAATCTAAAAAAAATCGCAATTATAATGGAAAATTTAGAATATGGAGGAGTAACTACTCATTTAATTGGATTGTTAAAATCAAAAAGATTCAGAAATTACGAAATTTTAATTATCACTAATAATTCAAATAAGGCAATAGAGCAAATTAAAAAAGAAATTAATTACAAAAAAATAAAGTATTTAAGTTACTACTCATTTAATTCGATTTCATCTGATATTTTTTTAATAAAAGTCTTTTTATTACTATTTAAACCATTATTATTTTTATTATCTTTTTTTCAGATGATAGTTATAGTAAAAAAAATTTCTTTTGATGCCTTACTAGCAAATTGTGGTGGATATGGTAATTTTAGGGATGAAATGGCAGGTATCCTTGCTTGCAAGGCTTTAAATAAAAAAAATATTCATTTATTAATTCACCATTGTTATGTAGGACAAATTTTTTGGAATTATTTGATTAATTTAATAAACATCTATATTGGAAAAATCTCCGACAGTTTAATTTTTGTTTCTCATGCTACTAAAAAATCTATTGAAAATAACACCAGTTTGCTCACTTATTCAAAAAAAAAGTCTGTAATTCACAATGGAGTATTAATTAGAAATTTTAAAAAAAAAAAACTTAAAATTTTTCACTCAAAAAAAAGAATTATTAAAATTGGAATGTTATCTAGAATAGACAGATACAAAGGACAACAAGATTTAGTAAATGCTTTCACAAAGTTACCTAAAAATTTAAAAGATAAAATGAAAGTATTTTTTGTAGGAAATGGAGATGTAAAAAATATAAATGAATTAAAGTCAATAATTGAGAAAGAAAATTTGAATAATAATTTTAAGATTGTCAATTATGTTAAAAAAGATAGTCTTACAATAATTCAAAATTTTGATTTGTTAATTTCATTAACAAGGGATTTTGAGGGATTTGGTTACTCTATAGCTGAAGCTTTGTACGTAAAAACACCAGTAATAGCTACTAAAGTAGGAGGTATACCAGAGTATTTAAATAATAAAAACGCTACTCTTATTAATCCAAAAAGCTCAAATGAACTAATTAAAGCCATCTCTAATTTTTATCACTTTGAATCCGAATTTAAAAAAAAGACTATTAAAGGTAAAGAATTAATAATTGAAAAGTTTAACTCAGAAAATATGTCCTTAAAATTCGATAATTTACTTTTTAAAAATTAATGCAACTTAAACATAAAGAGATATTTAGAAACAAAAAAATACTGATTACAGGCCATACAGGTTTTAAAGGTTCTTGGCTCTGTTCCTGGATGGTAAAACTTGGAGGAAAAGTTACCGGTATTTCCAATGGAGTTCCATCATCACCCTCACATTTTGATTATTTAAATTTAAAAAAAAAGATCAAAAGCCACACAACAGATATAAGAGATTATCGAAAATTAAATAAAATAATTAAGAAAACTAAACCAGATTTTATCTTTCATCTTGCCGCTCAAGCTCTTGTAAAAAAATCTTATGAAGATCCATCTTTTACTTTTGAAACTAATATAGTAGGTACAAAAAATCTACTCGAGTCATTGAGAGACCTTAAAAGGAGATGTATTGTGATAATTATTACTAGTGATAAAGTTTACAAAAATTTAGAGTCAAAAAATGGTTACAGAGAGGAAGCTGTCCTTGGAGGAATAGATCCATATAGCGCATCTAAAGCGTCAGCCGAAATTACTATCAATTCCTACATTCAGTCATACTTTAAAAAACCAGATAACAAAATACTAATATCAGTTGCCAGAGCAGGTAACGTTATCGGGGGAGGAGATTGGGCTAAAAATAGATTAGTGCCTGACTGTGTGAAAGCTTGGTCAAAAAATAAAAAAGTTATACTAAGAAATCCAAGCTCAACTAGACCATGGCAACATGTATTAGAAGCTATATGGGCATACATACTTCTTGCACAAAACCTAAAATTAAAAAAAAAATTACATGGTGAAGCATTTAACTTTGGTCCTTCAGCTAAAAATAATCACTCAGTAAAAAAAGTTGTAAAATTGATGAAAAAAAATTGGAAAAATGTAAGTTGGTCTACTAAAAAAAATTTAAAAAATATTCACGAAACAAATATTTTAAAACTAGACTCATCCAAAGCTTACCAAAAATTAAATTGGAAATGTTTATTAACTATTGAGGAAACAATGCAAATGGTGTCGGAGTGGTACAAAATTTTTTATCTTAAAAGACAACGAAATTTTAATATAACAAATAAACAAATAGAATTTTATGAAAAAATTCTTACAAAAAAAGGTTAAAAAAATGAAAGTGGTTATTTTAGCTGGAGGGAAGGGATCGAGACTTTCTGAGTATACTCAAAATATACCTAAACCAATGGTTAAGATTTTAGGCGTGCCTATTATAGAGAGAATTATAAAATTTTATGAAAAATATGGTTTAAAAGATTTTATAATTGCGAGTGGTTACAAAAGTAAAGTAATAGAGAAATATTTCAAAAGAAAAATAAAGGATTTAAATATCAAAGTGGTCTTTACTGGAAAAGACTCAATGACTGGGGGAAGAATAAAAAAATTAAGACATATCTTAAATAAAGATAAATTTTATTTGACATATGGTGATGGATTAAGTGACGTAAATTTAAATAAACTTTTAAAATTTCACCAAAAAAATAAAAATTTTGTCACACTAACAGCAGTTCGCCCTCCAGCTAGATTTGGGGGAATAAAAATTTCTGGATCTAAAGTAAAATATTTTAAAGAAAAATCTAGATTAGACGAGGGCTGGATAAACGGGGGCTTTTTTATTATGGAGCCTGCTATATTCAATTTTTTAAAAAATGAAAAAACTATCTTAGAAAGATACCCTCTTGAAAAAATATCACAATTGAAAAAACTTGGTGCTTTTAAACACTTTGGAAACTGGCAATGTATGGATACTCTTAGAGATAAAATAGTATTGGAAGATCTTGTCAAAAAAAATATTTTATAATTTGAAAAAAAAAATTTTAATTACTGGAGCGTCAGGTTTTTTAGGCTCTAATATAATTTCGAAATTATCGAAAAATAAATCATTAATAATTCATGGTTTAGTAAAAAATACTTCAAAAATCAAATATAGATATAAATACGTAAGATATATTAAAGCTGATATAACGAATTTGAACTCCCTTAAAAAAAAAATCACGGAGAATTATGATTATATCATAAATTTTGCAGGAAATATAAACCATAAGAATAGAAATCAAACTTACAACGCACATTTTTCAGGACTTAAAAATTTAATTAGTGTTATAGACACTCACGGATTGAAATTATTTATTCAAATAGGCAGTAGTTTAGAGTATGGAGATAAAAAAAGTCCTCAAGACGAAAAACAAATATGTAAACCAATTTCTCATTATGGAAAATCAAAATTATTATCATCAAATCATATTAAAAAGAAAATTAAAAATTTTATAATATTGAGACTTTACCAAGTTTATGGTCCCTTTCAGAAAAATAATAGGCTTATACCTATTGTGATAGATTCTTGCCTAAAAAATAAAAGTTTTGAATGCACGGACGGTTCACAATTAAGAGATTTTTTATATGTTGATGATTTCACAAATTTAATAATTAAGATATTAAAAACTAAAAAAATTTTAAGTGGGATATATAATGTTGGCTATGGAAAACCGATAAAGGTAAGAGAAATAATAAAATATATTAATAAAAAAATTGGAAAAGGTAAGGCTTTGTTTGGATTAATTAAAATGAGAAAGGATGAAATGACAGAGTCTTATCCTGATATAAAAAAAGTTAAAAAAATCTTTTCATGGAGTCCTAAAATTAATTTTCGAATAGGTTTGAAAAAAACAATCAAGCATTATGAGACATAATTTAACTCCTTTAGTTAGTATTATTATGAATTGTCTAAATGGTGAGAAATTTTTAAAGTCAAGTATTAATAGTATAATTTTACAATCATATAAAAATTGGGAGTTAATTTTCTATGACAATTGTTCTCAAGATAATAGTTTAAAATTAGTAAAAAGTTTTAAAGATAAAAGAATCAAAATTTTTAAATCTAAAAAACTTTTAAGACTTTATGATGCGAGAAATTTTGCTTTATCAAAAGCTAAAGGAAA
>CACCPE010000021.1 GCA_902547825.1 uncultured Pelagibacteraceae bacterium | reverse complement strand
GTAAGCCATATTTCTGTGATAAAATTGAACCATAGAATGACTATTAAAATCTAAAAAAGTTTTTAAAACTCCGTAATCTAAATCATCGGGAAAAAAAGAATAACCCATTAATGGCCAAGTTTGGTAAAGTTGACCAGCATCGAGCCCAGAAACAAAAGCACCAAAAATAATTTGAATAAAAATTAAAAAAATTAATATAAGATAAGGGATATTTTTTAAAGAAAAATTAAAAAAAATTATTTGAGTATTATTTTTAATATTTAAAAGTAACCAAAAAATTATAGAGATTATTGTTAAAGCAGTAACCAGATGTAAGGATAACCTGTAATGACTTACAGTTACGTTATTTACTAAACCACTTTTTACCATGTACCAACCAATTATTCCTTGAAAAATAATAAGTCCTAAAACAGCAAAACATGTATTTATATAATTGTTTCTTATTTTCTTTGAAAAATAAAAATAGACTAATGGAATTAAAAAAAATATACCAATTAATCTAGCTAAAATTCTATGTGCGTACTCCCAGTAAAAGATAATTTTAAATTCTGCAAGATCCATTGTGTTGTTCATGTATTGAAATTGAGGTATTTTTTTATATAACTCAAAATAATTGTTCCAATCGGTTTCTGTTATTGGAGGTAAAATACCTTTAAAAAGCTCCCATTCTGTAATGGATAATCCAGAATTGGTTAATCTTGTTAATCCTCCAATTATAATTGTAAAAAAAATTAGAACAATTGTAATTGTAAGCCAATTTAAAAAAAGTTTATTAGTTATATCGTGTTTGATCATTTAGGTTAATATATATATATATGATTAAAACAATAATTTTAAAGTGTCGCTATGATAAATAAAGAATTAACAAAAATTAGAAAAAAATTAGATTTATTAGATAATTCTTTTTTAGAGTTAATAAAAAAAAGAACAAAGCTTGTAAATCAAGTGCTTTTAACCAAGAAATATAAGAAAGATATCGTTGATAAAAAAAGAATTAGAGTAATTTTAAAGAACATACGAATGAAATCCAAAGTTAAAAAAATTGATCCAAAGATAACAAATAAAATTTGGAAATCGATGATTAGTGCGTATATCAATTACGAGTACAAAAATTTCAAAAAAAAATAAATTATTACTTGCTGTGTGGAGGTAATTTTTTTTCAACAAAAAATTCGTGTTTTCTTGTGTTTGGATTGTATTTTTTTAATTTAAGTTTATCTTTTGCTTTTTCACCTTTAGTAGGTTTCTTTGAATAATAAATGAATTTACTGTCCGGATTGCTTTCAGGAACCATCCTTACTTTAATGTGTGTTTTTTTTGCCATATTTTTTTAGTCTTTCCAATTTTTTTAATATATTTTCACTTTTTTGTTTTATTTTTTTTTTATAATAATCAGCTTTTAAACTAGATGAATTATAATCGTCAAGTTTATTTACATTTGAATTCAATATTTTTTTTACCCCACTTATAGTTAATCCTTTATCTTTTAAAAGAAATTTAATCAATTTTATAATTTCTACTTGATCTTTTGGATAATATCTATGATTGTTAATGACTTTAGGTCTTATTTGTTTAAATTCCTTTTCCCAGTACCTAATGATGTGATTTGAAGTCTTTTTTTTTGAGGAGGTTGTAAGATCCAGAATTTTTGATAATTCACTTATTTTAATAAGTTTAGTCATCTTTATTTAAATTTGTTAAAAGATCTTTTGATGCTTTAAAACTTATAACATTTCTCTCACTAATAGCATAAATTTCCTTAGTTTTTGGATTTCTACCCGATCTTTCTTTTTTAAATATTACTTTGAATGAACCTACATCTTTGAGAATAAGAACTCTTTTATTTTTAATAATAGATATAAGGGTATCAATTACATCATTAATTATCTTTTTTGAAAATAAAGAAGAATATCCGATCTTATTACTTAGTTTTTTTGATAAGTCCTCTTTTTTAAAATTATTCTTTATCACCGTTTAAATGACTTAAATTGTTTTTAATTTGACTCATCAAATTGCCTTTTACAATTTTATAACATAAATCTATCGAATAATAAAAACCTAATGCGTCTGTGCCTCCGTGACTCTTCACAACTGGACCGTTTAACCCTAACAAAATTGCTCCATTATATTTTCTAGGATCCAATTTATCTTTAAATTTTTTCAAACTAAAATAAGAAAAAATAAGTGAAATTTTTGAAATTAAGCTACTAGTAAGAGATGATTTTAAATTATCTGTAATAAACTTTGCTGTACCTTCAGCGGTTTTGAGAGCTATGTTTCCTGTAAATCCATCTGTTACAATTACATTTGTATCACCATCCATTATTTTATTCCCCTCAATATATCCTTTAAAAATTAGATTATTATCATTACTTAATGTTTTTAATTTTTTAAAAGCTTTTTTTAAAGTTTCTGTTCCTTTAATTTCTTCTGAGCCAATATTTAACAAAGATACTTGTGGTTTATCGTTTGGGTATATAGATTTATATAGTGCTGCACCTAGTTCAGCAAAGTCAATTAAATTTTCATCATCACACTCAATATTTGCACCAAGATCCAAAACAACATTCGTACCTTTTTGATTTGGCCACAGTCCAGCCAAAGCAGGTTTTTTTACCTCGCTCATTGTTTTTAAAATCATTCTTGAGATAACCAATAAAACACCTGTGTTACCAGCTGACAAGCTTATATCAGAGTCACTCTCTATTTGTGAATTGATACATTTCCACATACTTGTATTTTTAGAATTTTTAATTGCTGTTAATGGTGTCTCTTCATCAGAAACACTCGAGTCTGTATGTATAATTTCTAAGTTCTTGATTTTACCATATCTTAATAACTCTTTCTCAATTTTTTTTTTATCTCCGAATAACCTTATTAAAAAATCATTTTTTAAATAATTTTTTTTAATAAAGAGACAAGTGCCTTCAATAGTTTTATTAGGAGAATTTTCACCTCCCATTGCATCTATTGCAATAGTAATTTTTTTAGTCATTTATTAAATTAAATATCTAAGATTTTTTTTCCGTTATAATAACCGGACTTTAAATCAATATGATGAGATAATTTGTACTCACCAGATTTTTTATCTTCTAGAACGTTTGTGCTAGAAATCCTATGATGAGATCTTCTCATCTTTTTTTTTGATACAGATGTTTTTCTTTTAGGTACTGCCATATTAATATTTAAATTTTATAACCTCTCTTACCATATTATCAAGCGGTAATTCAAAACAAAAATAATAAAACTTTGTGAAATAATCTTTAAATTTATCATAATTGTCTTTTTTAGATCCCATAAAATCTGGAAAATACTTAAATACTAAATCATCATTCAGTAAAAAAGAATTTTTATTTTCGTTTTCTAATTTAAGCAGAATATCATAAAGCAATTTATTAAAATCTTTCATTTTTTTATTAACTGCCACATCCCCATAACCCATTTCTCTAATTGAATTCTCAATGTTATGAAATAAAGAATCATATAAGTTTTGATTAAATTTAGATCCTTTCTTTTTAAATACTTTTAAAATAATTGAAAAGTGGATAAACATTAAATAAAGTCTTGTTTCAAAATCATCTTTCAACTCTAAATTTTTATAAAAAAAAATATCTCTAGATAAAGTTAGTAATGTAATATACAAGTGATTATCATGTTTTTTAAAACTAAATACCATTTAAAAATATTATTATTAATTTCATTTATTAATTTAATTGGTTGCCAATTACAAGATCCTTATAATAACCACGGTATAGTATTTTTGAAAAACAGAGCAGATAAAATTATTGTGAATAAATCGAACAAAAATGATGTATTAGATATTATAGGTCAACCACACTCAAAATCAATAAATGATGAAAATGAATGGTTTTATGTCGAAAGAATCCTAACTAAAGGCGAATATCATAAATTAGGTAGAAATATTCTGAAGGAAAATAACATATTAGTTTTAAATTTTGATAAGTATGGAGTAATAAAGAGAAAGACATTTCTTGACAAAAATAACAAAAATAAAGTTCTCTTCTCAGAAAAAAAGACTGAGAATAAACTAACTCAAAAAAGTTTTGTTGAAAGATTTTTATCAAGCGTAAGAACTAAGATGTACGGTAATAAATAAAAATTATTAGTGTGCAATCACAGCAAGTAATAATAGAGCAACTATATTTGTTATCTTAATCATTGGATTCACAGCGGGTCCAGCAGTATCTTTATACGGGTCTCCTACAGTGTCTCCAGTTACCGCCGATTTATGAGCTTCTGAACCTTTGCCACCAAAATTACCATCCTCAATATATTTTTTAGCATTATCCCAAGCACCTCCACCTGCTGTCATTGAGACTGCAACAAATAGTCCAGTAATTATTACACCTAACAACATAGCGCCTAGTGAAGATAACGCTGCTTCCATTCCGCCAATTTGTAAAATTATAAAATAAAGCACTATAGGTGACAATACAGGCAATAATGACGGAATTATCATTTCTTTAATTGCCGCTTTAGTTAATAAATCAACTAATCTACCGTAATCAGGTTTTCTCTTCCCTTTCATGATACCAGGAATTTTCTTAAACTGTCTTCTGACTTCTATTACAACTGCACCGCCTGCTCTTCCAACAGCCTGCATGCCCATTGAGCCAAATAGATAAGGAAGCATACCACCTATTAATAAGCCAGCTACAACAAAAGGGTTAGATAAATCAAAAGCGACATTTACACCTTCTAAAGCAGAACCCTTTATTTTTGAAAAGTAATTTATGTCTTCTGTGTAAGCTGCAAAAAGAACAAGTGCTCCTAATCCTGCTGAACCTATTGCGTAACCTTTTGTAACAGCTTTTGTAGTGTTTCCTACTGCATCTAATGCATCTGTAGTTTTTCTAACATTTTTTGGAAGTTTAGACATTTCTGCTATACCTCCTGCATTGTCTGTTACTGGACCATAAGCATCTAATGCTACAACCATTCCAGTTAAAGCTAACATAGCGGTTACTGCAATTGCAATTCCATATAAGCCGGCTAAGCTGTTAGTATATAAAATACCCGCAACTATAATTAGTGCAGGTATAGCTGTGGCTTCCATTGAAATAGCAAGCCCTTGAATAACATTCGTTCCGTGACCTGTTGTTGAAGATTTAGCAACCGTTTTAACCGGTCTGTAATTTGTTCCAGTATAATACTCCGTTACCCATATTAACAAACCTGTTATAATAAAACCAACTACGCCGCAAATATATAAATCTAAACCATTAAAAATTGAATTTGCGTTGTTATTATATGTAACGTTAATCCCCACAATGGAGTCTGTAACTGGAAACATTATTAATAAAGAGGTTACGGCAGTTACAATAAAACCTTTATATAAAGCACCCATAATATTTTTACTTTTGCCTAATCTAACGAACCAAGTTCCTATTATAGAGGTTATTATACAAGCACCTCCGATAGCAAGCGGGTAAACCATTAAATTATAATCTTGAGGTGAAAAAATTGATGCTAAAACCATAGTTGCAACTATGGTAACAACGTAAGTTTCAAATAAATCTGCGGCCATTCCAGCACAATCTCCAACATTATCTCCAACGTTATCTGCTATTACTGCTGGATTTCTAGGATCATCTTCAGGAATTCCTGCCTCTACTTTTCCAACTAAATCAGCACCAACGTCTGCTCCTTTAGTAAAAATTCCCCCTCCTAATCTTGCAAAAATGGAAATTAAGGACGCCCCAAAACCTAAAGCGACTAAAGCATTAATAATTTCTCTATTATCGACGTTTAAGTTTATTAAAATAATGTAGTAGATGGTAATAGCTAATAAAGCTAATCCAGCAACTAGTAATCCTGTTATGGCGCCTGACTTAAAAGCTATTGTTAATCCTGATTGCAGACTTAATCTTGCTGCCTCTGCTGTTCTTACATTTGCTTTTACTGAAATTAACATACCAACATATCCAGCCACACCAGAAAGAAAAGCCCCGATAAAATAGCCAAAGCCAACTAAAAAATTAAAGAAAAATGTAACTACAGCTAAAACAATAACGCCAACTACAGCAATAGTTTTATATTGCCTATTGAGATATGCTTTTGCACCAATTTGAATTGCTTCTGCAATTTCTTGCATACGACTATTTCCTGGATTTGAAGAGATGATTTGACCAGAAAGCAAATAGCTGTACGCCACAGCCAAAACTCCAGTAAAAGAAATTAAGTAAAGAAGTTCTAAATAATTTGTCATATTAATAGTCGGATAAATGCCAAAAAAGGATTAAAAACGCAAGCTAAAGTTATAGAATTTATAAACTTTTTTTACTCATCTTTTCTTAGAACTTTTGATATTTTATCTAAAATAGCGTTTAAATAACCAATTTGAACTTTTTCTAAAAAGAATTCAGATGCTAATAAGTATTCACTTATTATAACTTTTTTAGGATTATTATGCTTAAACATTAGTTCAAAAATAGCTGCAAAAAGGATAATCTTCAACAATTTATCAGTTTTTTTTAAGTCAATATCACCAGCTAAGTGCTTTATCACAGTATCTTCAATTAACTCTGACCTTTCAAGAGTTCCATTTACAACATCTTTTATAAATTTCTTATATTGATTCTTTGGAAAATCAATTTCTGAGTTTGGATTCATCAGGAAATTGTAAATTTTTTGTATTATTTTTATTCTGGGCGATGGATTCTTAGATTTTTTTTGGTCCATTTTGTAAGATAGACATAACCGCTCTAGCGGCTTCCAATCCCTTATTAGTTTTATTTGATTTTGCTAATCCGCTTCTCTCTTTAGCTTGTTTTATATTAAATGCAGTTATTATACCATTTCCAATAGGTTTATTGTATGAAATTGATAAATTTAAAATAGCATCAAAAGTAGATTTGCAGATAAAATCAAAATGCGGAGTTTTCCCTTTTATTACACACCCTAGAGCAATAAAAGCGTCAAATTTTTTTATATTTTTTTTTATTGCTATTGGTATTTCGAAAACACCTGGAACATTGAAAATATTTACTTTCATTTTATTGTGTACGAGAATTTTTTTTGAAGAACTTACTAAATTTCTTGAGATTTTATGGTAATAATTTGCGTTTACAATTAGAATTTGTTTCATTTTATTATTATTTGTTTTTTAATTTTTAAACCAAATCCTTCTAAACCGATTAGTTTTTTTTTGGATCGAGAAAATAATATCATATTTTTAACATTAAATTCTTTAATTATTTGGGCGCCTAAACCATAATATCTTAAAATGACATCTGTATCATTCTTCTTAATTCTATTCATTTCATTATTTATAATAACTAGTATAAAATTTTTATATTTTGAGAGTATTTTAATGATTTTTTTAATTTCTTTATTTTTAAACAAACTAAATCGACTTATATTTTTAGATAAAACTCTAATTGGTATTGATTTATTCTTATTAAATTTACCTTTATGTATAGCAAAACTTTCAAATTTATTTAATTTGTTCTTAAAAATTGAAAGATTTATTTTCAAATTTTTTTTGCCAGAAATACTCTTAGTATAAGTTTTGAAAACGAGTTTTTCATTTTTTAATCTATGAGCAATTAAGTCTGTAATAGATGCTATTTTAATTTTGTGTTTTTTTGAAAATTTAATTAAGTCATCTAATCTTGCCATTCTCCCATCTTCATTCATAACTTCACAAATAACGGAACTTGGATTTAAATTTGATAATTTAGATATATCTATAGAAGCTTCGGTATGTCCTGCCCTTTCTAATACACCACCATTTCTTGCAACTAATGGGAATACATGGCCTGGTGAAACAATATCTTTTTTGCTGGAATTTTGATTAATTGCTACTTTGATTGTTTTCGCTCTATCAAAAGCAGAAATTCCAGTTGATATACCTTTTCTTGCTTCAATTGATACTGTGAAAGCAGTTTGCATTCTTGATTTATTTATTGAAGACATAAGTGGAAGTTTCAATCTGTCTATTTGTTTTTTTGTTAAGGCTAAACAGATAAGTCCTCTCCCATGTTTAGCCATAAAATTTATCACTCTTGAATTACATTTTGATCCTGGAATTATAAGATCACCCTCATTTTCACGATTTTCATCATCAACCAGGATAAACATTTTACCCTTTTTGGCGTCTTTGATTATTGATGAAATATTAGAAAATTGTTTTTTAGACATATTAACTTGTGTATTTATATATATATTTACCAAATATATCTAATTCAACATTTACTAAATCATTAACCTTAAGATATTTTAAATTAGTTAACTTTAAAGTATGTGGAATTATATTCAGTTGAAAATCATTTTTATAAACTTTAGAAATAGTTAGTGATACACCATTTATCGATATAGATGCCTTTTCCTCTAAAAATTTCATAAATTTTTTATTTTTAATCTCTAATTTAATAGACCAAGAATTATCTATTAAATTTATTTTTTTTATTTTTGCTGTCGTGTCAACATGGCCTTGAGTGAAATGACCTGAAATTTTTTGTCCATATATTAGAGATTTTTCTAAATTAATTACTTGACCAATTTTAATTTTTTTAAAATTTGATCTATAAATAGTTTCATTTGATACATAAAAGAAAATTATATCTTTTTGGATTTTTGTGAGTGTTAAACATACTCCGCTACAATTAACTGATGAGCCAATTTCATTATGTTTAAAATTTAAACTTGATTTTATCCCTATAAATAAAGATTTCTTTTTTTTAATAATTTTTTTAATCGTACCAGTACTATATATTATTCCATTAAACATTATTTTATCCTGACTGCGTAAAGCTCATCGTGGTCTAAATTAACATTTATTTTATTGTAAGTTTTTAGTTTCTTTATAAAATTAATACTTCGATTATTATAACCATTTAGATGTAAAAATTTACTTGATTTGAATAAATACAAATTATCTATTAATTTATATTTAAATAATTGGCTTAGAAATACTAAACCTGACTCAATTAAAACTCTCCCCTTTCCAATTTTCATTATTTCTCTAAAAAGATTTTCAAAATCTATTTTATCTTCGAGTCTTTTAATCTTAATGATTTTTACTTTTTTTTTCTTCAAAAAAGAAATTTTTTTTTTATTATTACTCAAAGTGAAAATATAAATTTTTCTTTGAATTGATGAATTAAACAATCTAAGTTTTTTTTTAAGTTTTAAATATCTATCTATTATAATTAAATCAGGTTTATTATTATTTAATCCCTCTATTCTACAATTTAATAAAGAATTATCCTTATTTATTGAATTAGAAGTTGAAACTATACAATCGTATTTAGATCTAATTAAATGAGCAACTCGTCTAGACCTAAAATTAGTAATCCACTTATTTTTTTTATTTATTGAAAAAAAATCTTTAGAGACAGCGATTTTTGCATCTATTAATGGGAAATTTTTATCTTTATTTATGAAATAACTTTTGTAAAAATTTCTATATTTAATGTCTACTTTCTTTATTTTTTTAACATTCTTCAAAATTTTATCTGCTTTTTTATACGTTCTCAAGTCAGGATCATTAAAGCTATAGTAAACATTCTTGATTTTTTTCCTCTTAATAATATTTGTACATGGTGGGGTTAGTCCAAAATGAGTGCATGGTTCCAAAGTGACATACATATTGCAATTATTAAAATTAATATTTTTATTTAAAGCATTAAATTCAGCGTGAGGTCTTCCATTAAAAGAAGTGGTGCCTGAACTTATAACAGAATTATTTTTCACAATTACACA
>CACCPE010000020.1 GCA_902547825.1 uncultured Pelagibacteraceae bacterium | reverse complement strand
CACCAGGTAAATCATTTAAACCTTTGTGAATTAATTTTCTTCTTTGATCAAACTTTTCCATCATATGATGTATAGAGTCGTCGGGTCCATCTAATGCCGCTATTCCAGCAAATTGTGAAGGCGCATTTACACAAGAAAAACTATTTATAGCTAATTTAGTTACATGAGGAATTAAATTTTCTGGCCACACGCTCCAGCCCATTCTCCAGCCAGTCATGGAGTAAGCTTTGCTCCATCCATCTAAAACTATCAACCTGTCTTGTAAATCTGGGTAATTGAAAAAAGTTGGCATCTCTTTTCCATCGAAAATTTGTCTGCTATAAATTTCATCACTAAGAATAGTAACGTGTGAATGTTTCTTTAAACCTTCAGCAAGAAAATCAATTGCAGGTTTTTCAACAAAACTTCCTGTTGGATTATTGGGATTAATGAGTATCACAAGACGAGTTTTGTCTGTTATCAAAGATAAAATTTTTTCAGGATCAAATTTTAAATCTTTTTCTTTTGTCAAATCATATGGAACTGCTTTGGCACCAGTATAATTGATCATAGACTCATAAATTGGAAAACCAGGTGTAGGATGAACTATTTCTGCACCAGGCTCACCGATCATTTGAATAGCAAAGTACATTGTAGGTTTTCCACCAGGCATAATCATAATCCGCTCGGGACTAACTTCTTTTTTATATAAACTTTTTATTTTTCTTGAAACTGCTTGCCGGCATTCAGCAATCCCGTTAGCTAAAACATATCCATGATGTCCGTCATCAATAGCTTTTTTTGCTGCGTCCATAATATGTTTAGGAGTCATAAAATCTGGCTGGCCTAAACCTAAGTGAATCATTTCTTTACCCTGAGCTTCAAGCTTCTTAGCTTCAGCTAAGACACTAAAAGCAGTTTCTGTTCCAAGTCTATCTAAATTTTTTGCTAATTTCATAATCTAAACCTAGTATTTATTTACACTTTTGAAAACCAGTTTTTTTGCATCACCTATATACAATTTTTGTTTTATTTAGCTCTTTTATGCTTTTACATCCCAATAAAATCATATCTCTTCTGATTTCGTCCCTCATTCTCTGCAAAATTTGCTCCACTCCTTTTTGGCCACCAGCGCCTAGTGCAAATAAAAATCCTTTTCCAAAACTACAGGCGCTTGCCCCTAAAGACAAAGCTTTAAGAATGTGAGTACCTCTTCTAATGCCGCCATCTAAAATAATTTCCAACTTTCCTCCAACTGCGTCAGCAATAGCTGGGAGTTGGTCAAAGGGTGATCGTGAGCCATCAAGTTGTCTACCGCCATGGTTAGATAACATGATTGCAGAAGCTCCAATTTCAACTGCTCTTTTAGCATCTTCAACTGACATAACTCCTTTTAAAGCAAATGGTCCTCCCCATTTTTTAACAACGTACTCAGCATCTTTCCAGCTCATTGCTGGATCGTATTGCTCATTGATGTAATCCATTACTCCTTTTGCAATACTTGATCCTTTTTTCGTCCAATGAGAAACATTGGCTAATTGAAATTTCTCATGAGTTAAGTAGTTGAAAGCCCATTTAGGATGAGTAGCAAAACTTAGAAGACTTTTTAATGTTAGTTTTGGAGGCGTTGTAAAACCCCATCTATGATCTCTTTCTCGATTTCCAGCAACAACTGTATCAACTGTAAGACACATTGCCTTGAATCCTGAGCTCTTACATCTATCAATTAAATTATCTGTAAGACCTTGATCTTTATGAATATAAAGCTGAAATAGCTTTGGGCCTCCCGAAATATTTGCAACTTCCTCGATTGAAGAAGTTGCCATTGTAGACATACTGTAAAAAGTTCCAAACTTTTCAGCAGCCATAGCTGAAGCTTTATCTCCATCATGATGATAAAGTCTCTGCATAGCAGTAGGTGAAAGGAAGAGCGGCATGTCTATTTTTTGTCCAAATACAGTAGTAGATAAATCTGGTTCTCCAACACTTGCTAAAATATTGGGAACCAAGTCACATTTCAAGAAAGACTCTGTATTTCTTTTTAAAGTTGTTTCATCGTCTGCACCACCATCGATGTAATGAAATATCGGTGCGGGTAAATTTTTTTTTGCTAATTTTCTAAAATCATCAAAATTATAACAATCGTTTAAATTCATTGTTATTAAAAATTTTTTGAAAATGTTATTTGTTGATTATCTGTTCCTGGATTTGTGTCTCCCCAATCATTGTTAGAGATATGGCTGTAGCTGTAACTTAATTTGGAATTCTCAAAAATATCAAAGCCAACTTTAATCTCACTTTTGAATTCTAGCATGCTTCCTAAATCCTTACCGTCACCTTTTTCATAATAACCTGGAGAAAAACTTGGTAAAATTTTAATTGGACCTAATCCATATTGGCCCTCAACGCCTGTATATAAATATATTGAACTATCACCGGTTATGAAACCTCCGGTAATTGGTTTGAATTTTCCAAGTAAAGTATTTCTGAACAAATCAGGATTTTTATGTTCTATACCGAACAAAGAAGTTTGATCGTCACCTTCTTTGTCTATAACATCAAAAGTTCCAGTATAAAATGATATGTCTGCCTCACCTTCATTCGCTTTTGCTATTGTCACCAAAAAAACTAAAGTAAATAAAAATGTGAAAAATCGAAATTTCATATTTAAAAAAATACAACTAAATAGCTTATATGTACAGTTAGCAATTATGCTTTTTTTGAGGATTTTCTGATTAAAAAAACGATAATTACACCACCGACAATAAGAGCCAAGTATGGTATGCCCCAAAGTAAAAAGTTACCTAGATTAATTTTTGGCTTATATAAAATCCAGTCTCCATATTTATCTGATAGAAAACTATAAATTTCCTTCTCTGTTTTTCCTTGATCAATCAAGTCTTTGACTACCATTTTTAAAGTCAAAGCGAAATCAGAATTAGAATCTGCTATTGATTGGCCTTGGCAGACTAAACACCTCAAGTTTTTGTGTATCTTGCTTTCCTCTACTAACTCATTTGCGTGAAGATTGATGTTTAAATTAATAAAAAAAATTATAAGCAAAATTTTAAACTTCATAGGGAATTTATTATCTTCTTTATATCATTTAAATTTTGCTCGTTAAGAGGTCCTATAAATTTTTTTAAAACAATTGTATCATTATTGATCAAAATACTTTCTGGTATTCCGAAAATTCCAAAATTAACCGATTGCTTTCCTTTAGTGTCTTTTGCCATATAATAATATGGATTCCCTAGCTCATTCAAAAATTTCGATGCATTAATTTTTTTATCTTTAAAATTAACTCCTAAAATCCTTAAATTTTTTTCTTTTGATAATTGCATTAAATAGGGATGTTCGACTCTACACGGAGCACACCAAGATGCCCAAAAATTTATAAGTGTATAACGACTTTTTTTAAAATCTTCACTTGTATAGATTTTATTATCATCAAAACTCTTTAGATTTATTTTTGCTAATTTATTTCCTACTAGGTAGTCAGTGCTATAATTGGTTTCTCTGTATAATGAATTGTAAAACACTAAAAGAACAAAAATGAATAGTAAAACTATTATAGATTTAATTATTTTTTGCATTTTTAAATAAACTTAGAAACCCACCAAAAGAAAGTAAGATTACAGATACCCAGATCCAAATCATAAGTGGTTTGTGCTGAAATTTAATATTGTAATATTCTGAACGATCAATATTACTCATCGTTAAATAGTGGTCTCCTAAAAAGTTTGTTTGAATCGATGCTTCATATGTTAGAGTTTGTGGATTATCATAAATTCTTATTTCGGGGTATAAAGTTCTTCTTTTCATAGTGTTTGAATTATTTACCTCTAATTTACCTACTACAGCTCTATAATTAGTTTCCTGACTCAATTTAAGATCTAAAAGAGCAAATTCATAGTCATCTATCTTTTTAACTTCACCAAGTTTTAAATTAAAATCTTTTTCAACAGAAAAATTATGACTCAATCCAATAAATAGAATTAAAAAACCAAAGGATAAGTGAGAAATTATTCTTGGAAGACCCAATCTATTATTTTTGAAAATATCGAAAATTGAGGAAATAATTAAAAATAAAGAAGATATCAAGATTAAATTTGAGATTAAACTGTAACTCTTAAAAAAGTAAACGATTGCGAAATTTATAAAAATTGCACCACTAAGAATTAATAGTATACTTTTTAAATTTGAAAATTTATTTCTAATCCATTTGGCTTGTGGTCCGATCGCCATAAAAAATAAAAAGGCTATTACAACTGGTATTATCACAGAGTTGTAAAAAGGAGGACCAACCGATATCTTATTATTTGAAATTGCGTCTGTAAAAATTGGGTACAAAGTACCTAATAACACCGTGATTAAATAAAACATCATGAACCAATTGTTAATTAAAACAAAAGTTTCTTTACTGTTCGAATTGATATAATCGTTCGTTGGTCTATATTTGCTAAATAAAAAATAAATTGATGCAAAAATCATTAAGCTTAAAAATATTAAAATGTATATACCTCTCGATGGATCATTAGCAAATGTATGGACCGAATTAAGTATTCCAGACCTGACCAAAAAAGTACCTGTAACACTTAAGATAAATGTCAATAAACAAAGTATAATTGTCCAAAAATAAAGCGTATTTCTTTTTTCTAAAACTAATAGACTGTGCAACAGCGCTGTCATTGCAAACCATGGGAGTAAGGATGCATTTTCAACTGGGTCCCAAAACCAAAAACCTCCCCAACCTAACTCATAGTATGCCCAGATAGATCCAACCAAAATTCCTAGTGTTTGAAAAGTCCAGGAAATCAAAACCCAACTTTTAATTGACTGAGCAAATAATCTACCAGAATAATTTGAAATCATTGAAGCCATGGCTGCTGAAAAATATATAGAAGATCCCACAAACCCAATATAAAGTAGAGGAGGGTGAATAGCTAAAGCTGGATCCTGCAATATTGGGTTCAAACCTAACCCCTCTTTAGGGATTGGGTTTATAGAACTGAAAGGATTAGAATTCAAAATTATAAAAAATAAAAAACCTAAAATTAACAAGTTTTGAATTATTAAAGTATAAAGTCTGTAATTCTTTGAGTGGTTTTTATTTAAAATTAAAAATAAAAATGAAAAAATTGTAAGTATTATAACCCAAAGCAGTAAACTGCCCTCGTGGTTCCCCCAAGTTCCTGAAATCTTATAAAAAAGAGGCTTTAATGAATGAGAATTTTGATAAACAGTTATTAAAGAAAAATCAGAGACTACAAAAGCAGCAATGAGTGTAAAAAAACAAATTAAAACTAAAGTACTTTGCATCAAACTAATTTGATAAATATTTTTGAAAATTATATTATTTTTTGTTTTTAAACATTTGTAAGAATTATAAATAATTAAAGAACTTAAAAAAATATTTATAAATAAAAGAAAATTTCCAGTATTACTTAGCATTGTCTTTCATTATATTATTTAGTTCTGGTGGCATGTAATTCTCATCATGTTTTGCTAAAATTCTATCGGCAACAAAAAACTTTTTATCCTGCAGTTTACCTTCTGCTACTACTCCTTTTCCTTCTGCGAATAAGTTAGGAATCGTTCCTTTAAAACTCACATTTATTTCATTTTTAAAATCTGTAATTATAAACCTAATTTCTTGATCTTTTATTTTTAATGTATCCTTTTTTACCATTCCACCAACTCTGATTTTTTTATCAAAATCAATATCTTGGTTTATCTTAATATCAGTGGGAGAATTAAAATATAAAATATTTTTGTTTAGAGCATTAAGAATCAAAAAAATTCCAATAACTGATGTAAATAATAATATTGCTAAAAGAGAGGCCCTTTTTTTTACTTTTTTTGGAAGCATTAAACGCTTTAAATCGTTTTATTATATGATGCTAATATTTTCGAAGCGATTTTAGAATTTCTTAAAACTGTTTTTTTTTGTTGGACAGAAAGTTCTTCAATTTCTTTGGCAAATTCCTTTTCATACTTTTTAAGCGTTTTTCTTGTCTTATAGTAGACGAGCCCACAAACTAAAAAAGTTATTACAAAAGACGACCAAACGAAAATTCCGTACCCGTTCATTGTTATTAGATTATTAATCATATCTTTTTAAATTTTTTTTCTTAATTCTAATGATTTCTGTCTTGTATTTCATTAGAAAAATTAGCGCACAATACAAAATTAATACAAAAAACATAAGCATTAAAGGCGTTAACATTGAAGAATGTATTGTGCTCGTTCCAGTAATCTTAATACTTGCTGGTTGGTGTAATGTGCTCCACCATTCTACAGAGTATTTAATGATTGGAATATTTATTAGACCTATGGCTGCAACAATGCTTGAAATTTTGTTTGCTTTATCATCTTCATCAAAAAATTTGTGTATGACAATGAAAACAATATAAAAGAGCGCCATAATTAACATAGAGGTTATCCTTGCATCCCAGGCCCAAAAAGTTCCCCAAGTAGGCTGACCCCAAATGGAACCAGTTACTATTGCAATGCAAGTAAACATCAAACCTATAGGGGCGATACTCTTTGTTATTAATTTTAAGTTTTTAATTTTGAAAATAAAATTTAAAATAGATAGAATGGCAATACAGCTGAAGGAAGCAAGGCTTATCCAGGCCGCTGGAACATGCACGTACATTATTCTTACACTATCGCCTTGCAGATAATCAGGGGGAGAAAAAACTAATGCAAACGAGAGAGCAATTAATAGTAGAACAAAAAATATGGAATTTATAAAATTTATTAATTTTTCTATTAAAAAGAAAATATAACTATTGTGAAAAAAATTTAACATTTAGTTTAACTACTATAATATTTTTTTTTTGTGAAGTTAAATTATAAGCCCAATTGAGAATTGGAGGGAGTAATATAATAAGATTATTCTCAATTAGGCTGATACAAGCTATGATTACTTTGTCGGTGTGTCGCAGATTTGAACAAATTTTGTTTTATTTAAGGCGATTAGAAATTAATTAGATATTTTAAAGTAACTTGATCCTTTTTTGCCCGAAAAAATTTCTTCAATTAAGGGATGCTTTACTGGCTCTTTAGAGCTATCCAAAAGTAAATTTTGCTCTGAAACGTAAGCCTCGTAAGTTACATCGTTACTTTCAGCTAAAAGATGATAGAAAGGTTGGTCTTTTCTTGGTCTGACTTCTTTTGGGATTGATCGATACCACTCCTCTGAATTATTAAACTCAAAGTCAACATCATAAATCACTCCTCTAAAATCGAAATGACGGTGTTTAACTACTTCTCCTATTGAAAATTTAGCTCTATTACTTGTTGCCATACCTAATAGTTAGTAATTTTTTTGTTAAAATCAATATCTAATTTGTTATAGTTAAGTTTTATGTTAATCTTCTATTTGTGAATAAGTCACTTTTAAAATTTATTACTGACTTTGGACCTTTATTAATCTTTTTTACAATTTATTACAAAAGCGGGAACAATCTCACAGTTGCTATCCCTCCTTTAATTATCGCCACAATTGTAGCTGTTGGAATTATGTATTTTATCGAAAAAAAAATACCATACGTGCCATTAATAGGTGGTGTAGTTATTACTCTATTTGGCGGCCTTACTCTTTATTTTAATAACCCGATTTTTATCTACATGAAACCAACTATTGTAAATTTAATTTTTGCTGGAATATTAATTATAAGCAAGGTCTTTTTTCAAAAAAACTTCCTAAAATTTTTTTTACAGACTGCTTTTAACTTGAATGATATTGGTTGGGATAAATTAAATTTTAGATGGGCATATTTTTTTATATTTTTAGCAATATTGAATGAAATTGTTTGGAGAACACAACCTGAAACCACTTGGGTAAACTTTAAGGTGTGGGGAATTCTGCCAATAACTTTTATATTTACGGCTTTTCAGTTACCATTAATCAACAAGTATAAAATATGAATAAAATTAGATTAATTATAAATAACGACTCTAAAAAAAGTGAAAAGCAGAAATTTTTTATAAAGAAAGAACTTCAATGTATTTTAAATCTTTATGCAAAAATGGTGTCTAACGGGTCTTGGAAAGATTATTCTTTTTCAACTGGCACAAAAGAAGTTTCATTTGATGTTTATCAAAGAGCTTCTGAGAAACCCGTGTTAAGAATTACAAAAAACCTAAAGCCAAATTATTTTAATGAAAAATATTTAATCAAAGATAAAGATGGAAAAGTAATTAAAAAGTCGGAAAATTTAAATTTTCTTATAGACAGAACTAGCTGGAATAGATTAAAACTTATAAAATAATTATCTTCTTTGACCGAAAAGTCTTAAAAGCATTATGAAAAGATTTATGAAATCAAGGTAAAGTGTTAAGGCACCCATAACAGCTTTTTTTCCCATCAACTCGCCGCTATCACTTACCAAGTACATATTTTTAATTTTTTGAGTGTCATAAGCTGTTAAGCCCACAAACACTAGTACACCTATGATTGAAATTACAAAATACATCATAGAAGATTTCATAAAAATATTTACTAATGAAGCAATAATAATTCCAAATAGACCCATCATTAAAAATGAACCGAGTTTAGTAAGATCTCGTTTTGTCGTGTAACCGTAAATACTCATTGCTCCAAAAGTACCAGCCGTAATAAAGAATACTCTTGTAATACTTGCGCCAGTATAAATTAAAAAAATTGATGAAAGCGATGCACCCATTAAAGCTGCAAAAACCCAGAAGGTAGTTTGCGCTTTAGCTGCTGACATTTTCGCTATTCCAAAGCTCATGTAAAAAACAATTGCAAGCGGAGCTAACATTATTACCCATTTTAAACCTGAGGCATATATTGAATTACCAAAACTAGTTAATCCAATTATTTGACCTTCTGCTGAAGTAACAACTGCCATTTTGAAAAATAATAAAGCAACGAACCCAGTTAAAAGAACACCAGAAGCCATATAATTATAGACTTTAAGCATGTAAGATCTTAAGCCTTGATCTATAATAGCTTCGGTCGCTGATGAACGAACAGTTGATCTTTGTTTATTAATTTCCATATCTGAATATATAAGTTTTTTTAAATACTTTTCAATAGGCAAAAATTGACCTAAAAAACTACTATAATTATTACAATTTTATGAAATTTAAAAAATTAGGCACTACGGACTTGGACGTGAGTTTGATATGTCTCGGAACTATGACGTGGGGTACACAAAATACTGAGAAAGATGCTTTTGAACAAATGGATTACTCCTTAAGTGAAGGGGTTAACTTTTTTGACACTGCAGAACTTTATTCAGTGCCGCCTAACTCGGACTCTTATGGCAAAACCGAAGTTATGATTGGAAATTGGTTTGAAAAAAGAAAAAATAGAGAAAAAATAATTTTAGCTTCAAAAGTTGCAGGTCCAGGATGTAGTTGGATTAGAGGTGGAGGAAATAATTTTGATGAAAAAACAATTGGAAAAGCAATCGATGGAAGTTTAAAAAGATTAAAAACAGATTATATAGACTTATACCAATTGCATTGGCCCGAAAGATCAACCAATTACTTCGGCAAAAGAGATTATACTGTTGATAGAGATGAAGGAGAGTGGAATAGCTTTGAAAGCGTTCTCGAGGCCCTAGAAAAATTTATTCAAAGCGGAAAGATTAGATACATTGGCATGTCAAATGAAACTCCATTCGGTCTATCAAAATATATTGAATTATCTAAAAATAAAAAATTACCTCGGATGATGTCAGTACAAAACCCTTACAATTTAGTTAATAGAACTTACGAAATCGGAATGGCTGAAATTTCAATTAGAGAAAGATGTGGGCTTCTAGTTTATTACCCTCTTGCTACAGGTGCGCTATCTGGAAAATATAGAAATGGTCAAATGCCAAAGAATTCTAGACAAGCTTTGTTCAAAGGTTGGGAAAGACATCTAAATCCTTTAGCAGTGAAAGCATACGAAGAATATTATAAATTAGCTAAAGAAAGTAATTTGACAATGGCTCAGTTAGCACAGGCTTTTGTAAACACAAGACCTTTTGTTACGAGTAATATAATCGGGGCAACAACAATGGGACAATTAAAGGAAAATATAGAAAGTGTAAATATTGAACTATCCGATGAAATTTTAAATAAGATTGATGTTATCCATAATAATAACCCAAATCCGTCTCCTTAATACAAGGCATTGAAATAGATAATTTTTAGTATAAAAATAAAACATGTCAGTTAAAAAAATTTTTATAATACTAACTCTATGTTTATTTTCTGTGAATGCTTTTGCCGTTATGCCAAGATCAACTGGAAAATATAAAAACTGGGAAAGCTTTATAGCGGAAACTGATAAGGGAAAAATTTGCTTTGCTCAAACTGTTCCGACTAAAAGAGCGCCAGCTGCAGTAAAAAGAAATAAATCAAAGTTATTTGTAACTTTTAGGCCTTCTGAAGAAATCAAAGATGAAGTGAGTTTAACAAGTGGCCATGATTATAAGACATCAAGTGTAACCGCTAGCTCTGGGAAAAGAAGATATTCTTTTTTTTCACAAAAAGATTTTGCCTGGTTGTTGGATGATCAGGAAGAGAAAAAATTTATTCAATTAATGAAAAAGGCAACTGACATAATTGTAAAGGCAAGAACCACAAAAGGGGCTGAGACAACTGATCACTATTCTATGATGGGATTTACAAAGGCTTATAACACAGCAAAAAAAACTTGCAGCTAAATGAAAAAAATTGTTTTAGCCTACTCAGGCGGTTTGGATACATCTATAATTTTGA
>CACCPE010000019.1 GCA_902547825.1 uncultured Pelagibacteraceae bacterium | reverse complement strand
TTATTGAAATAAATGGTGCAAGTGGAAATAATTTAAAAAAAGTAAATTTAAAAATACCTGTAGGTACTTTTACATGTGTCACTGGTGTTTCTGGTAGTGGGAAATCTACTTTGATACTTCACACATTATATAATGCGTTAAATTTAATGCTTAATAAAAATAAAAGTCGTAAAGTTCCTAAAGCCTTCACAGGTTTTAAAGGAACTGAATTAATTGATAAAATTATTGATATTGACCAATCGCCAATAGGAAGAACTCCTAGATCAAATCCAGCAACATATACAGGAGCTTTTGGCCCTATAAGAGAATGGTTCGCCAATCTTCCGGAGTCAAAAGCTAGAGGTTATAAAGTAGGAAGATATTCTTTTAATGTTAAAGGAGGAAGATGTGAAACTTGTGAGGGAGATGGTGTTTTAACTTATGAAATGCATTTTCTACCAGATGTATTTATTCCATGTGATACTTGCAAAGGGGCAAGATATAACAGAGAAACTTTAGAAATAAGATTTAAAAATAAGAATATTGCAGATGTTTTGGATATGACTGTTGATGAAGGTTGTGAATTTTTCGAGAATATTCAAAGTATTAAATCAAAATTAATAACTCTTAAACACGTAGGTCTTGGATATATGAAAATTGGTCAACAAGCTACAACATTATCAGGGGGTGAAGCTCAAAGGATAAAATTAGCAAAAGAACTCTCAAAAAGACCAACTGGAAGAACTTTGTATATACTAGATGAACCTACTACAGGGTTACATTCACATGACATAAAAAAATTATTAGAAATTTTACAAGCATTTGCTAATACAGGAAATACTGTAGTAGTAATTGAACATAATCTTGATGTTATAAAGACCGCAGATCATATAATAGATATGGGACCGGAGGGCGGAATAAACGGAGGCAGAATAATTGCAGAGGGAACACCAGAGAAAGTATCAACTTTTAAAGAGAGTTATACTGGAAGATTTATAAGAGATATTATTGGTAATGGGTCGATGAAAAAGACTGCCTAAATATTTATTTTATGATATAAAAAGAATCATGGTAAATATTTTACAATCTTTATCAAAGACAATTCATCTTTCGCTAGGATTAGCTATAATTCTATTACTTGGATTACATTTTTTTGGTGATGGTTTCGCTTTCGATAGATATTTTTTTAGTTGGTTATTTAGATATTTACATGTTTTAACTGGAATAATGTGGATAGGATTATTATGGTACTTTAACTTTGTTCAAATTCCGTCTATGCCAAACATCCCTGATGAACAAAAACCTGCTATAGGAAAAGTAATTGCTCCTAAAGCCTTGTTCTGGTTTAGATGGGCAGCGCTTGGAACAATTGTTACTGGTTTGATTGTATCTTATCTTCAAGGTTACGTCCATCAAGCAATGATATTAGGAATAGGAAGTGGTGATCCTAAGACATCAGCTATAGGGATTGGAATGTGGTTAGGAATAATTATGGCTTATAATGTTTGGTTTGTAATTTGGCCAAATCAAAAAAAGGCGCTCGGATTAGTTGATTGTTCTCCAGAAGAAAAAGCCAAAGCTACAAAAACAGCAATGCTTTTTTCTAGAACTAACACATTATTATCTTTTCCAATGCTTCTTTCAATGGTAGCTGCTCAAAACCTTTATTAAGGAACAATCTTTTCTTTTTCTTTTTCTAAAGTTTTATAACTTACTTTAAAAAATTTCAAAATTGGAGACGCTACAAATATTGAAGAATATGTTCCTATGATAACACCTAAAATCATAGCAAAAGAAAAACCTCTTAAAATTTCTCCACCTAACACATAAATTGAAACAAGAGCTAACAAAGTTGTTATAGATGTAATAATCGTTCTTGATAATGTTTCATTAATAGATAAGTTAGCAACATCACTAATACTAATTTTTGTATATTTTAATAAATTTTCTCTAATTCTATCATAAATTACTACTGTATCATTCATTGAATAACCAACAATGGTCAAAACTGCAGCTATAATTGATAAGTTAATTTCTAAAGAGAGAACAGAAAAAATACCAAGCGTTATTACTACATCATGAAGTAAAGCAACTATTGAGCCAACACTAAATTGCCACTCAAATCTCACCCAAATATAAAATAACATAGCTGCTAAAGCAAGAGAGATAGCAATTATTGAGGACTCTAATAGTTCAGAACTTACCTTAGGACCCACATTTTCGACACGTCTAAAGTCAACATCAGAATTTAAACTATCGCTCAAGTTTTTTTTTATTTGTGGTATGAGCTCACTATTATTTTTTTTTTTTTCCTCTACTTTTATCAAATAGTCGCCCTCTTTGCCAAATTTTTTGACATTAATATCTCCAACATTCATAGAATTTAGAGACTCTCTTATAGAAGCAGCATTAATAGATTGCTCTGTTCGCATTTCAATTAAAGTTCCGCCTTTAAAATCAATTCCATAATTTAGCCCTTTAAATATAATAAACAATATACTTAAAAAGAAAATTAAAATTGAAGCAATATTAGCTATTCTAAATTTAGATACAAAATTTATATTTTCAATCATTAAATTTTTATCTCTCTATTTTTATTTTTTAATACCAAAATAGATGTCAAGTGCCTCGCTAAAAAATAAGCAGTAAATAAAGTCGTTATAATTCCAATTCCTAAAGTTATTGCGAAACCTTTTACAGGACCAGATCCAAACGCAAATAATATGACAGCAGCAATTAAAGTCGTAATATTAGCATCAAGCACTGTTATTTTTGCTTTAGAATATCCAGTGTCGAAAGCATGAATAGACGATTTTTCAGTTTTCAATTCCTCTTTAATTCTCTCAAATATTAAAACATTTGCGTCTACAGCCATGCCAACAGTTAATATTATACCTGCGATTCCAGGCAAAGTTAAAGTTGCTTCCAAAATAGTTAAAATTCCAATTAGCATTAACAAATTTGCTATTAGGGCAGTATTAGCTATCACACCAAATATTTTATATTTATATAACATGAATAAGATTACTAAAAAAAATCCAACAATGAGAGATATTAAACCAGATTTAATAGAGTCTTCACCAAGATCTGGGCCTACTGTTCTCTCCTCTACAATATCAAGTGGTGTAGGTAAGGCTCCAGACCTAAGCAATAAAGCTAAATCAGTTGCCTCTTGAAATGTAAAATTTCCAGAAATCATTCCATTTCCAGATGTTATTGGTTCATTGATATTGGGTGCGCTTATTATTTTATTATCCAAAACAATTGCTAATCTTTTTCCGACATTATCAGTAGTTGTTCTTCCAAATTTTTGAGCGCCAAGTCTATCCAAAGTAAAAGAAACAGTTGGCTGATTTTGTTGGTTTTGAATGCTTGGTTGGGCATCGATTAAATTTTCTCCACTCATAATAATTCTTTTACTTACTTTTAATTTTTCACCATTTTCTGAAATTAACTCATCAATCCCAAATTCAGAATTTTC
This sequence comes from uncultured Pelagibacteraceae bacterium, assembly GCA_902547825.1. Lineage (GTDB taxonomy): Bacteria > Pseudomonadota > Alphaproteobacteria > Pelagibacterales > Pelagibacteraceae > Pelagilacustribacter. Next base: position 7,634 of record CACCPE010000019.1, on the reverse strand, counting down.
TTTAACTAATCTAAAATTTAACTGTGCTGTTTTACCAAGAAGTTTTTTGATTCTCTCAGGATCTTTTAATCCCGGCAACTCAACTAATATTCTCTTTTCACCTCTTTGTAAAATAGTTGGTTCTTTAGTTCCGATATCATCAATCCTACGTCTTACAATTTCGATAGATTGTTTAAGTGCTGCATTGTTAATAGTTAATAGTCCAAATTTTGAAAACATAATCTGAACTCTATTATCCTCTAAAGAACTATAATCTAATTCAAATGATCTATAATTATCTAAGTAAGGATTAACTAAATTTTCTTTTTTTGAAAAAAAAAGCAAATCAAATTTTTTTAAATCATCTACTTTTAGATCAAGAGATTGTTTATTAATTTTAAAATTTGTAAAATTCAAGTTATTATCTCTAAGCAATTTTTTGATTGGAATAACTTTTGACTGAATTTTTTCCTCGACAAGTGAGTCAGAATTTATTTCTAATAAAAGATAAGATCCTCCTTGTAAATCCAAACCTAAGTTTACTTTTTTATCAAAATATATATTGTCTTTAGTTTGAAAATTCAAAATAGAAAATATAGATATGAGAAAAACAATTAAATAAATTGAAACAATGTTTATTTTTGAAAAATTTAACACTAAAAAGAATTATTTTTTTACTTCTTCTTTTTTGAGCAAACTAGTAATGGTAGATCGAATAATTTGTACCTTTGTTTCATCACCTATTATTACTTCAATTCTGTCATCTTCCATTACACGATCAACTACACCAATTATACCACCAGATGTAATCACTTCGTCTCCTCTTTTAAGTGACTCTACCATAGCTTTATGATCTTTGACTCTTTTTTGCTGAGGTCTAATTAAAAAAAAGTAAAAAATAACGAAGATTAATATAAGAGGTATAAATTGTGCTATTCCTTGTCCACTCATGAAAGACAATTATAATAAATGAATTAGATTAACAAGTTAAATTTTATCAAATTTTATCCAAATTATTCATATATTTTTTTAGAACTTTTGGGATAGTTACTGATCCATCTTCATTTTGATTGTTTTCTAATAAAGCTATCATTAATCTTCCAACAGCTAGACCCGAGCCATTAAGAGTGCCAACGAAATCGTTGCTGTTGTTAGATTTATATTTTGCTCCCATCCTTCTGGACTGGAATGTGCCGCATGAAGAACAGCTTGAAATTTCTCTGAATTTATTTTCAGACGGAATCCATGCCTCTAAATCAAATGTTTTTTCAGCACTAAACCCCATGTCACCAGATGATAATAAAACAATTTGAAAAGGTATTTCTAATTTTTCTAATATCTTTTTAGCACAATTCAACATTCGATCTAGCTCTGATAAGCACTTTTCGGGCTCTACAATACTTACTAATTCAACTTTATAAAATTGGTGCTGTCTAATCATACCTTTAGTATCTTTGCCATAGCTTCCGGCCTCTTTTCTAAAACATGGAGTGCAAGAAACAAATCTTAAAGGAAGTTGCTTTATGTCAATGACTGATTTTTTTACTAAATTTGTTAAAACAACTTCAGCAGTTGGGATTAAAAATTTTCTCTGATCAGAATTATCGAACTTAATTTCAAATTGATCTGCTTCAAATTTTGGTATTTGGCCAGTACCAAACATTATATCCTCATTAACTATTAAGGGGGGTGATATTTCTGTATATTTAAACTCAAGAGTGTGAATGTCTAACATAAAGTTTATTAATGCCCTCTCTAATAATGCCATCTTGTTTTTTAAAACAACAAACCTGGCCCCAGATAATTTTGCAGCGATATCAAAATCTATTTCTTGATTAATACTACCAATTTCATTATGTGACTTAGGAGTAAAAGAAAAATTTTTAATTTTTCCTACCTGTTCAATTAATCTATTAGATTTTTCATCATTTCCTACTGGAACATCATCTAAAGCTAAATTTGGAAGAATATGAAGTAAACTGTTCAATTTTTTTTGACTTATATTTTGTTTAGCAGATATTTTTGATATCATCTCAGATATTTGCTTGGATTTTTCATAATTAGATTTTTCTTTTGATTTAGATAATATTTTTTTTTCTTGTTCTAATTTTTCCTTTTCATTAATTAGTTTTCTATTACTATCATCTAATTTTTCAAACAAATCTACTTTGAGATCAAAATTTCTATCTAATAATTTTTTTTTAAAAAAACTTATATTTTTTCTTAATTCTTTGATGTTATGCATTTTCTAAGTCAACTTTATTTTTTTTTTCTGTATATTTTACAGTCAGTATCGATAATTCATAGAGTAATAGTAAGGGTATTGCTAGTCCAACTTGCGTTATTGGATCTGGAGGGGTTAAAATAGCAGCTAAAGCAAATATAATAACTATTACATATCTTCTTCTCGTTTTAAGATAGTTTGAGTTTACTACGCCTATTCTAGCTAATAAATTTAATACTATAGGTAGTTGAAAACTTATGCCGAATGCAAAAATAAGTCTCATAATTAAAGAAAGATACTCATTTACTTTTGCTTCAAGTTGTATTGGAAGTGTCGTATTAGTGCCTAAAGTTTCAAAAGATAGAAAAAACTTTATAGCTAAAGGCATAACTAAATAATACACAAGAAAACCACCTAACAAAAAAAGTATCGGTGTGGAAATTAAATATGGAAGTATAGCCTTTTTTTCATTTTTATAAAGACCTGGTGCTATAAATTTATAAATTTGTATCAGCAAAACCGGACTACCTAGAAAAATTGCTGAAAAAAAAGCTACTTTAATATAAGTGATAAAGGTTTCATGAAGAGCGGTAAAAATTAAACGTCTAGAATTCTGATCATCTTTGACTGCGTGAGCATAAGGTTCAACTAAAAAATTATATATCTGCTCAGCAAAAATGTAAGAAATGATGAAGATTACAAAAATAAATAATAATGAATTAAGTAGTCTAGAGCGTAATTCTATAAAATGGCTTGTAAATGAATTACTATCACCCATTATTTTATATCTGTTTTAGTTTTATTATTTTTAGTTTTTGTTTCGTCTTCTAAATCTATTTCTTTTGTAGCAGATGAAACTTCTTTTTGAAAATTATTTAAAGTATTTTTAAACTTGCCTATATAACTTCCAATTTTTTTTAGAGCTATCGGAAATTCCTTAGGGCCTAAAACTAAAATTGAAATAATTACTACCGATAAAATCTCTAACCATCCAATTTGAGGCATTTTGATTATTTATTATCAGAATCAGGATTGTCTGACTTTGTGTTATCGTCTTGAGGATTGTTTGAAGTATCATCAGACATACCTTTTTTAAAGCTTTTTATGCCTTTAGCAACATCCCCCATTAAACTTGAAATTTTACCTCTACCAAAGAGTAAAACAACAAGTACAACTACGATAGCAATTTGCCAAAAACTAATACCCATATTTAAAATAATATACAATAAAAAAACTTAAAAAAATATATTTATTTTTCCTCTTCAGGAGCTTTTTTTATTGCTTCATCAATATCTTCGTAAATATTCTGCTTTTCAGATATAGACTGTTCTTTAAAGAATTTTCCTGTTCCAAAAATCGATTTATCAATACTTGATGTATCTATAAGACCCGCTGAACCAAGTTCTTCTATAGAAGGTAGATCTGATAATTTTTGAATATTGAAATGGCTCAAAAAATTCTCAGTAGTTGCATATTGAATTGGTTTACCTGGAATATCCTTTCTTCCCGCAGGTCGAACCCAGTCCAATTCTAATAAAATTTCTAGTGTATTTGAAGCAAATGAAACTCCTCTTATTTCTTCAATTTCGGACCTAGTAACTGGTTGATGATAAACAATTATTGAGAGTGTTTCTATTGTCGCCTTAGATAATTTTTTATGAGAGGATTTCTGTAATGACATTAATTTTGATAGGTCATCAGCTGTTCTGAAAGACCACTTATTCTTAATACAAATTAAATTAATGCCTCTTTTTCTATACATTTGTTTAAGATTTTCTAATACTTTTTTAAGATTAATAGAAGTTTGAACTCTTTTTTCAATTGTTTCAATATCAAGAGGTTCAGAAGCTGCAAACAAAATAGCCTCGACCTGTCTTTCAAGCTTAGACGGAGATGTTGGAAAATCTATAATATTATTTTTTTTTTTATTTTTCATTATGTTTTTTTATCATTAATTTATCAAAAATTATTTTTTGATCTATAGATATAACTTGTTCTTTGGTTAATTCGAGACTTGCTGCAAAAATACCAGCCACTCCAGTTCTTTTCATTTTATTATCAGAGTAAAATTTAGGAATTAGTTCAAATAAATTTCTCCAATCAACTAATTGATTAAGATTATTTTTAATTAATTTAATTCCCTCTTCCGCTGTAAAAACTGGTAATTTTGGGATGCTAATATTCTGAAAAGTTTTTTGCATTTGAACACTTGAATAAGTTTTTAATAATTCATAAAGTGTTACATCATACACAGGGGTATTTATGGATCTGATTCCACCCTTCATTCCTCTTGTGTAAATATGAATACCTAATCTTTTCTTTTGGAGCATTTGATCTGACAGAATTCGAATTAACTCTAATTTTTTTAATTGTAATTTTAGTTTTTCTGCAACCTCTAATGCTTTAAAGTCATCTTCATCATCATCAGGTAATAATAACTTTGACTTTAAATAAGCTAACCACGTAGCCATTAATAAAAATTCCGATGCGGTCTCTAAATTTAAATTTTTATTTTTTTTTATAAATTCCAAAAATTGATCAGCTAGTTTAGTAATGGATATTTCTGCTAAATTTACTTTTTGAGTTTTAGCTAAATCTAGGAGAACTTCTAAGGGACCGTTATAATTGGGTATATCGATGGAAATTTTATTTACATTATTTGATTCCATTATTAATTTTACCTCAAAATCTTATAAAATTCTGATGTTTTTTTTGCGGTAAATTTATCTATATATGGGAGAGATTTAATCAATTTAAAGTTGTCGTTAGTATCGCCAGCACAATAAAGAACAAGATTACAACCTGCCTCTAACGACTTTTTTGCATTTGTTAATAAATCAAATTTTAAAGCTTTCATCGAGATATCATCTGACATTAAAATACCTTTGTAGCCAATCTTTTTTCTAATGATATTTTTTATAATTTTTTTTGATAACGTAGCTACATTATTTTTATCTAATTGTTTATAGAGAATGTGTGCTGTCATTGCTAATTTTGCATTTGAAGATTTAAAAGGATAGAAATCAATTTTTTCTAATTTTTTTTTACTTAACAAAACTTTAGGCATTACTTTATGACTATCTGATTTTGAAGGACCATGGCCAGGTATATGTTTTATTACACCTCCTACCCCATTTAAATGTAAATATTTGATTGTAAATTTTCCAAGCTCTTTTATAATTTTCTTATCATTAGAGTAACTTCGATTTCCAATTATTTTATTTGTATTTTTCCTAAGTACATCTAATACAGGTATAGTGCTAATATTAATACCTAATTCTTTAAGTATCTTACTTAATGAATAAATATAATGGCTTAATAGTTTCACACATAAAATTTTATTAATTTTATACAAATTTCCAAAATAATTTGAAGAAATACTATGATTAATTATTTTTGTTAATCTGGAAACATTTTTTCCCTCTTCATCAATAATTATTGGAAATTTTTTATCACGAGTAATTTTTTTAATATTTGAAGTCAGATGTTTAATCTGAGACACTGTTTCTAAATTTCTTTTAAATAGTATTATTCCCCAAGGTTTTTCTTTTGATAAGAGAAACTTTTCTTTTTTTGAAAGTTTTAATCCTTTAATACTGATAATGAGAGCTTTACGTTTCATTTATTTTTAAGTAAATCCCAAAAACTTCTTTTTTTTTCTTTGTTAAAACCAATTTCGGGTGAGTCGTTAAACTCAATAACATTTGAAGTATCATTTTCTAGAATAGGAATATCTGATATTTTTTCTTTAAGAATTTTGTCAATATTTATTCTATTAAAGCTTTTCATATCAATATTTTTATTAGATGAATAATATTTAAAAACAAAAAATATAAAAAAAATAACTATTATAAGCAAAAAAAAATTTAATATTTTATACATTACATTTTTTCAGGAAGTGAAACTCCAAGAATATTCATCCCATTTTTTATCACTATTGCAATTAAAAAAATAAAAGCTAAAGAGTCCTCTTTTTTGACTTTTCCATTCTGTATAAATCTAAATTTGCTATCCTCATTTCCTTTGCTCCAATATGAATGGAATAATGTCGAAAGTTCATATAAATAAAAAGGAATTTTATGTGGTTCTAGTTTTAGTGATGCTGACTCTATTATTTTTGGCCATTCAAATATTTTTCTTATTATCTTCTCTTCATATTCATTTGGGTTAAATGTTTTGGAAGTAATTGAGATTTTATCGTTTAAATTTAATTTGAGTGATCTAGTAATTGAATTGATCCTTGCATATGCATACTGAACATAATAAACAGGATTATCTTTTGTTTTTTCTTTTATTTTCTCAAAATCAAAGTCGAGCTCAACGTCGTTACTTCTGTTTAGCATCATAAATCTTATTGAATCTTTGTTAACCTCATTTAATAAATCTTGAACGGAAATAAAATCACCTGATCTCTTTGACATTTTAAATGGTTGTCCGCCTTTATAAAGTTTCACTAATTGACAAACTTTACAATTTAACTTCACTTTTTTATCAGAAAGGGCTGACACCGCAGCAGTAATTCTTTTAATGTACCCAGTGTGGTCTGCTCCAAGAATATTTATCAAATTATTATATTTTCTATTAATCTTGTCATTGTGATAAGCAACATCATTTGCAAAATAGGTCCAAGATCCATCATCTTTTTGTAAGGCTCTATCTGAGTCATCTCCAAATTCTGTTGATTTAAATATAAGTCTTTTAATATTTTTCCAATTTTTTGGTATTTCGCCTTTAGGAGGACTAAGATAGCTCTCCTCTACAAAATTTTTATTTTTAAGTTGATCAACAACTTTCATTACTAAATTTTTTTTAATAAGTTCAGTTTCAGAAAAAAAAATATGATGCTCTATGCCAAGTTTTTTTAGATCATTTTTAATTAAAGCCATTGACTCTTTTAAAGAAAGTCTTTTTAATTCCCCAAAGCAAGTTTCAAGATTTTCAACATTAATGTTTTCATTATTTTTAATAATATTTTTGGCGATTTCTTTAATATAATCACCAGGATATAAATTTTCTTTATACATAAATTTTTCATTAAATTTGATTTCTCTTATTCTTAAATAAACTGATTTAATAAAATTCTTAATTTGATTACCATAATCATTTATATAATACTCTTTGGTTACTCTATTGCCGTTGAAAATTAATAAATTAGATAAAACATCTCCAAAGATTGCCCCTCTACAATGACCAACATGCATAGGACCTGTTGGATTTGCAGAAACAAATTCTATATTATAAGTACTTTTAGATTTTTTTGAGCCATAACTATCTTTGTTTTTTAATATATTGTTAATATTTAAAACAAATCCATCTTTTGAAAGTTTTATATTTAAAAAACCAGGTCCTGCTATATCAATTTTCTCAAAATGAATTATATTTTTCAATAATAAATCTTTGATATCTTTAGCTAAATTAATTGGATTGAGTT
>CACCPE010000018.1 GCA_902547825.1 uncultured Pelagibacteraceae bacterium | reverse complement strand
ATTCCAAAGTTTTTTGCCTCTTCATTAACTTGCGATTGAATTATTTGCATTTGTCTAGCTCTGTCAGTGGATAACAATGTAGCTAATTCTTGTGTACCTAATACTCCTCTTATTCTAGAATTAATAATCGTAGACAATCTAGATCTTGCAACTCTTTCATTTCCAACCGAAATATAAAACTTTAAAGGATCTACAATTTTAAATCTTGCGAAAGCGTCAACAATTAATCTTTTTTGATCAGCGGCAATAACTTCTTCAGGATCATTATCTAGATTTAAAATTCTTTTATCTAAATAGACAACGTTTTGAATGAATGGTAATTTAAAGTTTAGTCCAGCTTTAGTAACAATCTTTTTAGGATCACCAAATTGAAGAACAATTGCTTGGCTAATTTCTTGCACAATAAATAAAGATTGGAAAATTACTACACCAATTAAAATTATTGCCGGAACTATAAATTTAACGGCTCTCATTAATTATTGTTCCCTTTTTTTAATTCAGGTAATGGAAGATAAGGTACAACTCCTGAACCAGACTCTTTATCTATAATGACTTTATCGATATCTGCTAAAACTTTCTCCATTGTTTCTAAATACATTCTTTCTTGAGTAACTTGTTTTGCATTTTTGTATTCATTATAGATTGCTAAAAATCTACTAGCTTCACCTTCGGCTTTTGCAACAACTTCCTTCTTATATGCTTCGGCTTGTTGTAAAACTTGCTCAGCTTCACCACGCGCTCTTGGTATAACATCGTTAGCGTAGGCCTCAGCTTCATTTTTCGATCTTTCTCTATCTGCTCTTGCTGCCTGTACATCCCTAAATGCATCTATAACTTGTTCAGGTGGGTCAGCTTGTTGTGTTTGCACTTGAGTTAATTGTATGCCTGAACCGTATTCATCTAAAATTAGTTGAGCTATTTCTTGAACTTCAACCTCTATTTTAGATCTTCCCTCTGTCAAAATATTTTGAATTCTATTTTTTGCTATTACTTCTCTCATTGCTGTCTCAGATGCTGCTTTGACTGTTTCAACTGGACTTTGAATATTAAAAAGAAATTTTTGTGCATCTTTAATTACCCAAAAAACTGAGTAATTAATATCAACAATATTTTCGTCACCTGTTAACATTAAGCTTTCCTCAGGAACGTTTCCGACTCCGGATGATCTACCAGTGTCACTTGCTGGCCTGAAACCAACATCCACTCTATTAACCTTTGTTACTTTAGGAGTTAATACTCTCTCAAAAGGTGTTGGGAAATGATAATGTAGTCCTGGTTGAGTAGTGTTTACATATTTACCAAATCTTAAAACTACCCCTTGTTCATCAGGTAAAACTCTGTAAAGACCACTTGCAACGTAAAGTAGTGCCACAATAATTAAACCTATAATTATTGGTCGAGAACCTCCTGATTTACCACCAGAAAACTTATTAATGGTTTTTTGAAAATTTTTTATTACGTCGTCAAGACTTGGTGGGTCTTGTCTAGATCCTGATCCATTTCCACTAGGCGAACCTCTTCCTTCGTCACCACCTGGAGGTGCTCCCCACGGTGATTGGTTGTTTAAAATCTTGTCTTTGAAACTCATGACACTTTATATAGTGACTTTTATCCTAAAAACAAGTTAAGAAGGAGCGCTAAAATGTCTAAAACATTTGATAAAATTGAAACATGAGCCAAAAACCACCACCAAAACAATTCATTAAAACTCCAATTAAAGGAACAAAATATACTTTTCTTGTTTCTAGTGCAAAAGGAGGAGTTGGCAAATCCACTATTGCAGTTAATCTTGCATTTGCGCTTCAAAAATTAGGTTTAAAGATTGGAATACTTGATGCTGATGTTTATGGTCCATCATTACCTAAACTGTTAAACTTGCGCGATAAACCAAAAAGTGAGGACAATAAATCAATTATCCCATTAGAAAAATTTGAAGCTCAATGTATGTCAATGGGCTTATTAATAGATGAACAAACGCCAATGATGTGGAGAGGCCCAATGGTTATAAGCGCAATCAAAACAATGGTGCAAAAAGTTTTGTGGAAAGACAGAGATGTAATAATAATTGATATGCCTCCAGGCACTGGCGATACTCAACTAACTTTTGTTCAAGAGGTAAAAATAGATGGAGTAATAATAGTTTCTACCCCTCAGGATCTTGCTTTGCTAGACGTAAAAAGGGGAATTCAAATGTATGAGAAAACTGGTGTAAAAATATTAGGACTGATAGATAACATGAGTTTTTTTAAAGGTGATGATGGAAAAGAATATAAAATTTTTGGAGAAGGAGGTGTTAAAAAAACTGCCAAAGAATTTAATAAAGAATTTTTAGGTCAATTACCTTTAAATGAGGATTTAAGATCTTCTGCTGACTTGGGTGAACCTTTAACTTATGCCAAACCGGATCATGAAATTTCAAAATTATTTAAAAATATTGCTGAAAAAATTAGACAGTCTTTTCAGTAAAGCCGAAAGATATCATTAATTCATTCCATTCTCTCTTTGATAGTCCTGAGCTTTCATGAGAAACCTTTTCGCCTTTTGCCATAAGTTTAATTACTTTTTTACCTTTTGCTGAAACATGCACGGCTCCTACTCTGTAATCTAAAAATGCTGAATGCGTAATTGGCACCCATTTTTTTACTGTATCGAGCATTGCTTCTGCATAAACTCTTATTTCATACTGTGCATGACTATCTGCTCTTAAAAATAAAAAGTTTAATAAATTTAACAGATCTGTTTTCCAATACCATTGAGTGTAAGAATTTAATGTTAAATTCATTCTAGCAAGTTCTCTTGCTAAACCGGCTTTACCTTCATTAATTGTTGTTCCATCGTACCTTTCGTTAAGCATTTTTTCATAGTTGTCATAAGTCCTAGTAGCATCATCTTTTAAAATTTTTAAAACTTCATCAGCTTGCTCTCCTGAGATCAACTCTCCTCTGCCTTGGCGATTGGAAGTTGATTGAGCTGAGAGTTGATCTTTTGCAGGAATATAAAACTCTTTATCTAAAATTGAATATCTAGCTGAGTACTCATTTACGTTAGCGGTTCTGTGTCTTATCCACTGTCGTGCAATAAAAATTGGAAGCTTCACATGATATTTAATTTCACACATCTCAAATGGTGTTGAATGCCAATGCCTCATTAAATATTTAATCAAACCTTCGTCTGTCGAAACTTTTTTTGTACCTTTACCGTAAGAAACTCTTGCAGACTGAACAATTGAACTATCATCACCCATGTAATCAACTACTCTTACAAATCCATGATCTAAAACTGGTATCGCTTCATAAAGGATTTTTTCTAATTCTGGAGAAGTAACTCTTTTTGTGGTATTTTTTTGCGATTGTTGATCTGCAATTTCTTGCTTTTGTTCTTTTGTTAGTTTCATTTTGAATTAATTATTGAATCTCTTAGAAAGAGTTTTATATTAATAGTGTTGGTTTTCCAACTATGACGATAAACGAATTTCGTAATAAACATCACGGACGTGGGGGCAGTACCCACCACCTCCACCATTTACAACTTACGGGGGTGAATTAGGATCGACGGGTGTCTAAAGGCTGTTCTTTCGTACGAGATGGTTCCGACGTAACGGGCTAATTTATAAATGCAAATCAAAAATTTGCACTTGCAGCTTAATTAACTTAGTTAGTTAAGTTACGGGGTCTTGGGGCACCTGGCAACAGAACGCCCCTTGCATTACAATTAAGCATGATAAATAATCAAGCATGATTGATTTTAAAAAAAATCCTAAATTAGCATTATTCACTTATGGAATATTATTATTTTCTGCTCTGATAGAAATAGGTGCAGAACTTGGACTCCATGAATTTGATGATTTTGCTTCACATCACGGCTTAGCAATTTTTTCTATCGGAAGTTTAATTGCTAATTGGGAAAAAATTTCTCAAATATTAACTAAAGGTAAAAAAAAGAAATATTAAGCACCTGGCAACAGAACGCCCCTGCGTATTGGTGTTAACACTTATTAATTCACAACTTTTTTTATCTAGATCACAAATAGATCACACTGAAAAAAGACAAATAACGTTGGCGGGGGAAATATTTTTTTTTGCAAAATTAATCATAATTAGCTCCTCCTTCAAAACTATAGGAAATTCTATTTGCTGAATTTGAACAAGGTTCTTCGAAACAAGTTGAAAATTGCCATTTAAAAAGACCTGGGCCAAGTCTTGTAATACAAAGATACATATGTCCGTAAGATTCATTTTGAGTAAATTCATCACAGCCTCTATGTTTGAGAAAATTTTCTGCTTTTGATTTGGTGATGTTTTTTAATGGAGTTATGCCGGTACTATGATTATAATAAGATTCAATTATTGGAATAATATTTCCAGTATTATCCTGGGAACAATCTAAAGTTCCGTCATAAATTTTAAGACTAGAGTCTATTGAGCATAAAGCTCTTTCATAGCGGAATTTTTTATAAATTGAATTAGTCATCTGCTTCATAGAATTTTTTTGTGCTGTCGAAATATACCCGTTATAAGTAACAACTCCTACTGCAGCAAGTATACCAATTATTGCTACAACAACTAAAAGTTCTATAAGGGTGAAGGCACTGGTCTCATTTTGTTTCTTATTCATGATCACACCATATCTGGACTCACTGGCGATCACAATACGATCACACCCAGGAAAGAAATAGCCTTTTTTTATGATCTAGAATTGTTATATAACAATAAATAACGTTAACAGGTTAAGGGCACCTGGCAACAGAACGCCCCCTAAATAATAAAAATAAAATGTTAAATAGTAAAAAAAAATTACATGAAATAACATATGGATTTCAATTTAGAAACGCCGTAAAAAAATTACCTTTAGGGCAAATCAAATATCACTTCAGAAATTATAAAAAATATTTCAATGAGAATTTGTCAAAAGTAAATGAAAAGTATTTCTTAGAAACTGGAGCAGGTTCAGGTATTCACACAGCAATACTTTCATTTTTAGTAGGAAAAAGAAATATCATTCATAGTATGGATTTATTAGAATCAAACATAAAGAAAATTAATAAGTTTAAAAAAATCTATAAATTAAAAAATGTTTCAGCTTACCAGCATAATTTTCTTAATAAAATTAAAACGAATATAATATATGATTTTGCATGTTGCCATAACTGGGTACAACATACAGCTTTACCAGAAAAATGTTTAAAAAACATTTTTGATAAAATTAAAATTGGAGGAAAGTTCTACATAAGTACATATCATGAAAATTTTTTTCGATTTACAATTGCTTTTATTGCTAGACAGATAATAAAAAGTAATAAAAGAAAGATGATTAATTATTTGATCAAAAATAAAAACTTAATTTTTAAAAGGGATTTAAGTTATTATAACAATAGAAATGATATACATTTTGAGAATTTAATTGATGATTTTTCAACGCCATACATGTTTCTTACTAATTATAATAGATTGAAAAAATTTATTGAAGAACATGGGTTTAAATCTTTAACAAAAAATCCAAAAATTGATAAAATAAAATTTAGAGATAATCATCATCTCAAGATGGGATTTGTAAAAATCAAAAATAAAAGAAAGAAAAATATCAAAAAATGTTTTGTTGATATTGATAATAATTATCCAATTATGAAATCAAATGGATCATTTAAAGAAATAAATAATTTAACTCAATTGTTAAGAAAAAATTTAAACAAAAAGAGTTATGATGATTGTTCAAAGTTTTTATTAAAATTATATTTATTAAGAGCAAAAATGAATAAGTCTAAATCACAGAATAAAATCATAAATATAATAAATTTTTTAAAAGAAGAGATAATTAAATCCAAATAAATAAATGAGAATAATGAAATTCTTGTTTCAGAACATAATAAGTTGTTCGGAACAACGAAGAAAATGAAGTCGTTCCAAAAAGTCTTATTTTCTGTTAATAATTAAAATTAAGGGCGAAATAGAACGCCCCTTAACCAACGGAAACCGTTAATCCAATTCAAATATCAATTTAGAAACAACACGAAGTTTGAAGTCTCGTTCCGAACTGTTATAGACGCATTTCTGAATATAAGGCCAATCAAGGTTTATCTTTTAAAAAGAACGGTTCTTTCAATAAAGAATAATCAAATTTTTTTTTATTCAGATCAATTTTTTTCTCAAAGTATTTTTTTACTATCTCTTCATTAAATTCACTTTTTTTAGAGTATCTGACTTCTTCTTTTTTGTTCTGAACCACAGGTTTAATTGTAAAAATAGAACCATCTTTAATTCTCTCAGCAATAGAATGAAATGCTGATTTAATAGCAGACATTGTATATTTAAAAGGATCTGTTTTTAAATCAGACATAGCATGGTACAACATTGGACCACTATCTAATCCTTTAGAAAGTAAATGAATTGTAGAACCTACTAAATGAGGGTTATCGTCATATAATGCCCAAAAATTACAATCAGTTCCTCTATAATATGGAGATACACCAGCGTGAATATTGATTGCTTTTTGCTTGACCAAGAAATCTACAAGTTCACCTTTGATATAACTAGAACCGAAAACAACATAAACATCAGATTTTAAAAAATCTGACAATAAATTTAATGAGCATTGGTTTAAATCTCCGAAAACCATAGGTAAAATTTTTATATTTTTCTTTTTATTATCTACATATGAATTGCCAAAAAAATTAGATTGAGCATTATTAACATTCTCAAAATATTTTTTCATAATTGGAGATACTTGATAATGACCTAAAACAATTCCTGGAAAAATAGTTCCACACTCCTGAATTACATAAAGTTCATCAGACACCTCAGATAATAAGTTGATTAAATAATTGTGCCTATTCTTATTAGAAGTAAATAAGGTAATCTTCATTAATTCATTCTTTTAAATATATCAGCATGGTCTTGTCTTGCTATTTCTAAAAAAGAATTGTTTACTTTCTTCATACCCTTTTCTGGTTCAATAGTCATAATTTGTTTAAATCCCAACTCAATACCAAGTTCTTTTAAAATTTTTAATGTATCAGCATTATAGCTTCCACAAGGATGAGACATACATTTGATTTCATTTTTAGGTTTATCTAAAATTTCAGAAACTGAAGATAAACAATTCTCATATTCACTTTTTTGTTCATCGTGAGTTAATTTTTCTAATAATGTTGGATGATTATGGGAGTGTAAACCAATTAAATGTCCTAAATTATCAAGTGTTTTTAAATCGTTTTTTTGAAATAAAAGTTTTTTTGAAAAATCATTATGATTAAATTTTTTATCTTTAAACATTAAAAACATTATATCTTCATACTGAACTTTTGTTAAGAAAACATCTCTAACCAATCTAAATTTAATATCTGATATTGAATAATGAGGAAATTTAATTTTTGTTTGTTGAATTTTTTTATTATTTTTTTCAAAAAAAGATTTCAAATCTTTATCTAAAAACTCATAAAAACTATCATAAAATTCATCAACATTTTTAAAATAATTAATCCTAAAATATCTAAAAAATTCTAAATTATCTGGTTTACCTTGAAAAATTGAAGTGTACACAAAAAAGAAACTTTTAATTTTAAGCTCTTCTAAAATAGGTAAAGCGATATCTATTTGACATTTAATAGCATCATCAAAAGTAAGGCAAACCTGATTATTTTTAAGTTTATTATTCTTAAATTTTTCAAAAAATACATCAGCATCTAAAATATTATTTCTTCCTATAAAATTTATCATTTTATAAAAATCATCCTTATCTATTGAACCTTGGCCTTTTGTATGAATTCCATGATCGTGGAAATGATGAAACATTATTCCATGAAAAAAATTGTTATTATTATTTACATACATAGTTTAAATAAATCTATATCATTATTTATATTTATTTTGTTAAATTATTATAGAAATTAAAAGATTTGTTTAAGGGCAAATACACAAAGTTGAAAGTAAAGAAATCGGCAAAATGAGCAAAATACTACACGAAGTTTTACACGAATTTTTACACGAAGTTTTTGAAAAAGTGTTATATACTATATTATTAATAAAGAGACGAGAGAAAGATCGCCCCTTAATTTCTCTTAAAATTTTTATAAATTAAACCGTAAATTAAAATATTAATAACTATCAGCGATATGCCAAGATAAATTTGATTTTCAGAAGTTAAGCCTTCGGGATAAATTATTGTAAAAAGGTAGTTATTTATAAAATCATTAGAATAAGTTGTTAGCTCACCTTTATACAAAAACCAATTTTCAAGGTAAGTTAATGGACAAACAGAATTAGTTAGTTCTATGTAAATTCCCCATAATAATGCTGGGAGGTGCATATATATGATTTTTGGAAAAATAAAAAAAATCATTCCACCAAAAACAACAAATAAGATAAAAATTAGATGTATAATTAAAGTAAGATTTGCAAAAAATTCGTACATTAAATATATTAACTAAAACTATAGGCACCTGGCAACAGAACGCCTCTGGAAGTCTTGATTAATCATTTACAAATATTAATATTAATGAAGAATATTCCTCAACGTCTGTAAAGGACAATATAATTGTCTGGACTAATAAAAACTTAAATATTGAAGAGATAAAAAAAATATCTATTTAAATAAATATAAAAATTTTGACAAAATTGAAAACTTTATCCCTTCAAATAATATACTTATCAACCATATAAATAACTAAACCTATGGCAATACCTAAAAGTACCCAGTGATAATTTTTTTTCATTAGGCTACAAATTTTTTTAAGTCAGGTTTGAAATAGTTTGGACCCTTCATAACTTTTCCTCTTTCATTGTATATAGGTTTACCGTCTTTACCCAATTTACTCATGTTAGAATTTTGAACTTCCTCGAAACATTTATCCAAATTAATACCAAATGCATGTCCAGCCCCATAAGTTACATACAAAATATCAGTTAAAGCATCAGCGACTTCCTTAATATCTTTTTTATCAAGAGCATCTTTAAGCTCACCAAGTTCCTCTTGAATAAGTTCGAATCTCAAGGAAGTAATCTTATCGTTTGGAAATTCGGCTTTTTCTTTAACTTCTTGGCCAAAAGTTTTCATGAATTTTTTAACACTCTCAAAATTGCTCATTTATCTACCTTTATATTTATAATCAATTAATAAAAGTGTATTATATCAGAGAATCAATAATGAAATACAGAATAGAATTCGACAGTATTGGAAAAATAAAAGTTCCTGGTGATAAGTATTGGGGAGCATCAACTGAAAGATCAAATAAATATTTCAATATTGGAGATTTTTTAGTCAGACCTCTAGTTATCCACTCAATTGCAATTATTAAAAAAGCTGCAGCAATAGTAAATACTAAAAATAAAGATTTAGATCCAAGAGTTGGTAGATACATTGTTAGAGCTGCTGAAGAAGTCATTAAAGGAAATCACGATAAACATTTTCCTTTAAAAGTTTGGCAAACTGGTTCGGGTACCCAAACTAACATGAATGTAAATGAAGTAATTGCTAATAGGGCTATAGAAATGATGGGAGGAAAATTGGGTTCAAAAAAACCAGTTCATCCGAACGATCACGTAAATAAATCTCAGTCTACAAATGACGTATTTCCTACAGCTATGCACATAGCTATTGCACTAAAAGCTAGAGAAAAACTTTTGCCATCGCTTAAACTTCTTGAAAAAGAGTTAAAAAAAAAATCAAAAGAATTTAGTAAAATTGTCAAAGTTGGGAGAACTCATTTGCAAGATGCAACTCCTCTAACTCTAGGGCAAGAATTTTCAGGTTATTATACACAGCTCAAAAAATGTATAGTAAGAATTGAAACAGCATTAAAAGAAATTTATTATTTAGCTCAAGGAGGAACAGCGGTTGGTACAGGACTAAACACAAGAAAAAATTTTGATAAAAAAATTGTTAAAGAAATAAGTAGAATTACTAAACTTCCATTCAAACCTTCCTTTAATAAGTTTGCAGCTTTAGCAGCTCATGATGAAATCGTAAATTTTTCTGGCGCTTTAAACACTACAGCAGTTTGTTTGATGAAAATAGCTAATGATATTAGATTTTTAGGCTCAGGTCCTAGAGCAGGATATGGTGAACTTATTTTACCTTCTAATGAACCTGGATCATCAATAATGCCAGGAAAGGTAAATCCAACTCAGTCAGAAGCTGTAACAATGGTTTGTGTAAAAGTAATTGGAAATCATAATGGAATTACAATGGCAGGATCTCATGGACATTTTGAACTTAATGTTTTTAAACCATTAATTATACATAATATTCTTCAATCAATAGAAATAATGAGTGACTCGGCAAAAACATTCTCGCTATATTGTGTCAAAGGAATTAAAGCAGATAAAAAAAGAATTAAACATCTTTTAGATAATTCATTAATGCTTGTAACTGCACTTGCACCAAAAATTGGTTACGATAACGCTGCAAAAATTGCTAAAGCAGCACATAAAAATGGTTCAACACTTAAAGAAGAAGTTATGAAATCTGGCCTAATATCTTCCAAAGAGTACGAAAAAATTATGAGCCCTTTAAAAATGACTAGACCAAAGTAATTTAAATAATTTCTTTAATAAAATTTTTTAATTTAACTAATTTAAAAATTGCAAAAAAATCTTCATCAAAAACAATATTTTGAAAAGTTTCTTTAAAGTATTTTAAATCCTCTTCAGTAGCATTATAAGAATTATTCATAGAAATATTTTCAAAATTTATTTTTCTTTTAACAGTATTGACATTTCCTTTTACTTTTAAAACAAAAGATTCTTTTTTAAAGTCATTTCTAATTTTCAATTTTTTAAACAATTCTTTTTTATTTTTGCTATCCAAAGAACAAATAAAAATAATAACTGGAAATTCTTCAGTAAGATTTACATTTGAATTACATCTAAATTTAGTTTGAGAAATAGAAAATTCTTTTATTATATTCATTCTTCCGTATGCTAAACTTATTTTTAAGGTTAAAAAATCGATTAAGTCTCTGCTTAATTTTTCAGATTTAAAAGAAATTTTTTTTTTAAGATTGATTTTTTTAATCAACTCTCGTGAGTTCAAAAGATCTTCAAAATTTATATTTTTTAAATTTCCTAAATCAATATCTTTTATAGTTGAATTAAGATTCGCTTCAAAAAAAGGTTTTATTTTTATAAATCCTGTGCTGTCAAGCGCTAACTCATTACTTCTAAAAAAAAAATTTTGAAACTCGAGAGACTTTTCATCATAAATAAAATCTAATTTTAAGTTTGAATTAAGTATTTTTCCTTTAAGGCTGCCTTTGATTAATTGTGTATCTTCATTATCTGAAAATTTTATACCTGCTGAAACACCAGATTTATAAAGTACAAAGTTTATATCTTGGTTATCATT
>CACCPE010000017.1 GCA_902547825.1 uncultured Pelagibacteraceae bacterium | reverse complement strand
CAAAGTAATATTTTTTGGAGTAGAACAAAAAATTTAGAGGTTTTTAAAAGTTTAAAAAGTAATTTATTAAGAATAGTTTTGCCAATGAGCGAAACCTTACAGGTTATCCAAAAACTTAAAAATTTTGAGATTAAATATTTTATTGATTGGGGAGGGGGTCTTATCTGGGCCTCATTTGATCAATTGAACACAAAAATTCTTAGTGAAATCAAGGATACAGTAAAAAAACATCAAGGATATATTACTTTAATTAAAGTTGAAGAGGATCTAAAAGCTTCTGCTGATATTTTTACAATAGATCCAATTAAGTATAAAATAAGTGAAAAAATTAAAAGGAGTTTTGACCCTAAAAGAATTTTTAATCCAGGGAAAATGTACACAGGAATTTAAATGCAAACATCATTTACAGATAAACAACTTCAAGACAAAGATAATAAAACGAGTGAAACAATTATAAGGAAATGCGTTCACTGCGGAATGTGTAATGCCACTTGCCCTACTTATCAAGTAAATGGAGAGGAGTTAGAAGGACCAAGAGGAAGAATATATCTTATTAAAGATATGTTAGAGAATAAAAAACCAGCCACAAAAGAAATAGCAAAACACATTGATAGCTGTTTATCCTGCTACTCTTGTATGACGACTTGCCCTTCAGGGGTGAACTATATGCATTTAATTGACCATGGCAGAAATTACGTTGAGGAAACTTACAAGAGACCTTTTTTGGATAGAGTATTTAGAAATATACTTTCGTTTGTTTTGCCAAGACCAAAAGTCTTTTTGTTAATGGCATTATCTTCTAAATTAATAAAACCATTTAGTTTTTTATTTCCAAAATTTATTAGAAACGCATTAAATTTAATGCCAGATAAGATCCCAGGAAAAAAATTGAAAGAGCAGAAAGTTTACGAAGTTAAAAAAGGCAAGAAGGTTTCAAGGGTCGCTTTATTGACTGGTTGTGTTCAAAGAGTTATTTCTCCTGAAATAAACGAAGCTACTATAAGACTTCTAAATAGGCACAATGTTGAGGTTGTTGTGATGCCAGATATTAATTGTTGTGGGTCTTTAAATCATCATTTGGGTAAACAAAAATTAGCACACGATTCATTTAAAAATAATATTGAAAGCTGGCACGACGAGTATCTACAAAATGGATTAGATGCGATAATAAGTAATACATCTGGATGCGGTACAACATTAAAAGATTATGGTCATATTTTTAAAAATGATAAAGACCTAAAAAAGAAAGCTAAAAAAATCTCAGAACTAACTAAAGATATTACTGAGTATCTTGATGAAAACTTAAAGCTAAACATAAATTTAAATTCTGAAAAAAAATACAGGATAGCGTACCATTCAGCATGTTCAATGCAACATGGACAGAAAGTTCATGATCAACCAAAAGATTTAATTTCAAAAACTGGTAACGAGGTATTGGATATTCCTGAGGGACATTTGTGCTGTGGGTCTGCTGGTACTTACAATATTTTACATCAAAAGATGGCTAAATCACTTTTAAAGAATAAGGTAAATAATATAGAAAAAATTTCACCTGATTTTATTTCAACAGGTAATATTGGTTGTATGACACAAATTTCAGCTGGTACTCGAATACCAATTATCCATACCGTAGAGTTACTTGATTGGTTTACCGGAGGACCCAAGCCGTATAAACTAAATAATTTTTAAAATGAAAAAAAAGATTTTCGTTACAAGAAGACTCCTCAAAGAAAATGAGGAGAAACTTAAAGAATTATTTGAAGTTACTTTAAATAAAGACGATAAGATTTATAAACCTCAAGAAATAATAGATGGCTCCAAAAATTTTGACGGGATATTAAGTTCTGTATCTGATCCTATCAGCGCTGATACCATCTCTAAACTTTCAAGTTCCATAAAAATTATTGCTAATGGCGCAGTTGGTTTTGGAAATATAGATATAAAAGCTGCAAAAGAAAAAGGAATTACTGTAACGAATACACCCGACGTACTTACAGATGCTACAGCAGATATTCAGATTTTACTTTTACTAGGTGCTTCTAGAAAAGCTTATGAGGGACGTATAGCAGCTGAAACTCAAAATTGGAAATGGTCATGGGATTTCTTGTTAGGAAAACAAATGTCTAATAAAAAACTAGGAATATTAGGAATGGGCAGAATAGGAAGGGCAGTTGCTAAAAGAGCTAAGGCTTTTAATATGGAAATTCATTATCATAATAGATCTAAACTTTCACCAGAATTGGAAGATGGTGCAATTTATCATAAAGATTTAAAAAGCCTTTTTAAACAAAGTGAATTTTTATCAATTAATTGTCCTGCAACTCCAGAAACAACAAAACTTGTGAATAAAGAAACGCTTAGCTATCTAGAGAAAAATACTGTTGTAGGTAACGCAGCAAGAGGAGATATAGTTGACGATGATGCTATGATCGAAGCACTGAAAAGCGGAAAAGTATTTGCTTACGGTTTAGATGTTTACAATGGTGAGCCAAAAATTCATCCAGAGTATTTAAAATTAAAAAATATTTTCTTACTTCCACATTTAGGAAGCGCAACAAAAAGAACTAGGTGGGACATGGCGTTTAGAGCTACGAAAAATTTAGAAGACTTCTTCTCTGGAAAGAAACCACAAGATAGAGTTAATTAGCACACCTATAGATTGAATCTATTATTTTACTTTAAAATTATTCTAAAATAAATCGAGACTCTGATTTGAGATTGTGCTTAAATATTTCCGTTAATTAACTAACGGAGGACATATGTCAAAAATAAAAAAAGGAGTAAAAACTCCATCAAGACGTAAGTTCTTTAAAGCAGCAGCAGCTACGGGTGCTGCAGCAGCAGCAACAGTTGCAATGCCTAACATTGCATTTGGTGCTCCGCAAACTTTAAAGATGCAAGCGGCTTGGCCGTCAGGCGCTAACATTTTCTTTGAAATGGCTGGCGACTACGCAAAAATGGTAGGCGACATGTCTGGAGGTGAATTAAAGATTGATCTTCAGCCAGTTGGAGCTGTAGTTAAGACTTCGGAAATTGGACAAGCGGTAAGTTCAGGTGTGCTTGATATGGGACACTGGGTAACAGCTTACTGGTATGGAAAAAATCCAGCAGCTTCTCTATTCGGTACTGGTCCGTCATACGGAATGTCATCTCAAGAAATTATGGGATGGATAGAGTATGGTGGAGGTAGAAAACTTTATGATGAAACACTTGCAAAAGTTGGTTTCGATTATATTGGTTTCTTCCATATGCCAATGCCTGCACAGCCTTTTGGATGGTTCAAAAAGAACGTAACAAAAGTATCTGATGTAAAAGGTATGAAGTATAGAACAGTAGGATTAGCTACTAACGTATTAACAGCAATGGGAATGGTTGTAAGACAATTACCAGGTGGTGAAATTCAGCCCGCAATGAAAACAGGTTTGATTGAAGCTGCTGAGTTTAACAACCCAACATCAGACTCTCAGTTTGGTATGCAAGACGTTTCTAAGCATTATCACTTAGGAAGCTTCCACCAATCACAAGAGATGTTTGAAATCCCAGTAAATAAGAAGACATTTAATGGATTATCGCCTAAACATCAGTCTATCCTAAAAAATGCTGCTTATGCTGCGAACAGTGATAACTACTTTAAAGCATTAGTAAGATACTCAGCTGACTTATCTAAATTGATGAACCAGCATAAAGTAAACGTGTATCAAACGTCAGATGCGATCTTAGCTCAACAATTAAAAGGTTGGGATAAAGTAATCGGTGATTTCAATAAGAAAGATCCATTCTTTAAAAAGATTGTAGACTCACAAAAAGCTTATGCGAAGAGAGTTATGAAATACTTACTCATGAACCAACCTAATTACAAGTTGGCTTACGAGAATGAGTTCGGTTCAATAGCAAAAGTTAAAATTTAATTATATTTTAAACATAAAAGGGGGCGTATTTGCGCCCCCTTTTTTTATGGAAATTACAAAAAAATTAGAATAGTTTAAAATTTCATGAGAGGATTTATTCATTTTGCAGATACTTTAAGTACTTCCGTAGGGAAGGCATTTTCATGGTGCATCGTAATCTTAATGGGAGGAACCTGTTATGAAGTTGTTATGGCATATGCTTTCAATGCTCCTACTTTGTGGAATTTCGATTTTAGTTTACAAATGTATGGCGCAATTTTTATGATGGCAGGCGCATACACTTTATCTACAGAAGCTCACGTTAGAGGTGACGTAATTTACAGACTTTTTAAACCAAGAACACAAGGTTATATCGATTTAGTTTTATATTTTATATTTTTTTTCCCAGGTGTACTCGCGCTTGCGTTTTACGGTTATGAATATGCTTCGCTTGCATGGAAGATAAAAGAAACAAGCTGGAACAGTCCAGCACAAATCCAAATTTATATGGCTAAATCTTTGATACCAGCTGCTGGAATTTTATTAATTATTCAAGGTATTAGTGAAGTTTGCAGAGCAATTATTTGTATTCAAACCGGTCATTGGCCTGCAAGAATGGTTGTGGCAGAGGAAACAGAAAAAATGTTAATGAGAACTTCACAAGACGAGGATCAAAAAGATGTTATTTAGTTTAACCAATCCTGAAATCGCAATTCTAATGATGAGCATATTCCTATTTGCAGTTCTACTTGGTTTCCCAATTGCATTTACATTAATGGCAATGGGAGTTGGTTTTGGTTACTACGCTTATTTTGATCCCACTAGAATGGAACATCTTTTTGATAATAGGATTTTCCAATTATTTGTCCAAAACACCTATACAGTGATGGATAATACTGTTTTAACCGCCGTCCCACTCTTTTTATTTATGGGTTACTTAGTTGAGAGAGCCGGAATAGTCTCTAGATTGTTTTTTGCGATCAGACTAGCATCTCATAGATTACCAGCCTCTATGGCTGTTGCCGCGCTTGTAACTTGCGCTTTATTTTCAACAGCGACAGGAATTATTGGTGCTGTTGTTACACTAATGGGATTACTTGCATGGCCTGCAATGATTAGGGCAGGATATGATAAAAAATTTGCTTCAGGAGTAATTTGTTCTGGTGGATGTTTAGGAATTTTGATTCCTCCAAGTATCATGTTAATTGTTTACTCAGTTATTGCTCAGCTGTCACCTTTAAGATTGTTTGCAGCAGCAATTTTTCCAGGATTATTATTAGCTGGTCTTTATATAATGTACGCAGTTACACTTGCTTATTTTAATCCATCAATAGCGCCTAAACCTCCAAAAGAAGATATTCCACCAAGATCTGAAATTTTAAAAGAGGTTATGGTTTCGTTCTTACCACTTTTCTCATTAATAATATTAGTATTAGGAACTATTTTAGGAGGACTTGCTACACCTGCAGAGGCTGCAGCAGTAGGAGCCTTTGGTGCATTAGTGCTTTCTTATTTTTACAAGACTTTAAAATGGAAAAACTTTAAAGAGTCTGTATTTCTAACAGCAAAGACAACTGCAATGATAATGTGGTTATTCATTGGCTCTTGGACTTTCGCATCTGTTTTTTCTTACTTAGGTGGCCATGAAGTTTTTGAGCATTTCTTTAAATCAATGAATCTACAACCATGGCAATTCTTAGTAATCACACAAATAATTATTTTCTTATTAGGTTGGCCACTGGAGTGGACGGAAATTTTAATTATATTTGTTCCAATATTTTTACCTTTAGTAGCTTTCTTCGAGGTAAATCCTTATTTTTTCGCAATGCTTATCGCTTTGAACTTACAAACTTCATTTTTAACACCGCCGATGGCAATGTCCGCATACTATTTAAAAGGTGTCCAATCTAAAAATGTAGAGTTAATGGAAATATTTAGAGGCATTATGCCCTTCCTAGGTATTGTTATATTTGCCATGTTTTTAATGTATCTATTTCCAGGAATAGCTCTTTGGTTGCCAGATACATTATTCGCTAATTAACAATTTAAATGATAGACGTCACAACTTTAAGTGCTTACGATTTATCGCAAAAACTTCATTCTGGTGAAATTTCTTCTTTAGATCTTTGCAAAGCTTATTTAGATAGAATTAAAAAATTTGAAAAAGATGTCCAGGCTTGGCAATTTTTAGACAAAAAACTTTTATTAGAAAAAGCTGAAGAAGCTGACACTTATAGAAAATCTGGAAAACCTCTAGGACCATTGCACGGAATGCCAGTTGCAGTAAAGGATATTATAGGCACGTATGATATGCCAACCGAATGTGGGACAGTATTTAGAAAAAAAATGTCTAATTCACAAGACTCGGAAATTGTAAACTTATTAAAAAATTCAGGGGCAATTATCATGGGTAAAACCGTTACTTGTGAACTTGCATATATACATCCATCTAAAACAAAAAATCCTCATGATTATTTAAGAACACCAGGGGGGTCATCAAGTGGATCAGCAGCAGCAGTTGCAGCTCATATGGCACCTTTATCTGTGGGTTCTCAAACTGGAGGATCAGTAATCAGGCCAGCATCATATTGTGGTGTAGTTGGATATAAACCCTCGTATGGATTAATCTCTAGAAACGGTGTTTTAAAAGTTTCGGATAAACTAGATACAATGGGCGTATTTGGTAAAAGTGTGAAAGATGTTGCATTATTAGCTAAATCACTAATTAGAAAAGATTTACATGACCCCTCAACAATTTATTTCGCTGCTGACAACATGATTCAGGAATGTGAGAAAGGACCAGTTTTTGATCCAAAGTTTATTTTCTATAAAACTAAAAATTGGAGAAATATAAATAAAAAATCACAGCAAGCTTTTGAATTTCTTATTAAAAATTTCAAAAAGAATATCGAGGTTTTTGATACTCCGTCATACTTTGATGATATACCAAAGTACCATCAGATAATTCATGAAGTTGATATGGCAAATAATTTTCAAGTTTACTATAAAAAAGATAAAACAAAACTTTCAAAAGAAATGAGAGAAGCTATCACCAGAGGATTAAAATATTCAGCAAAAGAATATGGTGATGCTTCAGATTTTATGAAACAAAGTTATGAGTCCTATAAAGAAGTTTTTGAAGATTACCACGGAATTATTACTCCATCTTCAAGCGGAGTAGCTGATAAAGGATTAAAATCTACTGGAAGTGCAGACTTCCAAAAAATCTGGACTTATCTTGGTTTGCCCACGATTTCATTACCTTTACTTACAGGAGAAAATGACTTACCATTAGGAGTTCAGTTAGTTGGCGATAAACTTGATGATTTAAGATTTTTAGGTACAGCTAACTGGCTTGAGAAAAATTGTAAAGATGAAGGATAAAATTACAATAATAATAGGTGTTGGGCTCTGCACCCTTTTTTTAATTGGTTTAGCCACAACATTAACTAGATCAATGATGATAGGATTTTTTGATGTGCTTCCTGTTTATATTTTAATGGGTATGGTAATTGTAATGATGTTCTATGAAGCCTTCATTGACAAAAAATAATCCTTACGCTCCTTATTTACTTTTGTTAATTCAGCCAATTTTTATGGCTACAAATACTATTGTTGCAAGAGGGGGAGTGGAGTCAGTACCTCCTATTTCTTTAGCGTTTTGGAGGTGGTTTACCGTTTTTATAATGCTACTTCCTTTTTTTTATAATGAAATTTTGAAAAATAAAAAAGAGTTTAATAAAGAGTTTTTCAAACTTTTTTTCTTAGGTTCAATGGGTTGTGGTATATGTGGAGCTTTTCCAAACCTAGCAGGCATGACAACAACAATGGCAAATATAGGTATAATCTATACATCTTCACCAGTAATAATAATTTTTTTATCAATTTTATTCTTTAAAGAGAAAATTAATTTTTTTAGAATATTGGGTTTATTAATTTGTATCACAGGTGTTTTTACAATTATATCTAAAGGTAATTTAGATTTTTTAATCAATTTAAATTTTACAATAGGTGATTTATGGGTCCTGGGAGCAGCTTTTGGCTGGGCTCTATACTCAATATATTTATTGAACTGGAAATCAAAATTTAGCTTAATGGCTCGATTTACTTTAATAGCAATGTTTGGATTTATATCGCTTTTCCCGTTTTTTATTTTAGAAAATATTTACTTTGCTAAGACAAACTACAATCAGACATTTTTGTTCTGGACAATATTTGCCGCTATTTCCCCAAGTATTATAGCTTTCTCTTTATATACACGTTTACAAAAATATGTAGGTGCATCCTTTGCAGGGTTTACTTTATATTTGTTCGCAGTCTATGGGTCTATCTTCGGAATTATAATTTTTGAGGAACCTCTTTTTAGTTTTCATTATTTAGGCGGCTTATTAGTATTTACTGGAGTTTATTTCGCTGGGAGAAAAGCATGAAATATCTTTATTCAGCTTTATCATCAATCATATTAGCTTACATTATAATTGTACTTTTCACTTATTTGTACCAAAGAAAATTACTTTATCACCCAAGTGAAAATAATTACACGGGAGATGAAATTCAATTTGAGTATAAAGAAGTTTTTATTGAGGTAGATAAAGATATAAAACTTAATTCATGGTTTTTGGAAAAAGACTTAAAAAAAAATAAAACAATTTTATACTTTCATGGTAATGCAGGTGATTTAACCAATAGGGTTCATAAGCTTAATGAACTATATAAATTAGATGTAAATATTCTTATTATTTCATGGAGAGGGTTCAGCGGTAATCCAGGTAAACCTACAGAAAAAAATTTGTACAATGACGCTAGAAAATCTGTAGAATGGCTTAACAAGGCCGGAGTAAAAAGTAAAAACATAATTCTATATGGGGAGTCACTAGGTACAGGTGTTGCCACAGAGTTAGGCCTAGACAATTCTTTTGCTGGCATTGTTTTAGAGTCACCTTTTACCTCAATTGCTGATGCAGCAAAAATTTATTATCCCTATTTACCTATAGATTTATTGATCAAAGATAGGTACGATTCTTTAAAAAAGATTAAAAATATAAATATTCCCATTTTGATTATGCACGGTAAGAAAGATGATGTAGTTCCTTTTAAAATGGGTGTAGAATTATTTGAGAAAGCGAATAATCCAAAATTTAGTTACTTTCCCGATAACGACGATCATATGATGGAATTTAATGACCAACTAATAAATGCTTTAAGAAATTTTTTAAGCTTCAATACCTAAAAGAGCTTTTGAAAAATATTCAGCATTGAAAGGTTGTAAGTCATCTTCTTTTTCTCCCATCCCGATTGCAACAATAGGTAAATTATATTTCTTACAAATAGCAAGGACTACTCCACCTTTTGCAGTGCTATCAAGTTTTGTAATTATAAGCCCTGTTAGATTATGTATTTTACTAAATTCTTCAACTTGATTTATTGCGTTTTGGCCAGTAGTTGCATCAAGAACTAGAATTACCTCGTTTGGAAAAGACTTATCAATTTTTTTCAAGACACTGATAATCTTTTTGTATTCTTCCATTAGATTCTTTTTATTTTGCAGCCTCCCCGCTGTATCAATCAAAGCAACATCAATTTCATTTTTTTTTGCAAATTCAGCAGTTTTAAAAGCAACTGAAGCCGGGTCACTATTAATTTCTGACTTAATTATATCTACTTTTACTTTTGCAGCCCAAACTTGTAGTTGATCTATGGCTGCTGCTCTAAAAGTGTCAGCAGCTCCAAATACAACGGATCTATTATTGTCTTTAAAATACTTTCCAAGTTTTCCAATACTAGTCGTTTTTCCTACACCGTTCACACCAGAAACAACAATTACAGCAGATTTTGCATTTCCCATTAGGCTTAAATCTTTTTCGTATTTTTGTAGATTTATTGCTAGCTTATCAGCTAAGAGTTTCAAAATCTCTTTATGATCATTTAATTTTTGATCAACTTTTAAGCTCTCAAAATCTTTCCTAAGTTCTTTAGCTACATCAACACCAGTATCAGATGAAATGAGTAATTCTTCAAATTCTTCAAGAATAGTTGAGTCAATCTTTTTTTTTGAAAAAATATTTTTAAAGCCGTCTGTAAGATTTGATGAACTTTTTCCAAGTCCTGATTTAAACTTATCAAAAATTCCCATTTTATATTTCTACTTTTATACTCTTTATTTCTGAAACTGGCCCAGTCATAAATATATTATTTTTCTCATCTAGAGCTATATTTAAGACTCCCTCTTTAAATTTAATAGCAACTTTGTTTTCAACTAATTTTTTTTTGTTTCCAGCAACAGCGGTCGCGCAAGCTGCTGTCCCACATGCTTTAGTAAGCCCAGCGCCTCTTTCCCAAACATTTACTAAAATATTTCTTTTATCTAAAATTTGAGCGAATGTTACATTAGTTTTTTCAGGAAATAATTCATGATTTTCAATTAAAGGTCCTATTACTTTTAAATTATATTTAAAACAATCATCTACAAAAAAAACTATATGGGGATTTCCTATATTTAGACAAAATCCACCAGTAAACTTTTTGCCTTTTAAATCTAGTGAGATGTCAGCAGAATTTTCTATTTTTGATAACGGAATATCTTCAAAATCAAATAAAGGTTTTCCCATTTCAAGTTCTACCATTAAATTATCAACAATTTTGGCATTAAGAACCCGATTACTTGTTTTTAATTTAATTTGGTTAGTATTTAAATTTTTACTCAAAAGATAGGCAACACATCTCGAACCATTTCCACAAGCACTTACTTCACCACCGTCAGAATTAAAAATTGTTATCGGAAAAGAATTCTCTTTTTCTTTTTCGATAAAAATCATTTGATCAAAACCAATATTGCTTCTTTTTCCCAACTCAATAATTTTATCTTTGGTCAAGTTGATAGGACTTGACCTTCTATCGATAATAATGAAATCATTACCTAATCCGTCCATTTTATATGCGTTAATCGTTGCCATAATTAATTAGTATAATTATTCATTGACTTTTAAAACCCCAAATTGTAATTTTCACAAACTTTCCGCAAATACACATGTTTTTGCGGTGCTCTTGAAAACAAGAGTGTCGACACTAGTCAGCGAAGGTTCGCCCACTAGTGCGATAGTTGTTGGATGTTATGAAAATGTTTGAAAATTTAACAAATAAATTAGAAAGTATTTTTTCTAAATTAAAGAGCGCTCCCTCATTGACCGAGGAGCAAGTCGACTCTGGCTTAAAAGAGATACGATTAGCTTTATTAGAGGCTGATGTGGCTCTTTCTGTCACTAAAGAATTTATAGCTAATATAAAACCAAAAGCTATTGGTAAAGAAATTATCAAATCAACATCTGCTGGCCAAATGATAGTTAAAATCGTTTACGATGAACTAGTTAATATTTTAGGCTCTAAAAACGAAGAACTAAATTTTAAAGCTGTTCCACCAGTTTCACTTTTATTAGTTGGATTACAGGGTTCAGGTAAAACAACGTCTGCAGCAAAGTTAGCAAAAAATATAGAAAAAAATTATAAAAAAAAAGTAATGTTAGTTAGTTTAGACGTTTACAGACCTGCCGCTCAAGAACAACTTAAATTACTTGCTGAAGCAAATGGAATTCAATGTTTACCTATTGTTGAAAAGCAACAACCGATAGACATTACTAAAAGAGCACTAAATGCAGCTAACCTTAATAGCTCAGATGTTATTATATTTGATACTGCAGGAAGAACCCAGATTGATTTAACAATGATGTCTGAGATAAAGCAAATAAAAGATATTACAAAACCAGCTGAAACAATTTTAGTAGCTGATGCATTAACAGGACAAATTGCTGTTAATGTTGCTAAAGAATTTGACACTGCTGTTAACCTTTCTGGAATTATTCTTACTAGAGTTGATGGTGATGGTCGAGGCGGTGCAGCTTTAAGCATGAAACATGTAACCGGTAAACCAATTAAGTATATTGGTGTTGGAGAAAAAATCACCGATCTTGAACTTTTTCACCCTGACCGATTAGCTAACAGAATCTTGGGAATGGGCGATGTTGTAACTTTAGTAGAAAAAGCTCAACAAGATTTAAGTGAAGAAAAAATTAAAGAAACAGAAGACGAATTAAAAAAGGGAATATTTACAATGGACTCATATCTTTCACAGTTAAGGCAAATGAAAAAAATGGGCGGAATGGAAGGGGTTATGTCTATGTTACCA
>CACCPE010000016.1 GCA_902547825.1 uncultured Pelagibacteraceae bacterium | reverse complement strand
TAATACTTCGATTGAAAAAAAATTCTTTTGGGAAAAATAAATGTTTTCAATTATAATTCCAACATACAATAATATAAATTATTTAAAATTATGTTTAGCCAGCATAAAAAAGAATTCATCTTACGATCATGAAATAATTATTCATATAAATGAGGGAGGTGACGGAACAAAAATCTTTTTAGACTCTGCAAATTATAAAACCACTTACAGTAAAAAAAATACTGGAGTTTGTGTTGCTTTTAACCAGGCTGTAAAAAAAGCTACAAAAAAATTTATAGTATTAGCTCATGATGATATGTATTTTTGTCCAAATTGGGATAAAGTTTTTATATCTGAGCTAAAAAAAATACCTGAAAATTCTGATTTTTTTTTGTCGGGGACGATGGTTCAACCCTTTAAATCCTACATAAATCTCAATTGTGGAGAAACAATAGATAATTTTGATGAACAAAAATTATTATTTGAACTTCCTAAAATCAAATTTAATGATTTTCAAGGAACGCACTGGCAACCTTCTTTAATACCTTTACAAACATGGAATAAAGTAGGGGGGTTCAGTGAGGAATTTAGTCCAGGTTTAGGGTCTGATCCAGACTTTAATATGAAACTTTGGAATTTAGGCGTTCGATTGTTTAAAGGTCTTGGCGATTGTAGAGTTTATCATTTCTCCTCTCTCTCGTTAAGAAAAAAAACTTGGAATAACGGTGCTAAAACTTTTTTACTTAAATGGGGAATAAGTATTAAATTTTTTAAAAAACATTACTTAAGATCGGATCAAGTTTTCAAAGAAATATTGAGTGATCCAAATAAAAATATTAATTACTACGCTGGATTATTTAAATGTAAGATAGCCTATTTTTTTCACAATATCTTTTCAAGGAAAATTAATTAATTTAATTATTCAACATTCTGATTTTAATTTATAATTTTATTTTATTTAACGCATTATTTTTGAATAAATTTGCTTCCTTTATATATCTCCTTACCATTTGAGTTGTTTTATGACCTGTCATTGCCATTATACTTCTTTCATCAGCACCTGAATTTGCTGCTACTGTCGCAAAACCAGATCTTAAACTGTGACCAGAAAAATTTTGATTTTCTATCCCTGCTAATTTTAAACAATCTTTAATTATTAATACTACTGACTGATCTGTTAACCTATAGCTAGTTAAAACTGATCCTTTAGCAAATCTTCTAAATATTGGACCAGTTTTTATTTTTGATAAAGTTAACCAATTCTTTAAATTAGTAACTGGACAATATTTCTCATTAGAAAAATAGGGCAGAGCTTTCATCATGCCCTCTCCGAATTGATCTGTTTTGGACCTTGTAACGGCTATTTTTATTCCTTCCTGAACAAATTCAACGTCTTCATAGTCAATAGAAACTAATTCTGTTCGTCTAAAACCTCCACCAAAACCTAATAGTATTATAGTTTTGTTTCTCAATTTTTTAATTTTTTCTACTTTTTGTTCATTTATTACATCAATAATTTGTTTTAAGTGATTGATTAATATAGGTTTTTTACCTGTTTGAATGCTTCCTTTTTTTCTTTTAATACCCATGAGATTTTCAATAATAACTGGATGTTTTGTATCAAGATAATGGCCCTTTATCTTATGAACTACCCCAATAGATACTAGTCTTCGTCTAATGGTACTAATTTTATAGCTACCAGAAAGGTGCGTGAGGTATAAGGATACAATTTTAGGTTGTGTTGGCATTGAGTTAAATCCGTGTTTTGCACAAAAAGCACCGAAATCTTTAAAGTCAGATTTATACGCCCTTAGCGTGTTATTAGCTTTCGAGCTCTTTAGGTTTTCTAAAGTTTCCTCATGAAGCTTTTTTACTTCTGTTAATAAGTTATTCATATAATTACTATTGATAACAATTAATTATCACTAGTAATATATTAAGTGATTTTATATGTCAATACATATAATTTTAAAATTAATGATTAAATTTATTCTTCCCATAGTAGTATTTATAGCTGTTGTTTACGGAATTTCTTACTTCTGGACTAACTCGAGTTCAAAAGGCAAAAAAATGATAGCTTTAGGCTTAATAATAGCCCTTATAACAGGCATATCTCTAACAATTTACCTAATTTTTGACTAATGAAGCTAAAAGGCACTAAATTTCAGCTAAAAGTATGGGCTTATTTAACGAAAATACCTCGTGGAACAGTTAAAACCTACTATCAGGTAGCAAAAGCTATTGGAAAACCCCTTGCAGTCCGTGCTGTGGCCAATGCTATAGGAAAAAATCCTTATGCGCCCAAAATTCCTTGCCATAGAGTTATAAGATCTGATGGATCCCTTGGAGGCTATTCAGGCAAAGGAGGCATAAAAACCAAGAGATTTTTACTAAAAAAAGAGGGTATAAGGCTCTAGAATTGTTATTTTACGGGCGATCGGGTCTATTAAACACTATTTCATTGTATTTTTTACCCACACACCAGTCAGTTGTACTTTAAAATCAATGATTGCAAAAATAACACCCTCTATGACCGTTTAAACGGTATATTCTATAAATGCAAAGCTTATAGAATTGATGATTATCAATGTTTTTAGATTGGTCTAAAACGCACAATTCATTTAATTTTGACGTTTAGCTATTTAGTGTTTTATAATTTTTCAATAATTAATAAATTACTTTAATTATATTTTGTAAAATACTGTAATTATTGAAAAAATTTTAGACTTATATAAACAACTATCGGAATAGTAATAAATGACATTATTGTAGATGTTACGATAACGCTAGCCACACTATCAACTACCCTTTTCTCTGAATACATCGAACCAACTAAGTAAGTTAAAATTGCACTTGGCATTGCAGATTGAATTAAAAGCACTCCAGCTGCTAATCCACTAAGATTCAGATATTTAATTAAACCAAAACCAATTATAGGTCCAATTATGATTCTTACGCCGCTTAAAATAGATGCATTTAACCATGATACTACTTTTAACCTTGTTAATGCTACTCCTAAAGACATAAGAACTAAAAAAATTGTAGAGTAAGTTAATAAAAATGTAGTGTTAACTATAAAACCAGGGACCTCCAAATCATAATATAAAACAATCACAGCCGCTATTATCCCGTAAATAGGCATGTTAGTAATTAATATTTTCATTGAAAAACTTTTTTTTGCTAAAAGAACCCCTAATGTGAAGTGAAGCAAGATAATTACTGATGCTATAGCTGAGGCAATGCCTAAACCTTCTGTACCATAGGCAAATAAGCAAATTGGTATACCCATATTACCGGTGTTTGGTAATATTAATGGAGGAAGTTCACTTACAAAGTCCTTTTTCATTAAAACAAGAACAATTAAGCCTACTAGAGCAAACCCTCCAATTATAATTAAAGCATAAGTAAAATATTCTATAAATGTTTCTAAAGTTACACCTGTTGATGTAATTGTGTAGAAAATCATTGCAGGAGTACCCACATTACCAGCTAATGTGGTAATAAAATCGGTGTTAAAATTTGGATTTTTTTTTCCAAGGTAATAGCCTATACCAATTACAAAAAATACTGGAAGTATGACGTCTATCAGTTTGATATAGAGTTCCATTAAACTCTTACATCAGATTTTCGAGGCTTTCTCAACTTATTAGTGTTATAATTAATAGCCGTTTCGAACTCCATTAATCGCTTATGTATTGATCTTAGTTCTGTAATTCTTGTCCAATTATATAGAAATACAGAAAAAGCGTCCTTTACCTCACCAAATGCATTTACTACTTGCATCATAATACCCAAAGTGAACGCTGCAGTAAACAATCCCGGTGCCATTATTAAAAATGGTACAATTACAAATAATTGTCTGTACCAAATAGCCCACAAATCAAAATATCCGTAGTGTAAAAATAACTTATGGTAATTAAATTTTATTCCAGTAAATAATTGTAAAATCGTAGGAGCTTGAACATAGTTTTTTCTGTCGTCCTCACCGTAAACTAATTCTTTTCTAAATGCAGCTTCAACCTTTTGATTGTTATATTCGAGACCAGGTAATTTTATTCCAACTAGCCAACTAATCAGTATTCCACCTAAACTCAGAGAAAGCGCCACCCATACTAAAGATCCAGATACATTGTTTAAAAAAGGAACAGTAACATTTGAAGATAGAACCCATAAAATTGGTATGAATGCTATTAATGTCATAATAGCTTTAACAACCTGCAATCCAATTGACTCTACAATTTTTGCAAAATTCATACAGTCTTCTTGAATTCTTTGAGATGATCCCTCTACTTTTGCCTCAGTTGCTCTCCAATATGGCATATAAGAAAACGTCATAGCCTCTCTCCATCTGAATGCCCATAGCCTAGTAAACCAATTAGTAAAAGCAAAAAGTGTTACGTACGGAAGTGCTATATATAAAAATTTTTTAATTGACTCCCAAAACTCAGATATTTCACGTTTCTCAGCTGTTTGGAGAATATCATAAAAATCCTTGTACCAACTATTGAAGAGAACATCCAAATAGGTTTGCAACACTAGCAAAGAAATAATAAAAAAACCTCCTCCGTAGGACCAATAAAACCATTTCTTATCTCTAAAAAAACTTCTCCACATATTTAATCTTTAAGAAAATTATCTGCGTATGATTTTATAACAAATTCTCTCTCATTAGGTTCAATAACATTATAAGATATATTATTTTTTTCAGCATATTCTATAGCTTTTTCTTTTGATGGAAACTTAAGAATAACTTCTTCTAGGGTATCCGTCGATGTCTCCCACCCCATTAAAGGATTTATTGAGGGATCTTTGGTTATAAATTCCAATACCCAATTTTTAAGTTTACCCCTGCCCGATTGCATCGCAGTTTTAGTGGGAATATAAATTTTAGCTTTTTTCATGTTTATAATGGTCGGGGCGGCAGGATTTGAACCTGCGACCCTCTGGTCCCAAACCAGATGCGCTACCAGGCTGCGCTACGCCCCG
The DNA here is from genome assembly GCA_902547825.1 of uncultured Pelagibacteraceae bacterium. Classification (GTDB taxonomy): domain Bacteria; phylum Pseudomonadota; class Alphaproteobacteria; order Pelagibacterales; family Pelagibacteraceae; genus Pelagilacustribacter. Next base: position 11,215 of record CACCPE010000016.1, on the reverse strand, counting down.
AACGTCTGTTTTATAGGTTAATTAAGTGATTTTGGCAATTGAAAGATAGTCTCTATAGAAGTAAATAATACCAATGATACAGCATATTACAAAACCATTTAAATATTTTTTTAAACTTGAAGCTGCTTCTGGGTTAGTTTTGTTATTTGCTGCAATACTAGCACTTATAATTAGTAATGGTAGTTTAAGTGAAATTTATTTTTCTACCCTAGAAAAATATATCACACTTGGCACTAAAGAATTCGGTCTTAAATTAAGTGTTCTTCATTGGATTAATGATGTTCTGATGGCTATATTTTTCTTTTTTGTTTCATTAGAAATAAAAAGAGAATTTATTCAGGGAGAATTATCTAATCCAAAACAAGCTATTCTACCTATCATTGGTGCAGTCGGAGGGATGGCTGTGCCAGCATTATTCTATATAGTTGTAAATTATTCTGACAGCACAACATTAAATGGTTGGGCTATACCTTCAGCTACAGATATTGCTTTCTCTTTAGGGGTTTTATCATTATTAGGTAAAAGGGTTCCAATATCGCTTAAAGTTTTTTTGACCGCTCTTGCAATTATTGATGATTTAGGGGCAATTGTTATTATTGCCTTCTTTTATTCTGGAAATATTGAAGCTAAATATTTAGTTCTGATGTTATTATCTTTGATTGTTTTAATTGCTCTTAATAAATATAAAATAAAAAGTTTTATACCTTTCTTTATTGTAGGAATTTTTCTGTGGGATTTTACTCATCAATCAGGAATACATGCTACAATTGCAGGTGTTCTTTTAGCCCTAACAATTCCACATAACAAAAATAAGAGTAAAGAGTCAATGTTACTTAAATTAGAACATGGATTGTCACCTTATGTAGCTTTTGGAATAATGCCCCTTTTTGCTTTTGCAAATGCAGGAGTTTCACTTGAAGGACTTACTTTTGCTACTTTGTTAAATCCTGTGCCTCTTGGAATTGTTCTAGGTCTATTTTTTGGAAAACAAATTGGTGTTTTTGCCCTCTCTTATGTATCTGTTAAACTTAAATTTGCAGATAAACCATCCGGCTCTACTTGGTTAGATCTTTATGGAGTTTCAATATTAACAGGTATTGGATTTACAATGAGTTTATTTGTTGGAAATTTAGCTTTTGTAAATAGTTTAGAATATATGGATGGAGTTAAAATTGGAGTGTTAACTGGCTCGCTTCTTTCTACACTCTTTGGATATTTCTTACTCTTATTTTCTTCTAAGAAATGATTAATAAAGATATTATTAGATTAGCTTCTAATACTTCAAACGTAGGTCTTAAAAAGAAATACTCACACAAAATATCTTTAAAAAATTCAACATGTGGAGACAAAATTACTTTAGAGTTAATAGCAGATAAAAAAAAGATAAGCTCAATGAAATACGAAACTATATCCTGTGTATATTGTGAGGCTTCAGCAAGTCTTCTATCGAGAAAAATAAAAAACGCTAAATTAAAAGATATTAAAAATGATTTAATAACCTTAAAAAAAATATCCAAAAAAAAAAATGTGAAAATTCCTGAAAGGTTATCTGATTTCGAAAAATTACTAAATAGCGACAATTTTAATAGATTTAAATGTATATTTTTGCCAATTGATGCAGTATTAAAAGCATTAAAATTATGAAGAAAATATTCATTATTTTATTTATGTTCAGTTTTTTTTCAAAAGTTATAGCTGGGAATAATGGCTCCGCTTATGATTACGAATTTAATAGCATAGACGGAGACTTAATCAAACTAAGTCAGTACAAAGGAAAAGTAATTGTAGTGGTAAATGTTGCGAGCAGATGTGGTTACACGCCTCAATACGAAGATCTTCAAACATTGTGGTCCGAATATAAAAGTAAAAATTTAGTTGTTTTAGGCGTCCCCACTAATAACTTCAGACAAGAACCTGGTAATAATAAAGAAATAAAAAACTTTTGTGAAACAAATTTTGGAATTACATTTCCGATGACAGAAAAGATTAGTGTGATAGGAAATGATTCACATCCATTTTATAAATGGGCAAGAAAAGATTATGGTATTGGCGCCATACCAAAGTGGAATTTTCATAAAATTATAATTGGAAAAGATGGAAAAGTTGCAGAAACGTTCTCCTCAATAACAAAACCTTCATCTAAAAAATTCATTAAAGTAATTGAAAATTTGATTTAGCTAGTAAAACTTAATCCATCATACGCAGGGGTTATATTTTTTGGTAAAATTTTTTTTAATTCAAAGTAATCTAAATCCGTATGCAAATTAGTAAGTATAGCTTTTTTAGGTTTTGTTAAATTTATTAAGTTTAAAGCTTCTTCTAAATTAAAGTGTGATGGGTGCTTATCAATTTTGAGACAATCTAATACCAGGTAATTAAGATTTTTGAGATGATCTATATTCTTCAATGATATGTTATTACAATCACTTATATACGCTATTTTATCTATCACATACCCGGTTGATTCTATTAATCCATGAGTAACTTGAAAGGGTTTAATGATCAATTTTGTATTATTTTTTCTTATAGAAAAACTTTTTTCAATTATATTCGCTCTCATAATCGGCCTATACCCTTGCTCCTCAAAAAAACAAAATCTGTAAGATTTTTTTAAAGCTGTGATCGTTCTTCGACTACCATAAATTGGGATTTTTGATTTATTTTTCCAAAAAAATGGTCTCATTTCAAATATACCGGCTGTCTGATCTGCGTGTTCATGAGTGTAAATAATTGAGTCAAGATTTTTAATTTTATTTTTTAAAAATTGATATTTTATATCTGGAGAGGTATCTATACAAACAGACAAATTTCCTTTTTGGATATGAGCGCAACACCTAGTTCTTAAATTTTTTGGACTTTGTTTAAGATTGCCTCTGTAATTAGTTATCCAAGGAGATCCAAGAGAACTTCCACATCCTAGAATTGTAAATTTACTTTTCAATTTAATTTACCAAACAAATTAAAAAAATTTTTAGTTGTAATTTTTGAAAATTCATCAAAAGATAAATTTTTGATTTTAGATAAAAATTTTACTGTATGTATTATATAACTGGGTTCATTTGGTTTACCTCTTAATGGCACAGGAGCAAGATATGGAGCATCAGTTTCAACTAATATTTTTTCGTTTGGTATATCTCTGAAAGTATTGGCTAAATCCTGAGATTTTTTAAATGTTACTACTCCGCTAGCAGAAATATAGGCACCTAAATCTAATAATTTAAAAGCGAATTTTCGTGACCCGGTAAAACAATGAATAAGGATTTTAGTCTCTTTTTTTTTCGAATGTTTTTCTAATATTTGTAAAGTTTCTTTTTCTGCAGATCTTGTATGAACTATTAGTGGTAGATTTTTTTCTTGTGCAGCTGATATGTGTTCCTCAAAGGAATAAATTTGATCTTTTTTTTCAGAATGATTGTAATAAAAATCCAATCCTGTTTCACCAATACCAATAATTTTTTTATTTAGATTGACTTTATAAATGATATCATCACTTTTAATGTGTTGATGTGACTTAGCTTCATGGGGGTGAATTCCATAAGTACCGTAAACACTTTCATAACCATTTACTATCTTAAGTATTTGTTCAAAACTTTTATCTTCTGTCGATATAGTAAGCATGTATTTAATGCCATCTTTATTTGCTCTATCTATTGTTTCGTTTAAAGCATTTGACATCGGTTCGTAGGTCAGATGGCAATGTGAATCAATTATCATTTTCAATTTTTTTAAATAATATATCTAAATTTTTTAATTCCAAATTATAGTTAAAAATGTCATCTTTTTTAATATTATCAATTGAAATATCCTTATCAGATAAATTAATAGTATCTAAAACTTTTTTTGTAGAAATCGGTATAATTGGATTTAAAAGAATAGAAATATTTTTTATTTGTTCCAAAATTGTATGAAGAATTGCATTCATTCTTTCGGGATCTTTTGTTTTTAAAGACCATGGTTCTGAGTCATTAAAATATTTGTTTGCCTCGAATGAAAAATTAACTACCATTTTAATATATTCATTCAAATTTTGTTTATTTATGTAATTTATTAATTTAGGAATGTTGTTTTTTATGTTTTCGATTAATTTTATATCATTATCTTTTAATTTATTTTTCTTAGGTATTTTATTTTCACAATTTTTTTTTATAAATGAAAAAACTCTTTGGCAAAGATTACCGTAATTATTAGCTAAATCATTATTTATACAATTTTTAAGGTTTTCCATTGAGATACTTCCATCGTTTCCTAAGGAAACTTCTTTTATTAAATAATATCTAAGTTGATCAATTCCATAATCTTTGATTACTTCTATTGGATCTAAAATGTTACCAAGTGATTTAGACATTTTCTTATCATCTGAAAGGATCCAGCCATGTCCGAATACTCTTTTGGGTAATGGTAAATTAGCTGCAATCAAAAAAGCTGGCCAGTATATTGCATGAAATCTTAAAATATCTTTTCCAATAATATGAACATCTGCTGGCCAAAAAGTTTTATATTTTTGATCTTCGGTATTAGGAAAATTTAGTGCGCTTAAGTAATTTGTTAATGCGTCTAACCAAACATAAATAACATGCTTGTTGTTTTGTGGAACTGGTATCCCCCAAGAAAATGATGTTCTGCTAATAGACAAATCTTTAAGACCTTTTTCTACAAAACTAATTACTTCATTTTTTCTTGATTGTGGCAATATAAAATCTTCATTTTTATTATAATGATCTAATAATTTTTTTTGAAATGAAGATAATTTAAAAAAATAGGATTCTTCTTCAACCCATTCTACTGTTGAGCCTGAAGTTTTCGATAACTTTCTGCCATCTTTTTCCTCAATTTCATCTTTATCATAATAAGCCTCATCTGAGACAGAATACCATCCGCTATATTTATCTAAATAAATATCTCCTGAATTGATCAGCCTGTTCCATATTTCGTTCACAGATTTTAAATGTCTTGACTCTGTGGTTCTTATAAAGTCATTGTTAGTTAAATTTAATGTTTTTGTTAATGATCTAAATGTTTTAGATAATTCATCACAAAATAATTTAGGTTTTTTTTTGTTTTTTTCCGCCTCTTTTTGAATTTTTTGGCCGTGTTCGTCGGTTCCTGTTAAAAATAAAACGTTATAACCTTCTAATCTTTTAAATCGTGCAAAAATATCTGCAACAATACTTGAGTATGCATGGCCCATATGAGGTTTCCCAGAAGGATAATAAATTGGAGTAGTTATGTAAAAGTTTTTACTCATTTAGTTTGGCCTCAATGGAATGAATTAGCGTATTATGATTAAGATTATATGTAAAAAAATTGTTTATATTTTTTAATATAAAAAATCTCTTTTCAAAAAAAGATTTTTTATCGTATGATGAAGACTTCTCATTTTTCTCAAAAAAATACTCTGTAAAATAAATTAATAGATCTCTATAAATTAAGTCTTTTTCTTTTTTGTACATATTTATAATACCCATAAAATTTTTAAAAAAACCATCATCTATGTTTAATTCTTCTTTATTTGAAAATGGTTTCGGCTTTTCACATTTAACAGAAATTCTTTGTTTTTTATTGTTTCTAGCAGATAAATGTATTGCCTCTATTATATTTAAAACGTGAAGAGATAAATTTCCGTTACATCTATGTATTTTCTTCATTTGAATTGAATTTATCATCTCCGACAATCCAACACCTCTATAATTTGCGTTAGTTGGAGACTCATTGGCTCTAGAACTTTGGCTTCTAATATTAATTTTTCCTAAGGACATTTTGTTTGTTTGATGATTTTTCCATTTGCTACCTAATTTTTTACTGATTAAAACTGATCCACCAAACATATTAGGATCTGGAACTATCATAGAACCGTTTTCGCCGTAAAGTTCTATATGGTTCCTTAGATGAGAAATAACATCAAAAGATAAAGTTAATCTAATTATAGTGCCATTATGAAATTTTATAGTAGAAAAATAGGTTGTTGGACACTCTACTTTAAATCTTTTACCTTTTTTTGGTCCTACACCAATAGTGCGCTTGTTAACTCCTTTTGAGCTTATACTTGTTACTTCTTTAGCTGGACCCAATAAATTTACTAAAGCAGTTAAGTAATATGGACCCATGTCAATAACTGGTCCTCCTCCTTTTTTAGCAAACCAAGGTTCTGGATTAGGATGATAGGATTGTATTCCTGGATAAGCAAATATTCCTGTACCAAACTTCACTTTTCCTATTACTTTTTTGTCTAAAAGTTCTCTTGCTTTTTGATTTCCTCCACCTAAAAAAGTATCAGGAGCATTTCCTATAAAAAGTTTTTTTCTCTTTGCTATTTTAATAAGTTCTTTTCCATCTTTAAATGAAACCGCTAATGGCTTTTCAGAATAAACATGTTTGCCATTAAGTAATGATTTTTTAGCTATTAAATAATGTGCATTAGGTATTGTTAAGTTTAAAATAATTTGAATTTCTTTATCTTTAAGCAATTCATCAACTGAAGCTGAACTTATCTTATAAGTTTTTGCACACTTTTGAGCTGCGAGTTTATTAATATCAGCACATTTAATTATCTTAAAGTTATTAAAATATTTATGTGCCCTGAAATAAGTTTCAGCTATATGACCACAGCCAATTAGACCGACTTTATAAACTTTTCCCATTAAAAAGTTTATACACCTTTTCTTTGTTTTTTCTTCCCCTCTAGGTGTTCTTTTAGGGCTCTTTCATTTTCTTTAGTCGTTGGCATTGAAAGAGTAGGGCTTTCCCAATAAGCGGAACCTTCTAGCCATTGATATCCATCGGTATGAATGCTTATAACATACGTTTTCTTGGATTTTTTTGCTCTCTTAAAAGCCTCTTCTAGTTCAGATATTGAGTTAACTTGTTCTCCCTCTGCACCCATACTTTTTGCATGTGCCGCAAAATCAACTGGGACAAGATTAGGAGTTTTCGAGCTTTTTAACAAACAATTAAACTCCTTACCTCCCTTATACAATTGAAGTCTATTAATAACTGCATGACCACCGTTGTCGCAAACTATTATAATTAATTTATTATTAGTAATTACTGAACTGTAAATATCTGAATTGTAAAGCAAATATGATCCATCTCCAACAAATGCTATAACTTCTTTATTTGGGTTTGCCATTTTAATCCCTAGAGCCCCTGAAATTTCATAACTCATACAACTAAAACCCCATTCAGTTTCATGAGTATTTAATTCCCTAGGTCGCCAAACTTGTACAACTTCTCCTACCAAACCGCCTGCCGCAGTAACAGCTATATCTGATGGATCAGAATTTCTATAAATTGCACCAACTGCATGCGCATAACTAGGTAATTTTTGATTAGTAGGACCACTTTCTTTGTCTACATATTCATTCCAATTTTTTAATTCTGATTGTGCTTTTTTATTCCAGCTATCCTCTGCTTTCCAATTTCCTAGAACTAAAGATAATTCAGATAATGAAACCTTAGCATCACCAACTACAGCTTGTGCCATATGTTTATTTGCATCAAATCTAGCTGCATTAATAGATACAATTTTGAAATTTGGATTTTCGAAGTTTGCCCAAGATCCTGTAGTAAAATCTGCTAACTTAGTACCTATTGCTATAGCTAAATCTGTTTTCTTTGCCATATTATTTGCAGCTTTACCGCCAAGGCCACCTATTGGTCCTAAAAAATGAGAATGATCTCTTTTCATAGTAGAATAACCCATGACGGTTTGTGTTACTGGTATATTATGTTTTTTTGCAAAATCAGATAATTCATCCATTGCATCAGAGTAAAATACTCCTCCTCCCGAAATTATTATTGGATTTTTTGAGGATTTGATTGCCTCAGCTGCTTTTTTTATTTGATAATCATCTGGACGTGGACGTCTAACAGAATGAACTCTTTCTTTAAAAAATTCCTCAGGATAATCGAAAACCTCACCTTGTACATCTTGACTTAAAGAAATACATGCAGGGCCACAATCGGCAGGATCAAGCATAACTTCAATTGCTTGAGGTAAAGTAGAAATTATTTGCTCAGGACGAGTAATTCTATCAAAATATCTTACGACGGGTTTGAATCCATCATTTTGAGTAATCCCAGGATTGTTAAAATGTTCAACTTGTTGAAGCACAGGATCTGGCATTCTATTCGCAAATGTATCTCCAGGTAAAAATAATATTGGAAGTCTATTACTCATTGCAACAGCTGCCGCTGTAATCATATTTGTAGAACCAGGTCCAACAGAACTGGTTGCAATAAAAATTTGTTTTCTTCTTTTTGCTCTTGAGTAAGCTATTCCTGTAAGAGCCATATTTTGTTCATGATGACCTCTCCATGTAGGAAGTTCTTTTTGATTTTCTTGAAGCGCTTGCCCCAAGCACGCTACATTACCATGACCAAAAATTCCAAATACACCAGGAAATAATGGTTCTTTTTTTCCATCAATTAAAATTTTTTGTTTTGTAAGGAATTTAACTAGTGCGTGAGCACAAGTAAGTTGAATATTTTTCATAAATTCTTTATAAGATAGTTAATTAACTTAATATATTCAATAATTATATATAATTTATGTACGAGAAATTTGGTCAGTTTATTGACGGTAAATGGCAACAATCATCTAGTGGTGAAACTTATGAAGTAATTAATCCAGCTACCGAAGAAGTAATTGGTAAAGCGTCGAAGGCAAATAGTAAAGATATTCAGAGAGCTCTTAAATCAGCGGAAAAAGGTTTGGAAATTTGGAGAAACACTTCTCCATGGGAAAGATCAAAAGTTATAAGAAAAATTTCTGAGTTAATGAGAAAAAAAGTAGATACTTTATCAAAATGGTTAACTTTAGAAGTAGGTAAACCTCTTGCTGAAGGTGCGGGTGAAGTGGGCGGTGCTGCTGATATATTTGAATGGAACTCAGAGGAAACAAAAAGAATTTTTGGTGAAATTAACCAAAGTCGTTTCCCAAATACAAAAATACATGTGATTTATCAGCCAGTTGGCGTAGTGGCAGCGTTAGTTCCTTGGAATTTTCCTGTTATTTTAGCATCAAGAAAAATTTCTACCGCTTTAGCTGCTGGATGTTCAGTTATAGTAAAACCTGATGTGATTACTCCAGGTAGCGTTATGGAAATAGTTGATATATGCAAAGAAGCCGGCGTTCCAACTGGTGTAGTAAATTTATTATCTGGTGATCCGGCAGGAATTTCATCTGAATTAATTCAATCGGATATAATAAAAAAAATATCTATTACAGGATCAACAAGAGTAGGAAAATTAATTCTTAAGCAAGCCGCCGATAAAGTACAAAGAGTAACAATGGAATTAAGCGGTCACTCTCCATTTATTGTTTTTGATGATGTAGATCTTAATAAAGTAACAGATATGGCTATAACAGCAAAATTTAGAAACAATGGACAGGTTTGCATCTCTCCAAATAGATTTTACATACATGAGAAAAAAAAAGATGAGTTTGCTGAATTGATGGTTCAAAAAACTAAGAAACTCAAAATGGGTAATGGCATGGATAAAGATACATTGCTTGGACCTTTATGTACAAAAGAGAGATTAGAGAGTGTCGAACGATTAGTTGAAACAACAAAAAAAGAAGGTGGTAAAGTTTTATTGGGCGGTAAAAGAGCTGCAAATTTTAATAAAGGTTATTATTATGAACCAACTATTTTTGATAATATTAAAGATGACTTTACAGTTATGAAAGAGGAACCTTTTGGTCCCATTGTGCCAATTCTAAGTTTTAAAGATTTTGATGAGGTAATGACAAGAGCTAATGACAATGACCTAGGTTTAGCAAGCTATGTTTATACAACGGATCTAAAAAAAGCAAATCAAGCATCTGAAAAACTAGAAACTGGCTGTGTTGCAGTAAATACTCCAGTTGTTGCAGTTGCAGAAGCACCATTTGGTGGAATTAAACAAACTGGTTATGGAAGAGAGGGTGGGTCAATGGCGATAAAAGATTATTTAAATATTAAATATACTCACTTTGGAATTTCCTACGAATGAGAAAAAATAAATTAAAAAAGATGTTTAAAGAAGGTAAACCAATAGTTAATGGCTGGTTGCAGATACCCAGTGCATTTTCTGCAGAAGTAATGGCTCATCAAGGTTGGGACTCATGTACGATAGATATGCAGCATGGTGTGATAGATTATCCTAATGCATTAAACATGCTTCAGGCAATTTCAACTACTGAAACTATTCCCTTAGCAAGAGTTAATTGGAACGAACCTGGGCAAATTATGAAAATTTTGGATGCAGGTTGCTATGGAATAATTTGTCCAATGGTAAGCAACAGAAAAGAGGCTGAAAATTTTGTACAAGCTTGTTTATATCCATCTAAAGGCTATAGAAGTTTCGGACCAATAAGAGGTCTTTTGTATGGTGGGAGTGATTATGCAAAACATGCTGATAATGAAATATTAAAACTTGCAATGATTGAAACAAAAGAAGCTTTAGAAAAATTAGATGAAATATTAGATACACCAAATTTAGATGGAATATATATTGGTCCAGCTGACCTTAGCTTAGCGGTTGGTGAAGAACCGGGATTTGATAGGCCTGAGAGCACAACAGCTTATAAGGAAATACTTAGAATTTTGGAGGCAGCAAAAAAAAGAAATTTATTAGCCGGAATACATAACGGTACAGCAGAATATGCTCATAAAATGATTTCTAAAGGATTCAATTTAGTTACTGTAGGTGCTGATCAAAGATTTATGAGCTCAGGAGCTAAGAAAGCTATAGAAATTATTAAAGGTGTTAAAAAAGAACCTGGGTCAAAAGGTTATTAATAAAAAATGAGTTTTTACGTATACATGCTCAAATCTTTGAGCAGAAGATCCGTTACGTACGTTGGATACACAAATAATTTAGTAAAAAGAATTGAGCTTCATAATAGTAATAAAGGTGCGAAGTTTACTAGAGGTAGAAAATGGAAACTTATATACATGGAAAAATATAATTCAAAAAAAGAGGCAATTTCTAGAGAATATTATATAAAGAAAAATAGAACATTAAGAAACAGGATTAAAAATGCATCTTTCTGAATTATTCTCACCTAAAAAAAATAGCTTTTTAATAGGACACGAGGACAAATTTTATCTTTTTCAAGATTTGTTGATTAATAAAAGAATGCCTAAAGTTTTGATGCTTTCTGGACGAAAGGGTATAGGGAAGTTCACCTTGATAAATCATTTAATGCATTATTATTTTGATAAAGAAAATT
>CACCPE010000015.1 GCA_902547825.1 uncultured Pelagibacteraceae bacterium | reverse complement strand
AATTTACCTATAGTTGGCGTTGGTATTTCGCTCTCACCAAGTCCCTCAAGATTACGTACAATTTTTGAAATAAATTTCTCAATAGTTTCGGAATCTATTGGTCTTTTTCTAGTAGCAATTCTTATAGATTTTGAAATTTTATCTCTATCAAAAGGTTCTCGTTTGCCGTTGCCTTTAATGACTGTTAATTCTTGAAATTGAACTCTTTCAAAAGTTGTAAATCTTTCTTTTCTCTCACATCCGCAAAGTCTTCTTCTTCTAATTGCTGTCCCGTCCTCTGTGGGTCTAGAGTCTACTACCGAAGTATCTTTTTCTCTACAAAATGGACAAAGCATATTATCTAACTACTATATATAGGAAAAGATGAGCAAAGTTCAATTATTTCTTTTTGAACTTCTTTTTCTATTTTAGAGTTGTCTTCTTTGTTTTTGCTTAGACCATCTATTACTTTAAAAATTAAATCTCCTACAAGCTTAAACTCGTTTGCTCCAAAACCTCTGGTCGTGCATGCAGGGGTACCCAGTCTTATACCAGAAGTTATCATCGGGCTTTCTGTGTCAAAAGGAATTCCGTTTTTATTGCAAGTTATATTAGATCGACCAAGAGAAGCTTGCGCATCTTTACCAGTTACACCAAAAGACCTGAGATCTATCAACATCAAGTGAGTATCAGTTCCACCTGAAAAAATTTTAAAACCTTTTTCAGTTAATCTTTCTGAAAGAACCTTTGCATTATTAATTACATTTTTTGTGTAGTCTTTAAAATCAACAGAGAGTGCCTCCTTAAAACAAACGGCTTTTGCGGCTATGACATGCATTAAAGGTCCACCCTGCAATCCAGGAAATATGGCACTGTTAAATTTTTTAATTAAATCTTCTCTATTTGTTAAAATAATTCCACCTCTTGGACCTCTTAAAACTTTATGTGTAGTTGAGGTTACGACATCAGCATATTTAGTCGGATTTGGATATGCGCCTCCAGCAACCAAGCCAGAAAAGTGAGCCATATCTACGAGAAAATATGCGCCGACTTTATCACAAATTTCTCTAAACTTTTTAAAATCTATTATTCTTGAGTAAGCACTACCACCAGCAATTATAAGTCTAGGTTTGTTTGCAGTAGCAATTTTTTCAACACTTTCATAATCTATTAGCCCGGTCTTTTGATCCACTTCGTAATGTAGAGCGTTAAACCATTTTCCTGATTGCGCAGGTTTAGCTCCATGAGTTAAGTGTCCGCCTGAATTTAAACTCATAGCAAGTGTAGTATCCCCGGGTTTTAACAAAGCTAAATAAACTGCGCCGTTAGCTTGTGCACCTGAGTGTGGTTGTACATTAGCAAATTTACAATCAAATAATTTTTTAGCTCTCTCTATAGCTAAATTTTCAGAAACATCTACATGCTCACATCCACCATAATATCTTTTTCCTGGATAACCTTCAGCATATTTATTTGTTAAAACAGATCCTTGGGCTTCAAGTACAGCTCTTGAAACAATATTTTCAGAAGCAATTAGTTCAATGTGGTTTTGTTGTCTTGAAAATTCTTTTTGTATTGACTCAAACAATTCCTTATCAGCTTCTTTTAAATTTAATTTAAAAAAACTGTTTAAATATTTATTTAACTTAAATGCTATTGACATAATTAAATTTTTCTAACCCTTCTCAAGTGTCTACCTCCTTCAAATTTAGTTTTTAAAAAAGTTTCAACTAATTTCAAAGATAATTTTTTTTTAGTAAATCTAGCTCCTAAAGCAATTATATTAGCATTATTATGCTGTCTAGACAATCTTGTAGACTTTAAATTATAGCAAACTGCTGCTCTAATTGTTTTGATTTTATTGGCACTTATTGCCATACCTGCGCCTGAACCACACACAAGGATGCCAACATTGCTCTTTTTTAATTTGATTCTATTTCCAAGCTTTTTTGCGTAATCTGGATAATCCACTGACCGATCATTATACGGACCTAAATCAAATACTGAAAAATTATTATCAATTAAATAATCTTTAATATCTTCTTTCAACTTGAAGCCTGCATGGTCTGAGGCAATACATGCAGTTTTAAATATTTTATTTAGTTTTATATTGCTCATATTAACTAATTAAATTACACTATTTGCTTTAATATTAATATATTTGTCGCATAAACTATAAATTATCAGAGCTTTACATGAATATTGTCGGTTCATACCCAAAAACAAGGTTAAGAAGATTAAGAAAATCAAAATGGCTACGAAATCTTATCTCTGAGACCAGTATATCTAACAATGATCTTATCCTTCCAATATTCATAAGAGAAGGAAAAAATAAAATTGAGTCGATTAAATCAATGCCTGGAATTAAAAGATTCACTTTGGATAAACTTCCATCAATCCTAAAACAAGTAAGAAAATATAAAATACCTATGGTTGCATTATTTCCTTTTACTCCTAATTTTAAAAAGGATAAACATGGGACTGAAGCTCTAAATTCTAATAATTTAGTTTGTAGAGGAATAAAGTTAGTTAAAAAAAAATTTCCAGAAATTGGAGTTATGTGTGATGTTGCTTTAGATCCTTATACCTCACATGGACATGATGGGATAATTATAAATAACCAAATTGATAATGATCAAACTATAAAAATTTTAATAAAACAAGCATTACTTCAAGCAAAAATGGGATGCGATATCATCGCTCCATCAGATATGATGGATGGAAGAATTGGAAAAATAAGACAAGAGTTAGACCGAAATAATTTTAAAGATGTAAGTATTTTATCATATGCAGTAAAATACGCATCAAATTTTTATGGACCATTTAGAGATGCTGTAGGAAGTAAATCTAAACTTAAAAACGATAAAAAAACATATCAAATGGACTTCAGAAATAATTCTGAAGCATTTAGAGAAGTTGCGCTAGATATAAAAGAAGGTGCCGATATGGTTATGGTAAAGCCGGGTATGATATACTTAGATATCATTAAACAAATAAAAAATAATTTCAAAATTCCCGTCTTAGCATATCAAGTTTCGGGGGAATATTTTTTAATTAAAAATGCCATACAAAAAAAAGTTTTAAAAGATGATTCAATTATTGAAAGTTTGATTTCATTTAAAAGAGCTGGAGCTTGCGCTATTGTAACGTATTTTGCTATCGATATTGCTAAAAAGATAAAAAATATTTAACTATAATAACTCTCTAATAAAATTCTTGATTTTGGAAAAGGTAAATTATTTGGAAGAAAAAATCTATTTTGAATAATGTTTCTAGTAAAATTGAGTGAAGCTTTTATTAAATTTTTTGAAAGATTCTCTGGGATTCTATTTTGTATTAAATATGATGGTATATTGTAAGTAAATGTGTCAATTTTAATTTTTTGAAAGTCAGTTTCTAATTTATTATTTTTGAACTTTTCTAAATTTGGATCATATCCTAAATTTTTTATTAAACTTAATTCTAGGAATATATAAAGAATTACCCAATTATCTAACTTTATTGAGTTAACAAATTCTTCGAAAGATTTATAAATATTTCGATTGGGTTGAGAATCTGGTAACAACATATTTAAAATTGATGATATTGATAATAAAGCTGAAGAACGTTCCTTATCATTGAAATATAGTGGAGATATCGGTTTCACTAGTTCAGTTTTAAAATAACCTAGTTTATTTTCATTTTTAGCATTGTGATTTATGTAAAGCTTATTGGATATTTGTAAATAATTTTTTATTTTTCTAGAATTTCCTCCGTATACTACTCCAGATACTTTTCCTCTATTTTTCGAAAATACATTAATTATATTTGCGTTTTCTCTAAATTTTTTCTTATACAAGAGATAACATTCATCTTCCCAGTTCATATATTCAGTAATTTAATTAATTTTTCTGCAGCATTCTGTTGTGCTTTTTTTTTGGAAGCCCCTTCTCCAATTATCTTTTTAGATTCTGGAATTTCTACCTCAGTCTTAAACTTGGGTTTGTGTTGGGGACCTGTTTTTTTAAAAAAAGTATATTTGGGTAATTTTTTAAATCTTTTTAAACTGTACTCTTGCAGTTTAGTTTTTGAGTCAATTAGAGTAATGACGGAATTAACAATAAAACTTTCCCACAGATTTAGTATAAATTTTTCTGATGATTTTATTCCACCATCTAAGTATATCGCCCCAACTATTGCTTCGAGACTATCACTTACAATCTTGTCTGCGGATCTTACTATATTTTTTTGTGAAGTACCTAAATAAAGATATTTTTTAAGATTTAACTTTCTTGCGATCTTAATACACGTTTTTTTGTTTACTAAATTTGCAAATTTTTTATCAATAATTCCTTCTTTTTCATTAGGATATTTTTCTAAAAGTTTTTTTGAAATAACTAAGCCTAGAACTCTGTCTCCTAGAAATTCTAATTTCTCATTGTTGTTATCTGAATCAAAGCTTTTGTGAGTTAATGCCTTATGAAGTAAATCTTTATTCTTAAAACTATATTTTATTGAACCTTCTAGCTCTTTTATTGATTTGCTCATTTTAAACTTTTAAATAACCTTTCTAATCTAAAAGAATTATTTAAATTCCAAAATTTTAATAAACTTCCTTTCTCAGTATCATTTGAAAAAAAGATTATTTTTGCTTTTCCTACCAAATTTAAATCATTAACATAACCGACCTCTTCAAGGAATCTGCTATCTTTTGAACAATCTCGGTTATCCCCCATTAAAAAATAATGATTTGGTGGAACAATATACTTTTTTGAATTTTGCAATGTTCCAGCTTTATTATAAGTTGCTAAGTGTTTTGCTCCATTGGGTAGAGTTTCAGTATAAGTAATAGAGTCAAATGTAAATTTTCCACATCTTATAGGTTCTATAATCTCACTTTTTTCTCTTAATATTTTATTCCTATTAATAAAAAGATCTCCATTAATAAATTGAATTTCATCTCCAGGTAGACCAATTAATCTTTTAATATAATCGGTTCTATTATCTGCTGGAGTTTTAAATACTACTAAATCACCTTGTTTTGGATTATTTGACATAAACCGCTTATTTGAAAAATTTGGGCTAAACGGAAAAGAATGTTTACTATATCCGTACACATATTTTATTACGAATATTCTATCACCTACCAATAAAGTAGGCTCCATTGATGAAGAAGGTATATAAAAAGGTTGAACAATCAAGGACCTTATCAATATAGCTATAAATAATGCAACAAATAAAGTTTTTATATTTTCTACAATAATTTTAATAAAACTTTTTTTTTTCATATTGAGATTGTTACAAAAGCAACTGCGTACTCATCTTCGTCAGTAAGCGACAATGAAATTTTATAATTTTTTTTCTTAAACTTTTTTTCAACATTTTTTTTTGTGTTTTCAATTAATTTAATAAATGGTTTGCCATTTTTTTCATTTAGAATAACTATCTGATTAAAGTTAATTCCTTTTGAAATGCCGGTGCCTAATGCTTTAGAAAAAGCTTCTTTTGCAGCAAATCTTTTTGCAAAACAATTTGCCATTTTTTTTATTCTTTTACATTTCGTAATTTCTTCTTTATTAAACAATTTTTCTAAAATATTCTTCTTCTTCAACAATTTTTGAATTCTATCAGTTTTTACTATATCAGTGCCAACACCAAATATTTTCATTACTTAACGATCTTTCTAAAATTTTTAATGGTTTTACTGAGACCTACAAAAATTGACTCTCCAATTAAAAAATGACCAATATTAAATTCTTTTATACCTGAGATTTTTGCTAATATTTTTGCAGATTTATAAGTAAGGCCATGCCCAGCGTGAACCTCTAATCCTAACTTATTTCCTAATGTTACAGCTGTTTTAATTCTTTTTAATTCATTTTTATGATTTTTATTTTTGTTAACTAAATTACAAAATTTTCCAGTATGTATTTCAACACAATCGGCATTTAAATTTTTTGATTCTTTAATATCATTTAAATTTGGTTCTACAAAAAGACTGATTCTTGATTTATTTTTCTTTAATTTATTTATTATTTTTTTAAGAAAATTTTTTTTAAAGTTTAAATTAAGGCCTCCCTCTGTTGTAATTTCTTGTCTTTTTTCAGGAACTATACATATAAATGGTGGTTTTCTTTTTAAAGCTATTTTTAACATTTCATTAGTAGCTGCAATTTCAAGATTAAATGGAATTTTAAGTTTAGATTTTATTTCTTTTAAATCAGTGTCATTAATATGCCTTCTATCCTCTCTTAAATGAATGGTTACAGAGTCAGCTCCACTTTTTTGCGCAAATAAGGCAGCTCTTAATGGGCTTGGATAATTTTCTCCTCTTGCATTTCTTACTGTTGCTACGTGGTCTATATTGACACCAAGTCTTATTTTACTCATTAAAGATTTCTACTTCCAGGTTTAACAGCTTTAAGAGTTAATAAATTTTTTGGTAAATTTTTTTCTGTATAAGTAGGAATATCAATTTTTACCTGTGATACTATTTTTTCTTTTATTGCTGATTTTCCATTAGATCTATCTATTAAACAGGCATATCCAACGATAATTGCATTATTATCTTTCACAATTTTAGAACATTCTAAGCTTGATTTTCCAGTAGTTATTACATCTTCGATTATTAAAACTTTTTGATTTTTATTTATTGTAAAATCTCTTCGCAGTTCAAATTCACCATTCACTCTTTCAGAAAAAATTGTTTCTTTATTTAATATTCTTCCAATTTCATAGCCTACAATTATACCCCCCATAGCGGGTGATAAGATAAGATCGAATTCTTTAAACTCTTTTTTTATTTTTTCGGAGAGTGAGGAACATATTTTTAATGCTTTACTTGGTTTACTCATCAATTGAGCACATTGAACATATTGAGCGCTATGTAATCCAGATGACAATATAAAATGTCCTTCTAAAAGAGCGTTAGTTTCTTTTAAAATTTTCAAAGATTCTTCTAATGAAAGCATTTTTTTTCTGTTTATGTCGAATAATTTTAAATCTTAAATTACTTTGCTTTATTTGACTTATCAAGTTTGTGAAATTTTTCAAATCTTTAATTTGCAAATCAAAAGAAAAAGTAAGATGTTCCTTTGATCTTTTAATTATTTCTAAATTCACTATATTTCCTTTATTAAGTCCAATAAGCGAGGTTATATGACCTAATACTCCAGGTTTATGAGGTAAATCAACTTCAATTGTGCTTGAATAATTTTTTTCGGTAACATTTAAGTTTTCTGTAGATCTATCTTGCCAAAATCTTCGAATAGCGGAGCGAGCTTTTCCAGTTTTTGAGGATGAGAGCCAATGTAAAGACGGAGTTGCATTTTTAGAAGTCTCGATATTCACTAAATCTCCATTTTTCAAAATTGTTTGTAATGTAGAGTGACTTCCATTTACAGTGCAACCCACGGCACTATTTCCAATTTTCGTATGAACAGCATAAGCAAAATCAATCGGGGTCGCTTGTTTAGGTAGTTTTATAACAGCTCCTTTGGGAGTAAAACAAAATACATTTTCTTGAAACATTTGTAATTTTGTAAATTCATAATAATGTTCAGGGCTGGTACCTGCCTCTATAATTTCTACCAAATCTCTTAACCAGTCATATTCTTTCCATGATAATTCTGAAAACTTTTCTGAAGATTTATACTTCCAATGAGAAGCTATACCCCTTTGGGCAAACTCGTGCATTTCATGCGTTCTAATTTGTATCTCTATTCTATTTTTTTTAGGACCAATAACAGCAGTGTGAATTGATTTGTATTTATTGATCTTGGGTGTTGAAATATAGTCTTTAAACTTGCCTGGTATAGTTGGAAATCTACTATGAAAGATACCTAAAGTTTTGTAACAATCTTCCAATGTGTTTACTATTACCCGAAAGCCTATGATGTCAGTAAGTTGTTCAAGGGATATTTTTTTATTTTGAATTTTACGCCAAATTGAAAAAGGCGTTTTTTCTCGTCCTGTTATAGTGGCAGTTATTCCATTTTGATTTAGTATTTCAATTAATTCTTTAGAAATTATTTTAAATGTATCATCAGTATTATTTTTAATAAAATTTAATCTTTCTAAAATTAAATCTCTTGCTGGTTTATTAAGCACTGAAAAAGACAAATCCTCTAACTCGTCTCTAATTCTGTTCATCCCCATCCTATCTGCTAATGGAGCGTAAATTTCCATAGTTTCTTTTGCTTTTCTAATTATTTTATCTTTATCTTTTACAAACTGAATTGTTCTCATATTGTGTAATCTGTCGGCAAGTTTGACTAATAAAACTCTTATATCCTTAGATGTTGCTAAGATTAATTTTCTAAAATTTTCAGCTTTAGAATCTGTAGATGCTTTATCCTCTAATGCAGAAATTTTAGTTACACCATCGACTAAATTAGCAACCTCTTCACCAAATTCTTTTTTAACGGTTGCATAGGTTACGTTAGTATCCTCTATCGTGTCATGAAGAAGTCCAGTTGTAATTGTTGCACTATCTAATTTTAATTCTGTTAAAATTTTTGCTACTGCAACTGGGTGAATAATATATGGGACCCCCTCTTCTCTTTTTTGGTTTTGATGAGCCTCCATAGCAAAGTTATATGCCTTGCTTAATGACTCTGAATTTAAAAATTTATTGTAAGATTTAATCTGATTAATTAATTCATTATTGTTAATCATGCTTTATTTTAACATTTTTATTTAATCTTGTAATCTCAATCCGAGATTTTTGGCTTAAATTATTTATTAAAAATTGGGCGTTTTTCTTTAAAATTGGATGTGACCATTTAGGATCAATTTCTAAAATTGGATATAAAACAAAATTTCTTAAATGTGCTCTCGGATGCGGTAAAACAAGATCTTTTGAGTCTTTTATTAAACCATTAAAATCAATTATATCAATATCAATTACTCTAGGATCATTTTTCTTTGTTTTTTTCCTGCCGATTTTTTTTTGGATTAAATCTATATCTTTAAATAATCTTAAAAGATCTAAGTTTTTATTTACTAAAATTCCTACATTAAGAAACTTTGGTAGTTTCTGATTTGGGTAAGAAGGTGTTTCATAAAAATTAGAAATTTTTTCAATTTGAATTTTTGCTTCAATTAGTAACTGAATTGCAATTGAAATATTATCAAATCTAGAACCATGAATAGAATTCAGATTTGATCCAATATTAAGGTGTATCATTTATTATTTCTACTTAACAATCTTGCTCTTTCTCTATTCCAATCTCTCTTTTTCTTTACTTGTCTTTTATCATAAAGCTTTTTTCCTTTTGCAACGGCGATTTCAATTTTAACTTTTCCTTTAAAGAAATACATCTTTGTAGGAATAATAGTTAAACCTTCCTGATTTATTCTTCCAATCAATTTATTAATTTCTCGCCTTTTTAGAAGAAGTTTTCTTTCACCTTTAGGATTATGGTTGTTATAGGATGATTGTTTGTAAAGCGGGATATGAGAATTAATTAAAAATAATTCTCCGTTATTATCTATAGCATATGAGTCTGCAATGCTTCCTTTTCCCTCTCTTAGCGATTTGACTTCTGATCCTTTTAGGGAAATACCTGCCTCTAAAGTTTCTAGAAAAAAGTAATTAAAACTAGCTTTTCTATTCAAACAAATTATTTTTCTTACGGACGCTATATTTTGTTTCATTAAAGTAATTTAGCTACTTTAAGTGCTTCTGAAACTTTCTTTTTTGTTTCTTCTCTAATTTCAACTAATGGTAATCTTACAGATGGATTGCACATACCTAATAATGATGCTGCGTATTTCACTGGTGATGGATTGCTTTCAATAAATAACGCTGAATGTAAAGGCTGTAAGAGCTTATCTAATGTTTCTGCTTCTTCGTTTTTTTGCTCACAAGCTTTTTGAAAATCAGAAGAAATTTTTGCAGCTATATTTGCTGTAACTCCGATAGCGCCCACTCCGCCTCTTTTGTTAAACTCTAGAGCATTATCGTCATTTCCGGTAAGCTGGATGAAATCTTTTCCCATCGCTTTTAATTGCTTATCTACTCTATTTAAGTCACCAGTTGCATCTTTTACTCCAGTTATATTTTTAAGTTCATATAGTTTGCTCATCGTTTCAACTGACATATCTATTACTGATCTTGAAGGTATGTTATAAATTATAATTGGAATTCCAACATTATCATTTATTTTTTTATAATGTTGATATAAGCCTTCTTGAGTTGGTTTATTATAATATGGTGTAACAACTAATAATGCGTCTGACCCAGCTTTCTCTGCGTATTGAGAAAGTTCTATAGCTTCATCTGTTGAATTAGATCCTGTGCCAGCTATCACAGGAATTTTTCCATTACATTCTTTAACCGCTATCTCTATAATTTTTTTGTGTTCACTATGAGATAAAGTGGGAGATTCTCCTGTGGTGCCTCCAGGGACTAACCCATTGGTACCGTTATTTAAGTGATAATCAATTAATCTTCTATATGTATTTTCATCAAGATTATCATCTTTAAAAGGGGTAATTAATGCAACAATTGATCCTTTAAGCATAAAACAATATAAGGTAGATATCCTTAAACTTATGCTTAATAGATTAATTAGTCTAGTATTTTTATTATCATTTTTTAAAATTAGTATTGCTTATTCTGAGACAGATTTCTTATTACCGCAAAAAAAACCATCAATTTTTAAAAAATCTGAAAAACAGATCCAGGAAAGTATTAATAAAAATCTACCTGCACCAAAACCATTATTAAAAAAAAAGGGTAAAACTAAACCAGCTGTAGTTGAACAAAAAGAGCCTTCTAAAAAAAAAGAAATTAAAACAGAACTTAAAGAAGAAGTTAAAACACAGGTATTATCTAAATTTATATACCCCAGAAAAAAACCTATTACATATAAAGTTTCATCAAAAGAAGTACAAAGTTCAAAAGTTCTTAATAAAAAAGATTTTGAGAGAGCAAAAGAAGTTATTAGTTTTATCAAACAAAAAAAATGGAACAGTGCTTTAAAAAGTGCTCAAAGAGTAAAAGATAGTGAATTTAGAAAATTAATTACTTGGATGTATTTAAAAACTACAAGAAACGCTGCATCATTTGACGAATATAAAAAATTTATAGAGCAAAATGACTATTACCCAAGAATTGATAGAATTAGATATTTAGCAGAAGAAAAGATATATTTAAGAAACAATTCACCGACTTCTGTAATCAATTGGTTTGAAAAATATCCTCCTTTGGGTGGCTTAGGAAAAATAAAATTAGCTGAGGCCTATTTAGAACAAGGAAAATTGGAAAAAGTTAAGGAATTAGTAAAAGATGGTTGGATAACAGCTGAAATAAAAAAAAATGATTTGGGTTATTACAGAGCTAAATTTAAAAAATTTATTACCTCAGATGATCACGTGAAGAGAGCAGATTATTTAGCATGGGAGAGGAAATATTGGGATCTAAAAAGAATGCTAAAATATTTACCTGCAGATCAAAGAGCACTCTATAATGCAAGACAAATTTTAATGAGTAACTCTTATGGAGTAGATAATGCAATAGCTAAGGTTCCACAATATCTTAAAAAAGATCCTGGATTGGAATTTGATAGATTAAGATGGCGAAATCGAAGAGGAAGATTAGAGGGATCATTAGAGATTTTATATCAAAATGCAAACAAAACTGAATCCCAAATGGTTAGACCAGACAAATGGTGGAAACAGCGGGAGAGTGTTACAAGAAGTTTAATTTATAAAAAAAGATACAAAACAGCATATAAAGTTGCTAGTGAACATTCACTTTCATCCGGACCGTCCTTTGCCGAAGCTGAATGGTTGTCAGGTTGGATAGCCTTAACTTTTTTAAAATCTCCTGAGTATGCAATTAGTCACTTCCAAAATTTTTATAATAATGTTGGTTATCCTATCAGTTTAGCCAGAGGAGCATATTGGTTAGGAGAGTCATATGAAAAACTAAATGAAAAAGAAACTGCTAATAAATTTTTTTCAGAAGCTGCAGATTTTCCAATGACTTATTATGGACAACTCGCTTTTAATAAAATAAACCCTGGAGGAAATTTCGAACTAAAAGATGAAAGTAATTTTGATAAAGATTTTGAGGAAGAATTCAAAAAAAACAAACTTATCAAACATGTTATTCTGCTCCATGAACTTGATGCAAGCCAATATTCTAAAGATATACTTAAACATTTAGCAGATCTAAATATTGAAAAAGGAAGCGAAGTATTAGCAGCAGAGTTATCTACATCTATTGAAAGATATGATTTTGCAATACAAATATCAAAAAAGGCTTCATATGAGAAAAGATTTTTAAATAAATATAATTATCCAGTTATAGCAACACCAAAGATTGTAAATAATAAGCAAATGCCTAAACAGGAAATTGTTCTTGCAATAATTAGACAAGAGAGCGAATTTGATCGAAAAGCTAATAGTTGGGCTGGAGCTAGAGGAATGATGCAGTTAATGAAGTACACTGCTAAGATCGTAGCTAAACAAGCAAAACTACCTTACAGTATTAGTCGACTAACAGCAGATCCTGAATATAACATTAAACTTGGTTCATATTATTTTAATGGATTGCTTAATGATTATAATGGTGTCTTCCCTTTTGCTATTGCAGCATATAACGCGGGTCCAAATAGGGTTAAAACTTGGAGAAGAGTAAATGGTGACCCTAGTAAAGGTCAAATTTCATATATTAATTGGATCGAGCAAATAAGATTTGAAGAAACCAGAAATTACGTTCAAAGAGTTTTAGAAAACATTAACGTTTACAAATATATCTTAAGAAAAGAGCCAGTTCAAATTGATAGCTATTTTAACTAAATGGCGGTGAGAGAGGGATTCGAACCCTCGGTAGCATAGTTAAATACTACGGAAGTTTAGCAAACTCCTGGTTTAAACCAACTCACCCATCTCACCACAAGCTTTACATATCTTTATAAAGAAAATTGACTTATATTGCACCAACTTTGTAATGCAACAAAAACAATTATCAGGAATTTTTTATGCTGCTTTTGCATCTCTTTGGTGGGGTGTTGTAGGGACGATTTTTTTCAAATTCGTATCTTTTGCATCATTTATTGAGTTGACTGTACACAGAACTATATGGACTGCATTCCTTTTAATTATTACAACAAGTTTTTATGAAAAATGGTCGGAATTTATTAAAATATTCAAAAATAAAAAAAATCAATTGTTGCTTTTTTTATCGGGTTTATTGGTAAGTATAAATTGGGGAACTTGGCTTTATGCAGTGAGTGTCAATAGACTATTAGATTCGAGTTTGGGATACTATATCTATCCAATAATAAGTGTCTTTTTAGGAAGAATTTTTTTAAAAGAAAAACTTAATAAAAATCAATTTGTAGCTGTAATACTAGTTGTAATTTCTTTATTTTACTTTTTAATTAAATTAGGTGAATTACCGTGGATTGGTTTAACTGTAGCAATAACTTTTAGCATTTATGGATTAATAAGAAAAAAAGTAAAAGTTTCATCAGATATAGGCTTGCTAATTGAAACATTGTTAATTTCTCCTATAGCTATTGTATTGTTTGTTTATCTAATAAATTTAAACATGAATATATTTTCTTACGAGGAACCTCTTTTATCTTTTTATCTATTTTGGTCCGGCTTTATGACATTAGTGCCTCTATTTTTATTTACTTTAGGTTTTAAAATTATTGGAATCGGTCCAGCAAGTATGATTTTATTTTTAACTCCAACATCGCAGTTTATATTGGGAATTACTTATTTTGATGAGATTTTGACCTTAGAAAAATTTTTTGGTTTTGTAATAATCTGGATAGCTGTATCTATTTATCTTAATGAATTACGTAAAGAGTAAATCGTAATTATAATAAGTGGTACAATTAAAGCTGTAATAAATGAAATAAATAGTAAGTTTGACAAGATAATAGGATTAAAGTTTTCTACAGACATAATATTTCCAACTAAAAAACTAGATTGAAAATTCTGACTTGGGAAAAATAATAGACCTGATATTAAACCAAGAATCATTGATACTAAAGATAATCTGGTATTAATTTTTTTCTTAAAGAAACCATAAAATATTGTTACAACAGCTGCACAACATAGAAGATCTGCTAATAAAAATAAATATAAGATGCTGTAGCCTTTAGAAGAAAAAACAAAAACAATTGTACATAATAATAAAATTAATTTATTGACTTTGTCTTTTAATTTTCTACCGCTTAAAAATCTATTAATTTCTTTTCCATCAATAATTATTAAACTTGTAATAGCGTTTATTAATGTATCAATTGTACTTAATGTCAAAGATAAAGCTAAAATTAAAACGAAAATAATTATTATTATATTTTCATTTAATAGCATTAGTTTAAAAAAAGCTAAATCAGGTTTTATTTTAGGGTCGAGTGAAAAAGATATAAGTCCTGTATAACCCATCCATAAAACAATCACAAAAGAAATAATTGATGAATAAATTAAACTTTTTTTTAAGATAAGGTTATTTTTTGCAGCAAAGACACGTTGCCAATTTCCCTGGTGAAATAAATTTGTTGCTGCTACAGCAATAAAAAAAGTGAGCCCAGCAGTATAATTTGGGATATAATTTTTACTTATAAGTGTAGGAGAATTTTTTTTAATTAAATTATAACTATTAATTTCTAAATTTTCTAAAATTAAAAATACAGAAAATAAAATTATACTTAAAACTATTATAAATTGATATTTATCAGTAATAATTGAAAGTTTAAATCCACCTCTTAATATATATAAAAGACATATAATTAAAGTTGTGCAAGAAGTTATCCATAAAGGAGTTTTAGAGATTAAATTTAATAAAAAAGCTATTGCTGTGACTTCTGCTATCAAAAAAATTGTCAAATAAAATAGAATTAAGATTAACACTATCTTTAAAATTCCAGTCCCAAATCTTCTTTTAATAAACTCAGTTAAAGACATCCCGTTAGGAAACTCTCTCCTTATTTTCGGTCCAAAATTTAGTAAAAATAGCATAGGTGCAGCTGTGCCTAACGCATATCCAATTACTGCCCCTATTCCCCCCCAAGTTGCTGCTGAAGCTGGTCCGAATAATATCCAAGCTCCCAAGGCAGACGCTGATAAACTCGTAGTTAATGAAAAAATACTCTCTTTTTTATCACCAATTATGAAGCTTTTATTATCTGAAACTTTTTTTAATTTTATATAACCTAAGGCGATAAAAAAAGCACCTACCACTAGAGTAATAATTAGCGTTGTTTGTGTTGATAGGTATATATCTTTCATTATCCCTTACTGAATTACCGGTCAGGTTCTTTGGGTATGATCTCAGTCTTTATGACACCCCTTATACAAATTATATATTTATTTTAGGTAAGAAGTCAAATGAAGCTGTATCTATTCTAGATGAGTGTTCTCTTCTCATTTTCCAATCGTTACTTATACCAGCTTGAGCTATACTGATTGCATTTCGACCATATTTTGCATTAGTAAAATCGATTGCTCTCATTAATGGTTGAGATTTTTTCTCTAAAATTGGTGCTAATAAATTTAGCTCTTTTTCAGAAGCGTCTCTAAGCTTCGATAATATGACTCCAGCTTTTTGATAGAAATAACCATATTTATAAATCT
The DNA here is from genome assembly GCA_902547825.1 of uncultured Pelagibacteraceae bacterium. Lineage (GTDB taxonomy): Bacteria > Pseudomonadota > Alphaproteobacteria > Pelagibacterales > Pelagibacteraceae > Pelagilacustribacter. The sequence goes on along the minus strand of CACCPE010000015.1, from coordinate 2,945 downwards.
TTCCAAGTCCGCTAATTGCAGTTTTTACAAGTTCAATACTGTTATTAGTTGCCACCGGCAATTCAATAGTAATAGAATTTGAATAGTATTTTCTATTTTTATCAAATGGACTTGTTCTTATAAATATAGTAACAGCTCTCGTAGTTTGTTTATCTGTTCTTATTTTTTCTGCTGCATTTAAACAATGAGTAGTTATAGACTCTTTTAATTTATCTAAACTCTCAACTTTTTTTCCGAACGATCTTGATACACAACAGCTTTTTCTTCTTGTTTCCTCGGTTTCTAAATCTATACAAGGAATTCCTCTTAATTCCATTACTGTTTTCGCGCCTAAAACATTAGTACTTTTCTTAACCCATGTGTTTGAAATATTTTTTAGTTTATAAGCATTATCTATTCCATTTTTAATATATAGTTTTGATAACTGTCTTCCAACTCCCCATACATCTGCAATATCAAAATCTTTTAGTATATTATCAATATTTTCTTTTAGAAATACCACTCCTGCTTTATTTTTTTTGGCAATATGATTTGCAACTTTACTTAAAGTTTTTGTATTTGAAATTCCTACACTTGTTGGTATTCCTGTCCATTTTAAAACTCTTTCTCTTATTTGTTTTCCATATTCTTCTACTTGTTCATCTTTGATATGTGATAAATCTAAAAATGCTTCGTCTATAGAATAGATTTCAATTTTATCAGTAAAACCTTTTAAAACTTTCATCACTCTTCTAGAAAGGTCTCCATATAATGCATAGTTTGAAGAAAATATCTGAACGTTGTTTTTTTTAACCAAATCTTTAACTTTAAAATATGGTTCTCCCATTCTTATTCCAAGTTTTTTTGCTTCAGTAGATCTTGATATTACACATCCATCATTATTAGATAGCACTACGACTGGTACATTTTGTATTTTAGGATTAAATAATCTTTCGCAAGAAACATAAAATGAATTACAGTCAATTAATGCAACTTTTTTTCTACTGTTGTTTGTGTATGACATATGTTACTACTCCCCAAATTATTATTTCTGGATTATCTGTTAAATTAATTCGATCCGATGTGTTTTTTGAACCTGATGTTAAGTAGTTGTTGCCCTTACTTTTAACCAGAGTTTTGACTACAAGTTCTTCGTTGATATTTGCTATAACAGTGGAGAAATTTTTTGGATTTAAACTTTTATCTACTATTAATAGATCTCCATCATATATACCCACATTAGTCATAGATTTACCTTGTACTCTAATGATGAAAGTAGCTGGTGCATTTGTTATGAGATGAGAGTTTAGATCTATATCGTCCTCAATATAATCTGTTGCCGGAGAAGGAAAACCAGCTCCCACTTTATGTAAATAATAAGGTATTGTTAACTTCATAAATGTTCTTGTTTTGTTCTTTATAGCTGATAAACTACCTTTCAGTCAACCCCTTTTCAAAAGGTTGTTAAAGTGGGTCAAATTGCAAATCGAAAAAAAGAGAGAGATTAGCTAATAACATAACGTGATTAAAAAAATTTTTTCAATATTATTAGTATTACTTGTAACAACAAGTGCTCAAGCAGCATCTAAACTAGACACAATCAAAAAAAGTGGAGAGTTAAGAGTTGGTACGACAGGAGACTGGGATCCAATGTCAATGAAAGATCCAAAAACAAACAAGTACAAAGGGTTTGATATTGATGTGATGAATGAGCTAGCTAAAGATTTAGGCGTGAAAGTAAAATTTGTGCCTGCAGAGTGGAAAACTATTGTTGCAGGAATAACAGCAGATAGATACGATATATCGACAAGTGTAACCAAAACACCAAAAAGAGCAGAAGTGGCCGGATTTACCGCTACATATTACAAGTATGCAACAGTCCCACTTGTTTTAAAAAAGAATTTAAAAAAATTTTCAACTTGGGAGTCTTTAAACAATAGTAGTGTTACAATAGCTACAACGTTAGGAACATCTCAGGAAGAAAAAGCAAAAGAATTTTTTCCAAAATCAAAACTTCAGTCAGTTGAAGCTCCTGCAAGAGACTTTCAAGAAGTTTTAGCAGGAAGAGCTGATGGAAATATAACAAGTTCAACAGAAGCAAACAAATTAGTTATTAAATATCCTCAATTAGCTATAGTTCCTGATGGAGGAAAAAATCCAGCATTTTTAGCTATGATGGTTCCAAAAGGTGACAAGGTATGGAATGATTACGTCAGCAATTGGATTAAGAAAAAACAATCATCCGGATTTTTTAAAACTTTACTGGCAAAGTACGATCTAAAAAGCTTATAATTTAAGTTTCAATACCTCCTATTTACAAATATAGTCAATTAGTGAAATTTTTAAAAATAATTTCTGTTCTATTTTTGCTTCAAGGATGTAGTTCTAACTATGAATGGGGTTGGTATATTCTAAGTCCAGATAATATAGATGGTTTAACTAATCTTAAATTTTTAATTAGTGGAATTACAACTACGATTTATATTTCAGTAGTTTCAATCATTCTAGCTATGATTATCGGTTTGATAGTTGCTTTACCTTCATTGTCAAATAATAAATTCCTAACTTATTTTAACATAACATACGTAGAAATTGTTAGAGCCATCCCTTTATTAGTTTTAATTCTTTGGATTTATTATGGCCTTCCAATCATGATTGGGGTAAGTTTCTCGCCATTCGTATCTGGAATAATAGCTTTGACCATTAGTGAGAGTGCGTTTCAAGCAGAAATTTTTAGAGCGGGAATTAATTCAATTTCAAAAGGTCAACATGAAGTATCAGAATCTTTAGGAATGGATTTCTGGAGAAAGATGAGATTAGTAATTCTTCCGCAAGCGATTAAAGTTGTATTACCAGCCATGGGAAATCAATTTGTTTATGTATTAAAAATGTCCTCTCTAGTATCAATTATAGGTATAGGAGATTTAACAAGAAAAGCTAATGAGTTGGTTACCACCACTTATAGG
>CACCPE010000014.1 GCA_902547825.1 uncultured Pelagibacteraceae bacterium | reverse complement strand
ATTATATTTAATTGATAAACTTCTTTAAATGATATTAATAGATTATGGAATTAACAATCGAAAAAGCCAAGTTTCATCAAATTTCCTTAAAACAAGTAAGCGAAGCTTTAAAAAAAGGTTTATCAAAAAACTATATTGAAGTTGATGTTTCAATTGTTGAATGTCCTGATCTAAGAAAGTGGGATTGCCCTGCTGAAGGTATAAGTGGAAACCAAAGAATAATAGATGTTGGAGGTGAACCATACATGCACGATAAAAGGTTCATAGGTACTGAATTTGATTATGAAGAAATAGCAAAAAGAATAGGCTCAGAAAAATCATATGCTTTAGGTGCGGGATCAGGAGCTATGTCGTGCTTAGAGGGTCACTGTGGAGAGCTTATCATTAATGAGAATTTAATTACTAACGAGTCAAAATCAATAATTGCTCAAATTGATGAAAATAAAAAATGTAAATCAAATTCTTACAATCACAGAAAGCATGGCGGACTAGGAAATATCTATTACTCTGAGGGGAAAAAAGGAAATGTTATAAAAATTAGAATTAAAGGAAGGTCAGGTGAGCAAGGCTCTTTACCTCAATCTATGAGAACTGCACTAATTGAAAATTTACAAACAAACTTAAGTGTTGCGCTGGGTGGTGTGTTTAGGATCTTAAATGGTAAGATTAAATCCCATGTCCAACCAGACTATGCAGATATAAAACACGAATATTATGATCCAAAACAAATGAAATGTGTTAAGGATTTTTTACAATTTTACGAACCTATAGGGCCACATTTTCAATGCTATTCAGTTTTATGGACTAATGATCCCTCTGGAGGAAAATTAGATTTAAGGGAGTCAGGCGAACATACACATTTTCACTCTTATAAAGGTGCTCAAGATGCCGGCCACTATCATTTTGATGTTACCCCTAATGAAATTGAATACGAATGCTATTTCAATACCGCCGAAGAAGTTCATAGAGTAAACAATATTTACAAGGAATTGAAAAATACTAATTAGTTTGATTAAATATAAATATGAAAAATATTTATACTTGGGCGGCTAATCCTGCAAAAAGAACTGTCACTGTAGGTGATATTATTGAAGCTAAAGGAAAAAAAATTCTTACACAAGTAACTGCAAATAATTCATTAGAGGCAAAAGCAGCTGAAGAAGCAGGTTTTGACATGATAATAGGAAGTGCTTCAAATGTTAAGAAGGTTCGGGAAGGATCCAAGTCTCTTTTTTATACGGCAGCACTCGAACTACATAGTTATCCTACAGCCGAGGATGTGTTACGTGGAGCCTTTAAAGCTTTAGAGAATGGTGCTGATGCGGTTATGACTGCCAGAAGTATGGATGTTGTTTCTATGCTTGCAAAAGAAGATGTTCCAGTTATGGGTCATTTAGGTTTGGTTCCTAGAAAATCTACATGGATTGGTGGCTTAAGAGCTGTAGGTAAAACTGCTGATGAAGCATACGAACTATTTAAAAAATTTAAACGTTTAGAGGACGCTGGGGCCTTTTCAGCCGAATGTGAAGTTATTCCTGAAAATATTATGGGGGAAATATCAAAAAGGACCAGTATTGTAACTGTATCTCTAGGATCTGGAAAAAAAGCTGATGTTATGTATCTATTCATGAATGATATCTGTGGAGAGCAAGAAAAGTCCCCTAGACATGCAAAAACTTATACAAATTTAAAAAAGATGAAAGATGAAATTGAAATCGAAAGAGTTAGAGCCTTAAAAGCATTTATCAAAGATAGTTTAGAGGGGAAATTTCCTGGGCCTGAAAATTCAGTAAATGTTAGTGAAGAAATTTTAGAAAATTTTAAAAAGAAACTTTAATCTTTTTTAATAGGAATAGTTGGGTGTCTTGCTGTTGAAGTAACAATGTTTTTCTTTAATTTTACTTCTCTCAAAACGATATATACACCTGCTGCAATTATTATTAAGTTTCCTATATAATTATTAATTGTAGGTATCTCATTAAAAACAACGTAACCCAAAAATACACCTGCAAAAATTTGAGTATATAAAATTGATCCAAAAATTGCTCCAGGCAGGTGTCTAGCAGCATTGATGACAAATATCATGGCTGTTCCTCTAGAAATTCCAGAAATAGCGTTCAACACTAAATCATTAAAAGTCATCTCTTTGAAAACAAAGAATACAAATATGCCAGAAAACAATATCATAAAAATTTTTCCAAATATTAAAAATGAGAACAAGCTTTCCTCATAACCATATTTTCTTACTATTAAATAACTTGCAGACGCAAAAATTGGGCACAACAAAGCTACAAATACGTAACTGTTAATTTCGGCTCCAAAAGGATTAATAGAAATAAGTGTTCCGATAAAACCAATTACTATAGCAGTAAATCTTTTCCATCTAACAACTTCACCTAAAAATAAAACTGATCCGATGGTTATTAATAATGGTATTAAAAATACAATACTGTACATAGTAACCATTGGTAATAAATAGAATCCTGTGTAGGCAAAAAAAACGGCTAATACCATCGTTAAAGTTCTAAAAAAATGAATTTTTAAATTAGCACCCTTTAATTCTTTCCAGCCATCGAGGGTTTGGGTGTACAAAATAATAGGTATAAGAGCGAACAAGGAGTTGACGAAAATTATCTGTATTATGTCGTAATCTTCAGCAATATATTTTACTATTGCATCTTGAGTTACAAATAAAAAATACCCGAGGCAAGCTAGAAAAAATTCGGGAAGATAATTCTTCTCCGATAATTTTGAATTCATTAAATGATATTTGCTAAATCTCTTTTAGTTCCTTTGAAAGTAGGAAGAGGATATTTATAAGACCATTTTCTTGGAATGCATTTTACTTTAGCTTTTTCCCATAAAGCTATCCATTGTTTGTAATTTTGTACTTTTATATTTTTTTTGTTTTTACTTTTAATAATAAAATTAGGCAATGGATCTCTTCCTGAAGGCTGACCTGCTTTATTATATCTCAAGTCCATACTTATTCTAAAATTTTTTGATTTATTTGGTAGTGAACAATGAAGTAGATATCTATTTAATAATATTATATCGCCGACATCAGCTTCAAGAGGCACGGTTGATAATTTATCGATTATTTCTTTGCCTCTAACTTCTACTTGTCCCTTACTTCCAAAATCGTGGTTAACAAGTCCAAATTTATGACTTTCTTTTACAGCAAGCATACAACCATTTTCTATTCTTGTTTTAGTAAAAGGTATCCAACACGTTACTAATTCAGTACCCTTCTGTCCTTTTTTATTCATAACGCCAGCATCTTGATGCCAAGGAGTTCTTCCAACAAGGCCGTCATTTAAATTCTTTTTTGCAACACCTTTTTCAGGTTGTTTGATTCTTGAATTTTGACAAGGATTAGAAGCTATCTCGGGACCTAGAATTTTTTCAATCTTATCTAAAATCTTTTTATTTTTAATTAAATTCCATATTGATTGACTTGCAAAAAAATCACTATTAGCGTTTATGTTTTTTTCAGGAAGTCTTATGTTAAAATATTGATCAAGTTCAGGAATATCTAAAGAAACCAAATATGAGTATTTTTTCTTAAACTCATAATTTAGTACTCTTACTTTGTCACTTTTAGGAACAAATCTATGAATTAGCCTATCCATGATAAAAGCCATATCATTTAAAATTGGTTCTAAATCCTCTTTATAGTCTAAAACACCCTTTAATCTTATGAAACCTTGTTTCTCAAAAATTTTTTTAATATTTTGGCTCATTGAATCGTAACTAATTAAAAAATATTATCAAATTCATTTTAGACTGCAAGTGCTTTTCTCATTTCTTCATCATCCATTTTTTTACCCAAATATGCTTCGATTACAGCATTATCATCTTTAACTTGAGCTGGAGTACCCTCCGCAATTTTCTGGCCATGGTCAAAAACAGTTACTGAATTACAAGTATCCATTACGACTTTTAAGATATGCTCTATAATAATAAGAGTAAGGCCATATTTTTCTTTTAGCTGCATAATAATTTTCATTAGATTATCTACATTGACTGGAGATAAACCTGCGGCTGGTTCGTCTAACATTAATAATTTTGGTTTCATAGCGATTGCTCTTGCTAAAACTAATAATCTTCTCTGACCTCCAGAAAGCTCACTAGCATTTAGCTCTGCATAGTCTGCTAATCCTACAAAAGAAAGGAGTTCCATCATTTCCTCTTTGATAGCTCTTTCTTGATCCCAGATTTTTTTTCTTCCTATAACCGCATCGAAAAACTTGTAAGGAACTCTAGTATGATACCCTGACATAACATTATCTATAACTGTCATATCTTGATAAAGTCTAAGTAATTGGAACGTTCTTGATAAACCATAACTAGCAATCTCATGTGGAGGTGTAAAAGTAATATCATGACCATCAAACTCAATATAGCTTCCAGGATCGCTATCATAGATTCCTGAAACTAAATTAAAAAATGTACTTTTGCCCGAGCCATTGGGTCCAATTATTCCTCTAATTTCATTTTTTGGAAGTTCAAAATCAACTTTATTTATAGCTTTCAAACCACCAAATGATTTAGATAATTGTTTAGTTTTTAAAATCATGTTGTTTTTTCTGTTCCAGTTTTCTTTTTAAATCTCTTTTCTAAGAAATATCTGTCAATAAAACCGCCTAAACCCTTAGGCATAAACAAAATAGTTAATACAATTGTTAAACCAAATATTAAAAGCTGATATTTATATAATGGTCTAGTTAAGTCATAAACAATTGTAATGACTATAGCGCCAATAATTCCACCCCAAATATGACCGAGACCTCCTAGGACAACCATAGCTAAGAAGGTTACCATTTCTATAACTGTGTAATTATTAGGATGAATGTATCCTGGAGGCATGTGAGCATAAACTGCACCTGCCGCACCAGCAAACATAGCGCTAAGAATGAAAGCTAAGATCTTATATTTTTTTACATTAATTCCAGCGGCTGCAGCACAAATTGGATCCTCTCTGATAGACATAAACGCTCTTCCAACTCCAGATCTTAAAATACTGAATGAGAAGTATACCGCTATAATCATTATTGTCATTGAGATGAAATAATATCTATCTGGGGAGTCGAAGTTGTAGCCCATTAAAGAAGGTGTTGGAATATCAGAAATACCAAATGTAGATCTAAAAAAGTTTCCGTTTTCAATAAATAATCTTATCGCCTCACCTCCACCTAATGTCGCTAAGGCTAAATAAGGACCTTCCAATCTAAAAGATGGAATTCCCATTGCTACTCCAAAAAATGCAGTAACTATTATAGCTATGGGTAAAGTTGCCCAAAAACCAAGTCCTAAATATAAAAACAATGTTCCAGCAGTATAAGAACCAACTGCAAATAAGCCAACGTGTCCAACTGTAACTTGACCACAATAACCCTTAACAATGTTTAGTCCTGCGGCAACCACAATGTTCACAAATATTAAAGTAGCTAAATGTGACTGATAAACATCCGTGAAAACCACTGATGGTACAAAAGCTAAGATGACGAAAGCTATAATAAAAGCAATAAAAGGATAATCTCTGATAATCGATTTAAATTTTTCCATTATCCAACTCTTCTCATTAAATAATCTGAGTCATGTGAAGATGTGAGCATTCTTTTGTTTGTTTTCCTAATTTTGGGTAAATAGCTAACGTTTTTATATCTCCATACAACAGGTTTACTTAAGGCATAACTTCCATAAATGAAAAATCTTTTCTTGCCTTTGATTTCTCTAAATAAAGATACACCATGGTAAGAGTTAGGTGTAGATTGGAAAAAAATTACACTCCCCTTTGACGGAGTAAATTCTTTAACTTTTGCTAGTTCAGAAATACCAGGAAATCTTTTAAAACTTTTTCTATATTTCATATCAGTTTTCTTTTTAAAAATTGATAAAGCTCCTCCATTTTTTTTTGGTATATCGTTTAAATAAATAAGAAAATTATAAAGTCTTGTTACATCATCTCTGTGCGGCCTTAACCTATATCCGCCCCTAGAAACAGAAAAATCTATGTCTAAATTTACATTCGGGTTTTTGTAAGTTTTACCTAACATTTTCATTAATTCTTTTGAATTCATTAATTTTTTATTTGTAAATTTTTCCCTCAAAAATTTGCTAGGCAAGTATGCATTTGACCAACCATAATCATTAAAAGTTTTTTTAAATCTATTTTCAACTTTTTTGTAAAAAGATTGGCTATTAAATTGTTTATATAATTTGTTAGATAATTTTGATTTTTTTAGATAATTTTTAAAATTACTTGACCCTTTGTTAATTCTATTTCTACCACCTTGTATTAAATCATCGAATGATTTTGCATTTCGAATTTCGTCTATAAGTTTTTCACAATCTTTTTTTGAAATAGCACCTTTGCCAACCATTACAGGAAAGTTGCTTTTTACTTTCTTCAATTTATTAACGTTTATCATTTTTGTGGTTTCCTTGAAAAAAAGAGCGGTAGTTTTACCTACCGCTCACAATTTTTTTAACTATTATAAACCAGCGCTAGCATTAAATGTTACAGTACCAGCAACTTTTGTTTTAAAGTTTTTTCCACCTTTAGTGTACTCAATCATAACAGGAGTTCTGTTACCATCTCTACACTCAGGTGTTCCTGATTTACAGAAATTGATTGGACCAGAAGCTAAACCTCTAAAGTCAGTTGTCGCAGCAATTGCGTCTCTAACTTTATTTCTGTCAGCAGCTAGATCTCCAGTGAATTTAACTTTTTTAAGAGCTATCTCTAGAATATCTAGTAAGTCCATCATTTGTGAAAAGTCATGACCAGGTACAACACCATATTTGTCTTTAACCATTTTCACAAATTTCTTAGCTTCAGGTCTAGTGTCAGATGCAGCGAATGCAGCTGAAAAAGTTACACCTTTTGCAGCAGAACCAGCATTTATTGGTATCTCTACTTTAGAACCAATAGAAGCTGTTACTCTGTGAACAGATTTTGGTATTCCAACTTCATACGATTGTACAAGTCCTCTAACTGTTTCATCCAATAAAGCTGAAATTACAAGAACTTCTGGATTAGTAGCTTTAGCTTTAGTTAAGTAACTTCTAAAGTCAGTTTCTTTTTCTCCAGATTGAACCATATAAGTTGGCTCAACGTTGTAGTTCTCTCTCATGTAATCAGCTAAAGATAATGCAAAATCTTTACCAGCAGCATCTGGACCATAGATATAAGCTATCTTAGTACCTTGATTTTCTGCAGTAAATTTACCTTGTACGATTTTGTAAAATCTTGATGATACAGGTACTCTAAAAATGTATTCACTACCTTTTTTAGTAATGTCAGCATTTGTTGAGTGAGGTATGATTTGTGGAACTTTAGCTTTAGCTGAAACAGGTACCATAGGTAATGTTACAGAACTACAGCTAGATCCAATTATAACGTGAACTTTATCTTGGTAAGCAAGTTTTGTTGCGTTTGCTACACCTTTTTCAGATTTACACTCATCGTTATAAAGTGTTAAGTCGATTTTTTGACCGTTGATAGTGCCTTCTTTATTCCACTTTGCAACAGTATCAGTAATTAACTCTCCGTGTTTATAACCAACATCTGATAGCATTCTAAAAGAAACACCAATTTTGATTGTTTCTGCTTGAGCTAAAGTCGTGATTACTAAACCTGCGGAAAAGACAATTGCTGAAAAAACAAATTTAAGTTTATTCATTATTTCCCCCATTTGTTATTTAATTGTTGCTAAGGCTATAAAATAATAGTTATAATGTCTATGACTAATAGTTACATTTTTGGTAAATCAGAAAAAAAAATTGGAGGATGATTGCTTAAGATTAATCAACTTATTTCTGGATATGGCTCTGTGCAAATTTTAAACGGAGCTAATATGAGAGTTGAAAAACAATCTATAGTTGCATTGCTTGGTGGTAATGGAACAGGTAAATCAACAATTCTTAGAGCTGCATCTGGATTAATTAGATCGTGGAAAGGTACGATCGAATTTGATGGTGAGCAGATTCAAAACTTACCTGCTCATGAAATAGTTGGAAGAGGATTAGTGCAAGTAACTCAAGGAAAGGATGTTTTCCCTGCAATGTCTGTTACCGAAAATTTAAAATTAGGTGGATTTATTTTAAAAAGTAAACAACAACTGTCAGATAATTTAGAAAAAGTTTATAACTATTTTCCAAGGTTAAATGAAAGAAAAGATCAGTTGGCCGCAACTTTATCAGGTGGAGAGTTGCAAATGTTATGTATTGGAAGAGGGTTAATGTCTAATCCTAAAATGATAATGCTAGACGAACCTAGTGCTGCTCTAGCGCCTCAAATTGTTTTAGATATCTTTAAAAACATTAATAGAATTAGACAAGATGGATTAACAGTTCTTGTGGTAGAACAAAATGTTAGGATGGCATTATTGCTTGCTGATTACGGGTATGTAATTAAAGACGGTGTGATCAATGTTGAAGGCGATAGTAAGAAATTAATGTACGACGAAAGTGTAAAAGAGTCATATCTTGGAGGGACTAAAGCCAATGTTTAATAAATTGAGAATTGGAAAAAAAGGTGAAAATATCATATTTGGAACATTCGTACTTCTTTATATCGGCTGGTGTGTGAATAGCCCCGATATGAATATTGAATCGCTCAAATCAGTTTTAACAATTGGTCTTTCTGTTGGTATTATTTATGGCTTAGTTGCGCTTGGAATTTCGTTAATCTACACAGGTCTAGATGTAGTTAATTTTTCTCACGGTGAATTTTTCATGATAGGTGCTTTTGCCGGTCTTACCATGTTTAATCTTTTGGGTAATCAAGATTGGATTTTTAATATATTTCCTGATGCTTATGGTTGGATAATTTATGTGGTTTGTTTATTTACAGCCTTTGTTTCAATGGGTTTATTTGGGGTTTTTATTGAAAGAGTTTTCTTAAGACCTCTAACAAAAAAAGGTGGTGGTTACACTGTAGCTGGAATGGGAATAATCATTTGTGGATTTGGTCTTTCAGTAGTTTTAATTAATGTTGCTTATCTAATTTGGAATCCAGTAGCAAAACCCTTCCCTGCAGAGTTAGGTTTACCAATGGAAATTGGAGGACTATTTTTACCAATTACTTATATTTGGATGATTGTAGTTGGTTTATCTGTAGCTGCAGGTCTTTGGTTCTTTTTAAATAAAACAAAAATGGGATTAGGTATTAGAGCCGTAGCTTACTCTAAAGATGTTTCAAATCTAGTTGGAATAAACGTGCCACTATACATATCAATTATTTTTGGTATTGCTTGTGCCATAGCAGGTATAGGAGGAACTTTGGTTGGTCCAACTTATCAAGTTGTTGTATTCATGGGTTATATCATTCTTATGAAAGCTTTTGCTGCCGCGGTCGTAGGTGGTTTTGGTAATCTGCCTGGTGCAATAGTTGGAGGTTTTACAGTTGGAATATTTGAAACAGCTTCTTCTTTTTATATTTCTGGAAGTCACAAAGATTTATACGCCTTTTTATTGATGATAGTTGTTTTAATGATCAAGCCAACAGGCTTCTTTGGTGTTCAAGTAAAAATGAAAGCTTAATGATAAAGAAAAATACAAAAGTTGCAGTATTAGGTGCTGGTGCTATGGGCTGTCTTTTCGGCGGGTTGTTAGCTGAAAAAGGTTTAGAGGTTCATCTTATTGATGTTTGGAAAGAACATGTAGACGAAATTAATAGTAAAGGCTTAAAAATGATGGGTCATGGCGGCGATAGAACAGTAAAAATCCATGCTACGACTGATCCAAAAACTTTAAAGCCAGTCGATGCAATAATTATTATGTGTAAAGCTACAGCTTTAGAGCAAGCTTTATCCAGTTCAAAAAATATTATCGGAGATAATACAGTGCTAATGTCATTTCAAAATGGTATTGGGCATGAAGAAATCATGCAAAAAATAGCTGGTAAAGAAAAAGTTTTAGGTGGTTCCACAACACAAGCTTCTAGTATTCAAGGTCCTGGAATAATTCAAAACCACGCAAGTTTGCCATCATGGATTGGTGAATACGAAGGTGGTTCAAGTGAAAGAGTAAAAGATTTAGCTGAAACTTTTACTGCACATGGCTTAGAAACAATTGCAGAAGAAAATATCAAAAGAAGAAAATGGATGAAATTATTTGCTTTAACAGCAATTGGTCCATTATCAGCAATATTTGATTTACATCATACAGATTTATACATTTCTAATAAAAATCAGACTATGTCTCGAAAATTAGGTAAGGATATAATTCTTGAAACTAGAGAAGTAGCAAAAGCCGATGGAGTTGATGTTAGTGAAAGTGATTGTTTAGAAATGTTCAACAGAATAGTAGACTCAAGACAAACCAATAAATCATCAATGGCATTCGATGTTGTAAAGCATAGAAAAACAGAAATTGATTTCATAAGTGGGGCTGTTTCTAAAATTGGAAAAAAACATGGGATTAAAACACCTTTAAATGACCTCATGTATAATATTATTAAGATTAAAGAGGGTATGTACGTATAAGACTTGTGTCTAAAGAAATTATTTGGCAACCATCAAAAGAGCAAATTGAAAATTCAAAACTAACTAAGTTTATACAGCATTGTAAATTAAAAAATTATGATGAGTTAGAAAAAAAAAGTTTTTCTGATCCAGGATGGTTATGGGACAATGTAATTAAATTTTCAGATTTAAAATTTTATAAACCTTACTCAAAAATATCAGATGAATCAAAAGGAACTCCTTGGACAAAGTGGTGTATCGGGGGAAAAACTAATATAGTTTTAAATTGTATAGATCGACATAAAGATAAGGAATTTTTTAAAAATACTTTTATTTTTTCTGAAAGAGAAGACGGGAAAGAAAGCTCAATTACTTATGAAGAATTTGATAAGCAAATCTCAAAAATTGGGAATACTTTAAAAATAAATGGCTTTAAAAAAGGTGATGTAATCGCACTTTACATGCCTCAATTTATAGAAACTTACATTGCTTACTTTGCTATTTTAAAAATTGGGTGTGTGGTGCTACCTTTATTCTCTGGATATGGATCAAAGGCAGTTATTGAAAGACTCAATATAGCAAAAGCTAAAGGTATATTTACAGTTGAGAAAACATTTAGAAAAGCGAAAGAAATAAGAATGTTTGATCAAATCAAAAATGAATTAGATCAAGTCATTTCTTTAGAAAAAATTTTTTTATTGGGAAAAGAGAAAGGAAAGAAAATCTTTAATTGGGAAAATTTTCAAAATGTTTCTGATAATTTAAAGACAAAGGAAACTGATGCTGAAGATCCTGCTATTATCCACTTTACATCAGGTACAACAGGAAAACCAAAAGGATGTGTTTATACTCATATTGGTTTAGTTGCTAAGATGTCCTTTGATGAAGGAGTTTTAGCAGACTTTAAACAAAATGATATTCATTTGTGTATGGCTGATATGGGATGGATGGTAGGTTCTAAGTCTGCAACAATAGCTTCTGCACACGGAGCGCAAATGGTAATCGCTGAGGGCGTGCCTGATTTTCCTGATGAGGTTCGTTTTTGGAAACTTATAGAAAAATATAAGGTCTCCTGGACAGAGCTTTCCCCTGCTCTCATCAGAGCGCAAATGATTAAAGATGAAAAACTTTTTAAAGATTTAGATTTAAGCTCATTAAGAATGATTTGTACTGGTGGAGAACCTTGGACGGAAAAACCATGGAAATGGTTATTTCAAGTCATAGGAAAATCTAAAGTTCCTATTATGAATTCAGCTGGGGGTACTGAAGTTTCTGGTTCTATTTTGCATTGTTGTCTACATCGTCCTTTTAAGGTCGGATCTTTTAATGCTCCCATTCCCGGAATGAGCGCAGACATCTTAAATTTAGATGGAAAAAAAGTTTCTACTAATGAAATGGGTGAATTGGTCATGAGAAAATCATCAATCGGATTAACGAAAAGTTTATGGAATGACGATAAGCGTTATATCGATAATTATTGGAGTGTAATTAAAGATTATTGGGTGCATGGTGATCTTGCAAGTAGAGATGCTGATGGTCATTGGTATTTACATGGAAGATCTGATGATACTATTAAAGTATCAGGTAAAAGAATAGGTCCTTCTGAGCTAGAGAGTGTTATAGTAAAAAGTGGAAAAGCAAAAGAGGTTGCAGCTGTTGGAATACCTGACGAAAATAAAGGGTCAAAAATTATTTTATCTATAGTTCCTGCAGAAAATAATGATCAAAAAGAAAGTTTTTTTGAAGATTTAGTTATAAAAGATTTAGGGAAATCATTTAAGCCTGATAAAGTAATTTTTGTAAAAGATTTGCCTAAAACAAGAAATATGAAAATTATGAGAAGAGTTATAAAATCATGTTTAGCAAACCAAGATCCAGGTGATTTATCAACGCTATTAAATCCAGAATCTGTAGAGGAGATTAAATCTCATGCAATTTAAAGATATATTATATGAAGTTAAAGGCGATTTCGCTTATGTCACTATTAATAGACCTAAGGTATTAAATGCTTTTACGCCAGTCACTCTTCAAGAACTTAAGACAGCTCTTGATGCTGCAGAAAAAGATAAAGAAGTTGGAGTAATAGTTTTATCAGGTGCTGGAGATAGAGCATTTTGTTCAGGTGGAGATATGAACTGGGAAAGCTCTAAAGAATTTCAAGATCATGAATACGAATTTCACATTCACTTAACAAAATGTAGCAAACCAATCATAGCTAAAGTGGATGGATACGCGATTGGTGGTGGAAATCATATGGCTTACTTTTGTGATTTAACTATAGCAAGTGAGAATTCTATATTTGGTCAAAATGGCCCCAGAGTTGGTTCTCCAGCCGGAGGAGCTATAGTTGCCCACTCTGCAAATATTTTAGGACACAAACGTGCAAGAGAAATGTGGATGACTTGCAAAAGATACTCAGCAAAAGAGATGATGAATTGGGGCTTGGTAAATTCAGTAGTAAAAAAAGATAAATTAGACGAGGAAGTTAAAAAGTATGGCGATGAAATATTAAAAGCTGCACCAACTTGTTTGAAGATATTAAAGGCTAGTTTTAGGAAACAATTTGAGGAAATTTTAAAGATTACCCAAAAAGGTATGGTTGAAGAAGTTGCTCCTGGTTATTTTAAAACTGGTGAACAAGCAGAAGGTGCTAAAGCCTTTCTAGAAAAAAGAAAGCCAAATTTTAAAAAATTTAGATAATGAAAATTAAATCAATCAAAGCAATCACTTTGAGTATGCCGTTTAACCATGGAGGAAAAAAGGTAATTTTTCATGGAAAAGAATGGAAAAATTTAGAATTTAACTTAGTAAAAATTGAAACTAATAAAGGTGTCACTGGTTGGGGTGAAGCCTTTGGTTATACTACTTGGAAAGCGGTTAAAATTGCAATTGAAGAAATGGTGGCTCCTTTACTAGTTGGAAAAGATATGAGTAATATACCGGAACTTCTTTTAACCCTTCAAAAATCTTTGCACTTGTTTGGTAGATACGGGATAACAATGTTTGCAATATCTGGTGTTGAAATTGCATTATGGGATGCTTTAGGCAAAGAAAAAAATAAGCCAATTCATGAATTGTTAGGAAAAAAAAATAAAGATCTATTTAAAGCCTATTCAAGTCTTTTTAGATATGGAGATCCAAAAATTATAGAGCAAAAATGTAAACAATCATTAGATGATGGTTACCAAGCTATAAAACTTCATGAAATAGAAAATGATTGCATTGAAGCTGGAAGAAAAGGAACAGGCAATCTTCCTTTAATGTTAGATACTAATTGTCCTTGGACTTATGAAGAAACACTATCCAAAAAAGATTTTTTAAAAAGTATGCAACTTACTTGGTTAGAAGAACCTATTTATCCACCAGAAGATTATGAAACTCTTGCAAAATTAAATAAAGAACTTGGAATACCTATAGCATGTGGAGAGAACGCGTGTACAGAATTTGAATTTAAATTAATGATTAAAGAAAAGGCAGCCGCTTTTGTTCAACCGTCAGTGATTAAAGTTGGTGGTGTTTTTGAGATGTTCAAAATAATTCAGCATGCAGAAAAAAATGATATCTCTGTAATGCCACATACTGCCTATTTTGGACCAGGTTTTTTAGCTACACTTCAATTAGCTGCATTAATGAAAAAGGATACATATATTGAAAGATTCTATTTAGATATTGATCAGGAATTTTACCCAAATTTCAAAAAAGCACTAAATGGAAAGTATAAATTACCTTCAGGACCAGGACTTGGTATTGAACTGGATTATAATAAATTAAGCAAATATGAAATATAGATCTGTTTTATTTGTTCCAGGACATGAAGAAAAAAAAATTAAAAAAGCTTATACATTAAATGCAGATTTAATTGTTCTTGACTTAGAGTCAACTGTCCCTGAAGATCAAAAAGAACAGGCCAAAAAAATAATAAAAGAATGCAATGTTAATAAAGATCAAACATATGTAAGAATAAATAAGAATTCTGATTTAGAATTTGTAACATCAGAAAAATTCCCTGGAATATTCCTTCCGTTTACTGAAACAAAAAATCAATTGATTGAAATAGATAAATTATTAAAAAAATCCGAGAAATTAAAAACCGATATAATCCCAATTTTGGAAAGCATAAACGGTCTAGCTAATCTTGAGGAAATTTGCTCTTTTTCAGAAAGGATTCAAATTATATCTTTTGGCTCCCATGATTTAGCAAAATCTATTAATCTTAAGATTTCGCAAGATGAAAAAGAAATATTGGAATTTAGAAAAAACATAGTAAATAAATCTAAAAATATTAAGAGTCCGATAGATACCTCTTACTTGAATTTTAAAGATTTAGATGGATTTGAGAACTCATGCAATATGGTTAAAAAATTAGGTTTTGGTGGTAAAGCTTGTATTCATCCAGACCAAATTCAAATTTCAAACAAAATTTTTTTATGATAAATAATAAGAAACTTTTGTACTTTGCTTATGGTACAAACCTTAATAAAAAAATATTTTTAAAAAAATATAAAAACGCTAAATATCTTAGCAAGCATATTTTGAAAGGATTTGAATTAGTCTTTAGATCAAAATATAGAGTACCGGATATACAAAGAAAAAAAGGTTCAAGTGTAAAAGGCATAATCTATGAAATAGATAAAGTAATCGAGAAAAAATTAGATAGATACGAAGACTATCCCAAGTTATATATAAAAAAATTTTTTGATAAAAATAGGAAAAATGTAATGTATTATTTCATGAAAAGAAAAACTCCTATTTTAAAGCCTGCAAAATATTACCTAAATGTCATGAAAAGCGGTTACCGACAAAACAACTTTAAATTCAATTTTAAATATTAAAGTGAAAAATAAAATAAAGATTGCAGTTGTTGGAATTGGCTTGATGGGTAGTCAACATCTAAAAGCTTTAAAAGTTTCAAAAAAAGCAAAACTCCATTCAATTGTAGATGTGAACAAAAATTCTATAATTCATGCTAAAAAGTTTAAAGTTCCATTCTATAGATCATCGACTGAATTACTTAGTAACAATAAACCAGATGCTGTAATTGTAGCTACACCCAATCAATTTCACGAAAAACATACGATAAGTTTTTTAAATGCAAAAATACCTGTTTTATTGGAAAAACCAATCTCCTATAATATTTCAAAAGCAAAAAAAATTATTAAAAGCTCCAAAAAAAATAAAACACATCTGCTTATTGGCTATCATAGAAGGCACAACAGTATCGTAACTAAAGTAAAGAAACAGATTGATAGCGGAAATCTTGGAAAAATTGTTGCTGCTAATGTTATGTGCTGGTTATATAAAAATAAAGATTGGTACAAAGAAAAATGGCGTATTAAAAAAGGAGGAGGTCCTTTGGGTATTAATCTAGTCCATGATATTGATCTTATTTGTTACTTATTAGGTCCTATAACACATGTTCAAGCAACAACCTCAAATAAAATTAGAAAATATGAAGTTGAAGATACCGCAATAGTAAATTTTACCTTTAGGTCGGGTACTTTATGTACATTAAGTGTTTCTGATACAATTGTAGCTCCTTACAGTTATGAGCTTACAGCTGGGGAAAATCCTGCATACCCTATAACAAATCAATCAGCATATTTTATTGGAGGGACAAAAGGCTCGATACAATTTCCTAATTTAAAACATTGGTATAATAAAGGTGAGAGAAGTTGGTGGAAACCAATCTATCATAAAGATTTTAATATTCGACTAAGTAGATATACTTTAATAAATCAAATTAATCATTTATGTGATGTCGTATCTGGTAAGGCTAAGCCAAAAGTAAGTGGAAATGATGGCTTGCAATCTCTTAAAATATTTGATGCCATACTGAGAAGTACTAAAACTGGAAAAAAAATTAAAGTAAATTAATGAAAAGACTTAAGCTTGGTATAATTGGAGGTGGTCCTGGATCTTGGATTGGTCATGTGCATAGAATTGCCTCAAGATTTGATGATAAATACGAGATCGTAGCAGGCGTTTTTTCAAGAAATTATAAAATCAATCAATCTTTTGGAAAAAGTATAGGGATTAAAAAAAATCGATGTTACAAAAATTATAAAGATCTTTGCTATTCTGAAAAAAAAATTAAAGATGGTATTGATGTAATTGCAATCATGACGCCCCCTGGGAGTCATCAAGAAATAGCGGAATTATTTATTAAAAACAACATTCATGTAATATCTGATAAACCATTTGCAGGTTCTCTAGCTCAAGCTAAAAAACTTTATAAAACAATTAAAAATAATAAAAAAGTCGTTTACGGGCTTACACATAATTATTCGGCCTACCCAATGGTTAGACATGCTAAAAAATTGGTAGAGGATAAAAAGCTTGGAAATATTGAATATATTAATGTCGAATATGTTCAGGACTGGTCTAATGGTAAAAAAATTACTCCTGTTTCAGCAAAAAAAATATTTAAATGGAAATTAGATAAAAAAATAGCCGGAGTCTCTACAGTGCTAAATGAAATAGGATCCCATGCATATCATTTATGTAATTACATTACTGGGCTTAAAGGAAAAAACTTATTTGCAGATATCAAGCAATATTCAAAAAAAATTAAATTTGATACAAATGCTCAAGTTTTCATAAATTACGAGAATGGAGCTAAGGGTTTATTTTGGGCATCAACTACTGCTAAAGGTGGTGTTTATGGATTACGAATAAGAATATTTGGTACAATGGGAAGTTTAGAATGGGTACAGAATAATCCTAACTATTTAAGATATAATGCTGCTAATGGTGCTACAAAAGTTTTAGAAAGAGGTTTCAATGAAAGTAGTTTCTCAAAAAATTTCTCTAGAATTAAGTACGGGCATCCTGAGGGATATTTAAGTGCCTTTTCTAATTTATATAAAGAAATTGCTTTAAAAATAAATTCAAAAAAAAGTAAAAAAAGATTTTATTATCCAACTGCTTACGAGGGTTTGCTTACAGCAAAATTTATAGATGGTTGTGTTAGATCTTCATCTAAAAAAAAATGGGTCGTTTTTTAAATAAGATTTTCGGCAAACTATAAAAATTTCACTAAAGCTTTACTCGCGAGTTTTGATGAAGAAATTTCAGTTTTGAATGAATTTAGTATTGATTGTGTCTTTTCTATTTGCTCCTTAATTTTACTTGGATTATCGATAAAAGAGCTTACAGATTTGAATAAATCTTTTGGATTACACTTAGATTGAAGTAATTCAGGTATTACCTCTTTTCCTGCTACAATATTAATAATATTTGCGAATTTAACTTTAATCAAAGATCTAACAATTAAATAGTTTAAAAAATTCATTTTATAGAGAATGATGGATGGAACTTTAGATTTGCAAATTTCAAGCGAGACTGTTCCTGATTTAGCAACTGCAAATACAGATTTCTTAAGAGTGTGAGACTTTATTTTATCATCACTAATAATTTCACAATTACTTATATTTTGAGATTTTACGTAGGATTGAATTAAATCATAATGTTGCTTTGTAGAGTGAAATATATAAATAAAATCTTCATAACTTTTATTCATTAATTTTATAAAATCTAAGAGTATAGGCATTAGGACATCAATTTCAGATGCTCTACTTCCTGGAAAAATTGATATTAACGCTTTATTTTTTTCAAATATTTGATTGATGTCGATTTTACCTTCAGAAGAATCATCTAATAAGGGATGGCCCACAAACTCATTGCTCATATTCTCTTTATCAAAATACGGTTTTTCAAAATTAAATAATAATAATATATGATCAATAAACTTCTTAATTTTCTTTACCCTTCCTTCTCTCCAAACCCAAACTTGTGGCGCAACATAATGAATTGTTTTTATATTTGAATTTTGTTTTTTTACGCGTTCAGCAACTCTTAAAGTAAAATCGGGACTATCAACTGTAAATAAAATATCTGGATTAAAATCTTTTATAGCTTTAACAGTTTCATTGATTTTGTTATTAATTTTAAATATGTTCTTTATGACATTTGTAAAACCAATATACGTAATTTCTTTCAAATCATAAATTGATTTTATTCCTAATGCGCTCAAATTTTCTCCTCCCACACTTAAATACTCAATTTCAGAATTATCTTTTTTTAGTTCTTGAATTACTTTTGATGCCAGTTTGTCTCCAGACTGCTCGCCTGTGAGTATAAATATTTTTTTCACTTGTACATTCTCCAAAGTTCACCCTTGTCAGATAGTAAATAAAGATCTCCGCTCTCATGTATTTTGATATCTCTTATTCTTCCTATATCGCCTTTGAAAATAATTTCCTCTTTTATAAATTTTGATTTATTAAATTTTATTTTTCTTAAAGATTGATCTTTAAGAGATGTAATTAAAGCTTCACCGTTCCATTCTTTGAATGTTTCACCTTTATAAATTGTCATAGCACTTACTGCGATAGAAGGAACCCAGTACTTTATTGCTTTTGTAAAGCCAGGTTTCCATTTTGGACCAATTTTGGTTCCAGAGTAATTAGTTCCTCCCCAACCTAAAATCTTCCAACCATAGTTTTCTCCAAAATTTGCTGTCCCAAACCAATCTCCCCCTCTAGCACCATGATTGGTCAAATATATTTTGTCATCAAATGGTGAAAGAGACATTCCCTGTGGATTTCTAACTCCTATTTGATAAATTTCAGGTAACCAATCTTTTTTATTAATAAATTTTGGATTATCTTTTGGTATCGATCCATCTAAGTTAATTCTTATAATACTTCCAGGATGTTTAGTATGATCTTGAGCTATCATTCCTTGTCCTCTCTCACCAGCAGTTACATACAAATGTTTATTTTTTATGACTAGTCTAGATCCAAAATGATATCCTGAATTTATAGGAGGTTGGGCTTGAAAGATGTTTTTAAAATTAAGTTTCTCAGTATTAAGTTTTGCTCTTGCAACAGAGGTGCTAGACATTCCGTTTGATCTATTTTCAGAGTATGAAACAAATACAATGCTGTCATTGTGAAGTATATCTAATAACCCTCCCTGGCCATCTTCTAATACTTTAAGATTATGGCTTATATTTTTTATTTTTTTTTCTTTTAAATTTATAAATTTTATATTTCCTGGTTTTTCTGTAACCAATAAATTTTGGTTGTCTATAAATGTTAAGCTCCATGGGCTATCAAACCCTTGTGCAATTTTCTCTAATTTAAAGTCTTCAGCACTTAAATTTGTGAATAGTAGAAGAAAAATTGATAATAATTTTTTCATTTAATTAAAATAAACATTTTATTTCTATTTGCATATTGAACACTTTGACTTTTATTTAAAAAAATATTTAATTTATGTTTTAAAACTATTCCTTTTAGCCCTGCCATTTTACATTGTTTCAAAGTTTCTAATCCTACAGTTGGAAGATCGACTCTTAAATCTTGTCTTTTTTTTGGGAATTTTATTAGAACTCCATTAGGGAATTTAGTTATTTTTTTCACTTTTTTAATCATTTTTTGTGTTCCGCCACTTCCCTCAATTGTTAAAATTTTATTGTTTCTACAAATAGCGCCTTGAGTAAATGAAAAATTACCAGACTTTTTAAGAGCTTTTTGCCCACAAAGAATATCTTTTTTATCAGAGGCATTTGGTTTAATTGTTGTGT
>CACCPE010000013.1 GCA_902547825.1 uncultured Pelagibacteraceae bacterium | reverse complement strand
AGAAGATAGACCTGAGGTGGTGAATAAAGAAGCTTTAGCATAATCTACCGCACTACTAATTTTCATATTATTACAATATAATTTCTGCATGGATGATTATAAGTGTAAGTCTGTTGGAATTATAGGATCTGGTATTCAAGGAGTCTGCATAGGACTTCAACTAGTAAAAAAAGGTATACCAGTTACCCTGTTTGATAGAAATGATCCTTTATCTCCAGAGTTTAAAGCAGCATCATATGGTAATGCTGGACATTTTTCACCTTATGCGGTGCTTCAGTTTAATAGACCAGATATTTTATATGATGTTCCAAAGATGCTCATAAGTTCATATGGCCCCTTAGCTTTAAAATGGAATTATATTCCAAAAATGTTTCATTGGTTCTACCATTATTTTAAAAATTGTAACAAAAAATCAATGTTACATACTGCAAAATATATGCATCAAATTCTAAATCTTTCATTAGACGCTTATGAGGAAGTTTTTAAGGAAATTGATACTACTGGTCTGGTAGAAAAAAAAGGTATTATTTATGTGTGGACAAACAAGAATTTAAAAAGCAGGAATTTAGAAATTAAAATCAGAGATGATTTAGGAGTAAAGCAAAAACATCTGACACGAGATGAGATTTTAGAATTAGAGCCAAACTTGAGTCCAGTTTTTGATGCAGGTGTTTTATATGAATATGCGATGCACGCAAGAGACCCTCACGGTATTTTAAAAAATTTGTTTAGATTATTTGTGCAAAGAGGAGGAAAGTTTATACAAACAGATATTAAAAATCTTCAACAAACATCAGTAAATGAAACTATAATAAGATCTGACACTGATGAGTATAAGTTTGAAAAATCAGTCATTGCTTCAGGAGCTTTCTCAAAAAAACTCACAGATCAATTAGGGGAAAATATTCCTCTTGATACTGAAAGGGGGTACCATGTTCATTTTAAAAACCAAGATCACTTAATATCTAGACCTGTAATTTTTTTAGATAGAGGTTTTGGAATGACACCAATGAATCAAGGTTTAAGAGCTGTTGGAACAGTCGAATTAGGAGGTTTAAAAAATCCTCCCTCAAAAAAAAGAATTAATTATATTATTAATTGTGCAAAAGAATTATTACCACAACTCGGAAGTCATCATGATGAATGGTTAGGATTTAGACCAACTTTACCTGATTTTTTACCTATATTAGGCCCATCTTTAAAAAACAAAAATATAATATATGCTTTTGGTCATCAACATTTAGGCTGGACTTTAGGTGCAATTACAGGCAAAATTATTTCTGGAATTGTTGCTGGAGAAAAAACAAACTTAAATTTAGATCCATATAGTTCAAAAAGATTCAATTAGGAATTTTCTGTCAAAAAATTATTTAGCTTATACTTTTCTTACTTTTGCAGCTTTATTCTGGTCAGGAAATTTTATTGTTGGAAAATTTGCAACTTTATTTGAAGTTCCACCATTAACTCTAAATTTTTTAAGATGGGTTATGGTATGGCTAATTTTAATTCCTTTTACAATTAAAGAAATCTTATCAAAAAAAAATTATATCAAACAAAACTTTTTTGTAATTGGTTTTATGGGAATATTATCAATTAGCACTTTTAATTCAGTGGTTTATTTTGCTTTAAACTTTACTCAAGTTATAAATGCAGTTTTAATGTTAGCTGCTATTCCTCCAATGATAATAATTTTTTCATCAATAATGAAAATTGAAAAAACAAATATATTTCAAATATCTGGATTATTGTTATCAATAATTGGTGTTGGGACAATTATTTCGAATGCAGATATTCAAAAAATAATTTCTCTAAGTTTTAATAAGGGCGATATATGGATGATAGTTTGTGTTTTGAGTTGGTCACTATATTCAACTTTACTAAAAAAAAATAAATTTGAAATTTCTCAATTTTCTCTAATTCAAATTATGGTAACCGTAGGATTGATTTTTTTAGTTCCTCAATTTTTATACGAGCGATCAATAGGGTTTGATGTAAATATTAATAAAGCTTTTATCTTAATTTTAATTTATGTAGTTATCTTTCCTGCATTAGCAGCGTATTATTGTTGGCAAAAAGCTATAGAACTTATAGGGCCCAATAGATCTTCAATGTTTATTCAATTAATGCCACTTTTTAGTGCCTTGATGGCGATTATTATTTTTAAAGAAAAATTTCAATTGTTTCATTTTATTGGAGCATCTTTTATTATATCTGGTATTTATTTATCAAATAGGAAAATTCAATGATTAAAGTTGCAATACTGGATGATTATCAAAATGCTTTTGAGGAATTTGTTAATGTGAAGAAATTGAAAGATAAATTTAATTTTAAAATTTTTAATGAGTCATTCAAAGACGAAAGTGAGGTTATTGAGGCTCTCGAAGAATTTGAAGCACTTTTCATTATGCGAGAAAGAACTCCAATTACAAGAAATCTATTAGAAAATTTACCTAATCTTAAGTACATAATGACATCAGGTATGCGTAATAATTCTATAAATTTAGAAGTAACAAAAAAAAAAGGGATTTTGGTTTGCGGTACTGAAATAAATTCAAATCCTACTGCTGAGATTACGTGGACTTTGATCTTAGGTCTTTTAAGAAATCTTAAACAAGAAATTGATAATATGTTTCAAGGATATTGGCAGACTACAGTTGGTTTAGAATTGAAAGGTAAAATGTTGGGAGTAATAGGCTTAGGAAAAATTGGAACACAAGTTGCAAAGATAGGAAAAGCTTTTGGAATGGAAGTTTGTGCATGGAGTGAAAATTTAAATTTATCACATGCGAATGAACTTGGAGTATTACCTATGAGCAAAGAAGATTTACTTAAAAATTCAGATATAATTTCTATTCATTTAGTTTTAGGTGAAAGATACAAAAACTTAATTACAAAAAAAGAGATAGAGATGATGAAAAAAACAAGTTTTTTAATAAATACTTCTAGAGGTCCAATTATAAATGAAAACGATTTAGTTGAAGCTTTAAAAGATGAAAAAATAGCTGGCGCTGGTTTAGATGTTTATGATAAAGAACCTTTACCTCAAGATCATAAACTTAGATTTCTACCAAATGCTTTATTATTGCCTCATATTGGTTACGTAACTGCTGAAAATTATTTAAAATTTTATTCGCAAATGATTGAAAATCTAGAAAGTTGCCTAAAAAACAAGCCTTTAAGAATAATCTCATAAAAAACTATTTCCATTGCAGGTTGTATTAGCTATAAACTCAAATTGAGAGATTCGTTTGTTTTATAACAAACAAATCTCTGGTTAAAATAGGGATAAATATAAAGGGAGTATGAAAAAAAATTTTTGGTTGTTGTTAATTTTTACTTTTTTAAGCGGTTGTTTTGGATCATTCGCTTTTCTAGGGCCAGCTTCAACAACTGCAGCAAGTGGAGCGAGTGGAAATATAGCTAGAGGTGCCTTTACTTCAACAGTTAGCTTTGGAATAAAAAAAACAACTGGAAAACTCCCTTTAGAACATGCGGTTGCATATGCAGAGGAGAAGAGTCCTAAGAAAAAGAAAGAACCCTGCTTATCATTTGCTCAAAAAACTAACTCAGAAATATGTACTATTGTGAAAAACCGATTAAAAATAACAAAATCTAAGATCACTAAAAAATCGAATGAAAAATCTATAAAAGACCTTACTTCATCGCTTCAAACTAATATAAATAAAAAATCTAAAATAAAGTATTTAGATAAATAAATTCTTAAACATAATCCGCATTTCAAACTTAAAATCTTAACCACCATGGGTTGTGTTAATAAAAATTAAAACATTCACAATTCACTTTTATTTAAAGATGAAGCAGATATATGAAACCAGTTAAAATTTGTTTCATGAAAAAAAAACTATTTATATTATCGACAATTTTATTGCTAAACAGCTGCGCTGAGTCGTTAGCATTACTTGGACCAGGTGCCTCAAACGGTAGATTTGTTCAATCCAGTTTAAATTCAGCAATAAGTTATGGGGTCAAAAAACAAACAGGAAAATCTCCTTTAGAACACGTGATTGCTTATGCAGAAAAAAACAATCCTGAAAGAAAAAAAGAAAACTGTATTTCCTCTTTTGAAATATCAAGGTCTGAAATCTGCACAATAGTTAAAAAACAAATTAAGCTTAAAAGAAATGCTATGATGGATAAAAGCACTGCTATGTTAGAAAAGACTAAAGAAATTGTGAAAGAATATCCAAAAAATAAAATTAAAGAGATATCTAAAATTGAAAAGATAGCTAAAAATTCAATTATTTATAACAGAAGATAATTTATTCTTTGATCTAAAAAGATGGCCCCAATTCAAATTATTGGGACCACCTAAATCATTTTTTATGCAGCTAAAGCTTGTTTGATATCTGCAACAATATCGTCTGAATGCTCAATACCAATCGATAATCTTACGTAACCCGGCGTAACACCTGCAGCTAACATTTCTTTCTCAGTTAATTGACTGTGTGTAGTTGTAGCTGGATGAATTGCTAAACTTCTAGCATCACCAATATTTGCTACGTGATAAAGCATTTTTAAGTTATCAATAAACTTTGCTCCTGCATCTTTTGTTCCTAGATCCATACCTATCAGAGATCCATAACCACCTTGCATATATTTTTTAGCTCTATCTCTAATTTCACCTTGATAATTAGTTGGATAGATAACCTTTTTAACTTTTTTGTGACCATCTAGGAAATTCACAACTTTCTCTGCATTACTACAGTGCTGCTTCATTCTTAAAGCTACAGTTTCTAAGCCTTGAATGATTTGAAAAGCATTGAATGGACTCAAAGGAGCACCTAAGTCTCTTAATAAAACCACTCTTGCCCTGATGACAAATGGGATATTAGCGCCAGTTAATTGTGGAACTGCGTCTGCCCAAACGGCACCGTGATAACTTTGATCTGGTTCATTTAATAGAGGTTGTCTTTTTCTATCTTTAATCCAATCAAAATTTCCCCCATCAACAATTATTCCTCCAATAGAAGTACCATGACCACCAATATATTTTGTCAAAGAGTGCATTACGATTGCAGCGCCATGAGCTAAAGGTTTACATATTACCGGTGAAGCTGTGTTATCGATAATCAAAGGTATACCCTTTTTTCTACCGATATCTGAAACTTCTTTTATTGGAAAAACACGAAGATAAGGATTTGGAAGAGTCTCACCGTAATAAGCTCTTGTTTTTTCATCAGTCACTTTTTCAAAGTTTTTTGGATCTGCAGGATCTGCAAATCTAACTTCTATACCTTGTTGTCTTAAGGTATTTTTAAATAAGTTAACTGTACCTCCGTATAAATCAGTCGAAGCTACTATATTATCTCCAGCTTGTGCTAAGTTTTGTATGCACATTGCTGAAGCAGCTTGACCTGATCCTACTGCACATGCAGCTACTCCACCTTCAAGCGCTGCAACTCTTTTTTCCAACACATCTACAGTTGGGTTCATTATACGTGTATAAATATTACCAAACTCTTTAAGACCAAATAAATTTGCAGCATGTTCTGCATTTTTAAATTGGTAAGAAGTTGTTTGATAAATCGGAACTGCTACAGCTGTTGTTGTGGGATCAGCTCTATAATCACTTCCATGCAAGCCAATAGTTTCTGGATGTTTGAAATCAGCCATTGATTTTCCCCCTTATTGTTTCTCTTATCGTTTCGTTCATTTTTTCTCCGTTTTCCTGGAGAAGTATGAACGAAGTTTAATTCTGTTCATCTTCTCCTTTTTAGTACTTCGGCATATGCCAGGTGTACAATATGGTTCAAATACCTGGTTTAATTTTTGATTGTTCAAAAAAAAACCACCTGCTAAAGCGGTGGTCTAAATGACTTATGCGCTTTAGCTGGATTTATTAAGCGCCCGCAAGTTGCTATAACTCGGCGCTAATGAATTTATAGCAAGAAATTTAGGATTTTGTCAACTATCAATTAAATATTATTCCAGAACAATTTTGCAAGATTTATTCCGGATAAATCTTTGTATGCAGCCAGCCCAGTAGGGCTAGTAACATTAATATCACCAATTAATTTCTCTTGTACGAAATCTATCCCTGCAAAATATATATTATTTTTCATTAATAACTTCCCAATAGCTTCGCTTGCTTTGACTTCTTTGCTTGTGAGTTTTGTTAATTTCGCTTTAGCACCTTTACTCATATTAGATAAAATACTGCCTTTTTTAGGTACCCTAGAAATAGCACCTACAATCTTTCCTTTAATGATAAAAACTCTTTTATCACCCTTGGAAACTCCAGGTAAAAATTTTTGAAAAAATAAATGATTATTAGTTTTTATTAATTTTCTAATTTTGCTTGAGTTGAATATTTTCATTAATTTTACGCTATTACCACTAAAACCATTAATAGGTTTTACCACAACAGCTTTGTGTTTTTTAAAAAAACTTTTAATTTCAGAAAGGTTTTCACTAATTAAAGTTGGAGGCATATACCTCATCAGATTTATGGAAAATAGCTTTTCAGATATATTTCTTACAGCAAAAGGGTGATTTATAATCTTAACCTTGTTTGAGATATGGTTCAGTAAGAATGTTGTATATAAATAACGATTATCAAAAGGTGGATCATTTCTGATTAATATAACTTTAGATTTTTCTAAATTAAATTTAACAGTTTTTAGTAATGAGTAGAATTTCTTTTTATTTTCATTGATCTTTATATGTTTACAAGAGGCTAAAACTTTCCCATTCAAAAAACTCAAATTTCCTGTCTCAAAATAATATATTTTGTAACCTCTTTTTTGCGCCTCAGATGCCAAAAGAATAGTTGTATCAGTTTTGATATTTACTTTTTTAAGGTCAGAACCCTGAATAGCTAAAATTTTCGTCATGATTTATTAAGAAATCTAATTTTTTTGTCTTATTATATTGCTCAATCAACATTTCTGCTCTAGTTTTTTTACCACTAATTATTTCCTCTATATGTTTTAAGTAAATTGTTTCATTTTTTTTACTCTTATTTAGTTCATTTCTTTTTTCTAAGCCTTTTTTTGACAAATCTAAAAATATTTTTGCCCAATCAATTAATTTTTTATCTTGAAGCAATGTATTTAATCCTTCTTTAGGAGCGTTTAAATATGCCTCCATGACTTCCGTTTTTTTCCAATTTTTTATTATTTCATAAGTCTCCTCTAAAGATCCATAAATTAAACCAGTAAAAAAAGAGGGTCCATTGCAAATACATCCAAAGTTACAAGTATCTAATGATCTAAATTCAATAACTTGTTTTAATCTTATCTCAGTAAAAATAGTACCTAAATGATTTTCAAAATCTTCTAAAGTTGGTTTTTCCCCTTTTAAAAATTTTAAATTACCATTTAAAAAATCCTTAAAAGTTTGACCGTTCGGCGAGTAGTATTTTTCATTTTTTTTAAGAAATAAAATTGGGTAATTTAATGCATGATCAATATATTTTTCAAAATTAATATTTTCAAAAGTAATTGGCATTATCCCACCTCTATTAGTTTCTTGCCATACTTTCCCTCTATAAGACAAAAAACCTGAGGGTTTTTTTTCGTAAAAAGGAGAGTTTGCGAATAAGGCAATTGTTAGAGGAGCTAAGTAATTCCCAATCTTAAATTTTTTTTCAAAATCTTCTTCAGAAGTGTAGTCATAATTTATTTGTATGCCTGCAGTTTTGTACATCATATCCAAACTTAGTTTACCTCCTCTTGGCATTTCAGCCGTCATAATTTTGTAACGCTCTTTTGGACTTTTAGAGCTATATTGCTAATACAGTTGTAACCAAAAAAACTATTTATTTTGTCAATAATTTCATTTTTGGCATATTCAATTTCAACTTCTTTTCCATGAATTACATTTAGAACTAAAGTCCCGTCTTTCATACTCTTTTTCATTTTCACTGAAACAGGATAAGATGCATCAGAAATGTTTTTATTTACAATGCTTGTCCAGCTATCAACTATATTTGA
Organism: uncultured Pelagibacteraceae bacterium; assembly: GCA_902547825.1. GTDB lineage: Bacteria > Pseudomonadota > Alphaproteobacteria > Pelagibacterales > Pelagibacteraceae > Pelagilacustribacter. The sequence continues at coordinate 12,769 of CACCPE010000013.1, read as the reverse complement.
ATAATTATAACTACCTTTTCTCAGATGTTTTTTTAATGTTTTCGGTATGGAATTAGAAAATGGACGAAGGCCTTGTATGTAGGTCTGTGTTTTATTATTATTTTTGTTATGCATATTAATTCAACTTTACCAAAAAAAATTTTAGCATGGTATTATAATAGCAAAAGGAAATTGCCTTGGCGTGTTGGCAAAAAGTCACCAAAAAAGCTGTATTATAGGCTTTTAAGTGAATTTATGTTGCAGCAAACTCAAGTAAAAACGGTTATTCCTTACTTCAATAAATTTACAAATAAATTTAAAACAATTAAAGACTTGTCTAAAAGCAAAGAGAGAGAAATCTTAAAGATGTGGGAAGGTCTTGGTTATTATAGAAGAGCAAGAAGTCTTTTGGCATGCTCTAAAATTTTGGTTAACAATTACAAATCTAGATTACCAAGATCAATAATTGAAATAAAAAAACTCCCAGGAGTAGGCAATTATACTGCAAACGCATTATTAGGATTAGTTTATAATGAACCAAGAATAGCGTTAGATGGTAACGTAAAAAGGGTATTTTCAAGAAATCTGAACATTGAAGAAGAAAAAATTAATTTTGATAAATTAATAAAAAAAAATAAAAAAAAACTTTTTATTTCTAAAAGAAATGACGATTTTGTTGAAGCTTTAATGGAATTCGGCGCACTAATATGTAAACCAAAAGACCCAAATTGTCTTACGTGCTGTTTGAATAAAACTTGCAAGTATTTTAAATCTAATAAAAAAATTAAGAATATAAAAAATAAAATGATTAAAAACAAAAACTATGATATTTTTTGCTATATTAACAAAAAACAACAAATAGCATTAACTAAAAGTAATCAAGTTAGTTTTTTAAAGAATTTTAATTTACCAGAAATAAAAGAGAGTAAGAGTTCTCTAAAAAATAAAAATTGGATATTTCTTAAAAATTATAAAAATTCAATTTCAAATTTAAAATTAAATATTAATCTATATTACAAATTTTCGAGTAAAATTCCACGAACGTACAGTTGGCATTCTTTAAAGAATAACAGAGAGTTTGTCCCAAGTTTTACAAAAAAAATATTAAGACAAATATCATCTTTATATTAATGAAAAAAAAAATAGCAATCATTGGCGCTGGTATAGCAGGTTTAACTCTTGCAAACTTAATAAAAAGAAATTCTGATCATGAATTTATGTTGTATGAAAAAAATGAAAGTTTATCTCTTGATGAAGGGTACGGAATACAACTTTCAGCAAATAGTATAAAAATTTTAAATCAAATTAAATTTAATAAGATTAATGATAAAAAGATATTTTACCCAAAGGCAGTTGATTTTTATAACATTCAAAATAAAAAAATTTGTGATTTAGATTTAACTCAATTTAATAAAGGTCAGAACAAATATACGACATTACAAAGATCTACTTTAATAGAGTTTTTAAAAGATGAAGTTTATACACAACACTTAAGATTTGGAAAAAAAATAAAAGAAGTTTCTAAACTAAAGGGCAAGGTGCTTATTAAATTCAAAGATAACACAAACGATCTTGTTGATATAGTTGTTGGTGCTGATGGTATTTTTTCAAATACAAGATCTTTTTTTGAAAAGAAAAAAAATGAACCTAAATTTAAAAAAGCAGTAGCTATTAGAACAATACTTAAATCAAAATCTGATCTTATGATAGACGAAGAAAATATTAGTCTCATGATGGGAAAAAATTGCCATGTCGTTATTTATCCTGTCAATAAAAAAAAAGAACTTAATGTTGTTTGTATTATTAGAGAAAAAAAATATGATCCCGATAATATTAAATCATTAGTTGGTAAAGTTATCGCACAGAATTCTAACTTAGAAAAAGTTTTTGAGGGAGATTTGAAATCTTGGCCTTTATATTTTACACCTCAAATACTTCCGTCCACAAATAGTAAAGTTTTTTATATTGGGGATGCTTTTAATGGATTTTTACCAACTCTAGCTCAAGGAGCAGGGCAATCGATAGAGAGTGCCTTCGAGTTATTTAATTTAATTCAAGATAATAAAGCAGAAATTCAGAATACTTACTTTCAAGAGAGATCAAGAAGAGCAAAGATAGTAAAGAGAAGATCAAATATTAATTTTTTTATTTTCCATTTTTCTAGCTCTATTATGCAAACATTAAGAAACTTTTTCATGAAGTTTCTTGTTAAAAGAAAAAGGTTTGTTAATTCTTATTTAGGAACAGTCTACAAAAATTAAACTTGTTCCCCTGAAATAAATTTTTGCCTTAAATTATCAATCAGTACGGTCGATCCGTTTAAATTATAATGCCAATAGGTCCAACCATTATAACTTTCTGCTCCCATTATCTTTGCTGCGATTTTATGTATTGATCCTTCTGTATCCTTATATTTTATACTTCCATCAGCCATTATTTTTGCATTAATTTTTTTCTTTTGATCAAACAAAGATGTCCCAGGTTTAATTATTCCTAATTCCACTAGTGAACCAAAAGGAATTCTAGGTTTTGATTTATTATTTTCAATGGTATCTAGGTAGTCATCAGCTATTGTTTCGGTCTTGTTAATTCTTTCTTTAGCTGCAACGAAATATTTTTTATCTTTTTCAATCCCATAATAATTTCTACCTAATTTTTTAGATACAACAGCAGTGGTTCCTGTGCCTAAAAAGGGATCAAACACAGTGTCACATTTATTAGTAGTTGCTAATATAATTCTATGAAGTAGAGCTTCTGGCTTTTGCGTGGAATGTATTTTTTTTCCATTTTTCTTTAGCCTCTCTTTTCCATTACAAATTGGCAATGTCCAGTCCGACCTCATTTGCAAATCATCGTTTAAACATTTGAGAGATTGATAATTAAAAGTATATTTTGATTTTTTAGTCTTTGATGCCCAAATAAGTGTCTCGTGTGCATTAGTAAATCTTGTTCCTCTGAAATTTGGCATTGGATTATTTTTCCTCCAAATAACATCGTTAAGCAACCAATAACCTAAATTTTGTAAATGATAGCCTAACCGAAAAATATTATGATAAGAACCTATTACCCAAATAGAACCATTATCTTTTAAAATTCTTTTGCATTCAGCTAACCAAGACTTACAAAATTCATCGTAATGTTTGAAACTATTAAATTGATCCCACTTATCATTAACACCATTTACTTTACTAGAGTCTGGACGTGTTAATTTTTCACCAATCTGCATGTTGTAAGGCGGATCAGCAAAAACTAAATCAAATGTTTTGTCTGGAATTTTTTTTAATTCCTTTAAACAGTCACCATTAACAACCTTGTTAGAAAATTTTAACATTTTGTAGATTCAACTTTAAATTGAATCAAGGGTCAAACGATTTTAGAAAAAAAATGAGTCTTTTTGTGTTTGAGATTCTTAACTCGACAATATCTTGTGTATCGGTTTAAAACCTTTTCTATGGTGTGAGGTTACACCAAAATTTTTTAAACCCTCAAGATGAGCTTTGGTACCATATCCAAAATTTCTCTCCCAAGCATAATTAGAATATTTTTCAGACAATTTTATCATAAATCTATCTCTATAAACTTTTGCAATAATTGAAGCTGCACTTATAACTTTAATTTTTTCATCTCCATTTATGATTGTTTTATAATTTTTTAAACCTGCTGGCGCAAAATTTCCATCTATTAAAGTTAAACTTGGTTTTATTTTAAGTTTTTCTATTGCTCTACTCATAGATAGTAATGAGGCTTGTAAAATATTTAAATTTAAGATTTCTTCTACGGACGCAATACCTATCGCATAACAAGAATTTTTTTTAATGTGTTCTGAAATTTCTTCTCTTTTTTTAAATGAAATTTTCTTTGAATCTTTTAAAAGCTTTAAGTCTATTCCTTTTTTTAAGATCACTGCAGCTGAAACAACTGGACCTGCAAGACAACCCCTTCCAACTTCATCAACACCTGCTGTAATCACATCTTTCAATTAAATTTTTAGGTTAGTTTTTTTGTCTCTGATCATTTTTAAATCAATCCAAGCTGATTTTTTTTGTGCCGGTTGTCTCATCAAAAAAGCAGGATGAAAGGTAATTATTACTGATGTTTTACAATTCCCAAATTTTTTTTCAATCCACTTACCTCTCATCTTAGAAATAACAACATCACTACCAATCAGCGCGTTCATCGCTGTACTACCAAGTAGTATTAGTATTTTTGGATTAATAATTTCAATATGCTTAGTTATAAAAGGTAAATATCTTTTAATTTCTTCTTCCGTGGGCCTACGATTTTCAGGAGGGCGATAATTGACAATATTAGATATATAAACTTTTGTTCTATCTAAGTTTATAGCAGCCAACATTTTATCAAGCAGCACACCAGCTCTACCCACAAAAGGTAACCCTTCTTGATCCTCATTAGCACCAGGAGCCTCACCTATAAGCATAATTTTTGATTTTGGATTACCGTCGCTAAATACAATATTTTTTGCTTGATTCCTCAAATCACAATTTTTTAAGTCAATAATTGCCTTTTTTAATATTGTTAAGTCTTTAACCTTATCCTTAGAAATTTCAAAATTTTCTTTTTTATATCTATTAATTGCCTTATTATTGTAAATTAAATTATGGTTAATAAGGTTATAATATTTTATCAATTTAATCGGATTATTTTTTTTTAACATAAATGTATATTTTTAAAAAACTATTTAAGATTACAGCAGGCATTTCATTTGTCATTATTTTTATCTTTTTTTCCACACTTCAAGCTAAAAATTTGGACAAATTTAATAAAGCAAAGAGTATTTCAGACTATTTTTCGGGCATACTGCACCTTAGTGAAAACCAATATAGCGAATCTAACAACTTTTTAAAAAGACTTGATGGTTTAGAAAGCAGTCATCAAAACTATTCAAAAAAATATTTATTCTCTTTAGTAAATTCTGGTAAATTAAGTCAAGCTTTTCACTATTCTAATAAGCTAGAAAGAGAGAGTAAAGACAGTTACGTAAGTGATTTAATAAGTGGAGTTTATCTTCTAGGTAACTCAAAATTCAAAAAGTCTAAAAATTATTTTTTGAAAGCTAAAAATAGAGAAACTAACTCTGTATTCGAGAATTATATAGCTAATTTACTATTTATTTGGTCAGACTTAGATCAAAAGAATTTTGACAATGCCAAAATTGATCTTAATAAACTAGATGCTCGTTTTGAAAATTTACAAAAGATACAAATCGTTTTTTTAAATTGTTTTTTTGATAAAGCAGAAACTGAAAATCTATTTGAGAACCTAACTTTAAATCAAGGTATAGATTTTTCTAGATATAATTATTTTTTTGCTAAATACCTTATTAATAAGGGTTTTGATAATAAAGCAGCAAGTATTGTTTCTGACTCTTTAAAAAAAAATCCAAGAAATTTGTTACTCAATCAGTTAGAAAGTGATTTACAATACTCAAAAAAAAATTTTGACTTTGATTGTAAAAAACAAACTCACGTCATTTCTGAACTTCTATACATAACAGCTAATGTACTCTCATCACAACTTATTTTAGATTTATCGAATTTTTATTTGAATTTAGCTAAACATTTAAATAAGGATTTTCAACCTTTTAATACTTTAATGGCAGATAATTTTTATAAAACTGATAATTTGTTAGAAGCTAAAAAAATTTATAAAGATCTAGCTTTGCATGGAAGTGATTTTAAGTGGTATTCTAATAAACAAATTTCCAAAATCTTAATTCAAGAGGGTAAAAAAGAACAGTCTATTAAATTATTGAGTAAAGTTTATAAAGAATTAAACACTAAAGGACTTTATGAAACTTTTGATTTTGCTGAATTTTTAAAAAATAATGAAGAATTTGAAAAAGCAGTATTTTTCTACACCGAAATACTAAATAAGATAACCAAGAAACACCCTTTATATCCTAAAGTCACTGACGGTAGAGGTGTATCCTATGAGAGATTAGGTGAATGGGATAAAGCAGAAAAAGATCTTCTAGCGTCTTTAGATGCAGATCCAGATCAAGCGTACGTAATTAATTATCTTGCTTATTCATGGATTGAAAAAGGAGTAAAAATTGATCAGTCTTTAAATATGTTGGAAAAAGCTAATAAATTAAAATCAAACGATCCTTTTATAATTGACTCCCTTGGTTGGGCACTTTTCAAGCTTGAGAGATATAAGGAGTCAAAAGATTATCTTCAGCTAGCCGTTAAACTAATGCCAACTGATCCAATTGTGAACGACCATTATGGAGATGTTCTCTGGAAAAACGGAAAGAAAATTCAAGCTAGGTACTACTGGAATTATGTTCTAGATCTTGAGAGGGCTGAAAAAGACTTAAAAGATAAAATTGAACAAAAATTAATAAAAGGACTATAAATGGTCCTAAAATCTTACGCCAAAATTAATCTATTTTTGTCAGTCAATCAAAAACTATCAAATGGATTTCATAATATTCAATCAATTTTCTGCTTAATAAATCTTTCTGATAAAATTTTTATAAAAAAAATACGTGATAAAAAATCTGACAAATTATTATTTAAAGGGCCCTTTTCTAAGAATATTAAAAATTCTTCAAATACTGTCCTGGAGCTTTTAAAAATATTAAGACAAAAAAAACTTATCTCATCTTTCTATTCAATTAAAATTTTAAAAAGAGTTCCAGTTTTTTCAGGTCTTGGAGGTGGAACCAGTAATGCTGCCACTATCTTTAAATATTTAATAAAAAAAAAACCTGATAAAAAGATCTTAAATAGCATTACAAAAAAAGTCGGGACTGATTTTAGACTTTTTTTCCATAAACAAGGGTATATTAAAGATATCAAAACAGTAAAAGGTTTTAAAAAAAAACATCAACTTTATTTTCTGATTGTTTTCCCAAAAATTAAAAGCTCGACCAAAGAGGTTTACTCAAAAGTAAGAAAATTGTCTGCAAAGACAAAACTCATAGAAAAAAATATAAAATCGAAAAAAGCATTTATCAAAATGATTACAGATACAAAAAACGATTTACAATTAATTGTTGAAAGAAAATATTCAATTATCAAAAAGTTATGTTCAATTTTAATTGAGCAAAAAGGTTGCTATCTTTCAAAAATGACTGGTTCTGGATCAGCCTGCTTTGGTTTATTTACTGACAAAAAGAGTTCAAAATCTGCGCTTATTTTGCTCAGAAAGAAATACCCTAAATTTTGGTTTTCAATTGCAAAAACTATTTAAATTATATTATTTATGATATATCAGTCACTTGAAATTGGGGCATAGCCAAGCGGTAAGGCAGCGGTTTTTGATACCGCCATCCTAGGTTCGAATCCTAGTGCCCCAGCCATAGATTTATGTTCAATCTAAATTTAAATTTTTTAAAAAATATCAAAAATTTAATTTTTCCTTTTTATAGAAATAAAGATTTAAAATTTATTTTTAAAAAATTGCAAGATGGTACACTGGATAATAAAATAGCCGCAAGATTTGTAGGTGGATGTGTAAGGAAATATCTTTCGAATGAAAAAATAGATGATATTGATGTTGCAACAATTTTAACAACCGATCAGATCAAGGAAAAATTTAAAGATACTAATTTTAAAGTTATTGACACTGGAGTAAAACATGGAACTGTAACTATTGTGTCAGAAAACTATAAAGTTGAATTAACAACCTTAAGAAAAGATGTTGAAACTGATGGCAGACATGCAAAGGTAGAATATACTGACGATTGGAAAAAAGATTCTGAGAGAAGAGATTTCACTATTAACGCGATCTATATGGATATTAATGGAAAACTTTTCGACCCACAGATGGGTACAGTTGATCTAAAAAATAGAAATATAAAGTTTATTGGAGATCCCCAAAAAAGAATAGAAGAGGATTATTTAAGAATTATCAGATTTATAAGATTTAAAATTATGTACGATGTATCAGTTGAACCAACCACAAGCAATGCAATTAAACAAAATTTAGATGGTATTAAAAAAATCTCTAAAGAGAGAATTTTAATTGAATTACTTAAAATTTTAGGTCTTAAAACTTTTTTAAAAATTAATAAAGGTGGTAGTTTAAGGGAGATATTTTCAATGGTGTTCCCAGAATTTTTGTATCTTAAGCGATTAGAAAGACTTGAAAAAGTATATCAATACTCGGAAGTGAACTTAGATATTTTGTTAGCTGTGTTGTTAATTGATGAAAAAGATAATCACGAGTATTTTATTCATAAATATAATCCTCCTAACAAGATTAAAGAGATTTTAAGAAAATTTAACAAAAATTTGAAAGAACTTAAAAATGATAAGAAATTTTTTGAGAAAGATTTAATGAAAAATGTTTATTCACATGGAAAAAATCATTTAGTAGCACTTAATCTAATTAATTTTTCAATAAATTCAAAAGTGAAAAGTAATGATTTTTCAGAAACTCTTAATAAAATTTTAAAAACTACAGTACCAATATTTCCAATAGATGGCGAAACTCTAAAGCAAAAAGGTATGCAAGAAGGGCAGTCCCTAGGAAGCGTTTTAAAAACTTTGGAGAAGGAGTGGATAAATAATAACTTTGAAATTTCAAATGAAAGAGTTGATGAAATTATTAAAGTAAATTCAAACTAAATATATTCAACATCTAGGATTTCAAAGTTTCTCTCTCCAGAGGGAGTGTTTACACTTACCATTTCACCTTTATTTTTACCTATTAGAGCTTTACCTATCGGACTTTTGAAAAAAATTAAATTTTTTTTTAAATCGGCTTCATCCTGGCCTACTAATCTATAAGAAATTTTTTTATCTACTTCCAGGTCTTGAACTTTTACGGTTGATCCAAAAATTACTTTTCCATTATTTTCTATTTTAGTTACATCAATTACATTTGCTCGCGCAATAATATCATTAATAGCTATAACACGGCTTTCGATTAATGCTTGTTGCTCTTTTGCAGCATGATATTCGGCGTTTTCTTTTAGGTCTCCATGAGATCTTGCTTCGGCAATCGCATCTACAATTTTTGGCCTTTGAATGTTCTTTAGATCTTCTAGTTCTGCTTTTAAATTTTGAAGACCGCTTACTGTAATCGGTTCTTTTTCCATAACTATTTCCACTTTGCTTCAGGCGGAAGTGACATTAAGATCGAATCAATATTTCCTCCTGAATTTAATCCAAACCTTGTTCCTCTATCATACAAAAGATTGAACTCTACATATCTTCCCCTTTTAAAGAATTGTTTTTCTTTGTCCTTTTTTGTCCATTTAAGTTTTTCTTTCCTCTTTATAATTTTTTTTGAGATATCTATAAAGGAGAGACCAAGTTCTCTTACAAATTTAAAGTTCTTAATCCAATTTTTAGTTTCATAATCAAAAAAAATACCACCAATCCCTCTAGGCTCTTCTCTGTGTGGTAAATAAAAATATTCATCACACCATTTTTTATACTTTTTATAATTCTTTTTATTTTGAATGCATATTTTTTTTAATTCATCATGTATAATTTTTTTTTCTTTTAGGTCTTCATAACTCGGTGTTGCATCCATTCCACCACCAAACCATTCTTTTGAAGTAACTATAAACCTAGTATTAAAATGTATCGCAGGCATTTTAGGGTTTCTCATATGAGCTACTACTGAAATTCCTGAGGCCCAATATGTACCCTTTTTTTCTGCACCTAAAATTTTTGATTTGAATTTTTCAGGAAAAATTCCCGATACGGTAGACTTATTGACTCCAACTTTATCAAATATTTTTCCATTTGATAGCAGAAATGAAGTTCCGCCTCCCTCATTTTTTTTATTTTTATTCCAATCTCTCTTTGAGAATTTTACTTTACTTTTTTCAATATATTCGAATTCTTTACAAATTTGACTTTGTAAATATGAAAACCAGCTATCAGCCATTTTTTTTCTAAAGTCAGATGTGATCATTTTAGTAAATTATTTTGCCTTAAAGCTTCAGCAGCTACTATTGCAACACTCATTGCAACATTTAGAGATCTAGTTTTTTTATTCATAGGAATCTTGATTTTATTTTTAAGCATTCGATGTATCTCTTCTGGAACCCCAGCGCTTTCTCTTCCAAATAAAAGCATATCATCTTTTTTAAATTTAAATTCATGATATAATTTTTTTGCCTTTGTTGTCATTAAAACTATTCTGGGTTTCTTAAATTTTTTTACGAATGCTTCGAAGCTATTATGTCGTAGAATCTTACTTAAACCAATATAATCCATGACCACTCTTTTAAATCGCCCGTCGTTTAAATTAAAACCACATGGTTCTATTAGGTGAATATTCAATTTCAGGCAGGCGCCAAGTCTGATTATTGCTGCAGTATTTTGAGGAATATCGGGTTTATAAAGTACGATGTGCATTATTTTAGCTTAATTTATGTGTCATTCTGACCCTAGAAATTTATAAAATATGGTTTTATTTAATAATTACATTATAAGCACAAACATAAATGAGCAAAGAAGAAAAAAAAGTTAATAGAAGAGACTTTTTATTTACAGCTAGTTATACAGTCGGGGCAGTAGGAGTTGGAGCAGTTATTTGGCCGATGATAGATCAAATGAATCCAGATAAGGCCCAACAAGCTTTAGCAACTACAGAAGTTGATATAAGCAACATTGAGCCTGGTAAATCCATAACAGTTTTATGGAGAGGTAAGCCAGTTTTTTTAAAAAGAAGAACTCCAGAGGAAATAGCAGAAGCTAGAGCCGTAAATATGGACGATTTGCCTGATCCCCAAATGGATGAAGAAAGGGTAAAAGAGGGAAAGGATGAGTGGTTAGTCATGCTAGGAGTTTGTACACATCTTGGATGCGTACCCTTAAAAGATAAAGGAGACTTTAATGGTTGGTTCTGTCCTTGCCATGGTTCACATTATGATGTATCAGGCCGAATAAGGAAAGGACCCGCACCAACAAATATGGAGATACCAAAATTTGAATTTGTTGATAGCAACACTATTAAAATTGGTTAAATAATTATGAGCGAAAAAGAATACACACCGAAATCTAAAGCAGGAAAATGGTTAAACGATCGTTTACCATTGCTTACTCTTGGAGCTCATTTAACAGATTATCCAACTCCAAAGAACTTAAATTATTGGTGGACTTTCGGAGGAATATTAACTTTCTGTTTGATAACTCAAATTGTTACTGGAATAGTTTTGGCAATGCATTATGTAGCTCATGCAGATTTAGCTTTCGCTAGCGTAGAACATATCATGAGAGACGTGAATTATGGATGGCTAATTAGATATATTCACAGTAACGGTGCTTCAATGTTTTTCCTAGCAGTCTATATTCATATTTTCAGATCTTTATTTTACGGTTCATATAAATCACCAAGAGAAGTGATTTGGATCATTGGTCTTATGATTTACTTATTAATGATGGCTGCAGCTTTCATGGGTTATGTGCTGCCTTGGGGTCAAATGAGTTTTTGGGGAGCAACAGTGATAACTAATTTATTTAGTGCAATCCCGTTAGTTGGAGATAGTATTACAACTTGGTTGTGGGGAGCTTATTCTGTTGATAATCCAACATTAAATAGATTCTTTAGTCTACATTACTTAATTCCATTTTTAATATTAGGTTTAGTTGTTTTACATATTTGGGCTTTACATGTTCCTGGCAATAATAATCCTGTTGGTATCGATATAAAGAAACCATCTAAAGATACTGTTCCGTTTCATCCTTATATTACGATCAAAGACGCTTTTGCTCTTTTAGTATTTATGATTATATTTGCTGGTTTTGTTTTCTTTACACCAAATGTTTTAGGACATTCAGATAATTATATTCCAGCTAACCCATTAGTTACTCCTGCACACATAGTGCCCGAATGGTACTTGTTACCTTTTTATGCAATTTTAAGATCCGTGCCTGATAAATTAGGTGGTGTAATTTTAATGTTTAGCGCAATTTTTATTTTGTTCGTGCTTCCTTGGTTAGATACTTCAAAGGTTAGATCTGCAGTTTTCAGACCGATATACAGACAATTTTTCTGGATACTTGTTATAGACGTTTTAATACTTGGCTATGTAGGCGCAATGCCAGCTGAAGGAGTTTATTTAGTATTAGCTAGAGTGGGAACTATTTACTACTTCTTACATTTCATTGTTGTCATGCCAGTTGTTGGTTATTTGGAGAAAACCGACCCAATACCAATGAGCATTTCAGAACCAGTTTTATCTGGTGGTGCTGAGCCATCTATAGCTAGGAAGGTAAATGAAAAAGTCTAAATTAAGATTATTCGTTTTACCTTTTTTATTACTAATCTCATTTAAACCACTACAAAGCGCCGAAATGGTAGATCCAATAAAAGTGGACTGGAGTTTTAAAGGTTTAACTGGAACTTTCGATAGAGCATCATTACAAAGAGGTTTTCAAGTTTATAAAGAAGTATGTGCCTCTTGCCACTCAATGCAATATCTAAGTTACAGAAATCTAGGAGAACCTGGAGGACCTGAGTTTTCAGAACAAGAAGTAAAAGCTATTGCTGCTAGTTTCGAGATCGAAGATGGTCCTGATGCGCAGGGAGAAATGTTTACCAGACCAGGAAGGCCTTCAGACAAATTTAAAAGTCCATACCCTAACGTTCAAGCAGCAACAGCTGCTAATGGTGGAGCATACCCGCCTGATATGTCAGTTTTAGTTAAAGCAAGAAAAGGGGGAGCTAATTACATTTATTCAGTTCTTGTTGGTTATGAAGACCCTCCTCCAGGTGTAACCCTTGATGACGGTGTTTATTACAATAAATATATGGCCGGTAATAAGATTAAAATGCCAAATAATTTAATGGATGGTTTAGT
>CACCPE010000012.1 GCA_902547825.1 uncultured Pelagibacteraceae bacterium | reverse complement strand
GTTAAGATTTGCCGTGCGAAATAAAAATAATTTTACATACCCAACTAGTTTAATTCAAAAATTTCAAAAATTTATAGAAATAGAGGCTTTTAATGTATAAAATAAAAATTCTGATCTCAGTTATAATTTTTTCCTCACTTTTATTTGGAACGTCAATTATAAAAAACCAAACTAGAGAAATAGAAAAAAAAATTTTAAGAGTACAAGCTATTATTCACGTTAAAGAAAAAGATCTTTATGAGTCACAATTAGATTTCTCGTATTTAACATCTCCATTTATTATTGAAAAAAAAATAAATCATATAGATAATGAACAATACTTTCCTATGGAGTATTCAAAAATCTTTTTTAGTATGTCAAATTTTTTGAAACTAAATAACAAAATCGCTATACAAAATAATCAAAATGAAAAAATTAAAAAAAAATAAAAATTTAAATATAAACCAGGCAAGCTTTTACTTTGAAGATTTTTTAGAAACTAGAAAAAAAAATAAAATTTCACAAAAAAATACTGTTTCCCATGATAGGATCTATTTATTATTTTTTTTATTTTTTTCTTTAATTTTGATTTTTAGTCTAAGAATTATACATATTTCTTTGAACAAAATTGATTTATTTAATCAAGAAAAATCTTCAAATAATTTTTCATTAATTAGAAGGGATATTGTTGATAGAAATGGAACATTAATTTCCAGAAATATTAAATCTTTTCATGCAGCAATAAACCCGAGACTCATTAATAACAAAGATAATTTTTTGATAAAACTCAGATTGAATTTTCCTGATCTTTCAGTTGAAAAAATTGAAAACAAATTAAATGATGAAAAATATTTTTATCTTAAAAAAAGAATTTCTCAAATAGAAAAAGAAAAACTATGGAACATGGGAGAAAAAGGGATAATTTTCGAACCTTTTGAATCTAGAATTTATACACATGCTAATTTATTCAGCCATATTATTGGACAAGTTGATTATGATAATTATGGTATTTCAGGTGTAGAAAAATATTTTGATAAAGAATTAAAAGATAGGAACTTATCTAATGTTCCACTTCAATTAACTTTGGACACTGATATCCAATATTTAATTAATCAGGAATTAAATGTGGCACTAAAAACTTTCAATGCAACAGGCGGAGGTTCGTTGCTTATGGATGTGGAAAATGGAGAGATTATATCTTTAGTGTCATTACCTAACTTTGACATTAACTTAAGAAAAAATCTTAAAGATAAAAAATATATTAATAAAATTACTAAAGGAGTTTACGAACTTGGATCAATTTTTAAAACTTTTACTATCGCGTTGGCAATGGATAACAATATTCTAACACCTGAAACAGTCATTAAAAATATTCCAAATTCAATTAAGTGTTCCAATCATGAGATCTCTGATATAAAAAAATTTCCAAAAGATTTATCGGTCGAAGATATTTTGATTAGATCATCAAATGTTGGAACAATATTAATTGCCAGACAAGTTGGTGAAGAAAAATTCAAAAAATTTTTTGAGGATGTTAAACTTCTTAAAAGTCCTGAGTTAGAAATCGAAGAAGTGGGTAATCCTATTAATTTTAGTTGGAATAAGTGCAAATTAGAAACAGTTTCCTATGGACATGGAATAACCACTACCCCATTACAAGCTACAACAGCTTATGCTTCAATAGTTAATGGAGGCATAATAATTAAACCTAATTTAGTAAAAAAAAATCAACAAGAGCGTACAAGACTAATTTCAAAAAAAACAAGTGAAAAAATAAATGATATTTTAAGAAAAGTGGTTACTGCAGAGGAAGGTACAGCGAGCCAAGCAGATATAGATGGATATTATGTAGGTGGAAAAACAGGTACTTCTCAAAATTATCAAGATAAAAAACATAATCTGAATACCTTTATATCTGTCTTTCCCACTCAAAAACCTAAATATGCATTATTAGTTATGTTAGAAAATCCACAAGTTGCTAAAAACTTAATTTACGATTATAGGGGTGTAAAAATAAAAGGTACACGAAATGAGGCAGGCTGGAATTCTGTGTATGTTGCTGGCAAAATAATAAAAAAAATTGGACCAATTTTAGCCATAAAGAGTGAGGATTTTAAGCATCACTATGTTGTTGAAAAAATTAATTAAAGATCTTCCAACAAAAAAAAAAATTCATGTTAAAGGTCTCTCTATTAATAGTCAAAGCGTTAAAAGAGGGTTCATTTTTTTTGCTATAAAAGGTTTAAAAGTTAATGGTGAAAAATTTATTAAAGAAGCTATTAAGAACGGAGCTTCTGCAGTTGTATGCTCAAAAAATTGTAAATATAAAAATTCTCAAATCCCAATTATTAAGACTTCAAAAATTAGAACTTTATTAAGTAAAATTTCTTCTCAATTTTATAAACAAAAACCTAAAAATATAATAGCTGTTACTGGTACTAATGGTAAGACATCAGTTGCAGATTTATTTTTTCAAATTTTAAGATTAAACAATATACCCGTTGCATCAATTGGAACTTTAGGTATTAAATATAAAAAAAAAATTATTAAATCAGATTTAACTTCTCCAGACCCTATTTTGCTTCATCAAACACTTGAAAAAATAAAAAAAAATAAAATTGATAATGTAATAGTTGAAGCTTCTAGTCATGGATTAATTCAAAAAAGGCTAAATGATATCAATTTTAAAGCTGGGATTTTTACAAATTTAAGCTTAGATCATTTGGATTTTCATAAAACTATGAAATCTTATTTAGATGCAAAATTACTTTTATTTAATAAGATTATTTCAAAAAAAAGAACAATAATTTCAGATAAATCAATAAAAGAATATTCAATTTTAAAAAAAATTTCAAAAAAAAGAGATTTACGACTACTTGATATTACTCAAATCAAAGAAAAAATTCATAAAAAAAATTTAAATTTTAATGAAATAAAACTTAAAAATCTTTCTATGGCGGTAGTGGCAGCAAAATTATGCAGTCTGAAAGAAAAAAAAATTTTTAGTATTTTAAAAAAAATTAAAGATGTAGAAGGCAGACTAAATTTAGTGAGAAATTTCCCAAATGGTATAAAAGTTTATGTAGATTTTGCACATACACCTGATGCATTATCAAAATCACTTAAAGCACTAGGGGGTGAAAATATTTCGGTAGTGTTTGGCTGCGGAGGTAATAGAGATTTTAAAAAGAGACCGTTGATGGGAAAAATAGCAAGCGCACATTGCAAAAAAATTTATATTACTGACGACAATCCAAGAAATGAAAAACCTGAGAAGATAAGAAAAGAAATCATAAAAGGTATTAAGTGTAAGGAATTTTATAATATCGGAGACAGAGCAAAGGCAATTAAAACTGCAATTGCAAAGGCTAATCCAAACGAGATAATTTTAATAACCGGCAAAGGTCATGAAAATAATCAAATTTATAAAAATAAAATAATTTCAATATCTGATAAAAAGATTGTAAAAGGCATTAAATCTAAGATTAAAAGATTGTCTAATACAGATCAAAACTTTATTGAAAATAAAAATATTTTAATGGAAATAAGTGGAAATAAAAAGATTAAAAATTTTCACGGACTTTCAGTAGATACTCGAACTTTAAAAAAAAATAATTTATTTTTAACAATTAAGGGAAAAAATCTTGATGGATCTATGTTTATAAATAATGCTTTTAGAAAAGGTGCAAAATTTGTTATTTCATCGAAAGTAACAAAAAAAAATAAAAATAAAATATTAAAAGTAGATAACGAAATAAATTTTTTAAATAATTACGCAAAGAGAAAAAGGGAAAATTCATCAGCAAAAATTTTTGCTATAACAGGGAGTGCAGGAAAAACTTCTCTTAAAAACTTATTAAAAAATTTACTTCAAAACTATGGAGCAACATTAAGTTCACCTAAATCTTTTAATAATCACCTTGGGGTACCATTAAGTTTATCTCAATTACATACAAAACATAAGTATGCAGTATTTGAAGTTGGAATGAGTAAAGCAGGTGAAATAAATACTCTTTCTAAAATTATAAATCCTGAAATTGGCGTCATAACTAATGTTGGAGAAGCACATATTGAGAATTTTGATAATTTAGATGGAATTGCCAAAGCTAAAAGTGAAATAATTAATAATATTAAAAAAAAAGGTACATTAATTTTAAATCGAGACGACAAATATTACAAATTTTTTGAAAAAAAAGGTAAGTCAAAACTTTTAAAAATTTTATCTTTCGGTATGAATAAAAATTCTGATGTTTACCCAATTTCTATATCAAAAAAAAACAAATATAATTATTGTAAAATTAAAGTTAAAAATCAAATAGTAAAATTTAAGTATAATAACTTGAATATCTATAATGTGATTGCCTCTTTAGCATTATTAAAAGAATTAAATTTAAACATCAAAAAAGTGATTAACCTTTTTAAAAAATACGAGCCATCAGAGGGTAGGGGAAAAATTCATAAAATTGAAAGATACAATAAAAAGTTCAATTTAATAGATGAAAGTTATAATGCGAATCCTCTTTCAGTAAAAAACGCTATAAAGAATTTTGATGCTATAAAAAAACATAAATTTAAAAAATACCTAATTCTAGGCGATATGCTTGAATTAGGAAAAAAATCTGAGGAGTTACATAAAAACTTATTTAAAGTTATTAACAACTCTAATATCGATAAGGTTTTTGTTATTGGTGAAAAAATATTAATGACTTATAGGAAAATTAAAAAAAACAAACGTGGTAATATTTTTCAACAACAGGAAGATGTGGATTTTACTTTAAATAAAATTATATGTTCTAATGACTATTTAATGATTAAAGGTTCTAACGCTACAGGATTAAATAATATAAGCAAAAAAATGATAAGAGGTTTTTAGATGTTATTTCACTTTTTTACGTCTTTAATCGAGCAATACTCTTTTTTTAATGTTTTTAAATATTTAACTTTCAGAACTGGTCTATCTGTTATGACATCTTTAATAATAGTTTTTATAATCGGAGGACCTTTAATTAAAATTTTTTCTGAAAAAATGATTACAGGCCCTATAAGGCAAGATGGCCCCCTTGATCATATTGTGAAAAAGTCAGGAACTCCAACTATGGGAGGAGTTATAATTATTATTGGTATAATTTTTAGCACTTTTCTTTGGGCAGATTTAAGAAATATTTACGTTTGGATATTGATATTTGTATCCTTAAGTTTAGGCGGTTTGGGACTTCTTGACGATATTTTGAAGATTAAATACAAAAATTCAAGTGGACTAAAATCAATATACAAATTTTTAGGTCAATTAATAATCGGTTCGCTAGCAATTTATATTCTTATAAAATATTCTAATCATGAGTACTTATTTAACTTGTACTTTCCTTTTTTTAAAAATTTAATTTTCCAAATGGGTCTATTTTTTATACCCTTTGGACTTTTTGTTATTATCGGAGCTTCAAACGCAGTTAACTTAACTGATGGTCTTGACGGCTTAGCTACTGTTCCAGTTATATTAGTGGCACTTTCATTTACACTTATTTCTTACGTAGTAGGAAATACAATTTTTTCAGCATATCTTCAAATTCAATATATACCCGATGTTGGAGAACTCTCAATTTTTTGCGGATCAATTGTTGGCTCCTGTTTAGGTTTTCTATGGTATAATGCACCTCCTGCGAAAATTTTTATGGGCGACACTGGATCACTTTCTTTAGGCGGATCGTTAGCAGCTATCGCAATAATTGTTAAACACGAAATTGTCTTAGCGATAATTGGAGGTTTATTTGTTTTAGAGACGGTTTCAGTAATTATTCAAGTTATATCGTTTAAACTAACTGGAAAAAGGATTTTCAAAATGGCACCAATCCACCATCATTTTGAAAAAAAAGGATGGGCAGAGTCAACAATAGTAATTCGTTTTTGGATCATAGCCATAATATTAGCTTTAGTTGGGTTAGCGACTTTAAAACTTAGGTAATTAATGCTTTCTAATAAAAATTTTAAAGAGCTATCTTTTTTGGTTTATGGTCTTGGTTTAACAGGAAAATCTGTAGTAAGATTTTTTAAAAATAACAATATTAAGAATTTTCAAGTTTGGGACGATAAAAACCAAAAATTTTTAAAAGAAAGACGACCTTCAAATTTGAATAAAGCTCTCAAATTAGTTGATTATATAATTTTGAGTCCAGGCGTAAGCCTTAAAACTTCAAGTAATAGAAATTTTTTAATAAAATATCAAAAAAAGATCATTACCGATTTGGATCTAATTTTTAGATTAAAAAACTTTTACAAAAGTATCGTAGTTACAGGAACAAATGGAAAATCTACAACATGTAAAATTCTTAATCACTTACTTAAAAAAAACAAATATAGAACTTTGCTTGGTGGAAATATTGGGACACCATTGCTTAATTTGAATATAAAAAAGAACAGTTTTCTTATAATCGAGGCATCATCTTTTCAACTCGCATATTCAAAATTTATCTCTCCTGATTTTGCTTTTTTACTAAATATAACTAACGATCATTTAGACTGGCACGGAAACATGAAGAATTATATTTCTTCAAAGTTTAAAATTTTTGAAAATCAAAAAAAAGATCATTTTTCTATTGTTAACAAAAAGTTTAAGTCTCTATTCATAAAAAAAGGTTTGTTGGGTAAATTAATTATTCCAAATTTAAAAGATTATCAAAAATTAAAATCAATTATCAATAATTCTTATCTTAACTCAGATATAAACGACGAAAATATGTCAAACGTATATGAGCTTTCAAAGATTCTTAAAATTAGTAAAAATTCTTTTTTGAAATCACTAAAAACATTTTCAGGTCTTCCACATAGATATGAAATATTCCTTAAGAAAAAAAATTATACTTTTATAAACGACTCAAAAGCAACTTCATTTCAAGCAACAAAATTTGCACTACAGAATACGAAAAATATCTTTTGGATTGTTGGTGGTTTACCAAAAAAAAACGACAAATTTAATTTTAATGGTTTTAAAAATAATATAATAAAATCCTACATTATTGGCAAAAATATAAACTTTTTTAAAAATCAACTGAAAAATAACATTAAATATGAAGTTACAAATAACATCGAAAATTCAATAAAAAAGATTTTAAAAGACACTAGCACTTTTGAAAAAAAAAATATCACAGTTCTTCTAAGTCCTGCCTCAGCTTCATTTGATCAATTTAATAATTTTGAAAATAGAGGAGAAAAATTTAAAAAAATAAGCAAATACTATGTACAAAAATACATTTAAATTTAAATTAGTAAATTATTGGAGGATCATTGATAAAAAAATTTTTTTTTGCTTTCTAATTCTCTTTTTTCTTGGACTTTTTTTCTCATTTTCATCTACCTCATCATTAGCTGGCGAACGATTAAATAAAGATTATTATTTTTTTTTCACTAAGCACTTAATTTTTACTTTTATAGCTTTAAATTTGATGTTTTTTATTTCTTTTTTAGAAACCCCAATCCTGAAAAGAATTATAATTCCATTATTTATTATTTCCTTTTTATCCCTTACCTTAGTTCCTATAATAGGTGTTGAGGTAAAAGGCGCAAAAAGATGGTTAGATTTTTATTTTTTTAGACTTCAACCTATCGAAATTTTAAAACCTTTTTTTATTCTGGTTACAGTAAAAGTTTTGGATATAGATAAACTTCAAAACTCTCAAGTTAAATATTTATTTAGTTTCTTACTATTATCATCGGTTGTTGTTCTTCTAATTGACCAGCCTGATCTAGGTCAAACCATACTATTGGTGTTGAGCTGGATTGTAACAGTTTTTATCTCTGGTGTAAGCTTGTTATATATAATTGGATTTTTTACAATTTTTTTATTCTTAATTAGCTCACTTTTATTGATGATGCCAGAAAAATTTGGCTACATCATAAACCGATTAACCTCTTTTTTAGATCCTTCTAAGGGAGATAAGTTTCAATCATCTTCTGCACTAGATGCAATAAAACTCGGTGGTTTAACTGGACAAGGTATGGGAGAAGGAATTTTAAAAGAAAGTGTCCCTGAAGCTCATACAGATTATATTATCGCAATTATTGCAGAAGAGTACGGATCAATAATCTCAATTTCAATAATTTGTATTTTTTTGTACATCTCATTCAGAATTATAAAAAATTGTATCAATCAAGAGGACCAACTAATTAAAGTCTCTTTATGTGGACTTGTTACTTTACTGATATTTCAAACATTTATTCACATTGGTGTGAATACTAGTCTAATACCAACAACAGGGATGACCTTACCTTTTCTTAGCTATGGCGGATCATCTTTAATCGGCAGTGCTTTACTCGCTGGAGTTATATTAAATTATACAAAAAATAAAACTTATCTGTATGATTAAAAAAATAAAAGCATTAATTGTAGTGGGTGGAACCGGAGGACATGTCTTTCCTGGATGCTACTTAGCTAAAGATCTAATTAATAATAATTACGACGTTGAGGTCGTTACAGACAAAAGAGCCTATAAATTTCTCAATAAATTTAAAAATTTAAATATTTCTATTTTACCTTCAACACCAATTTTAACGGGAAATATTTTTTTTAAATTTTACTCTTTGGTATTAATTTTTTGCTCTATTGTGAGATCAGTCTTTCACCTATTAGTAAGGAGACCTTCAATAATTTTTGGAATGGGCGGCTATGCCTCTTTTCCTATTTGTATCGCAGCCAGTATTCTTGGTATTAAATTTATAATCTATGAAAATAATTTGATAATTGGAAAAGCTAACAAATCTTTGTTACCTTTTGCTAAAAAAATTTTTGTTTCTTATAAAGAACTAGAGGGAATTCCTCAAAAATACAGTGATAAAATTATCGAGATAGGAAATATAATTAATAAAGAAATTTTTGAATTTTCGAAAAGAAACAAAGGAATTACAAATATATCTAAATTAAAAATTCTGATACTTGGAGGCAGTCAAGCAGCAAAAATATTCGCTGAGATACTTCCAAATATTTTTTATGATTGCATTAATAAAGGAATTTCCTTAAAGATTTATCAGCAATGTTTACCAGACCAAATTGAGGAACTTAAAGTTTTTTATGATAGATCAAAAATTGAATTTGAAACATTTAATTTTAGCGATAATCTAATTGATTATTTTTCTAAAGCAAACTTAGCTATAACAAGATCAGGATCATCTATGTTATCAGAACTTACAAATGCAAATATACCCTTTATTTCTGTGCCTCTACCATCTTCTGCAGAAAACCATCAACTAAAAAATGCTATTTACTATGAAAAAAAAAAGTTTTCTTTTTTAATTGAGGAAAAAGATTTGAAGACAAAACTTTTTAAGCTTATTAAAGATATAAATGATAATAACTCAATATTATTCAATATTATTCAAAATCAAAAACATTATTCTGACAAAAACGTTTACAAGAATGTCAATCAAGCTTTGAAAAAAATTATCAATGAGAAAAATTAATTTAGGTCAGAAAGAAATTATTCATTTTGTAGGCATTGGAGGTATAGGGATGAGCGGGCTAGCTCAAATTATGAAGAACATGGGTTTTAGAATTCAAGGAAGCGATCAAAATAAAAATAAGAACACTTTAAGCTGTTCACGAGCAGGAATAAAAATTTTCATTGGACACGCAAGGAAGAATGTAAAAAAATCTACCTTATTAGTAAAATCATCTGCAATAAAAAAAAATAATTGCGAAATAAGATATGCAAGAGAAAAAAAAATTCCAATATACTCCAGGGCAGAAATATTAGCAGATGTAGTTTCCCTCAAGAAAAATATTATAATCACAGGCTCTCATGGTAAAACAACTACAACATCCCTAGTTTCAAAAATTTTATCAGATCAAAAGCTTGATCCCACAATAATTAATGGAGGAGTGATAAACTCTCTCAAAAGTAATGCAAAATTAGGAAAAGGTGACTGGGCAATATTAGAAGCAGATGAGTCAGATGGTAGTTTTCTTAAACTTCCAATAAACTACTCAATTGTAACGAACATTGATCATGAACATGTAGATTTTTATAAAAATTTTAAAACCCTTGAAAATTCTTTTATAAAATTTATTGAAAAAACGCCACCAACTGGAAAATCAATAATTTGCATTGATAATAAAAACATTAAAAAGATTTTTAAAAGAATTAAAAACAAAAATATCATTACTTACGGGGAGGATAAACTTTCGAACTATAAAATTTCTAATATTAGATATAATGTAAATTATTCAATATTCGACCTTAGTTATCTTAATATTCAGAAAAAAAATAAAAAAATTAAAAATATAAAATTAAAATTATTAGGAAAGCATAATGTGCTCAACGCAGCAGCTGCAATTACTGTTTGTTTAAATTTAGGAGTCAACCAGAATATTATTAAACGTTCCTTAAAAAATTTTTCAGGCGTTCAAAGGAGGATGACTAAAATATTTTCTAAAAATAATACTGATTTTTATGACGATTATGCCCACCACCCAACTGAGATAGCATGTATTTTAGAGGGAGTAAAAAATGTGTGTAAAGATAAAAATATTATATCTATTTTTGAACCTCATAGGTACACAAGGGCTTTATCTTTAAAAAAAGAATTTTCCAAATCTTTTAAAAATTCTAATTTAACCTTACTTTGTCCATTATATGCTGCTGGAGAAAAAAAAGACCATAAATATAATCAAATGGAGTTTGCAAAATTAATTTCTAAATATTCTAAGACTCAAGTAATAATAATCCAAGATTTTAAAGATATAGAAAAATTCTTTAAAAAAAATTCGATCGATAATGAAATTGTAATAGGAATGGGAGCTGGAAAAATTTCAAAATATATGTGGGAATTAAAAAATATTTTATGAGCATAAATCAAGAGCTGACTAAAAAGTTTAATAACACAATTTTTAGCAACAAAAAACTTTCAAATTATAGCTGGTTTAATTTAGGCGGGCCAGCTGAGTATTTTTTTAAACCTCAAAATGAAAAACAATTAATTGAATTTTTAAAAGAAAATAAAAAAAATAAATTGAAAATCACCATTTTAGGCGCAGGCTCAAACACATTAATTAGAGATAATGGAATTAAAGGAGCAGTCATCAAATTAAGTTCCAATTTCTCAAAAATTAAAATTCTTGGTAAAAATATTATTGAAGTAGGTGCGGCTACACTTGATAGAAAAGTTGCTGATTTTGCAAAAGATAATAATATAGGTGGTTTTGAATTTTTGGCATGTATTCCGGGAACTATCGGTGGCGCCATTATAATGAATAGTGGTTGTTACGGAAATGAAATTTCACAGAGATTAATTTCAATTAATGGTATTGATATAGTAAAATGTGAAGAAATAAGTATTAATCGAAAAGATATAGATTTTTTCTATAGGGGAACTAACCTACCTGAGCAGTTAATAATTACGTCAGTAAAATTGAAAGGTGAAAAAATTCCAAAATCATTTATTGAAAAAAAACAAAAAGAAATGATCAGTAAAAAAAAATTATCTCAACCTAGCCAACTAAAGACTTGCGGAAGCACATTTAAAAATGTTGATAGTAAAAAAAAAGCTTGGGAACTTATTAAAGAAACTGGAAGCAATCAATTTAAAGTAGGTGATGCAGTCATCTCTGAAAAACATTGTAATTTTTTTGTAAATAACGGAAAAGCAAAATCCTCAGATATTGAGAAGCTTATAAATAGAGTAAAAAAAACTGTAAGTGAAAAAACCGGAGTTAATTTAGAATTGGAGATTAAAATTATTGGTGAATAAAAAAAAAAAATTTAAAAAAGTTTTAGTTGTACTTGGAGGTACCTCAGGTGAAAGAGCAATAAGTATTAATACTGGAAAAGCTTGTTTAAAAGCTTTAAGAAAGAAAAATTATAAAGTTTCTTCATTTGATCCTAAATTTAAAAACTTAACTTTAATAGATAAAAAAAAAACAGACGTAATATTTAATGCTTTACATGGCCGATACGGAGAAGATGGGACTGCACAAAGTTATTTTGAGTATTTAAAAATACCTTACACCCATTCAGGAGTGATTAGTTCTTATAATTCAATGAATAAAACAGTGTCAAAAGAAATTTTTATTCAAAATAAAATTTTAACCCCTAAATATTTTTCTATTTTTAATTTTGAATTTAAGATTTCAAATTTAAAGAGATTATTTATTAAAAAAAAAATTCATTTCCCAGTTGTTATTAAACCAATAAGCGAGGGCTCAAGCTTAGGGGTAAAAATTGTAAAAAACTTAAATCAATTAAAAAAAATTTGTTCTATTCTTTTCAAAAATTATAACCAATTAATTTTTGAACAATATATCGGAGGCCAAGAAATCCAAGCAGCAGTTATTAATAAAATTCCATTAGGAGCAATAGAGCTAGTTCCAAAAAGATCTTTCTATGATTATAAAGCAAAATATACTAAATCAGCTAAAACCAAACATATTATGCCGGCTAGATTAACTAAGAGTAAATATAATCAAATTTTAAGAATAGCTAAAAAGGCTCACTTAGCTTTAGGATGCAAAGGAGTGACAAGATCAGATTTTAAATTTTATAAAAATAAGTTTTACCTCTTAGAAATTAATACTCAACCAGGGATGACCAACCTTTCACTGGTCCCCGAAATAGCAAATTATTATGGAATAAGTTTTGATAATTTAGTAGAAAAAATTTTACTAGACGCAAGTACAAATAGATGAAAAAAAGATTATTAATCGCTTTATTGCTATTATTAGTTCTAAGTACTTATAACACAAATCAAAATTTAGACCTTTTATCTAAATTTCAAATAAAAAAAATTCATTTCGAAAATAATTATTTATTAAGTGACTCAGAAGTAGAAAATATTTTATCTTTTCTATATGAAAAAAATCTTTTTTCAATTACTAATGAAGATATCAAAAAAAAAATAAATAACGGCACATTTATAGAAAGTTTTAAGATAAAAAAAATATACCCTAATCAGATTAAAGTTAAGATATTTGAAAAAAAACCTTTAGTAATTTTACAAAATAAAAAAAAAAAATTTTATTACACCAACAAAGGAGATCTTATAAGTTTTGTTGAAAAAGATAATTTCAAGGTTTTGCCCGTTGTGTTTGGTGATAAAAAAAATTTTGAGTTTTTTTACAATGAATTACAGGCAATAAATTTTCCGTTTAATATGTTAGAATCTCTTTATTTTTTCGAGTCACAAAGATGGGATCTTAAAACAAAAGAGAATCAAACGATTAAACTTCCAATTAAAAACTATAAGAAAAGTTTGATTAATTTTTTAAATATTAAAGATCAAGATAATTTTGCTAAATATAAAATTTTTGATTATAGAATTTCAAATCAACTTATCTTAAAGTGAATAATGAATCCAAATTTTCCAATTCTTATTTTAGAAATATCTGAAGGAAAATTCACATTTGTAGTTATTGAAGAGTCAGAAGGAAAATTTAAATATTCACAACAGTTAACCTCAAAAAATGAAGGTTTCAAGAACAATAAAATTGATAATTTTAATCTAGCCTTTAATTCTTTAAGAGATAATATTTACTCAATAGAACAAAAAACAAGTCATACATTTAAAGATGTAATAGTTGTCATAGATAATTTAAATTGCTCAATTTATAATTTTACTGGTTTTAAAAAATTAAATGGTTCTCAACTATCAAGAGAGAATGTAACCTATATTCTCAACTCTCTTAAATCACAAATTAATGAAATAGAAGATCAAAAAATGGTTTTGCATATTTTTAATTCAAAATATCTATTAGATAAAAAAAAAACTGAAAATTTACCGATAGGTCTCTTTGGAAATTTTTATTCTCAAGAATTATCATTCTTTTTAATTGAAAATAACTATTACAAAAATTTAAATAATTTATTTAATAATTGTAATTTGAAAGTAAAAAAGATTATTTCAAAAAGCTTTATTGAAGGGGTAAATTTAACAAATGCTCATAATATTGAAGATAATTTTTTTTTTATAGAAATTGCTCAATCTAAATCAAAAATTATATTTTTCGAGAATTCTTCCTTAAAATTTATACAGGATTTTAATTTTGGATCAGATATAATTTTAAATGACATAAGTAAAATTACTGGATTAAAAACAGAATTGATAAAAAAATTTTTAGACAATTTTCAAGTCTCAAAGGCAAACTTAGAAAATACCTTAATAGAAAAAAAATATTTTAATGGTCTAAATTATCGAAAGATTAAAAAAAAGCTAATTTTAGATATAGCTAATGCTAGAATTCAAGAATTTGCAGAAATTATATTATTAAAAAATATAAATACCTCTGCTTTTCTAAGACAAAATATACAAATTTTTTTAAATGTTAATGATAAAATACAATTAAATAGTTTAAAAAATAGTTATAATTTAATTTTTTCAAATAAGAATAATTTTAAAGTTAAACTTGTGGAAAATTTTGATTATCAGAAATTATTTGAAGAGGTTTTAAACATTGTTCAATATGGGTGGAAAAATGAGGCAGTTCCTATAATTCAAGAAAAAAAATCATTTATTGCCAGGTTTTTTAATCTTATTTTTGATTAGTAATTGTTATTTTTAGAAATATTTGTTGTTTTAAGCCTTTAATAACGATTTTGTATAAAGCGAAATGTCAAAAATCAATCAAAAAACAATTAAAGAAATAATTGATCTTAAAGGTATTGGCTTGCACAATGGTGTGGAAGTAAACTTAACAATCAAACCTGCAAAACCAAACACAGGAATAGTTTTTAAAAGAATAGACTTAGGAAAAAATAATGAAATTCACGCTAACTATAAAAATGTAATAGAGCCAATTTTATGTACGAAAATAAAAAATGAGAGTGGGGCAAGTATTTCTACCGTCGAACATTTAATGGCTGCATTTTATGGAGAGGGCATAGATAATGCCTTTGTAGAGGTAGATGCATCTGAGATTCCAATAATGGACGGTTCAGCAGTTGATTTTGTTGATGCAATTAGATCTGTTGGAATAGACGAGCAAACTGAGATAAGAAAATTTATTAGAGTTCTTAAAAAGGTTGAAATTCAAGATGGGGAAAAATTTATTTCAATTGAACCATTAAATAAAGATCTAATTATTGATTTTGAGCTTGTTTATAATAACCCATTAATAAGAACCAGAAGAAAAGAATTCAAATTAAGCAATGATGATCTAAGTCAAATTTACAATTCTCGAACTTTTTGTCTCTACGAGGACATAGATAAAATCAAAAAAAGTGGCTTAGCTAAAGGTGGTTCACTCGAAAATGCGATAGTTGTTCAAGGTGATAAAATATTAAACGAGGATGGACTTAGAAATAGACATGAGTTTGTTTACCATAAAATTTTAGATTGTTTGGGTGATATTATGTTATCGGGAAATCGTATTTTTGGACATATTAAAACATCTCGTGGTGGACATGCGTTAACAAACAAATTATTGAGAAAATTTTTTTCTGAAAAATCAAATTGGACATTTGAAGAATTTGAAGAAGTTGAAAAGAAAAATCAAAATTCTCTTGAAAATCCAGTGTCTATAAGCGCTTAATATTACAAAATTTACCATTTCATTTAATTCTGATATTAGTTTTATAATGCAATTAAGAATCTTAATCTATATTTGCTCCATTTTATTTTTTGTTTCTTGTTCTAAAGATGACTTAGTATATCAGCCTTCAAATCTCGTTGATCCATATAAATTATACAAAGAGGGAGTCGAAGCATTTGAAAATAATGATTTCTTTTTTGCAAGTAAAAAATTTTCAGAAGCAGAATTGAATTTTAAAGAGGTAGATTTTGCAGCTAAGTCTGCAATTATGTCAAGTTTTTCTTTATATGGAATAAACTTTTACAATGAAGCAAGCGAAAATTTAGAAAGATATTTAAAAACTTATCCATCTGATAAAAATGTAATTTATGCACATTACCTTTTGGCAATTATATCTTTCGAGCAAATAAGCGATGAAAAAAAAGATTTGGAACCTTTATTGAAAGCTGACTCTAAAATTAACTATTTTTTAAAAAAGTATCCAGACTCGGATTATGCTATTGATTTAAAATTCAAAAAAGATTTAATACAAAATCAAATGGCTGCAAAAGAACTTTTTGTTGCTAAATATTATATTTCCACTCAAAAATGGGTTCCTGCTATAAGTCGTTTAAAAATAATAGTTAAAAAATTTGACAAAACTGTATTTGTTGAAGAAGCCCTCCATCGTTTGGTTGAAATACACTATCATATAGGTTTGGAAGATGAAGCAAAAAAATATGCTAAAATTTTAGGTTATAATTATAACTCAAGCGAATGGTTTAAGCAGTCTTACAAAATTCTTAATAAAAATTATGTTATAACTGATAAAAAGTCTGATATGGAAAAGAAGAAAGAGGAAGGGCTATTAAATAAGATAATTAAAATGATTAAATAATGAATAATAAACAAAAAATTATTAATCAACATATCAAATTAATTTCTGAATTAAAAAAACATAACAATCTTTACTTTAATCAAGATAATCCTCAAATTTCTGATGCAGATTATGATCGAATAAAATTAAAAGCTTTAGAACTAGAAAAGAAATATCCATATCTAAAATCTCAAGATTCTATTGAAAAAATAGTTGGAACCTCTCCCTCTAATAAATTTCGAAAAATTAAACATCTAATACCGATGCTCTCACTTTCAAATTCTTTTGAAAAAAAAGATATGGTAGATTTTTTAAAAAAAATAAAAAATTTTCTTAATTTAAATAATGAAAATGTAGAATTATTTTCTGAACCAAAAATTGATGGAATTTCTGCAACTTTAGTCTATGAAAATGGTTTATTAACAAAAGGACTTTCTAGAGGAGACGGTTTAGTTGGTGAAGATATATTGAATAATTTAAAAACTATTAAGTCAATTCCCAAAAAAATACAATCTAAGTTGGTTCCAGAATTATTAGAGATAAGATGTGAGGTTTATATTGGTAAAAAAGATTTTAATAAATTAAAAGAAAGTTTTGCCAACCCAAGAAATGCTGCTGGAGGATCTTTACGACAAAAAAATTCTAATGAAACCGCTAAAATTCCTCTAAGATATTTTGCTTATGGGCTAGGAGCAGTTGAACCTCAAACTTTTGATAGGCAGTCTGAGTTTCTAAAAACTATTTCAAAATGGGGTTTTGTTATTAATCCTCTCTCTAAAATAGTAAAAGGGATTGATGAAATTGAAAAACAACATCAGCAGATAGACCAAATTAGATCATCGCTAGATTATGATATTGATGGTTTAGTTTATAAAGTAAATAAACTTACTTTACAAAAAAGGTTAGGTAATACTTCAAACTCTCCAAGATGGGCAACAGCTTATAAATTTTCAGCTGAAAAAGCCATTACAGTTATAAAAGATATTATTATGCAAGTAGGTAGAACTGGCGCTATTACACCGGTAGCAAAAGTTGATCCCGTCACAGTTGGAGGAGTAATCGTTTCAAACGCTACCCTTCATAATGAAGATGAGATTTCAAGAAAAGATATTAGAATAGGTGATACAATTTCAATTCAAAGAGCAGGGGATGTAATACCACAAGTTTTATCAGTTGATATATCAAAAAGAAAAAAAACAAGTAATAAATTTATTTTTCCCTCTAAATGTTTATGTGGAGCAGAAACAAAAAAAGAATTTAGTGAAAGTTCAAAAAAAGAAGATGCTGTGAGAAGATGTACGAAGGGGTATGATTGTAAATTTATAGCTAGAGAAAAATTAAAACATATTGTTTCAAAAGAAGCATTTAACGTTGATGGCCTGGGAAAAAAAGTGGTTGATCAATTTTTCGATTTGAAATTTATTAAAGAGCCCTCCGACATTTTCAAATTAGACTATAAGAAAATTATGAAGTTAGAGGGTTGGGGTAATTTGTCAGTAGAAAATTTAAAAAAGTCTATAAATAAATCAAAAGTAATTCAACTCGATAGATTTATCTACTCAATAGGTATTAGACATATTGGTCAAGAAAATGCGAAAATACTTGCTGCATTTTTCATTTCAATTAATGAATTTAAAAAACTTTTTAAAACAAAAAATAGGTCAAAAATATTAGAAAATCTCATTGAGCTAGACGGAATAGGTATGACACAAATTAAGTCTATAGATAATTTCTTTTCTAACGAAAAAAATATAAAAATTATTGAAGATTTGATTAATCAATTAAACATCTATCGATATTCTATAATAAATTCAAATGGAAAGTTTTCAAATAAAAAAATTATGTTTACTGGAGGATTTGAAAAAATGAGCAGATCTGAGGCAAAATCAATAACAGAAAGTAATGGAGGTAAAGTTTTGGGATCTGTATCCAAAAAATTAGATCTTCTAATTGTTGGAGACTCAAAGCCCACAAAAAAAAAAATAGATCAAGCTAAAGCGCTTAAAATTAAAATAATTACTGAGAATGAGTGGTATAAAATTTTAAATAGCTGAACAAGCTTTTTTTAAATCTTCCATCTCAATACTATTCATTGATCCTTTAAGATTATAAAAGACACTTTTATGATATTGATTAAGCCAAATTTTTTCATCCTTATTTAATAAATTTATATCAATAAGCTCTTTATCAATTGGTACCATTGTTAAATTCTCAAATTTTTTTTTATTTTTTTGTTTTCTCACATAAATTAAATTTTCAATTCTGATCCCAAACTTGTTTTTCTCGTAATAGCCAGGCTCATTTGAAACAATCATACCTTCTTGAAAAATAACTTTATTTTTTTTTGAGATAGCTTGAGGACCTTCGTGTACATTTAAAAAATAACCTACTCCATGTCCTGTACCATGCTCGTAATCTAAACCAATTTGTTTTAAATATTTTCTAGCTTTAACATCAATTTCTGACCCAGAAGTGTTCTTTTTCAAATTAAAGTTTGCTACAGCAATGTGACCTTTGAGAACTCTTGTAAAAATATTCTTAATCCTCTTATTTGAATTACTCAAAGAAATCGTTCTAGTTACATCTGTAGTTCCAAACTTATACTGTCCGCCTGAGTCTACAAGATATAAATTACCTTTTTTTAATTTAAGATTTGATTTTTTTGTTGCTTTATAGTGAATTATTGCTGCATTAGGTCCAGTTCCGGATATTGTAGGAAAACTAGGAAATATAAAATTACCATTTTTTTTTCTAAATTTAAATAATTTTTTTGAAGCACTCATCTCTGTAATTTTTTTTCTTGAATAATTTTTTTTAACCCAAAATAAATATTTTGTAAGCGCTGCACCATCAAAAATATGTGCAGCTTTTATATTTTCGATTTCCTTTTTACTTTTGATTGATTTCAAATTATAAATAGGATCTCTAAAATTTAAAATTTTGTTATTTTTTGAAATTTTTCTCTCAAAATAAAAAGAACATGTATTTGTATCAATTATGAAACTTTTATTGTTAATGTCTGATAGAAACTTAGCGATGGAGTCAATTTTTCTAAATTTTACCTTTTTTAGATTTTTTTTTAAAGAGAAATTAATTTTCTTTAGATCACAAAAAAAATATACATCACTGTTTTTATTTATCAACACATAACAATGAGGTATAGGAGAATATTTTTCATCATTTCCCCTAATATTAAATAACCACGCATTATTCTCACTGGAAGTTATAAATTGAAAATCGGCATCTTTCTTTTTTAAATTTGAAACAATTTTTTTCATTTTAAATTTATAATTATGATCCACTGAATTTTTTGGCAAGCTATAAAATTTAGTTTTCTTGCTTATAATTTTTCTTTTCCAAATTTTATCAACTAAATTTTTATTCAAGGGTTTAAATTCACAATTACAATTATTGAAAAAAATACTTAATGTTTTTTTAGTAATTAGTTTTGGATCAAAACCTATTTTATATTTTTTGTTCTTTAAAATTTCAAATGGCATGTTTTTAGAAATTGTAATTATTTCAAAATTTTTACTACTTTGATTACTAGCTTGAAGTGTATATCTCCCATCTACGAATAAATAATTTTTATTTTTAAGTATTAGAGCAAATCCAAACGAACCTGAAAAATTTGAAATAAATTGCAATCTATCATTATGTTTAGGTAAATACCCACAGAAAAACTCATCATTTTTACAGATTAAATAACCATCAATGTCCTCCTCTTTAAAAAGCTGTCTTAATTTTTTTATTTTTTCCATTTCAGTATTTTATTTTTTTTGTATCTATCCCAACCAGGACTTCTATACTCTTCGTCAAAATCTAACGTATTATCCTGATTGAACTCAAAATCATTTTCATAATCATTGCTTATTTCATTTTTCTCTACACTTTCATCGGGAATTTCATTAATAAATCTAGATGGAAGTGTGTCCATCCAGTCCCCGTGATATGCTCTTTTCATTGCAAAGGATAAATAAGCTTCTTTTTTTGCTCTAGTGATGCCTACGTAAGCTAATCTTCTCTCCTCTTCTAGAGCAAAATCTCCCTTTTCTTCTAGTGATTTTTGATGTGGAAACAAACCTTCTTCCCATCCAGGAAGAAAAACGACATCAAACTCTAAACCTTTAGCAGCATGCATAGTCATAAGATTAATTTTTGCCCCTTCCCATTCTTGATCAATAGAAGTAGCTAAAGCCACATGCTCTAAAAAACTTTGTAAATTATCATAATCTTGCATTGCTCTTAAAAGCTCTTTTAGGTTTTCTAATCTATTTTCATTTTCCAAATCTTTTTTATTTTTTAGCATTGCTGAATATCCGGATTCGTCTAAAACTAGTTTCAATAAATCAAAATGTTTCATATTTATTGAGTCTTTTCGCCATTTTTGAATCATATTTATAAGTTGATGAAGAGCATTTTTAATTTTTGGTTTTAATAAACCTTTTTCAATATTTTTCACTATAGAGTCCTCTAAACACAATCTATTATTTTTTCCAAAAGTATAAATTTGATTGATTGTACTTTCACCCACACCTCTTTTGGGCGCTCCTATTACTCTTTCTAATGCTAAATCATCAAATTTTTGACTTATAATTCTTAAGTAAGAAACTGCATCTTTTATTTCTGCTCTCTCATAAAATTTAATACCTCCTAAAACTCGATAACCTATACCTACTTGGAGGAATCTTTCTTCAAATTCTCTTGTTTGATAAATTGCTCTTACTAAAATTGATACATTGTTCAGAGAGTATTTTTTTTTAATTTTTTTTTCAATTATGTCACTAATCCCTTGAGCTTCCTCTTTACCAGATCTATAGCAATTTAATTTTACCAATTCACCTTCGATAGCAGAAGACCAGAGCTTTTTTCCTACTCTATTAGAATTATTAGAAATTAAATGAGATGCAGTTGATAAAATATTTTTGGTGGACCTATAATTTTGTTCTAATTTAAAAACCTTACATTTTTTATAAATTTGATCAAAAGTAAGAAAATTTTTTATTTCTGCTCCTCGCCAGCTATAAATAGATTGATCATCATCACCGACGCAACAAATATTTTGGTTTTTATTGACTAATAAATTGAGCCATTTATTTTGGATAAAATTAGTGTCTTGAAATTCATCCACTAATATATATTTAAAATTTTTTTGATATATTTCTTTAATTTCTTTGTGTTCCTCAAATAATTTTACACAATATAAAATCAAGTCTCCAAAATCCATTGAATTTAAATCTTTAGTTTTATTTTGATATATCTCATAAACCTTAAGTATGGATTTAATGATCGAGCCCGATTTATCTATTTTAACATCTTTGGGTAAAAGACCTTTATTTTTCCACTGATCAATATGATAAATTATAAGTTGAGGTGAATATTTTTTCGCATCTAAATTTTCTCCTTTTACTATATTTCTGATAAGTTTTTTTTGATCATCTGTATCTAAAATTGTAAAATTACTTTTATAATTGAGAGCTTCAGCATGCCTTCTAAGAAATTTTACACTAATTGAATGAAAAGTACCTAACCACGGGATTGCATTCGTGGTGCCTTTTAAGTACTGCATAACCCTATTTTGCATCTCTTTAGCAGCTTTATTTGTAAACGTTACACACAATATTTGGTTTGGCCACGCTTTTTTTTGATCTATAATATGTGTTAACCTTGTGGTTAACACCCTTGTTTTTCCTGAGCCAGCTCCAGCAACAATTAAGTTTGGCCCTTCAGTACTTAAAACTGCATCTTTTTGTTCCTTGTTAAGATTTTCTATTAATTTATCTATGTTATTCATAATTTAGAATTTTAACTTATATACTAGTTCTAAAAAAAAAAAATGATAAATAGAATTCAAAAAATAATTAACAACAAAAATTCAAGTTTTTTCAAATTCATTTTTTTTTCAAGATATCTTATCCTGATATTTTTCATATCATCAGTGTTAATTTTGCTTATTCCAAATTTTTTTAATTACGAAAAGAAAGATGAAATTATCAAAAATTATCTTGAAGAAAAATATGAAATTAAATTAAATAAATACGAAAAGATACGTTATATTTCTATTCCGGTGCCACATATTCAAATTAATAATGTAAGTTTTAACTTCGCTTCGATTGAAAAAGAATTTATTTCAAAGAAACTTAAAATTT
>CACCPE010000011.1 GCA_902547825.1 uncultured Pelagibacteraceae bacterium | reverse complement strand
CTCCACCTTCAGTTAAAAACTTTCTATCTTTATCTAAGTTTTGCATAGCTTCTCTTAAGGAACCACAAACTGTGGGAAGTTTTTTCACCTCATTTTCAGATAAAGAATACAAATCTTGATCGAAAGGTTTACCTGGATCAATTTTATTTTTGATTCCATCAATTCCAGCCATAAGCATAGACGCGAAAGTTAAATACGGATTTCCTGCAGCGTCAGGAAATCTTATTTCCATTCTAGCAGCTTTAGGATTCATTATTACGGGGATTCTGCATGAGGCAGATCTGTTCCTTGCTGAATATGCTAATATCACCGGAGCCTCAAAACCAGGTATTAATCTTTTATAGCTATTTGTAGTTGCGTTTGCAAAAGCATTAATTGCTCTAGCATGTTTTAAAATACCACCGATATAATACAATGCTTCTTTAGAGAGACCTGCGTATTCTTTACCCATAAATAAAGGAGTACTCCCTTTCCAAATTGATTGGTGACAGTGCATTCCAGAACCATTATCACCTTTAACAGGCTTTGGCATAAAAGTTGCAGTTTTTCCAAAAGAATGAGTTACCATTTGAACCACATATTTGTATAGTTGAACATTATCAGCTTGATTTGTAAGAGTTCCAAAATACATACCTAGCTCATGTTGACTCGGTGCTACCTCGTGGTGATGTTTTTCCACTTTTACACCCATATCCTTTAAAGCTTTTAAATACTCACTTCTCATGTCTTGCGCACTGTCAACTGGAGGCACTGGAAAATAACCACCTTTAATACCAGGTCTATGTCCCATATTACCATTTTCATATTTTTTACCAGTATTGTACGGACCTTCAGAACTATCGATGCTAAAACTTGTTTCGTTCATATCGTTTTTAAATCTTACATCGTCAAAGACAAAAAACTCAGGCTCTGGTCCAAAATAAGATTTATCACCTATGCCAGTTTTTTTTAAATAAGCTTCTGCTTTCTTTGCTGTTCCTCTTGGATCTCTCTCGTAAGGATCTTTTTTAACTGCATCTAAAATATCGCAAAAAATATTAAGTGTTGTATGGGAATTAAACGGGTCTATAATCGGTCTTTCTAGATCAGGTTTTAAGATCATGTCCGACTCATTTATTGCTTTCCACCCTGCTATAGAAGATCCATCAAAAAAAACACCTTTATCAAGCATATCTTCATCAACTACGGTTGCATCCATTGTCAAATGCTGAAGTTTCCCTTTGGGGTCTGTAAATCTTAGGTCTACAAATTCAACCTGTTTATCTTTAATTAGTTTTGATACATCTTTGGAACTCATTAAATCTCCTTAATAATTAGTTTTTAATTTCGAAATGAACATATATAAGGAACATTTTTATAACAATATTAAAAATATATATCTGCTATGCATTTATCACATAAATACAATTTAAACTTGAAATGAGAGAAGCAAACACTTACGATTTTTTTCTATTGGTCTTACTAGCTATAATTTGGGGTTCTTCCTTTTTTAATATTAAAATAGCAACTTATTCTTATGAACCAATTACACTTGCTTTAGTAAGAGTTATATTCGCAAGCATACCTCTTCTTATATTATGCAAAATAAAAAAGATTTATATTGAGGCTTTTAGCAAAAACTGGAATTGGTACGCTTTAATTGGTTTATGTAATATTGCTATTCCTTTTGTTTTGATCGCAATCGGAACTGCAAAAATTAATA
The DNA here is from genome assembly GCA_902547825.1 of uncultured Pelagibacteraceae bacterium. Taxonomy (GTDB): domain Bacteria; phylum Pseudomonadota; class Alphaproteobacteria; order Pelagibacterales; family Pelagibacteraceae; genus Pelagilacustribacter. The sequence continues at coordinate 22,019 of CACCPE010000011.1, read as the reverse complement.
GCTATCTTGCAGCAATTTTAATGAGCACAACACCACTTAGTGGGTCGATATTGGCTCATTTTTTTACAAAAGATGAAAAATTGTCTTTTTTGAAGTCTCTAGGAGTTTTAATTGGTTTTAGCGGTATCATATTATTATTTTTTGATAAAATAATTATAAATGAGAAAAATTTTATTTATGCTTTAATAACAATACTTGGCTCTACTTTTTATTGTATTGGTGGACTGCTTACTTTAAAACTTAAAAATAAAAAAAATGAAAACGTTACAACATCGACAACTATTTGGTCAGTAATTTTTTTACTTCCTTTTTGTCTAGTATTTGAAACACCATGGAATTCAAGTCCAACATTAATTTCAACTTTATCATTACTATACTTAGGTGTGATTGCAACTGGTTTGGCTTGGTTAATAAGGTTTAGAATTTTAACTGTGAATGGCTTAGTTTTTCAAACACAAGTAGCTTATTTAATTCCAATTTTTGGAATTATCTTTGGATATTTCTTAATGGATGAAATAATTACATGGAGAGTTATTGTGTCATTAGCTATAATCCTTGTAGGAATTTATATTTTTAAAAAAAATAACAAAGGATTAAAAAATTAATGGGTACCGAGTCAATTGAAGCAAGTTTTTTATCTATTTTTGCTTTAATATGTTTTTTTATTTTTCTAATTATTAGTAAATATGCTCACCGAATTAAAGATGGCTCGTTGCTTGATAAGGATTTCACAAAACCACAAGCTTTTCATTTTTTGCCAGTTACAAGAAGTGGAGGAATAGCAGCAATAATATCCTTCAACATTTTTTTAGTAATTTATTATCTACTTTATTCAAAAATTTTGTACGATTATCTTCTCATAGGTTTATCAATGTTTATAGTAGGTTTTTTAGATGATTTAAGAATTAAAATTACACCATCTAAAAGATTGATACTGATGATAATCTTTCTTTTTGGATTAATTTTTATTTTACCAATCAAAATTTCTAATATTGATATTCCATTTTTAATTACGTTACTGGACAATCATTTTATTTCATCTTTATTTGTTCTTTTATGCTTTTTGTTTGTAATTAATGGAGCAAATTTAGTAGACGGGTTTAATGGATTGCTAACAATTAATTTGCTAATTATAAATTTGGTCTTAGTTTATATTAACTTGAGTAGTAATAATTTAGCTTTTTCATTTTTAATAATTTCTCAAATTATAATCTTGTTGTCATTTTTATTATTTAACTTTCCAAGTGCAAAAATTTTTCTTGGAGATAGCGGGGCCTATTTGATGGGGTCTTTAGTTGCCTTAAATAGTATAATTACTAATAATTTAAATCCCTACTTATCCTCATTTTTCTTTTGCACCTTACTGTCCTACTTATTCTTTGAGGTTTTCTTCTCTTTTTTTAGAAAACTAGGACAAAACAAGTCACCTATTCATCCAGATAATCAACATTTACATATGCTTAGTTTTCAAAAAATTTCTTTGAAATATGGAAAAGAAAAAAGTAATTTTTTGAATGCGCTTTTAATTAATATAATTTATTTACTTTTAATTTTGCCTGGGTTGTATTTTATGGATAATCCTATTTTAAGTAGATTTTGGTTTTTTTTCTTATTGTTAATTTATGTCTACATTTATTCGAGACTTTATCATTTTACAAAAAATTAAATTGTTATATAAAACAACAATTAAATAAATGGGCAAGTGGCGGAATTGGTATACGCGCTGGTCTTAGAAACCAGTGCCGCAAGGCTTAAGAGTTCGAGTCTCTTCTTGCCCACCAAATAAAAATATGAAAATTGAGGTACAATCAAAAAAAGGTCTTAGAACAATTTTATCTGTTGTTGTTGATAAAAAAACTATTCAATCGAAAATGAATGAAAGATTATCTGAGCTTCAAAAGGAAGTTGCTTTAAAAGGTTTTAGGCCGGGCAAGGTACCTCCAGCAGTTATAAAAAGTCAATTTGGAAAATCTATTTATGGCGAAGTAATAGACAAAGTTTTAAGAGAGACATCAACTAAAGCTATCACAGAAAAAAAATTGAAAGTAGCAGGTCAACCTAAAATTGATTTAAAAGAATTTGGTGAGGGAAAGGATCTTAATTATGAACTTCAAATAGATTGTTTGCCTAAAATCGAATTAAAATCTTTTGATAAATTTAAAGCAACTAATTATAAAATTAAAATTGATGAAAGTTTAGTTCAAAACAAACTTAAAGAATTAGCTGATCAAAATAAACAATTTCAAGATAAGAAAGAGGGTGAAAAAGCTCAAATAGGAGATCAAGTAATTTTCAATTATTCGGCAACAGCAGATGGAAAAAAATTTGAAGGAGGTGAAGGTAAAGGCATACAAATTGAACTTGGAAAAAATTTATTTTTAAAAGGTTTTGATGAACAATTATTAGGAGTTAAGAAAGATGATGTAAAAAAAGTTAATTCAATTTTGCCAACAAATTATCCAAAAAAAGAATTAGCAAATAAAAAAACAAATTTCGAATGTAAAATTTTAAAGATAAAAAGAGGCATAGAAAGTAAAATAGATGATAATTTTGCAAAAAATATGGGAGCTAAAGATATTAATGATTTAAAAGCTTTAGTTGAAAAACAGATATCAAGCCAATACTCTCAAGCTTTAAATTCAATTACAAAAAAAGAAATTTTAGACCAAATTGAGAAAAATCATAATGTAGAATTACCTGAAAACTTAGTTGAGCAAGAGGTAGAAATGATGACAAGAAATCTTAAATTAGAAGAAAAAGAAAAACATAAACTAAATAATATAAAATTAGCAAAATCTAGGATTAAACTTGGTCTATTATTAAATGAGTTTGGCGAGAAAAATAATCTAAATGTTTCAGACGAAGAGGTAAAATCTGAAATTCAAAAACAAATTAAAGGAATGCCAGGACAAGAAAAAATGGTATTGGAATATTATCAAAAAAATCCTAGCGCTTCTCAAAGCTTGAAAGGTTCATTATATGAGGAGAAAATTATTGATTTAATTAAATCAAAAGTAAAACTAAATACAAAAGTAATAAATACTAAAGAAGCTGAAAAGATCATTTCTGAGTTTAACAAACCAAATGTAGATAAGAAACAATCTCTCAAAACTAAATCTTCTAACAAAACTGAAGTTAAATCAAAAAAAATTAGTAAAAAGTAATCAATAGTTGTATAAAAATGTTATGAGTCGCAATTTTGAAGAGCAAATGAATAGTTTAATTCCTATGGTCGTCGAGCAAACGAGTAAAGGAGAAAGAGCGTATGACATTTATTCTAGGCTTTTAAAAGAAAGAATAGTATTTTTAGTTGGACCAGTAAATGACTCAGTTGCCTCATTAGTGACAGCACAATTGCTATTTCTAGAGTCAGAGAATCCTAATAAAGAAATTAACTTTTATATTAATAGTCCTGGCGGATTGGTCACAGCTGGCCTAGGTATTTATGATACAATGCAATATATAAATTCTCCTGTTTCTACTTTATGCATAGGACAAGCATCTTCTATGGGATCTTTCTTATTAGCAGCCGGACAAAAAGGAAAAAGATACTCTTTACCTAACTCAAGAATAATGGTTCATCAACCTTCCGCTGGGTTTCAAGGACAAGCAACTGATATTCAAATTCATGCTAAAGAAATATTGTCATTAAAAGATAGATTAAACAAAATATATTCCAAGCATACAGGAAAAACGATTGACGAAATATCAGATGCTTTAGAGAGAGACAATTTTATGACAGCAGATGAAGCCAAGAGATTTGGGTTAATCGACTCTGTTGTGGAAAAAAGAAAATAAATCACTACATATAGCTTTAATTTCAACTTCAGCTTGATAACAATTCTTTAGCGTTTTATATTAATTTGATTGATTCGATATGTCAGATAAAAACAGTAAAAATATTCTATACTGCTCATTCTGTGGAAAAAGTCAGCATGAGGTAAGGAAACTAATTGCAGGTCCAACAGTATTTATATGTGATGAATGTGTTGAACTTTGTATGGATATTATCAAAGAGGAAAATAAGAGTTCTTTAGTAAAGCATCAAGATGGAGTTCCTTCTCCTAAAGAGATATGCAATGTTCTCGACGACTATGTTATTGGACAAAAACTAGCTAAAGAAATTTTATCTGTAGCAGTTCATAATCACTATAAAAGATTAAATCACGAAACAAAAAATAATAAAGATGTAGAACTTTCAAAATCAAATATTCTGTTAGTAGGACCAACCGGGTGTGGTAAAACATTATTAGCTCAAACTTTGGCAAGAATATTAGATGTGCCTTTCACCATGGCCGATGCAACAACATTGACTGAAGCAGGATACGTCGGAGAAGATGTTGAAAATATAATTTTAAAATTGCTCCAAGCTGCGGATTATAATGTAGAAAAAGCTCAAAGAGGAATAGTTTATATCGATGAAGTCGATAAGATAAGTAGAAAATCTGAAAATCCATCAATAACTAGAGATGTCTCCGGGGAAGGTGTTCAACAAGCCTTATTAAAAATTATGGAAGGTACTGTAGCTAGTGTGCCACCTCAAGGAGGAAGAAAACATCCTCAACAAGAATTTTTACAAGTTGATACAACTAATATCTTATTTATTTGCGGCGGAGCTTTCGCAGGCTTAGATAAATTAATAGATAGCAGAGGCAAAGGAAGTTCCATAGGTTTTGGTGCCAAAGTTAAAAATTTTAAAGAACAGCCTCTTTCTGAAACTATGAAATTGTTAGAACCAGAAGATTTAATTAAGTATGGACTTATACCTGAATTTATTGGAAGAATGCCTATTATCGCAACACTAGATGATTTAGATGAAAAATCTTTAGTCAAAATTTTAAAGGAACCAAAAAACTCGCTAATTAAACAGTACAAAAGATTGTTTGAATTTGAGGAAGTAGAATTACAATTTAATGATGATGCAATTTTAGAAATTGCAAAAAAAGCAATCACAAAAAAAACTGGTGCTAGAGGCTTACGATCAATACTTGAAAATATTTTACTTAAAACAATGTTCGAACTACCTGATCTTGAAAATGTTATAAAAGTAACTGTTGATAGCTCATCTGTTAAAGGTAGATCAGAACCGATTGTCACATACGGTAAGAAATCATCAACATCTGTAGCTTAACCTTGATTTGCTTCTTGCAATTTCTATGTCAATTACCATATAATTTATTATGAAAACTTCATATCTAAAACCACTACTACCATTAAGAGATATTGTAATTTTTCCTTCTATGGTTATCCCATTATTTGTTGGAAGAGAAAAATCCATAAAGGCTCTTCAGGAGGTAATGAAGACAGATAAATCGATTGTTTTAGTCACTCAAAAAAATTCTGAAGTTGATGATCCAGAAGAAAAAGATCTTTATCAGTTTGGTTGTTTAAGTAAGGTTCTACAACTTTTAAAGTTACCTGATGGTACTGTAAAAGTTCTAGTCGAAGGCGAGAAAAGAATCAAGATTTTAAAGCATCAAGAAATTGGAACTAAGGAATATCTTAATTGTGAAGTTGAAATAGTCGAAGATATGAATGTTTCAAAGGATCTTGAACAACTGGCAAACGGATTAGTGAAAAAATTTGAAAGATTACAAGTTCTAAATAAAAAAGATTTTAATGATGGATCTAATAGCCTTAAAAATGTAAAAAACCCAATTCAAATTGCTAACAATATTTCTTCTAACCTAAATATTCAAATTTTTGAGAAGCAAGAATTATTAGAAATCATAGATTTGAAAAAGAGATTAGAGAAAATTCACTCATTAATAGAAAAGGAGACTAGTGTTCTTACAGTAGAGAAAAAAATTAGAGGTAGAGTAAAAAACCAAATGGAGAAGACACAAAGAGAATACTATCTTAACGAACAATTAAAAGCTATTCAAAAAGAACTAGGCGAAATTGATGAAGGTAAAGATGAGTTAACTTCAATTTCTAAAGCAATTACTAATGCAAAAATGCCAAAACTTGCAAGAGAAAAAAGTCTATCAGAACTAAAAAAATTAAAATCTATGAGCCCAATGTCAGCTGAAGCTACAGTTGTGAGAAATTATTTAGACTGGATGACAGAACTACCTTGGTCTAATAAATCAAAAATAAATACTGATCTTAAAGATGCTCAAAGAATTTTGGACGAAGATCATTATGGACTGGAAAAGGTTAAGGAGAGGATTATAGAATTTTTAGCTGTTCAAAAAAGAATACAAAAAATGAAAGGACCAATTTTGTGTTTAGTCGGCCCACCAGGAGTTGGCAAAACCTCACTAGGTAAATCTATTGCCAAAGCAACAAATAGGAAATTTATAAGAATATCACTTGGTGGTATCAGAGACGAAGCTGAGATAAGAGGCCATAGAAGAACTTATATTGGAGCTCTACCTGGAAAAATTATACAAATGATGAAAAAAGCTGGAACAAAAAATCCACTTTTTCTTCTTGATGAAATTGATAAGGTTGGTAATGACTACAGAGGAGATCCTTCTTCAGCCCTTCTCGAGGCATTAGACCCTGAGCAAAATAAAGAATTTAATGATCATTATTTAGAAGTAGACTATGATTTATCAGATGTAATGTTTGTAACTACAGCAAATACCTTAAATATTTTGCCTCCTCTATTGGATAGAATGGAAGTGATTAGACTCTCAGGATACACTGAGGATGAAAAAGTAAACATTTCTCAAAAGTTTTTAATTCCAAATCAAAGTAAAAATAATGGACTTAAAAAAGAGGAATGGTCTATTAATGAGGACATAAATAGAAAAATAATTAGGAATTACACTAGAGAGTCTGGAGTAAGAAATTTAGAAAGAGAGATATCTAAAATTGCTAGAAAATTAGTTAAGAAGATAGACAATAGTGAAAAAGTAAATAACCCTTTAATCGATGAAGATTTGAAGAAACTACTGGGAGTTAAGAAATTTAATTACGGAGAAATTGAAGAGGAAAACAGAGTAGGGGTTGTAACTGGACTGGCTTGGACTGAGGTTGGCGGTGAAATATTAAAAATAGAGTCCGCAGTAATGCCTGGAAAAGGTAAAATGCAAATTACAGGAAAACTTGGCGATGTAATGCAAGAGTCGGTTAAGGCAGCAAAATCTTATATAAGATCTAAAAGCTTAGATTACGGTATCATACCGCCAATTTTCGATAAAAAAGATTTTCATATTCATGTTCCAGAAGGTGCTACCCCAAAAGATGGCCCATCTGCTGGAATTGGTATGGTTACTTCGATAATTTCTGCAATAACAGAAATACCAGTAAACAAAGATGTTGCAATGACCGGAGAAATAACTTTAAGAGGGTTAGTCTTACCAATTGGCGGAGTAAAAGAAAAATTGTTGGCTGCTCATAGGGCAGGTATAAAAAAAGTTTTAATTCCCATTGAAAACAAAAAAGATTTAGTCGAAGTACCAAAAACAATTTTGGACTCGATGAAAATAATTACCGTAAAAAATATAGAGGAAGTTTTAAAAATTGCTTTAACTAAACCACTTAAGAGAGTTGAATGGGTAGAAGTCGATCAAATTTCTAAAAATAAAGATGAAAAAGAGTTAAGCACTCACTAAAACTAATCTAACCAGTCTATAAACTTTTCTTTATTCTTCAATATATAGTCAGGTAGCAACAAATCACTCTCTTTAGCTAGCTTGATACCTGCTGACCACTTTTTTTCCTTTTTATCAGCATTATGATTATAAAAAACTTTTTTTTCCGTAATGATTTTTTTTACATCATCAACGTTTAGACCACTTTCCTCATATTCCAAATGATGTAAAAAATTCTTCATCTTATGATCAATTTTTTCAGGACTTTTGATGTTAGTATAATGCCATCCACCGTCATTAATAAAGTTAACAGTTCTATATTTTTTTTTAGAAAAGATAGTATCAAATCTCCATAGGGGATATTTTTTACTTTTTATATTTCTCAACCATTGTGGGCTAATTAAATGCTTTTTTTTACAAAGTTTTGATCCATACCATATAAAATTTTTGTGAATTAAATTAAGTTTATAATAAAACATTTTTTGCTCAAAAAGCGTTATCTTCGAGGAATATTTAAAATTTTTTAAGTTGGGTATTTCATCTACATCACTTATCAAAATTAAATCATCTTCATGAAACTCATTAATTTTTATTTGTAGATAATCTCTTTGAAAATTTTCTCTTATTAAAGCATTATCTAAAATTTTAGAATTTATAATTGATTGATTATCTTTCTCATCTATAACTCGTAAGTTTTCTGGCTGTTTTTTAACTTGTATATATGTGATTTTATCTTTAAATTTTTTAAAATTGTCTATATTGAATTTAAATTCTCTTTTTGTTCCGTTATGGTTAAATGACGCTTCACAGATAACGAATTTTGAGACATATTTGTCTAAAATGTTTAGACGGATGTCTAAAATCATATCTTCATCATAGAACATAAAACAGTCAATGATTTTCATGACAATTGAGTTATAATAAAACTTGCTATAAGTAAATAAAATCATTTTGAAATGAAAAAAAAAATTATTATTACCGGTGGTTTAGGCTATATTGGAACAGAACTTTGTAAGCTTTACTCTGGTATAAGTTGGAATCATAATATAACCGTTTTAGATAATAGATTTATTTCTGAAAGAGTAAATCAATTAAGAAACTGGAACATTGATTTCATTCATGGAGATATTTTAGATAAAGATTTATTAAATAAGCATTTAAAAGATGCAGATGTTGTTCACCATTTAGCGGGAGTTACCCTAGTTCCAAGAACAAAAAGTGAGGCCACTGAGGAACAAAATTCAAAAATTAAATTAGTAGGTGAACAAGGTACTCAAAATGTACTAGATGCTGTAACTCATAAATGTAAAATAGTTTTTCCTTCAACTCATGTGGTTTATGAGGGAATTAATTCTGTAAAAAAGAATATAGTAGAAGACGAACCTACTCAACCTATTCTTTCATACTCAACCTCTAAGGCTAAAAATGAAAAACAACTTAAATCTTCAGGAAAAAACTGTATCATTTTGAGGCTTGGTTCAGTATATGGCTATTCAAATGACTCAATGAGAATTGATATAATGCCAAATTTATTTTCTAAAATTACATCTCAAAATGGAACTTTAAGATTATTTTCTGGAGGAAAACAAATAAAAAGTCTGGTTCCATTAATTGACGTTGCAAGATGTTTTAAATTTATGGAAGAAAACGACAAAATTAATTCTGAAATTTTTAATCTTACAAAAGATACTTTAACTGTAAAAGAAGTTGCTGAAATTTGTAAAAAACATAACCCTAAAGTAAATCTTAGAGAAACTAATGATGAGATACCAAATTTAGGTTTTTCTTTATCAAATAAAAAACTTTTAAGCACAGGTTTCGAATTTCTTTATAACTTAAATCAAAATATTAAAGAAATGATTGAAAAATGGTCCAAGCAAGATCTAAAAAAAGATTTAGAGTACGTAAATAGTGGTGAAAAGATATTTATTGATAAGCGAGGAAAGATAAGCAATCACGAATTAACAGAACCAATAAATTTAATAGGTTTAATAGACTCAAAAAAAGGGACAATAAGAGCAAATCACTATCATCCCCAACAAGAACAAAAATGTTTATTTACAAAAGGCCAAATCATAGAAATATTTCAAGATGTTGTTAACCCTAACTCCCCTAAAATCACCCAAGTTGTTAACGAGGGGCAATTATCAGTAATAAAACCAAACGTTGCACATGCAATGGTATTTACAAAAGATACTACTTTTTTAAATCTAGTAAGAGGAGAAAGAGATCACGAGAATTATGGAATTACTCATACTATTAAACATGTTTTTGTAGATGAAAAAGAAAAAAATCTCTTGTTAGAAAGCTATAAGTTTGAATGCAGATGTTGTGGAAACACAAATCTTAAAAGAGTTCTCTCATTAGGCTACCAACCATTAGCAAACAATTTACTCAAGAAACAAAATGAAAAATGTGATCTTTACCCTCTAGAAATTAATTATTGCGACAAATGTCATAACTGCCAACTTTCAGTTGCAGTAAATCCAAAAAAAATGTTTTCCAATTATTTATACACTTCCTCAACTTCAAAGGTATTTAGAGATCACTTTGTCAAAGCAGCTAAGAAATATATTAAAGAATTAAAATTACACTCAAAAAAATCTTATATAATTGATATTGGTAGCAATGATGGAGTAGCCTTAAGACCTTTTAAAGAGCTAGGATTTAAAAATATTTTAGGAATTGAACCAGCAAAAAATCTAGCTAAATTAGCAAATAAAACTAAAATTAAAACTTTTAATGGTTTTTTAGAAAAAAAAAATCTTAAAAAAATTAAAAAAAAAGCGGACTTAATATTAGCCTCAAATGTTTTTGCACATTCAGACAAATTAAAAGAAATGGCCGAATGTATGTTAGAATTATTAAGCCAAAAAGGAACAATCGTCATAGAAGTTCAATACTTAATGAACACACTAAAAGATTTAACTTTTGATAATATTTATCACGAACATTATAATTATTGGTCCTTAACTTCTCTAGTTAATTTCTTTTCAAAACTTAACGCCAAAATATTCCGATCAGAAAAAATCAATACTCATGGAGGTTCAATAAGGATTTACTTAAAAAAAGATAAAAAGGTGAAAATTGAAAGTAGTGTTAAAAATATGCTTAGGGAAGAAGAAAAATTTGGAATAAAAAAATTCAAAACTTATCAGAAATTTGGAGAGTCAGTATATAAAATTAGAGACAATGTTAGACAAAATATGAATAAATTGAAAAAAAACAATTTAATTATTGGTTATGGAGCACCAGCTAAAGCTACAACAGCTCTAAATTTTTTTGGAATTACGGACCAAATTGATTACATAGTAGAGGACAATAAACTCAAACATAATAAATTTATTCCTGGAGTAAAAATTCCAATAAAAAATAAAGATAAAATAAAAAATAAGAATAATACACTTTTAGTTTTAGCTTGGAATTTTTATGAAGATATCAAAAAAAATAATTCAAAGCTGTCAAATAATATAATTAATATTAAAGATTTAGAGACTAGTAATTTGCAATAAGACTTTTCCAAATTTCAAAAACATTTCTAATACTTTCAAAGAAATAATTTAAGTAATATTCAGATACTGGTATATTTGCTATTATAAATTCCTGTGAAAAATATAAAATACGCGACAAAGTTATCACAAAGAAAATAAATACTAGTAGCGAATTATAAAATCCAAAAGAAACTTTATCTTTTTCTCGATTGCTAATTTTTTTTTCAGGCTGTGCGTCGCTAATTTTTATACCATGCTTTTTTGCTAAATATTCAGGTGAGTATAAACTGATTTCTCTTGGTTTTTTTGGAGCAGTCCTTTTTATTTTTTTTGGTTTTTGTATTTTTGGTTGGACAGGCTGAGTTCTTGAAACTACCTTTTTTGGACGAGCGATTGATTGTGTTTTTTCCACATCTCCCACAGGGAATTGTTTCCATTTTAATCCACAAAAACCACACTGAACCATTCTTCCAGCTGCAGGTATGGAATTATCTGGAAGCGTAAATTTCTTTTCACCACAGTTACAAGTTATAATCATAGATTACAATAATACTGCTATTTATATAAATTACACTAGAAATTAAATACTTTTTTACTTTATAAAGTTTTTATTGTATATCTCGATTTTATTTAATTAGGGCGGTTAGCTCAGTTGGTAGAGCATCTCGTTTACACCGAGAGGGTCATAGGTTCGAGTCCTTTACCGCCCACCATTAAATAAGGGGGTGTAGCTCAGCTTGGTTAGAGCGCCTGCCTGTCACGCAGGAGGTCGCGGGTTCGAGTCCCGTCACTCCCGCCACTAGTTGATAATGATTTTCATCTAGTGAGTTACAAATCAACATGAATTCGTCAACATAAATGCTTCCATCTGTCCTGTACTCTTAATTATTTAATGTTATAAGTAAATAATATTAATATAAGAATCCTCAAACTACGGTATTGGGGTAGATATTAAAAAAACATGATTTACAACTTTTTATCAGATTATTTATCAATAATAATATTTTTATTTTTAGCTCTATTTTTAAGCATAGGCTTTATAGTTGCAAATTATTTAGCATCTCCATCCAATCCAGATCCTGAAAAATTATCAGCTTACGAGTGTGGGTTTGATGCATTTGATGACTCAAGAATGGAATTCGATGTGAGATTTTATCTAGTAGCAATATTATTTATAATTTTTGATTTAGAAATAGCCTTTCTTTTTCCATGGGCAATATCTTTGGGCAATTTGGGAGCTTTAGGTTTTTGGTCAATGATGATTTTTTTAGGTATTTTAACTATTGGATTTATTTATGAGTGGAAAAAAGGAGCTTTAGAATGGGAGTAAAATTTAGTTTAAATCCAAATAATGAGAAGCAAATTCCTGAAGAGTTTAAAGATTTAGCTAAAGATTTTGCTGAAAAAGGCTTCATAACTACTTCATCAGAAAATCTAATCAATTGGGCTAGAACTGGCTCATTACATTGGATGACTTTTGGACTCGCTTGCTGTGCAGTTGAAATGATGCAAACCTCGATGCCAAGATATGACCTAGAAAGATTTGGTGCGGCTCCTAGAGCTTCTCCTAGACAATCCGATGTAATGATTGTTGCAGGAACATTAACAAATAAAATGGCTCCGGCTCTTAGAAAAGTTTACGATCAAATGCCGGAACCAAGATACGTAGTTTCAATGGGAAGCTGTGCAAACGGTGGAGGTTATTATCATTATTCTTACTCTGTTGTGAGAGGTTGTGATAAAATTGTTCCAGTGGATATTTATATCCCAGGATGCCCACCGTCCGCGGAAGCTCTTCTTTATGGAATCTTGCAACTACAAAAAAAAATACGAAGAGAGGGAAATATACAAAGATAATTCATGGTCGAAAAATTAAAAAAAATCGAAAAAATTATTAACTCAGAACTTGCCAGCAAAGTCCAGCATTCAGTTATTGATAATGAGGAATTAAAAGTTGAAATAAATATTAATGATCTTATTGAGGTTGTACAATTTTTAAAATCAAATGATAAATGTAAGTTCAGACAATTAATAGACATTGCTGGGGTAGACTATCCTGAAGAAAATAAACGATTTCAATTGGTTTATCTTTTTTTATCACATGAAAATAATATAAGAGTCAAAATTTTAATAAAATTTCAAACAAATGAAACAATTAATTCATTAACTAAGATTTTTCCGTCTTCGAATTGGATGGAAAGAGAAGTCTTTGATATGTATGGAATTAAATTTAAAAATCATCCAGATTTAAGAAGAATTCTTACTGATTATGGATTTAAAGGTCATCCACTAAGAAAAGATTTTCCTTTGACTGGATTTAATGAGGTTAGGTACAGCGAAAAAGAAAAAAAAGTAGTCTATGAACCAGTAAAACTTGAGCAAAATTATAGAAACTTTGATTTTGAAAGTCCTTGGGAAGGTACTAATTATATTAGGGAAATTAAAGATTTGGAAAAAGATGGTAAAAAAAACTAAATCACTTAACTTAAATTTTGGACCTCAACATCCGGCTGCTCATGGAGTTTTGAGGTTAATACTTGAGCTTGATGGAGAAGTTGTGGAAAAAGCTGATCCGCACATCGGACTACTTCATAGAGGGACTGAAAAACTCATAGAGCAAAAGACTTACACTCAAGCACTTCCTTATTTTGATCGGTTAGATTATGTAGCTCCAATGAATCAAGAACACGCCTTTGCTCTTGCTGCCGAAAAATTATTAAATATTGAGGTACCTATTCGAGCAAAATACATTCGAGTTATTTTCTGTGAGATTGGAAGGATTTTAAGCCACATACTTAATGTGACTACACAAGCCTTGGATGTAGGAGCACTTACACCTTCACTTTGGGGTTTTGAAGAGAGAGAAACATTAATGACTTTCTATGAAAGGGCTTCAGGTTCTAGATTGCATGCTAACTATTTTAGAACAGGTGGAGTTCATCAGGATATTCCTATGAAATTAGTGGAGGATATTGAGAAATTTTGCAGGTCATTTCCAAAAATTATAGATGATTTGGAGGGACTTCTTACAGATAATCGAATTTTTAAACAAAGAAACGTTGAAATTGGAATTGTATCTAAGCAAGAAGCTTTAGATCATAGTTTTTCAGGAGTTATGCTACGAGGGTCAGGTATAGCATGGGATTTGAGAAGGTCGCAACCTTATGAAATTTATAAAGATTTACATTTTAAAATACCAATTGGAAAAAATGGCGATTGTTATGATCGTTATCTTTGTAGAATTGAGGAAATGAGAGAGAGTGTAAAAATTATACTACAATGCATAGAGAGACTGCCAAAGGGACCAATAAAATCTATTGATGGGAAAATATCTCCTCCAAATAGAGATGATCTTAAAGAGTCTATGGAGGCGCTAATTCACCACTTTAAATTATTTACTGAGGGATACAGAGTCCCTAAAGGAGATGTATATACAGCTGTTGAGGCACCAAAAGGTGAGTTTGGTGTTTATTTAATTTCAGATGGATCAAATAAACCATATAGGTGTAAAATTAGAGCTCCAGGATTTTCCCATTTACAAGCTATGGATTATTTAATTCGTGGACACATGTTAGCTGATGTGCCAGCAGTTTTAGGCTCTCTTGATATAGTTTTTGGTGAGGTGGACAGATGAGTTTAAAAAAAGTACATAGTAATCAACCAAAAGATTTTAAATTTACTAATGAAAATTTAAAAAAGGCTGAAGAAATTTTAAAAAGGTACCCAGAGAAGAACAAAAAAAGTGCTGTAATGCCCTTTCTTTATTTGGCTCAAAAACAAAACAGTAATTGGATACCTCTAGCAGCAATGAAATATATAGCAAAATTTTTATCAATGCCTTACATATCTGTTTATGAAGTAGCAACTTTTTATTCTATGTATAATTTATCACCTGTAGGGAAATATTTTATACAAGTATGCACAACTACACCTTGTTTAATTAGAGGAGCTGACAAAATTGTAAAATTATGTAAAGAAAAAATATCACCAAATGAAAATGAATTATCTCAAAAAGGAAATTGCTCATGGATGGAGGTAGAATGTCTAGGTGCATGCGTAAGTGCTCCAATGATACAAATAAATGAGGATTATTACGAAGATTTAGACGAAAAAAACACCGTTGAAATTTTAAACTCTCTAATCAAAGATAAACCCTTAAAACCAGGATCGTACAGAGGTCGCAAAAATACAGCTCCTGAAAAAAAACAATCAATTAATGGAGAAAATCATGCTTAAATTAGAAAATAGAATATTTAAAAATCTTTACAATGAATATGGCTGGGAAATAGAGAATGCTATCAAAAGAGACGATTGGAAAGATACTAAAAATCTTATTTCAAAAGGAAGAGAATGGATAATTAATGAGGTGAAAACGTCTGAGCTGAGGGGAAGAGGAGGTGCTGGATTTTCAACTGGACTTAAATGGTCATTCGCACCTAAAGAAGTTGGGTCGAGACCGCATTATTTGGTAATTAATGCAGATGAGTCAGAGCCTGGAACATGTAAGGATAGAGACATTTTAAGATTCGAGCCTCAAAAGTTAATAGAGGGATGTTTAATTGCAGGTTTCGCTGTTAACGCACATGTTTGTTATATTTACATTAGAGGCGAATACTTTAATGAAGGTAAACGATTACAAGAAGCAATTAATCAGGCATACAAAAAAAATTATTTAGGAAAAAATGCTTGTGATTCTGGATGGGATTTTGATATTTTTATCCATTACGGCGCAGGTGCATATATTTGTGGCGAAGAAACAGCTTTATTAGAAAGCATTGAGGGTAATAAGGGTCAACCAAGATTAAAACCTCCATTTCCTGCTCTAGTGGGTTTGTATGGCTGCCCAACAATTGTTAATAATGTTGAGACGATTGCAGTTGTCCCAACTATTTTAAGAAGGAGTGGAAAATGGTTTGCGTCAATTGGAAAATCAAAAAATACAGGTACAAAAATATTTTGTATATCAGGTAATGTAAATACACCTTGCAATGTTGAGGAGGAAATGGGTGTACCTCTTAAAGATTTAATAGAAAAACATGCTGGTGGAGTGATTGGTGGATGGGACAACCTTCAAGCTGTGATACCTGGTGGTTCGTCAATGCCTCTATTATCAAAAGAAATTTGCGATACCATAACGATGGATTTTGACTCTTTAATTGAAAATAAAAGTGGATTAGGCACAGCTGGAATTGTAGTTATTAATAAAGATCAAGACATTGTTGCCTGCATGGCAAGAATAGCGAGATTTTACAAACATGAAAGTTGTGGTCAGTGCACTCCATGTAGAGAAGGAGCTGGATGGATGTGGAGGATATTAGATAGAGTTGTAAAAAGAAAAGCTACTTTTAATGATATTAATTTATTATCAGATGTTACAAAACAGATAGAAGGTCATACTATTTGTGCATTTGGGGAGGGATCTGCATGGCCAGTTCAAGGCTTGTTAAGACATTTTAGAAAAGAAATTGAGAGTCGTTGCAGAGACGAGCCTCTAATTAAAAAGAAAATAAATAATCCATATTTAGTTGATCAACATCTCTTGGAGAACAAGAATGCCTAAAATTACAATTAACGGAAAAGAAATAGAATTTGAGAAAGGGATGACAGTTCTTCAAGCATGCGAGCTTGCAGATGTAGAAATTCCAAGATTTTGCTACCACGAAAAATTATCAATAGCTGGTAATTGTAGGATGTGTCTTGTGGAAATGGAAAAATCTCCAAAGCCAATTGCTTCCTGTGCAATGCCTGCAACAGAGGGAATGAATATTAAAACTAACACTGCTTCAGTTGAAAAGGCTAGAAAAGGCGTGATGGAATTTTTGTTGGCTAATCACCCATTAGATTGTCCTGTTTGTGATCAAGGAGGAGAATGTGATTTACAAGACCAATCCATGTATTACGGAGTGGATAAATCAAGATTTGTTGAAAATAAAAGACTAGTTAAAGAAAAATACATGGGTCCTTTGATCAAAACACAAATGACACGGTGTATTCATTGTACGAGATGTGTGAGATTTGCAACAGAGGTCGCTGGAGTTCCAGAAATCGGAGCCATAGGCAGAGGAGAAAACATGGAAATCACAACATATCTTGAAAAGGCTATGGAGTCAGAACTTTCAGCCAATGTAATAGATTTATGTCCCGTAGGTGCTCTCACATCTAAACCATATGCCTTCGAGGCGAGACCATGGGAACTAAAAAAGACAGAAAGTGTAGACGTAATGGACGCTGTGGGATCAAATATAAGAGTTGATACTTATAATTGGGAGGTAAAAAGAATACTACCTAGATTAAATAACGATATAAATGAACCTTTCAAGCTTTGAGAAGCGCTAGGATTTTTTTGATAATATTCCAATACCATTTTTTCTTGTCCTGGCATTCCTTTAATTTGTTTTTGAATTTCAGATTTTACCTCTTCGTCTGAAACATTTAGATTATTTTTCTCGCCAAACTCATTTAATAATAGACCAAGTTTAATCCTAGATTTTGCTAATTTTATATTATTTAGTTTATGTTTTTCTTTTTCTTCTAATTTAAGATTTCTTGTCATCATTTCTACCTCTTGCTCAACTAAGTTTTCAGGTAATTCTACATTATGATTTTTCTCAATTTGGTCTAAAATTTCTTTTTTTGTAATTGAATTTAAAGCTTGAGAGTATTGGCTTGATATCTGTTTTTCAACTAAAGCTTTTAAATCATTAATATCTTTAGCTCCCATATTTTTTGCAAAATTATCATCTATTTTACTTTCTATGCCTCTTTTTATCTTTAAAATTTTACATTCGAAATTTGTTTTTTTATTTGCTAATTCTTTTTTTGGATAATTTGTTGGCAAAATTGAATTAACTTTTTTTACATCATCTTTCTTAACTCCTAATAATTGTTCATCAAAACCTTTTAAAAATAAATTTTTTCCAAGTTCAATTTGTATGCCTTTACCTTCACCTCCTTCAAATTTTTTTCCATCTGCTGTTGCCGAATAATTGAAAATTACTTGATCTCCTATTTGAGCTTTTTCACCCTCTTTCTTATCTTGAAATTGTTTATTTTGATCAGCTAATTCTTTAAGTTTGTTTTGAACTAAACTTTCATCAATTTTAATTTTATAATTAGTTGCTTTAAATTTATCAAAAGATTTTAATTCGATTTTAGGCAAACAATCTATTTGAAGTTCATAATTAAGATCCTTTCCCTCACCAAATTCTTTTAAATCAATTTTAGGTTGACCTGCTACTTTCAATTTTTTTTCTGTGATAGCTTTAGTTGATGTCTCTCTTAAAACTTTGTCTATTACTTCGCCATAAATAGATTTTCCAAATTGACTTTTTATAACTGCTGGAGGTACCTTGCCCGGCCTAAAACCTTTTAAAGCAACTTCCTTTTGAAGCTCAGATAATCTTTCATTCATTTTCGATTGAATAGTTTTTTTATCAACAACAACAGATAAAATTGTTCTAAGACCTTTTTTTGATTGTACCTCAATTTTCATATTTTTATTTGGTGGGCAAGAAGAGACTCGAACTCTTAAGCCTTGCGGCACTGGTTTCTAAGACCAGCGCGTATACCAATTCCGCCACTTGCCCATTTATTTAATTGTTGTTTTATATAACAATTTAATTTTTTGTAAAATGATAAAGTCTCGAATAAATGTAGACATAAATTAACAATAAGAAAAAAAACCAAAATCTACTTAAAATAGGATTATCCATAAAATACAACCCAGGCAAAATTAAAAGTAAATAAATTATATTAATTAAAAGCGCATTCAAAAAATTACTTTTTTCTTTTCCATATTTCAAAGAAATTTTTTGAAAACTAAGCATATGTAAATGTTGATTATCTGGATGAATAGGTGACTTGTTTTGTCCTAGTTTTCTAAAAAAAGAGAAGAAAACCTCAAAGAATAAGTAGGACAGTAAGGTGCAAAAGAAAAATGAGGATAAGTAGGGATTTAAATTATTAGTAATTATACTATTTAAGGCAACTAAAGACCCCATCAAATAGGCCCCGCTATCTCCAAGAAAAATTTTTGCACTTGGAAAGTTAAATAATAAAAATGACAACAAGATTATAATTTGAGAAATTATTAAAAATGAAAAAGCTAAATTATTACTACTCAAGTTAATATAAACTAAGACCAAATTTATAATTAGCAAATTAATTGTTAGCAATCCATTAAACCCGTCTACTAAATTTGCTCCATTAATTACAAACAAAAAGCATAAAAGAACAAATAAAGATGAAATAAAATGATTGTCCAGTAACGTAATTAAAAATGGAATATCAATATTAGAAATTTTGATTGGTAAAATAAAAATTAATCCAAAAAGAAAGATTATCATCAGTATCAATCTTTTAGATGGTGTAATTTTAATTCTTAAATCATCTAAAAAACCTACTATAAACATTGATAAACCTATGAGAAGATAATCGTACAAAATTTTTGAATAAAGTAGATAATAAATTACTAAAAAAATGTTGAAGGATATTATTGCTGCTATTCCTCCACTTCTTGTAACTGGCAAAAAATGAAAAGCTTGTGGTTTTGTGAAATCCTTATCAAGCAACGAGCCATCTTTAATTCGGTGAGCATATTTACTAATAATTAGAAAAATAAAAAAACATATTAAAGCAAAAATAGATAAAAAACTTGCTTCAATTGACTCGGTACCCATTAATTTTTTAATCCTTTGTTATTTTTTTTAAAAATATAAATTCCTACAAGGATTATAGCTAATGACACAATAACTCTCCATGTAATTATTTCATCCATTAAGAAATATCCAAAGA
Source organism: uncultured Pelagibacteraceae bacterium (assembly GCA_902547825.1). Lineage (GTDB taxonomy): Bacteria > Pseudomonadota > Alphaproteobacteria > Pelagibacterales > Pelagibacteraceae > Pelagilacustribacter. The sequence goes on along the minus strand of CACCPE010000011.1, from coordinate 2,191 downwards.
TAATTCCAAAAATTGGAATTAAATAAGCTACTTGTGTTTGAAAAACTAAGCCATTCACAGTTAAAATTCTAAACCTTATTAACCAAGCCAAACCAGTTGCAATCACACCTAAGTATAGTAATGATAAAGTTGAAATTAATGTTGGACTTGAATTCCATGGTGTTTCAAATACTAGACAAAAAGGAAGTAAAAAAATTACTGACCAAATAGTTGTCGATGTTGTAACGTTTTCATTTTTTTTATTTTTAAGTTTTAAAGTAAGCAGTCCACCAATACAATAAAAAGTAGAGCCAAGTATTGTTATTAAAGCATAAATAAAATTTTTCTCATTTATAATTATTTTATCAAAAAATAATAATATGATACCGCTAAAACCAATTAAAACTCCTAGAGACTTCAAAAAAGACAATTTTTCATCTTTTGTAAAAAAATGAGCCAATATCGACCCACTAAGTGGTGTTGTGCTCATTAAAATTGCTGCAAGATAGCTATTAATTTTTGCAGTTCCGATTGCGATCAAAACAAAAGGAATAGCAATATTACATAAACCAATTAAAGCGTACCAATTCCAGTTTTTGCTAAAAGCCTCAATATAAATCTTTTTTATTTTGCATAATATAAGAAGAGGTATGCTTGCGAATATAACTCTTACTAAAGCAAGTGTAATTGGTTCATAAGAATAAGTTGCTATTTTAATATTAAAAAAGGAAGAACCCCAAATTATAGCTAGTAAGACCAATAGAAAAAAATCGTAAGTGTTTGCTTCTCTCATTTCAAGTTTAAATTGTATTTATGTGATAAATGCATAGCAGATATATATTTTTAATATTGTTATAAAAATGTTCCTTATATATGTTCATTTCGAAATTAAAAACTAATTATTAAGGAGATTTAATGAGTTCCAAAGATGTATCAAAACTAATTAAAGATAAACAGGTTGAATTTGTAGACCTAAGATTTACAGACCCCAAAGGGAAACTTCAGCATTTGACAATGGATGCAACCGTAGTTGATGAAGATATGCTTGATAAAGGTGTTTTTTTTGATGGATCTTCTATAGCAGGGTGGAAAGCAATAAATGAGTCGGACATGATCTTAAAACCTGATCTAGAAAGACCGATTATAGACCCGTTTAATTCCCATACAACACTTAATATTTTTTGCGATATTTTAGATGCAGTTAAAAAAGATCCTTACGAGAGAGATCCAAGAGGAACAGCAAAGAAAGCAGAAGCTTATTTAAAAAAAACTGGCATAGGTGATAAATCTTATTTTGGACCAGAGCCTGAGTTTTTTGTCTTTGACGATGTAAGATTTAAAAACGATATGAACGAAACAAGTTTTAGCATCGATAGTTCTGAAGGTCCGTACAATACTGGTAAAAAATATGAAAATGGTAATATGGGACATAGACCTGGTATTAAAGGTGGTTATTTTCCAGTGCCTCCAGTTGACAGTGCGCAAGACATGAGAAGTGAGTATTTAAAAGCTTTAAAGGATATGGGTGTAAAAGTGGAAAAACATCACCACGAGGTAGCACCGAGTCAACATGAGCTAGGTATGTATTTTGGAACTCTTACAAATCAAGCTGATAATGTTCAACTATACAAATATGTGGTTCAAATGGTAACTCATTCTTTTGGAAAAACTGCAACTTTTATGCCAAAGCCTGTTAAAGGTGATAATGGTTCTGGAATGCACTGTCACCAATCAATTTGGAAAGGGAGTACTCCTTTATTTATGGGTAAAGAATACGCAGGTCTCTCTAAAGAAGCATTGTATTATATCGGTGGTATTTTAAAACATGCTAGAGCAATTAATGCTTTTGCAAACGCAACTACAAATAGCTATAAAAGATTAATACCTGGTTTTGAGGCTCCGGTGATATTAGCATATTCAGCAAGGAACAGATCTGCCTCATGCAGAATCCCCGTAATAATGAATCCTAAAGCTGCTAGAATGGAAATAAGATTTCCTGACGCTGCAGGAAATCCGTATTTAACTTTCGCGTCTATGCTTATGGCTGGAATTGATGGAATCAAAAATAAAATTGATCCAGGTAAACCTTTCGATCAAGATTTGTATTCTTTATCTGAAAATGAGGTGAAAAAACTTCCCACAGTTTGTGGTTCCTTAAGAGAAGCTATGCAAAACTTAGATAAAGATAGAAAGTTTTTAACTGAAGGTGGAG
>CACCPE010000010.1 GCA_902547825.1 uncultured Pelagibacteraceae bacterium | reverse complement strand
GCCCATTGGACTTATAATTCTTCTGAGAACATTCATCTTGGAAAGTTCATCTTTAGCGAATAGTAGCTCTTCCCTTCTTGTTCCAGACCTTGTAATGTCTAATGCTGGATAAATTCTTTTATCTGCAACTTTTCTATCTAAAATTAATTCTGAGTTTCCTGTCCCTTTGAATTCTTCAAAGATAACCTCATCCATTCTACTTCCTGTATCTATTAATGCTGTTGAGATAATTGTTAGTGAACCGCCCTCTTCAACGTTTCTTGCTGCTCCAAAAAATCTTTTAGGTCGTTGAAGAGCGTTAGCATCTACTCCTCCTGTGAGTACCTTACCGGAGCTTGGGATGACAGCGTTATATGCTCTTCCTAATCTTGTTATTGAGTCTAACAAAATTACGACGTCTTTTTTATGCTCCACAAGTCTTTTTGCTTTTTCGATAACCATCTCAGCAACAGCCACGTGTCTTGAGGCTGGCTCATCAAAAGTTGATGCTACAACTTCTCCTTTAACAGATCTTTGCATATCAGTGACTTCTTCGGGTCTTTCATCAATTAACAACACCATTAAATAACACTCAGGGTGGTTAGCGGTTATTGATTGAGCGATATTTTGAAGAATTATAGTTTTACCTGCTCTTGGCGGTGAAACTATCAATGACCTTTGTCCTTTTCCAATTGGACTAACTAGATCAATTAGTCTAGCTGTATTATCCGGTTTTTTCTCAACTTTAGTAATTTCAACCTCTAGCTTTATCCTTTCATTTGGATATAGAGGCGTTAAATTGTCAAAAGCAATTTTATTTTTCCCTTTTTCTGGATCATCAAAATTAATCTTGTTAACTTTTAACAAAGCAAAATATCTTTCTGCGTCTTTTGGACCTCTAATTTCCCCTTCAACAGAATCACCGGTCCTTAATCCAAATCTTCTAATTTGGCTCGGGCTTACATAAATGTCGTCCGGGCCTGGAAGATAATTTGACTCTATCGCTCTAAGAAAGCCGAATCCATCTTGCAATACTTCAAGTACACCTGTTGCAGTAATCTGTTCATTTTTTTCAGCAAGTTTTTTAAGTATCGCAAATAAAATTTCTTGTTTCCTTAAAGTGCTTGGGTTTTCAATTCCAAGCTTTTCGGCTTCACTAATTAGTTCCGCAGGGTTTTTTTGCTTTAATTCTTGTAAATTCATGTGATTATTTTTTTGTTATAGGAATGTATTAAAAATATAGGTCTTTTTTAAAAAAATTCAACCCCTAATTAAATTGGCTTAAATATTGCAACAAATATAACAACAATAAGTATAGTTGTTGGTATTTCATTGTATATTCTAAAAAATTTAGATGATTTATTGTTATTGTCTACTGCAAAATCATTTAAGTATTTTCCTAAAGTGAAATGGTAGTAAGTCAAAATAACTACAGCAAAAATCTTTATCTGCATCCATAATTCAGCAAATATTGAAAAACCAAGTACGTGTATCAAAAAAATACCAAAAATCCATGAAAGCAACATTGCTGGCATCATTATAAAATTATAAAGTCTCTTCTCCATAATTTTAAATACTTTCTTTTGAGACTCGTGATCAGCTTCGCTATGATATACAAATATTCTTGGAAGGTATAATAATCCTGCCATCCATGAGATCACGGCTATCAAATGAAGAGATTTAAAAAGTAAGTAAAAATTCATTTTATAAATATTTTCTAATTAATTTTTCAAATAATTTGATGTGATCGGTACTATCATTTAAACAAGGAATTAGATCAAAGTTCTCTCCTCCTTTTCCAATAAAACTTTCTCTACCCTGAATGTTAATCTCTTCTAAAGTTTCTACACAGTCAGAAGCAAAGCCTGGACAGATTACTAGTAAATTTTTAACCCCCTTTTTGGGTAAAGTTTCTAAAGTTTTATCAGTATAAGGAGTAAGCCATTCTTGAGGGCCAAACCTAGATTGAAAAGTAGTTTGAATATCTATTTTATTGAACTTTTCTTTCATTAACCTAGTAGTTTTGTGACAATAACAATGGTATGGATCACCTTTATTAAAATAAGATTTTGGGATGCCGTGATAGGAAGAAATAATCAGATCGGGCTTCCAATTAATTTCTTTAATCTTTTTTTCAATACTATTTATTAGCGCATTAATGTAAAGGGGCTCACTTTCATAATGAGGTATTATCTGTAAACTTGGTTGCCACCTCATATTCATAAGCGATCTATATACTTCATCACAAACCGTTGCTGTTGTTGCTGCTGCATATTGCGGGTACAATGGAAAAATAATTATATTTTCACAACCATGATCTTTTAGATTATTTAGGCGTGATTTAATGCTCGGGTTGCCATATCTCATGGCAAAATCTACAATAATTTTTTCATTTCCTATGTTGTTCTTGAGTTCTTCGGCCTGGCGTTTTGTAAAGTATAATAATGGCGATTCGTTACTTTCATTCCTCCAAATTTGTCTATAAGCATGGGCTGTTTTTGACGGCCTTAAAGTTAAAATAAACAAGTTGAGTATTATTTGCCAAATTATAGGGTTAACTTCTATAACTCTCTTATCTGACAAAAATTCTTTTAAATATTTTCTTATATCCCACCAGTTTGTTGAGTCTGGGGTACCAAGATTAATAATTAGTACCCCGGTCTTTCCAAATTTTACTTCAGGATGATCTTTATTCATTAAAATTCCTATAAAATTTAATTAACATATCTAGTTTATCAGGATCTGTTTCTGGAAGTAAACCATGTCCAAGATTAAAAACATATGGGATATCTTTAAAGGTTTGAATGTATTTCGTCGCTGCACGGGTAATCTCCTCGTTTGATTTTAGAAGTATAGTTGGATCTAACCCCCCTTGAATCACAACATTTTTGAGTTTTTCTTTAGCCCATAAAGGATCTAACTCTGAGTCTAGATTAATTCCATCTGGATTAACAAAGATATTAAATTCCTCATAATTTTTTTTAATACCTTTAGGAAAACAAATATTTGCAATTTTCTCTCTTTTACAAAATTCTACAATATGCTTATTTGGAATATAACAGAAATTTTCTAGATTTTTCTCTGGTACAAGTCCTGCCCAAGAATCAAATATTTGAACAACATCTGCTCCAGCGTTAATTTGATTTTTAATATGAATACAAAGATATTCAGTTAATTCGCTAAGTATTCGATTAATTTGAGATTTATATTCATTAAACTTTTCTAAATCTAATTTATTATCGTTATTTTTTAGACCAAGCATGTAAATCAGTAAAGTCCATGGTCCTCCAATAAAACATATTAAAGATTTATTTTCTTTTAATTTTTTTTTAGTTATTTCAATGGCTTTATACACTGGATTTAATTTATTGGAAAATTCATTTTTTTTAATTTTAAATACACTTCCGATATTTAAAGTACTTAGTTTGGGGCCATCATTTTTCGTAAAGGTAATATTTTGACCTAACGCATATGGAACCATTAAAATGTCCGAAAATATTATAGCTGAGTCTAAATCAAACCTTTTTATTGGTTGAAGAGTTATCTCTGAGCTTAATTCACTATTTAGGCAAAGTTTAATAAAATTATTATTTTTTGACCTTATCTCTCTAAATTCAGGAAGGTACCTACCTGCTTGTCTCATGAACCATACAGATTTGCAAGAAATCTTATTTAATAAGATCTTTTTAAGATCACTCATATTATATAAATTTTTTTTTTAAATTTTGTAATTGTTTAAGGTTATGTTTAAATCTCTCATAAATATTTATACACTTTTTATACATTTTGAATCTAATAAGTTTTTTAAAAAGTTATGGATTTACTTACTTTATTTATCTTATATACATTAGTAAAACATCATTATTAACATCGAATAAAACGTTAAAATAATGTTAATTAATGTTTACTTTTTCTTTCCATTTTTATGAATAGGTGAAAAAACAGTATTTATTATTAATTTATTAACAAATTTATGAACCAAAAATACAATGTATATCTTGTGTCTGACTCAACAGGTGAAACTTTAGATAGAATCTTTTTATCTCTTAAATCGCAATTTGCTAACTTTGAATATGAAAAAAAAGAATTTGCATTCGTCAGAACAGAGCATCAAATTGACAAAATCATTAAAGAATGTAACGATTTAGATAATTCTTTGATTCTTTACACAATTGTAGAAACGAAACTGGCAAAATATATTTATAGTGAAAGTTTAAAAAACAAAGTTCCTTGTTTTGGAATTTTAGGAAATTTAATCTTGAGTTTCTCAAAGCTTTTGAATCAAAAAGCTATACACAAACCAAGCGCTCAACACGTGCTAGATGAAGATTATTACAAACGTATTGAGGCTATTCAATTTACAATGTCGCACGATGATGGAAAAAAAATGGACGACATTGAGAATGCCGATGTAATCTTATTAGGTGTAAGCAGGACTAGCAAAACACCAACTTCAATTTATCTTGCTAATAGAGGATATAAAACAATAAATATTCCACTTGTTCCAAATCAAAATATACCCAAAGGGCTTTCAGATAATCAAACAGCTTGTGTTGTAGGCTTGATTGCCGACCCTGAGAGACTTGCGGATATTAGAAGAAACAGGGTTGCTATAATGAAGGATTATAAGTTAAAAGATTACACCGATCTACAATTTATAAAAAAAGAATTGTTAGAATCAAAAAATATTTTTAAAAGAAATAATTGGCCAGTTATCGATGTTACTAGACGATCTGTAGAAGAAACCGCTGCATCAATCCTAAAAATCATAGAAATTAAAAAAAGACAAAAATGAAAATAATTTTAGCATCGAAAAGCGGAGTAAGAAAAAAAATTTTAGATAGTTTTAATATTGATAATGATGTTATAATTTCTAATGTAGATGAAGATGAAGTTAAAACTTCTCTTTTAGCTGAGGGTGCAAACCCTCTTTTAATTTCAAAAAATCTAGCTGAAATAAAATCGGTTAAAGTAAGCATCAAAAATCCAGACCGTCTTGTCCTTGGAGCTGATAGCGTAATTTCCCTAAATAACGAGCTGATTAATAAACCAAAATCTAGAGGAGAAGCATTGAGAATTTTAAAGAAACTAAATAATTCAAAGCATTATTTAATAAGCTCAGCTTGTATTTCTAAAAACGGAGCTATGATTTGGAATCATACAGACTCTTCTGAGCTTAAGATGAAGAATTTTTCAGAAGATGAACTTTTAAGCTATTTAAATAAAATTGCTACTAAAACCTTATTAGCTTATGGTGTTTATCAAATTGAGGCAGATGGCTTGGATTTGTTTGAGTATGTAAAAGGAGATAGAAATTCAATAATGGGTTTACCTATAAAAGAAATAAAGAGTTATATTAATAGTTATAAAAATGGTTAAAAAATTTGGGATAATCGGCAATCCAATTAAACATTCTTTATCCCCAGTGCTCCACAATTACTGGTTTGATAAATATCAAATTAATGCAAATTATTCGATAATAAAAATAGATGAAACCGAATTATCCCAGATTGTAAAAAAAATCAAAGAAAAAGATTTGAGCGGTGTAAATATTACTCTACCGTACAAACAAAAAATCGTTCCATATTTAGATTTGCTTGTAAATGACGCCAAAATAACAAGTTCAGTTAACACTCTATACCTTGATGAAAAAAAATTAGTAGTCGGAGAAAACACAGACGTATTTGGATTGCAAGCAGCTTATTTAAAAGAAGTTGATAACGCATCTAAAAAGAAAGCTTTGGTTATTGGAGCGGGTGGAGTTTCGCCATCTGTCCTTTTTTCATTACAAAAATCCGGAGTTAAACAAATATTTATAACTAATAGAACAATGGAAAAATGTTTTTTCATGAAAAAAAAATTCAAGTATTTGAATATTATTGATTGGAGTGAACTACGGGAAGAAATTAAACATTTTGATATCATAATTAATGCAACAAGTTTAGGTTTGAAAAACGGTAATGACTTTAGTTTTGATTTTGATAATACAAAGGAAAACTTGATCTACATTGATACTATTTATAATCCTCTTGAAACAAGAACTTTAAAGTTCTTAAAGGAAAAGAACATTAAGGTTTTTAATGGCTTAGAGATGTTTATTTATCAAGGTCAGAAAGCCTTTTATCTTTGGAATAAAGTAAATCCTGAAATTGATCAAAAATTGGTAGATCTCTTACTTTCGAAATTAAAATGATAAAAATTGGTATAACTGGTTCTCTAGCATCAGGTAAGACTACTGCAAGTAAGATAATTTCGTCTGGAAAAGGGCCTCTTTTTAGCGCAGATTTAGTTGTAAAGAAATTATATAAATTAGATAAATTTAAGCAAATAATTTCCAGAAAATTTAACATTAATAAAAATTCCAATATAAAAAGAATTATAAAAGACAAAATTATAAGCGGTGAAAAAAGTATTAAAGCTCTAGAAAAAATATTACATCCATTAGTAAGAAGAGAAATGAAAAGTTTTATAAAAAAAAATAAACATAAAAAATTTCTTTTTTTTGAAATACCTCTTTTAATAGAAAGCAAATTAGTTGAAAATTTTAATTTAATTTTGTTTATTAAAGCAAGAAAAAAAGTAAGATTAAAAAGATTTAGATCTAGAGGTGGAAACGTTAAACTATTTAAAATACTTAATAACAAACAGCTCTCAGACGCTAAAAAAGCACAGTTTTGTGACCATGTAATTGTTAATGAAAAAAATTTAAAGATTTTAAAGAAAAAATTAACAGATATATTTAAAAAATATGAACGAAATATTTCTGGATACTGAGACTACAGGTCTGTCTTTTAAGGATGGTCATAAAATTGTAGAGATAGCTTGTATAGAAACTAAGGATTTAATTGCAACAGGTAGAGTTTTTCATAAGTTAATAAATCCAAAAAGAAATGTTCCAGATGAAGCTTTTAAAATTCATGGTTTTTCTGAAAAATTTTTAAGTGATAAGGATACCTTCGATAAAATTGCAGATGATTTTTTAAGTTTTATTGATGGAAAAAAATTGATCATACACAATTCATCATTTGATATGAGTTTTCTGAATGGAGAATTGTCGGCAATTAAAAAAACTCTAATTGACAACAAAATTGTCATAGACTCACTTGAAATTGCTAGAAACAAATTTCCGGGAACCTCCAATTCTTTAGATTCGTTGTGCAAAAGATTCAACATTGATCTAACTCGAAGAACAAAACACAATGCTCTGTTAGACTGTGAATTATTGAGAGAAGTTTATATAAACCTTTTAGATGCAAAAGAACCAAAATTTAATTTGTCTTCCAACGGTTTAGAGCAAAGCACTATAGTGGAAAAAAGTTATAATAGAAATATCTTAAATATTACGGATACGGAAATAAAATTGCATAACGAATTTTTAAAAAAAGAACTCAAAAAGAATTTTTATTGAGCTTTCCTCATCTCATATAGTTTTTGGAAATCAATATTTTCACTAATTTTTACATCTTTAAAACCAGAATTTTCAAACAAACTCACAAAAATTTTTCTAAGCTCTGTATATATCTCCGAAGGAACATTAATTAAAACAATTTTTTCTATCTCTTTTTTTTCAATAGTATCTTTAGAAAGTTCAACTATAGTAGAGAAAATAATTTTAGTATCTATTTTTTCAGAAACATCTTTTACAGGAGACAAGTTAAGAGTAGTCAAAACTTCTATGATATTTTCTTTTACCTGTTTACTAGTAATATTAATATTTATTTTATAATTTGATATTTCTTTTGAAAGAAGAAAAAATGTTTTAGGATTGGGAATGTTGAAATTGAGATCTTTAATATATTTTCCGATTATTTTATAACTCATCTTTATCTTTGTTTAAGATTTCCCCATCAATTGTCTTATTTGAATTTTTGGTCTGTTTAATATTATTTTTATTTTTCAAAATTATTTTAAACAAAAAATTTCTTGAGAGCGGTATTAACAATAAAAAACCAATTAAATCAGAAAAAAATCCAGGTATAATTAGTAGTAATGCCGCAAAAGCAATTGATGCTCCAGACATTAGTTCATAAATAGGTATTTTGTTTCTATATAGGTTTGTTATTCCTGATCTTAAAGTTTGAATACCTTGTACTCTTGCAAATAAAATACCTACGATAGCAGTAAGGAAAATTAAAGCTAATGTGTAAAAAGCTCCAATTTTTCCTCCAATTTTTATCATTAAGAATATCTCTAAAGCTGGTAAACCTACAAATATTAAGAAAAATGTGTTCATTTGTCTGATACAAAAATATATTATTCATGTATATTTATCAAATTATGAGTAACAGTTTTGGCTATTTAGACATTATTTTACTAGGTATGATCGCAGGATTTATTATCTTGCGACTGAGAAGCATTTTAGGAAGAAAAACAGGACATGAGTCTAAAATTTATCCTAACTTTGCTGAGAAGAAATTTAGCATGCCTAAAAAAGATGTTGAGTCAACTCGGCAAAATTTAGATACATTAGAGGGAAAAGAAAAAAAAGAATTTTTGAAAGGTGCTGAGATTGCCTACGAAAGCATTTTGACTTCTTTTGCAAATGGAGACCTTGTTAAATTAAATGCGTTGCTTTCTCCAAATATGTTTTCTAACTTTTCTGATGCGATAAAGGTCAGAAATAAAGATAGGATTACATCTGAATTTACCTTTATAGGAGTAAAAGAATCCTCTGTAGAAAAATATGAGAAAATCAAAGATAACTTGTTTGCCACAGTTAAATTTGTTGCGGAAGTAATATCGGTAAAAAAGGATAGAGAAAATAAAATAATCGAGGGTAACCCTGACAAAATTAAATTTGTCACTGATAGTTGGAAATTTACTAAAAACATTAACAACAAAAGTCCAAACTGGTATTTATCTGAAATCATCAGCCAGTGATAAAAAAGAGGGATCTTTCTCAAGAGGATAAAAAAACTTGGGAAGATTACATAAAAGATCCATCAGATATTTACGATAAAGATAAAATTAATCAAAAAGAAAATAGAAAAAAAAGATTTAAATTTGATCTTCACGGTTTTAGTTTGGAAGATGCAAACAAAAAGGTCAAAGAAATACTTTTTTTTTGCATAGATAATAAAATTAAAGAACTTTTATTGATCACAGGTAAGGGGATCCATTCAACAAACATCAAAGATACTTATATTTCTAAAGAATTCGGCAAATTAAAGTTTTCAGTGCCAGAATTTATCAGAACTGATCTTGAGTTGAATAAATTTGTTGTCTCTATTAATGAGGCTAAAGTTAAAGATGGTGGTGAAGGAGCAATTTTAATAAAATTAAAAAGTTTATAAAATAAATTTTGAAAGGTCAGTATCCTTAATTAAATCGCCTAAGTTTTCCTGAACAAACTTTTTATCTACTGTAATTGTTTCTCCAGCTTTATCAGTAGCATTGAAACTAATATCATCTAATACTTTTTCAATAATAGTATGTAGTCTTCTTGCCCCAATATTTTCTACAGAAGAATTCACTTCTGCTGAAATTTTTGCAAGCATATTGATACCGTCATCTGAAAACTCAAGATTTACGTCCTCTGTTTTTAATAAAGCCTTATATTGTTTTATTAAACTGTTATCAGGCTCCTTAAGAATTCTTTTAAAATCCTCTTCATTAAGTGCTTTTAATTCGACTCTTATGGGTAACCTTCCTTGTAATTCAGGTAATAAGTCAGATGGTTTGGCCAATTGGAAAGCTCCTGAAGCAATAAATAAGATATGATCAGTCTTTATTGGTCCATGTTTAGTGCTTACTGTTGTCCCCTCAATCAAAGGTAAAAGATCTCTTTGAACACCTTCTCTAGAAACGTCACCTCCTACCCTATCGCTTCTAGCAGAAACTTTATCAATTTCATCTAGAAATACTATTCCGTTTTCTTCAGTTGCTTTTTTAGCCTCTTTAATAATTTTATCTTCCTCAATCATTTTATCCGACTCTTGAGCGACTAAAATTCCGTGAGATTCTTTAACAGTCATTTTTTTCTTTTTACCTTTTTTATTACCAATAGATTTTCCAAGGATATCTCCTAGATTTACCATACCAATGTTTCCTCCGGGCATACCGGGAATTTCAAAATTTTGTAATCCAGAGGATGTATCCTGTACTTCTATTTCGATTTCGTTATTGTCTAAGTCTCCATTTCTTAGTCTTTTTCTAAAACTTTCTCTTGTAGCAACACTTGCTTTATTTCCAACTAAAGCATCTAAAACTTTTTCCTCTGCCTTTAATTCAGCTTTAGCTTTAACTTCTTTTCTTTTTCTCTCTCTTTCCATCGCTATAGCAATTTCAATTAAATCTCTCACTATTTGTTCAACATCTCTACCTACGTACCCAACTTCAGTAAATCTTGTTGCTTCAACTTTTATGAAAGGTGCCTCAGCTAATCTAGAAAGTCTTCTTGATATTTCAGTTTTACCTACTCCTGTTGGACCGATCATAAGTATGTTCTTCGGTAATACTTCATCTCTCATTTCATCAGTAAGAGCCTGTCTTCTCCATCTATTTCTTAATGCAACAGCAACAGCTTTTTTTGCCTCCTTTTGACCAATTACATACCTATCTAGCTCTGAAACTATTTCTCTTGGGGAAAGAGCACTGACCTTTGAGCTATCAGCTTTAGATCCTTTGACTAGTTTTAAATTTGTTTCTTTTTTTGATTTAGACATTTAAATTTTTTCCATCGTTACGTTATTGTTTGTGAATACACAAATGTCTGATGCAACCTTTAAAGCTTTTTTTGCTATATCTTCAGCTTTCATGTCAGTTTCTATTAAAACTTTAGCAGCTGCAAGAGCATAGTTTCCTCCAGATCCAATTCCAATAATTCCATCTTCTGGTTCTAAAACATCTCCAGTTCCAGAAATTATAAAGCTATGATTTTTATCTGCAACTGCCATTAATGCTTCTAATCTTCTTAAAAATTTATCACTTCTCCAATCTTTGGCTAATTCTACAGCTGCTCTTTGTAAGTTGCCAGCATGCTTTTCTAATTTTGCTTCGAGTCTTTCAAATAAAGTCAGAGCATCTGCAGTTGATCCGGCAAATCCTGCGATTACTCCTCTGCTCTCAATTTTTCTAACCTTCTTGGCTTTGCTTTTTAAAACTGTATTACCAAGACTGACTTGACCATCGCCTGCTACAATGGTCTCTCCGCCCTTTCTAAGTAGGACAATTGTAGTACCGTGCCATTTTTCAGCTGTATTCATGAAGTTATATGTGGAGATTATTTTGAGATCTTCAATAGTGATTTATTGATAAAATGACCATTTAAATATATATCAAAGGTAAATCAGGCATAGTTTATGAGTAGAAAAGCAAAAATTACCAGAAAAACAAAAGAGACCAGTATTTCTGTCGCGGTTAATATAGACGGAAAAGGAAAGTATAAAATTAAAACTGGAATAGGCTTTTTAGACCACATGTTGGAGCAACTATCAAAGCACTCTCTTATAGACTTAGATGTTAAAGCAAAAGGTGACACGCATATAGATTTACACCACACTACTGAAGATACAGGTATAGCAATTGGTGAAGCTATTAAAAAAGCAGCAGGTAACCGAAAAGGAATTACACGATATGCATCAACAATGATTCCTATGGATGAGACTCTAAGCCGAGTTTCAATTGATGTATCGAATAGACCTTATTTAATTTGGAAAGTAAGTCTACCTGTTGAGAAACTTGGCGAGATGGACACAGAATTATTTAAAGAATGGTTCCAAGCTTTTTCACAATCAGCTGGAGTTACTTTACACATAGAAAATATTTACGGTGAAAATAGTCACCACAAGATTGAGTCATGTTACAAAGGTTTGGCTAGATCATTAAAAGATGCTTTAGCGATTGATAAAAGAATTAAAAACTCAATACCTTCGACAAAAGGCTCTATTTAAAATTGATGAACGTCACAATTGTTGACTACCAATCGGGCAATATAAGCTCAGTCATTAACTCTTTTACAGAGGTAGCTAAAGGTAAAGTTAATTTAGATGTAACTTCTGATATTAATAAAATTAAATCCAGTGACAAGATAGTATTACCTGGGCAAGGTTCTTTTAAAAGCTGTGTAAACTCCTTAAACAAAATTTCTGGATTAGTTGACACGTTAAAAGATTTTGTAATTACAAATAAGAAACCATTATTAGGAATTTGTGTAGGATTACAAATGTTTGCAGATATTGGGTATGAAGAATCAGAAACAAAGGGATTAGGCTGGATATCTGGCAAGGTTTCTAAAATTGATAATCAAAAGGGAAAATTTAAACTTCCACACATTGGTTGGAACGAAATTGAAATTCAAAAAAAAAGTAAAATATTTAAAGACATAAAAAATAAATCTCATATGTATTTTGTTCACAGTTATGAGTTTATACCTGACGATAAATCAGTTATCTCAGCAACAACAAATTATTCATCAAAAATTGTCTGCTCTGTTGAAAGAGATAATTTATTTGGAACACAGTTTCACCCAGAGAAGAGTGATAAAATCGGACTAAAAGTAATTGATAACTTTTTAAGATTATAATGAAAATATTTCCAGCTATAGATATTAAAGACAAGAAGTGTGTAAGATTAATTAAAGGAGACTTTGAAAACAAAACTGAGTACGAAACCACACCAGTTGATCAAGCAGCTAAATACAAGGATCATGGTTTTAAAAATTTACACATCGTTGATTTAGATGGTGCATTAACTGGAAAAACGGTTAATTTAGATATTATTAAGGAAATAGTAAGTAAATACGATTTGAAGATCGAAATAGGTGGCGGCGTTAGATCTATAAATAGCATCAAGCAATATATCGATGCAGGTGTTGAGAAAGTAATTTTAGGAAGTGGTGCTATTAAAAATAAAGAATTTTTAAAAGAGTCTTGTGAACAGTTTAAAGATCAAATTGCTTTAGGATTGGACGCGAAGGATGGAAATCTTTCTGTGTCAGGTTGGAAAGAAAATTTAAGTGTTAAAACTATAGATTTTCTTAAGGAAGTAAATAACTATGGAATAAGCCGAGTAATTTATACAGATATTAATAGAGATGGAATGAAAACAAGTCCTAACTTTGATGAGACTGTAAAAATTGCAGAGCTTTCTAATTGTCCTGTTGTGATTTCAGGAGGTGTTTCTTCAATAAATGATATTAAGAAGGCCAAAGAGTTAAATAATAAAAAAATTGAAGGTATTATTGTTGGTAAAGCTATTTACGATGGTGATATTAAACTTGATGAGTTAGCAAAGGAAAATGATGCTTAAAAATAGAATTATACCTTGCCTTGATGTTAAAGACGGAAGAGTTGTCAAAGGTATAAACTTTGTTGAATTAAAAGATGCTGGAGATCCAGTAGAACAAGCTAAAATTTATAGTGACGGTGGTGCTGACGAGATTTGTTTTCTTGATATTACCGCTTCAAATGAAAATAGAGAGACGATAATTGATATCGTTAGAAAAACTGCGAAAGAATGCTTTGTTCCTTTAACTGTCGGTGGTGGTGTTAGAACTATTCAAAATATAACTGATTTATTACTAGCTGGTGCTGATAAGGTTTCTATTAATACTGCTGTTGTAAAGAATGTAGACTTTGTTAAGGAAGCTTCAAAAAAATTTGGATCTCAATGCATTGTTGTTGCGATCGATGCAAAAAAAGTTTCAGATAATAAATGGGAAGTGTTTACTCACGGTGGAAGAAATAAAACTGGTATTGACGCTGTGGAGTTTGCTAAAAAAGTAGAGGAGAGTGGAGCTGGAGAGATTTTATTAACTTCAATGGATAAAGATGGAACTAAATCTGGTTACGACGTTGATTTACTAAAATCAATTACGAATAGCACCAATATTCCTGTTATAGCCTCGGGCGGTGTAGGAACTCTAGATCACTTATACGATGGTATTGTTAAAGGTGGTGCAAGCGCGGTTTTAGCTGCCTCTATTTTTCACTATGGTGAATATAAAATCAAGGAAGCCAAAGAATATTTGAATTCTAAAAATGTATCGGTAAGGTTATGAAATGTTTGAAAACTTAGAACAATTAATTAAAATAATCAGAGAGAGAAAAAATTCTTCTCCAGATAAGTCCTATACTAATAAACTTTTGAATGATAAAAATTTGAGTGTTTCAAAAGTAAAAGAGGAAATAGGCGAATTAATAGAATCTGTAGAAAACAATTCAAACAAGATACACGAAGCTGCTGATGTGATTTATCATTTGATGGTATATTTTGAGGCAAACGATATAAAGGTTGAAGATGTTATGAAAGAGCTAAATAGTAGAAAAAAGTAGTAATTTAAATGAGTAAAGTTAAAATTTTTTTCATTCTTATTGGACTTTTTGTTTTGTACAAAGGATATACAGCATTTAGAGATTTTGAAATCGGAGTTGGAAACAGAGCTGTAGACATAAAAGTAAAATCTGGTGAAGATGTAGAAGGGGAAGTAATTGCACTTATGATGTATTTTGGAGAGCCATTAAAGTTAAAAGAACACTTATATACAACATCTAGATCCGAGTGTATAAATTTAAAAAAAAATGCTGAGAATAGTTCATCGGCATTTTATAAGTGTTCAATAGTAAATGCTAAAATTATCGAAGGTAAAATTGTTGAGGTAATTGAAGAATTAGAGGTAATCGAATGAACTATGATAAGAATAATATATTTGCAAAAATCCTTAGAGGAGAAATTCCTTGTAAAAAAGTTTATGAGAATGATCACGTTTTAGCTTTTCATGATATAAATCCCCAAAAGAAAATACATGTTTTGGTTATTCCTAAAGGTGAGTATGTAGACTTTGATGATTTTAACAACAAAGCATCAGAAAAAGAAATTGTAGAGTTGAATAAAGCCGTAACGCATGTTGCAAACTTAATGGGTGCAAAAGATAAAGGTTATCGAGCTTTAACTAATATTGGCAGCGATGGCGGGCAGGAGGTTCCTCATCTACATTATCATATATTTGCAGGTGAAAAGATCGGAAAGATGGTCAGCTGATGGTATCAAGAGTAAAAAGATATTTCTTAGAAATAAAAGATTTTTCAAAAACAGTCGATTTGAATCTTCCAGAAAACTTTCAAATTATTTTGGATGATAAAGATAATTTTCACATAAACAGATTTTTCTACAAACAAATAGGAGTAGACCATTATTGGAGAGACAGATTGCTTTGGTCTGATAGTGAATGGGTAAAATATGTTACCAATAAAAATTTAGAGACTCATGTTCTTAAAAAAGGTGAAGATCTAGTAGGATATTACGAACAAGAATATCATCCTGGATCAAATGAAGTAGAGCTAATTAATTTAGGAGTATTAAAAGAATTTAGAGGCTTGAAGCTTGGCTCAACACTCGTAAACCATGCTATTGCCAGTGCATCTAGAAAAAATCCTATTAGAATGTGGGTTCACACTTGTAGTTTAGACCACAAACACGCATTACAAAATTATAAATCTAAAGGTTTTGAGATTTTTAAAGAAGAAGAAATCGATTTTGTAGCTTAGTTTATTTCAGGCACTTTAAAGGTGCCTTTTTTAAAAACGTCATTTTTAGCAACAATGTTCAAGTAGAAAGTTATATTATTGTTGTATTGATCTTTAATTTCCCATCCTTTCAAATTTAGATTCTTTTTGTCAAATAAAACTGTAATTTCATTGTCACTAAAATAAATAAGCTTAATTATTTGATCATTTACTTCTAATTCTCCTGATTGTACAATTTCTAAAAGTTTATCTTTATATAAAATATTTAAGAATGGAGATTTCGAAATAGGATAATAATAAGTTTTATTATACCTTTTTTGTGTAATTGCTAACCTCTTATTATTAATAACTAGCTCTTTTTTCTTGTCATCAAAGTAATTGCACTTTAATTTTCCAGGAAACTCTAAAAGACAACTACCTTTTTCTGTTTTTTCATTAATTAACTGATTAAATGTAAATTCTAAAGAACTTAAGTTATTTAGTTGAGTAACTATTTGTTCTTTTTCATTAGCTAATAAACTCGTTGTTATTAATAAAAAAAACGAGATTAAAAATGTTTTTTTAAAGAACTTCACGTTTACCAACATGATTTGCCTTACTAACAATACCTTTTTCTTCCATCATATCAATAATTCTAGCAGCTCTATTGTATCCTATCTGTAATTTTCTCTGTAAGAAACTTGTAGAGGCCTTTCCTTCAGCTTTTATGATTTCTACAGCCTGATTGAATAATTCATCCTCATCACCTTCATTTCCAGGCGTTAATGAGCTTTCAGTCGTTTCTTGAGAAGTAATTTCTTCCATATAATCTGGCTCTCCCTGTGCTCTTAACGAATTTGTAATTTTCTCAATTTCTTGTTCAGAAACGTAAGGGCCATGAATTCTAACTATTCTGTTTGCTGATGACATGAATAACATGTCTCCTTTTCCAAGTAATTGTTCAGCACCTTGTTCCCCTAAAATAGTTCTACTGTCAATTTTAGAACTAACTTGAAAAGATATTCTTGTTGGGAAATTCGCTTTTATTGTACCTGTTATTACATCAACACTAGGTCTTTGCGTAGCCATAATGATATGAATACCTGCAGCTCTTGCCATTTGGGATAATTTTTGAATGTAGTTTTCAATTTCTTTTCCAGCTACAAGCATCAAGTCTGACATCTCGTCAACTACTACAACGATGTAAGGCATTTTAAGTTTGTGCTTAGCATTATAACCATCAATGTTTCTTACTCCTACCTTGCTCATCAATTTATATCTGCTGTTCATTTCTTTGACTGTCCATGATAAAGCCGATGTAGCTTTCTTAGCATCAGTAATAACTGGAGTTAATAAATGAGGTATTCCTTCGTAAGTAGATAGCTCTAACATTTTTGGATCGATTAAAATAAATTTACAAAGATCTGGACTTAGCTTGTAAAGTAGAGAAACAATTATTGTATTAATGCAAACAGACTTTCCTGAACCTGTTGTGCCCGCAATCAAAAGATGAGGCATTGAGGTTAAATCACCTACAATTGGCATTCCAGAAATGCTTTTACCTAATGCTATTGGAAGTCTCACATCTTTTTTTTGAAACTTATCATAAGAAATTATTTCTCTTAGTGATACGCTCTCTCTTTCTTCGTTAGGAATTTCGATTCCAACAGTATTTTTGCCTGGTATGACCGAAACTCTTGTAGAAGTTGAACTCGTATTTCTTGCTAAATCTTCTGATAAATTTATAATTTTAGATACTTTTACACCAGGCGCTGGTTCAAATTCATAAAGGCTTACCACAGGACCATTATTGATTGTTTTAATTTTTCCATCTATACCAAAATCTAATAGTATTTTTTCCATAAACCCAGCATCAGGACGATTTTTATTTCCATCAGAACTAAGTTTAGATAAATTTTTTTCAAGATAATTTATATCCGGTAATTTATATTTAGCTTTAGTAGAAACTTGTTCTTTTTTAAAACTTGTGTCAGTATCAAATGAAAAAGACTGTTGAGGTTTTTCTAAGGTTTGAGGTTGGTCTTCAATATTAATTTTGCTAAAATCTGGTTCAATATTTTCTACAGGTTTCCATCTAAAAAGTGAAATAATTACTGAGAATATTTTCTTATAATTAATATCGGCTGAAAAAGAAAAAAAAATAATTGTTAATACGAGCAGCCCATAAATTGAATATATATTGTCTATCCATGGAGCCCAAGTATTAATAAAGTTATATGTTATTTTACCAACAAAGCCTGAGTTACCATTGTCAATTAACCAAAAAGAATTATTGAATGTTAAATAGATAAAAACAGTACCTACAGTCAAATAAGCTACAACTAAAAATAATTTTAAAATTATTCTTCTTAACTCTTTTTTTATTATTAAATCTAAACCCCAGAATAAAAAGTTAAGTAATAATAAAAAAGAAGCTAAACCAAAACTTTGCAATAAAAAATCTGCAATGCTGCTTCCATAAATACCAAAAAAATTCTGTATCTCGTAGCTCCTATCGCCATAAACAAATGAAGGATCTTCAGGAGAATAAGTTGTAAAGGCAATTGCCAGTGCGACACTTGATAAAACTAAGATTAAACCTAGCAATTCAAAGGTTCGCTTTTTCAAAAAATTTGTTACACTATCTAAAAAGTTTGTATTCATTACGAATCGATTACGTACTTTTTACCATTTTTATGAAAGTGTTAAAAATTGTTATATGAGCAATCAAAGAGTATGCATAGTTGGAGACGGTCTTTCAGGCTTAATGACAGCTGTAGTTTTATCTAAATTGTCAGGTATAGAGGTAAATTTAATAGCTAAAAAAGCTACAAAAACCTTTGATAAAAGGACTACTGCTATTTCAGATACAAATTTTAAGTTTATTAATCAAAATATTACAAGTTTAGGACGAAAGTTGTTCTGGCCTTCAAAAAAAATTGAGCTCTTTTACCAAACCTCTAAAGAAAATATAAATTTTTTAAATCTTGATGAGGTAAACTCTAATCTTATGTACGTTTTTGAAAATGATAAAGTTAAAAGTTTATTACTGAAAGAAATTTCAAAAAATAAAATTAAGTTAACAAGAAAAGATGTAAAAAACTTAGCTGAGCTAAAAAATTATGATCTAGTTATTCTCTGTATAGGTGGACAATCTAAAATCTACAATAACTTAATAAAAAAAAGATCTATTAAGAAAGATTATAAAGAAATAGCTATAACAGGATACGTAAGGCACAATTACAAAACTCTAAACACAAGCCAATTCTTTTTAAAAGAAGGACCATTAGCTATACTGCCTTTTTCAAAAAATTATTTCTCTTTTGTTTGGAGTGTAAAAAAGTATTTCTTTGAAAATAATTCTAAAAAAATTACAACTTTAGTTAAAAACAAAATACTAGAAATATTGGAGAGTAAACAAAATATCAAAATTAGTAATATTCAGTCGTATCCTATTTCTCTTAGATTAAGACGACAGTATCATCAAAAAAATATTTTAATTCTTGGCGAGGGTTTGCACACTATTCATCCTGTAGCTGGTCAAGGTTTTAATTTAGTTCTAAGGGATATAAAAAAACTAAAAGAGATTATAAAATATTACGTGGATTTAGGTATTTCTATTAAAAATAGCTATGCCTTAAATGATTTTTATAATAGCAGAAAACCTGAAAATACTATCATGAGTTTAGGCGTTGATGCTACTCATAGCTTCTTTAAGCAAAATAAATATTTAGATCCATTCAAAGAAATTATTGTAAAAAATATTAAGAACAATGAGACATTAAAAAAATTCAGTAAAATAATCTCTAATCGAGGTTTATCATTATAATTCAATGAACATTTACGCGTTATCTTCGGGTAGAGGTCCCTCTGGAATAGCTATTGTTAGAATATCAGGCAATGAAACACTTAAGATTTGTCAAAATTTGACTAAGTCTAAAGATATAAAGTCGAACGAAGTTAATTTTTGTAGGTTCTATGACCCTAACAACGGTAATGTAATAGATCCGGAGGCTCTATTATTGTGGTTTCCTGGGCCAAATAGCTATACTGGTGAAGATTTAGCAGAACTACAAATCCATGGAAGTAACGCAGTAATAAATGCTTTATTAAGAGTTTTATCTGAGCAAAAAAACTGCAGACTAGCAGAGCCAGGTGAATTCACTAAAATTGCTTTCCAAAATGATAAAGTTGATTTGCTAAAAGCAGAAAGTATAGGAGATCTTATTCATTCTGAGACAGAATTACAAAGACAACAAGCTGTGAAATTAGTTCAGGGGAATGCATCTAATTATTATAACGATCTAAGGGAAAAAATAATAAAATCTCTTGCTTTTATAGAAGCAAAAATCGATTTTGCAGAAGAAGATCTTCCAGAAAAAGTATTAAAAGAAGCCCATACATCAATCAAAGAAATTCACTCAGAAATTACTAAAATTATTGAGGATAATAAAGTCGGTGAAAAAATTAGAGACGGTTTTAGGGTTTCAATTACAGGGGAAGTTAATGCAGGTAAATCATCTTTGTTAAATTTACTTTCAAAAAGAGAAGCTGCAATTGTTTCAGACGAAGCCGGAACAACAAGAGATGTTATAGAAACGTATTTAAATTTAGACGGATATCCAGTAATCCTTGCAGATACTGCAGGTATCAGAGATGCAAAAAATGAAGTTGAAAAAAAAGGTATATCCTTAGCATTAGGAAAATCAAAAGAAGCAGATTTAAATATTATAGTTATAGATAATTCATCCAAAAAAATTAACAAAGAAATAAAGAGTATGATTAATAAAGATACTATAATTCTTTTAAATAAATCAGATGTTTCAGATAAGCAAAATCATAAATTTGAAGTTGATACAATCTTAGCCTCAGTAAAAAATAATAAAAATATAGATAAATTAATAAATTTGATAAAAACAAAGCTAAGCAAAAAATTTTCATCAATTAATAGCACTTTAATTACTAGAGAAAGGCATCGAGTTAAGCTTAACGAATGTCAAGAAGAAATAGATAAGTTTCTTAAAAAGGATCAAAACAAAGACCTCGAATTAGCAGCTGAAGACCTAAGAATGGCTACACGACATCTTGGTAGTATTGTTGGCAAGGTAGATGTTGAAGAAATACTTGGATCTATCTTTAAAGACTTCTGTATCGGCAAATAAAATACTTCTTGTATTCTTAATTTAGACGTTTACATTCACAGCATGACAAAACAAAGCTATGATGTAGCAGTTATAGGTGGAGGACATGCCGGATGTGAGGCAGCAGCAGCTTCCGCTAGAATGGGTGTAAATACTGCCCTTTTTACCCATAAAATTGAGACTATTGGTGAAATGTCGTGTAATCCCGCTATAGGAGGACTTGGAAAAGGGCATCTTGTAAGAGAAATTGATGCTTTAGATGGTGTAATGGGCGTTGTAGCCGATAAATCAGGCATTCAATTCAGATTATTAAATAGAAGTCGCGGTCCAGCTGTGCAGGGACCACGTACTCAGTCAGATAGAGCTCTTTACAAAGAGCATATGCAAAAGATTTTATTAAACTATGAAAATTTAGAGGTCGTAGCCGATCCAGTAGTAAAATTCTTATTTGATAAAAATAAAGTAATAGGGTTTGTTTGTCAGAGCGGTAAAGAAATAAGAACTAAAGAACTAATACTTACTACGGGAACTTTTTTGAATGGTTTAATACATATAGGTGAAACACAGATACCAGCTGGTCGGTATGATGAAAAACCATCTACCGGTTTAAGTGAACAACTAGCAAAATTTAAAATGCAAATTGGAAGATTAAAAACCGGAACACCTCCTAGACTGGATGGTGATACAATTAATTATGATGACTTAGAAATGCAGCCTGCTGATGATGATCATTACTATTTCTCTTTCTTGACGAACAAGATCAACAATAAACAGATTAAATGTGGGATGACTTACACAAATAATGATGTTCATAAAATTATTAGCGATAACATTTCAAGAAGCGCTATGTATTCAGGAAACATTAAAGGAGTAGGACCAAGGTATTGTCCTTCTATTGAGGATAAAATTGTTAAGTTTAAGGAAAAAGAAAAACACCAAATATTCTTAGAACCAGAGGGATTAAAGGACAATACTATTTACCCAAATGGCATATCAACCTCTCTTCCAGAGGAGATACAGCTTAAAATATTAAGCAAAATCAAGGGTTTAGAGAATGTCAAGATGAAAAGGGCTGGATACGCGATTGAGTATGATTACGTAGATCCAAGGGAGTTAAAAGCAACCTTAGAAACCAAAAAAATTAATTCTTTATTTCTTGCTGGACAAATTAATGGAACAACAGGGTATGAAGAAGCTGCAGCTCAAGGAATGATAGCTGGTATTAATGCGGCTTTAAAAATTCGAAATCAAGAAGAGTTCATTTTAGATCGATCAACTTCTTATATTGGTGTTATGATTGATGACCTCATTACTAAAGGAATTACAGAACCTTATAGAATGTTTACATCTAGAGCTGAATATAGATTAACTTTAAGAGCCGATAATGCCGATCAAAGACTAACCGATTTTGGAATTAATTTAAATTTAGTGAAGTCTGAGAGAAAAAAAATTTTTAACGAAAAGAAAAAAAATATTTTGACTCTTAATTCAATTTTAAAAAATAATTATCTAACTCCCAATCAAGCTAAGAAATTTGATATTAAAATCGCAATGGATGGAGTTAAAAGATCCTGTTTAGAGATCATGGGTCAGCGTAAAGTAAATATGGCAAAAATAAGGCAAGTATTTTGTGATATTCCGAGTTTTCCAAAGTCTATTGAAAATCAAGTTGTAACAGATGCTCACTATATGGGCTACCTAGAGAGACAAGATAAAGATATAGAATCTTTCAAGAAAGACGAGTCCGTTATAATACCTGAGGGGTTAGATTACGAAAAAATAAGTGGTCTATCGAACGAGATTAAGAGTAAACTGCTTCAAGTTAAACCCAAAACACTAGGTCAGGCTATTCGTATAGATGGAGTTACACCTTCAGCAATAATTATTCTACTTTCACACATTAAAAAAATCAAATTTAAAGCCACTGCTTGATGCAGCAGCTAGAAGTCATAAATATTCTCAAAAAAAATCTAAATTTTACTAACCATTCTGTTGAAAAGCTAAAAAAGTTTACAAACTTAGTTTTAAAAGAAAATAAAAATTATAATCTGATTGCTAAAAGCACGGAAAATCAAATTTGGTCAAGGCATATACTTGACTCAGCTCAATTGGTTAAATTGATTGATTTTAATCTCAATTCACTAGCTGATCTTGGCAGTGGTGCAGGATTTCCGGGTATTGTAATAGATATATTCAATAAAAATAAGGCTTTTCACGTGAAATTGTATGAAAAATCACGAGTAAAAAGGAGATTCCTAAAAGGAGTAATCAAGGAATTGGATTTAAATGCTGAAGTTTTAGGTGATGTCAGAGATGAGGTTCTAAACTCTGAAATTATAGTTTGTAGGGCTTTTAAAAAACTGGAGCAAGTAATACAAGTTTCACGTGAAATCGCTAAAAAGCCGCATAAATTAATAATTTTGAAAGGTGAAAATGCACAGGAAGAGATAAATACAGCTTTCAAATCAAAAAAATATTCTTATAAACTAATAAATAGTATTACAAATGAAAAATCAAAAATAATTTTGATGAAGATTGATTCAATATGAGAGGACAAACAACACTAGCAGTAATAAACCAGAAGGGCGGTGTAGGTAAAACAACCACGGTAATAAACTTGGCAGCTTCACTGTCCATTTTGGGTCAAAATAATTTAGTTATTGATTTAGATCCACAAGGTAATGCAACAACAGGCTTTGGTAAGAGTAACAGTGATGAAGAAAAAAACATTTATAATCTTTTAATAAAAAAAATTAATATAAAAGAATCAATTCAAAAGACCGAAATAAAAAATTTAGATTTAATCGGTTCTCATGTGAATTTATCTGGGCTTGAAGTTGAAACAGCTAATGACTCTAATAGAGCTTTTGTATTAAAAGAAATTCTCTCAGCTGAGAAGAACGAATTACTTAATAATTATGACAATATATTTATCGACTGCCCTCCATCACTAAGTCTTTTAACTATAATGGCTTTAGTTGCATCGGACGAATTGTTAGTGCCTTTGCAAACTGAATTTTTTGCCTTAGAAGGTATAACTCAACTTGTAAAGACAATAGATAGAATAAAAGAAAATTTAAATCCATCTTTAGACATTAGAGGTATTTTATTAACTATGTTTGATAAAAGAAATAAACTGTCTACTCAGGTTGATAAAGAGGCAAGAAATTATTTTAAAGAAAAAGTTTATCAAACAGTCATACAAAGAAATGTACGCTTATCTGAAGCGCCATCTCATGGCCTGCCATGCGTAGTATACGATAAAAATTGCGTTGGGAGTAAATCATATTTTAAGTTAGCGGAAGAGTTTATGAAAAGAAAAAATATTGAAAGTGCTGCATGAGTAATAAAAAAAAAGGTTTAGGTAGAGGTTTATCTGCTTTATTTGGAGATTCTAAGCCTAGTAATAAAAGCGGCGAAATACAATCTTTAACAAAAGTATCTATTAGCGATCTCAGCAGAAATCCTTATCAACCACGAATGAATTTTAAAGAGGATAAACTAAATGAACTAACAAATTCGATTAAAAAAAATGGTATTATTCAACCAATAGCCGTGCGACCAAGCAAAACAGGTAGAAATAAATATGAAATCATTGCAGGCGAAAGAAGATGGTTAGCTGCTCAAAAAGCCGGACTTCATGAAATACCTGTTACAGTTTTAGATTTAAGTGACGTAGAATCACTGGAAGTAGCTATTGTAGAAAATATTCAAAGAGATGATCTTAATCCTATAGAGGAAGCGAAAGGATATAAAAAACTAAACGAAGATTTTAATTACGATCACGAAAGCATTTCTAAATTAATGTCTAAAAGCAGAAGCCACATAAGTAATACTTTAAGATTATTAACATTACCGAAAGATGTTATCTCAATGTTGGAAGAGGGATCATTGACATCCGGTCAGGCAAGACCACTAATTGGTATATCAAATGCATCTTCTATAGCCGAAGAAATTGTTGCCAAAAACTATAGTGCTCGCAAAGTCGAATATCTTATTCGCGCTCAAAAAGGAGAAAAAAAAGAAAAATTAGTTGATGCTAATATTTTAAGAATACAGGAAAAAATTGAAAAAATTTTGGGCCTTAAAATTAAAATTTTCAATAAAAGAGATAATTCAGGAAAAATTACAATTGAGTATAAAGATCTTGACCAATTCGATCTAATTCAAAATCTACTTACTAAGCAA
>CACCPE010000009.1 GCA_902547825.1 uncultured Pelagibacteraceae bacterium | reverse complement strand
AGACAAGTCTTTGATAGCAGAGGAAATCCAACAGTAGAAGCAGAAGTTTTTTTAGAAAATAATATTTCTGCAACTGCAATTTCTCCATCAGGAGCATCGACTGGAGCATTTGAAGCTCATGAGTTAAGAGATCAGAATAAGAATAAATTTTTAGGTAAAAGTGTAAATATAGCAATTGAAAATATAAATAATAAAATTTCAGATAAACTTAAAGGTTTCGAGTCAGAAGACCAAAAAAAAATCGATAAAGCTTTATTAGATTTAGACGGAAGTGAAAATAAAACAAATTTAGGAGCTAATGCTACTCTTGCAGTTTCACTTGCTAATTCAAAATGTTCGGCTTTATCAAATAAAAAATCATTATTTAAATACCTAGGAGATACCTTTTCTTTGCCTATACCTTTAATGAATATTATTAATGGTGGAGCACATGCTGACAATGACTTAAATATTCAAGAATTTATGATTAGGCCTGATTCTGCCAAAAATTTTATGGATGCTATAGAAAAATGTTATGTCGTAATTCAAAATTTAAAGAAATTATTGAAATCTAACAAAATGCTCACAAATGTAGGAGATGAGGGTGGATTTGCTCCATCAATTAATACAAATGAGCAAGCTTTGGAGTTAATTGTAAATTCAATTGAAAAGTCAAACTTAAAACCAGGGAAAGATATAGTTATTTGTTTAGATGTAGCAGCAAATGAATTAATTAATGATAAAGGGGAGTATTCTATTCAATCAAAAAATTTTACATCAGTTGAAGATAATATAAGTTATTATAAAAAACTAACATCTAGCTATCCAATAAAATCAATTGAGGACCCTTTTGCTGAAGAGGACTGGGAATCTTGGAAAAAAATTACAAATGAAATAGGTAAAAATATTCAAATTGTGGGAGATGATTTATTCGTTACAAATGCAAAGCGATTAAGTAAAGGAATAAAAGAAAGGTCAGCAAATTGTATTTTAGTAAAACCAAATCAAATAGGTACTTTGACTGAAACTTTAGAAGTAATTTCAATAGCAAAAGCTGCAGATTTTAATACCATCATTTCTCATAGATCAGGGGATACCGAAGATACATTTATTGCTGATTTGGCGTCTGCGACTATGTCTTCTCAAATTAAAACAGGATCTTTGGCTAGGTCTGAAAGAGTAGCTAAATACAACAGGTTATTACGCATAGAAGAAGAACTTGGAAATCAGGCCAAAATGGCTAAAATCTAATTTATGCGACTTATTGAAAGTTTAAAGAGAAAAAAATTTATATTATTAAACATCTTCTTTGCGCTCTATATAGGTATAAATTTGATTGGAGGCGAAAGAGGCTTAATCTCTTATTTTGATAAAAAGAGAATTTACGAAGAGCTAGAGATTAAGGAAAAGGTACTTACTAGGGAAATAAAAGACATAGAGCATAAAATATCACTAGTTAAAAATAATGACTTTGATTATTTAGATATGCTTTATAGAGAAAAATTTAGATACGGTACAAAAGACGAGATTATTATTAAGTTAAAATGAGTGAAAAACCTAGACATCCAGAAAAAGTAAATAAGCCCAATAATCCAATCAAAAAGAAGCCTGAATGGATTAGATCAAAAATATTAAACTCGCAAATTTTCTTTCAAACCAAAAAAGTTGTTAATCAAAATAATTTAGTTACTGTTTGTCAGGAAGCAAACTGTCCTAATATCACTGAGTGTTGGAGCAAAAAACATGCAACATTTATGATTATGGGGGATACTTGTACAAGAGCTTGTGCGTTTTGTGATGTTAAAACCGGTAAGCCTGGTGATCTGGATATTTTTGAGCCAGCTAAAATTGCTAAAGCTGTTAAAAGTCTAAATCTAAAACATGTAGTAATTACTTCTGTAGATAGAGATGACTTAGATGATGGTGGATCTGATCATTTTTACAAAGTAGTGAAAGCGACAAGAGAAAAAAATCCAGAAACGTCAATAGAAGTTTTAACTCCTGATTTTTTAAGAAAAGGTGAAGCTTATAAAAAAATTTTACAAGCTGATCTTGATGTATTTAATCATAATATAGAAACAGTACCAAGACTGTACACAACTGTTAGGCCAGGAGCACGATATTTTGCATCATTAGAACTTTTAAAAAATGCAAAAAAATTTAACAAAAAAGTTTTTACAAAATCTGGAATTATGGTTGGATTAGGTGAAAATAAAGAAGAAGTAATCCAAGTTATGGATGATCTCAGGTCTGCTGAAGTTGATTTTATTACTATAGGTCAATACTTGCAACCTTCTCCAAAACATCATCCACTAAATCGTTACTACGATCCCGATGAATTTAAAGAGTTCGAGCGAATAGCAAAAACAAAAGGTTTTTTACTTGTTTCTTCATCACCTCTTACAAGATCTTCTTATCATGCAGACGAAGATTTTAGAAAATTACAAGATGCAAGAAATAAACAGCTTGAATGTCTTCCGCATCAATAAAAAAAATTATTCCCTGCAAAAAAGAACAATTAGTAGAAATGGTTCTCGATATTGAAAAATATCCAGAATTTGTTCCTTGGTGTATTGAAGGTAAAGTTTTTGATAGAAATGAAAGTGCAGATCTAATTACGTTTAATGGTGATTTAAAAGTAGGAAAAAGCATCCTGAATGAAACTTTCGCAAGTCATGTGTCATATTATAAAGAAAAAGATACAATTATAGTGACAAATCTTGATGGACCATTAAAACATTTGAAAAATGAGTGGAAATTTAAGGAAGTAAACAATTCGACACAGTTAGAGTTTTTTATAGATTTTGAATTGAAAAATCCGATTTTGAATGGGATAATGAAAAAATCTTTTGAGCTTGGCTTGAATAAAATTGCTAAGGCTTTTGAAGAAAGAGCAATTAAATTATATAAATAATGTTTACAATATCATTCTTATTAATTTTATTTATTTTAACTTTTAAATTCTTATCTTCATATATTAAAACAATTAGAACAGGTGATCCCAACGAAACTAATCTAACTTATTGGATGTTTTCCTACGATTTTAAGTCTAAAACTAAAGAATGGATTCCCGAGGACAAGGAACTTTTAAAAAGAAAACGGGCTAGAAATTTTTTAGTTTTTATACTCTATTTGATTGCTTTTGGAATCTTTTTGCTGCTTAACAGTTTTACCGCACATCTTTTAGATGTAATTGTTAACCCAGAGTTTAGCTATCCCGTTTAATAAATTGTATTAATAGATTTAAGGTTTTTTTTACAGTTTGTTTTTGAATAAAAATTCTTCCTATATTCTTAAAATTACATTTATTAACAACAACCCTTTTTCCGACTTTAATTCCAATATAAACCAAACCTATTGGTTTTTGTTTAGACCCGCCTTTAGGACCAGCTATCCCTGTTATTGAAACACAGACTTTTGATTTACTTATTTTACTTAAGTTATTAACCATAGCCAAACAACATTGAACACTGACAGCGCCATATTGTTTTATTATTTTTTTAGGAACTTTTAATATACTTATTTTGGCTTGATTTGAATAAGTGACTAATCCCATCGTAAACACTTTAGATGATCCGCTAACCGAGGTAATTGCGCTAGACAGCATTCCTCCCGTGCAAGACTCCGCAATTGAAAGTTTCATCTTTTTTCTTTTGATTAATGAAATTATTTTTTTGTTTAAATTCATTAAAAAAATTTTGATTTAATCACCACAAAGATTATTAATGTAAGGACTACATATAAGCCAGCAACTACATCATCTATTATTACTCCAAAACTATTTTTAAATTTTTTATCGAAAAAATTGATAGGAAATGGTTTTTTGATATCAAAAAATCTAAACAAAATAAAAATATATAGATAAAATAAAACCGCTTCTTGGGTGTCTTTTACTTTTTCATGCGAGATCTCATATAGATAAATAGGAATACATTGACCAATAAATTCATCTATAACAACTTCTTTAGGATCTTTATTTTCATTAAATTTAATGTATTCAGATACTGCGTAAAAAGAATAAATAAAAATAATCAATAAAATTATTAAAATAATATTGTTTGGTAAATTTATTATGTGAAATAAGCTGTATAAAAAAACAGTTGTAATTAGAGATGTTATTGTCCCTGGTGCAAACCTAATCGATCCAATTCCAAAACATGTTACAATTAAATAATTAAATGTTTTAATCATATTTTATAACCGAACATATTGTTTCGCAAGCAATTGCTTTTTCTTTTCCAATTAAACCTAACTTTTCTGTTGTTTTTCCTTTGATGTTAATTTGATTTTTGGAAATTTCACATAACTTAGAGATATTATTGATCATCTTATTTTTAAAATTTCTAATTTTTGGCGTTTGGGTAATAATATTTATATCGATATTATTAATAAAGTAACCTTTTAACTTTATCAGATGTATTATTTCCTGAAGTAAAATAGTTGATCTTATATTTTTAAATTTTTTGTCTTTATCAGAAAACATTTGACCAATATCTCCCATTTTACAAGCTCCTAAAATTGCATCTGTAACAGAGTGTAGAACTGGATCACCGTCAGAATGGCCTAATGTTCCAAGTTTTGACTTAATCTCTAAACCAGCTAAAAAAAGTTTTCTTTTAGGAACCAATCTGTGAACGTCAAATCCAATTCCAACACTTTGTTTAGATTTATAAATATTTCTTAGATTTTCAAAATCTGATCTATCTGTAATTTTGAAATTATTCTTTTCACCATCAATAAACTTAACTTTGTTAAGATCCATATATAAAGAAATATCATCATCTTTATATTTACCAGAGTTAGTCTTATGTAAATGATATATTTCTTTTAAATTAAAAGCCTGAGGAGTTTGCGTCAAAAATAAATTATCTCTTTTTTTTCCCACAATATACTCTTCTTTACTAGAGTCTATAATTTGTTTTACTGCATCTTGAACGTTTACTTTTGGCACAACTGCTCTGGCATTTTTCATATTCCGCAGTATTGAGCCTAATAGCATTGTGTTGAAATTGGGTCTTGCAGCATCATGAATTAAAACTTTAGTTATCCCGCGTTGACTGATCAAATATTTCAATGCATTATACGTAGACTGTTGTCTGTTTTTTCCCCCACTAACTAATTTTACATTTTTAAGTCTTAGCAATTTAACTCTTTTAAAATCTTTTTTGTTGTAAATAATAACTATCTTTTTAATTTCTTTAAATTTATGTGCTTTTAGGAGGCTAATCTCAATTAATGATTTGCCTCCAATTTTTTGATAAGGTTTGCCAATTTTAGACCCAAATCTATGGCTATTACCTCCAGCAAGAATTATTAAAGAAAAAGTCATGGTATAAACTTATATTATATTTATATAGATATTTAATACTTATTTAAGATGTTTAAGATTATTAAAAATTTCAATTGGATTATTATATCATCATTTTTATGTATTTTTATGGGTATAGTAACTTTCCTAACCTTCATAAACGAGGGATTTGTACCTTTAACAGACAGAAATCTTCAATCTTTATTAATAATCGACATATTATTATTAATTCTTTTTTTTAGTTTAATATTCAGGAACTTTTATAGATTTTACTATACTGGAAAAAAAAATAGAAAAGGGTCTCAAACTAATCTAAAATATATCTCTGTATTTTCATTATTTACTGTTATCCCCTCATTAGTAGTAGCAATTTTCTCTTTGTTTATTTTTAATTTTGGTATCCAAAATTATTTTGATAATCAAATTACTAAAGCCGTAAATAACTCATTCGATGTAGCAAAAAATTATCTAGAAGAAAGTAAAGAAAATGTTTTATCTGATGCTATTTTAATGAGTGGTGGTCTTAATAGAGCTTCATCAGATTTCTATTTAAATCCCAATAGATTTAGGAATGTTATCAGAGCAGAGAAAATTTTAAGAAGAATTGATGATGTTTATTTAATAGATAGTTTGGGAAATATTTTAATATCAGATGTAAGGGATATCACAGAAGAATTTGTAGTCCCATCCGACGAAGACTATGATTTAGTTTTAGAGGGAAAACCAGTGTTTGTGTCTAACAATTTAGAAAACAAAACAACTGTAATGACAAAGATAAATACTTTAGTAGATACGTATTTATACATTTCAAGAAATATTGATCCAGAAATTCTTCGATATTTGAATGAAACCGAGCAAGCAGTGAGTTTTTATTATTCAGTTGAAAATAGTCAAACCGGAATTAAAATAACATTTGCAATAATCTATATAATAGTAGTGACATTACTTTTATTTTTATCAACTTCTATTGCAATCACGTTTGCTTCAAGATTAACAAAACCAATTGTAAATTTGATTGACGCTTCGGACGCAATAAGTAAAGGTGCTTTAGATGTTAAAGTGCCAGAATTAGAAACAGATGACGATTTTAAAGAATTAAACAAGAATTTCAATTTAATGATACAAAGATTAAAAGAGCAACAGGACAAATTACTAATTACAGAAAGATACGAAGCCTGGGAAACAGTTGCCAGAAAACTTGCCCATGAGATAAAAAATCCACTTACACCTATTCAGCTTTCGATAGATAATTTAAGAGAAAAGTATAAAAATAAACTTTCTAAAGATAGTCAACAATTCGAAAAATATTTAGAAACTATTAATAGGCAAATCAAGGATATTGAAAAATTAGTGAATGAATTTTCTAATTTTGCTAGAATGCCTAGTCCCGTACTTAAAAAAATTGACATTATAAAACTCATTAAAAAATCTTTAGAATTTATTAAATTATCTTCAAAAAATAAAATTAATTTTAAAACTAAATCAAAAAAAATTTTTATTGAAGGAGATGAAGATCAGTTAAACAGAGTATTTATCAATTTAATTAAAAATTCTGAAGAGGCTTTTTTAACAAAAGTAGAAAAAGACCCTAATTTTAAAGGGAATATTGACATAGAAATTATTGATAATAACGACTATATAGTGATTAGACTTACAGATAATGGACCAGGTATTACAGACGCTAAAAAAGCAATGACACCTTATTTTACAACAAAAAAAACAGGTTCAGGTTTAGGTTTACCTATCGTTAATAAGATTATAAATGAGCATTTCGGAGAAATTGACATCAAAAACAAAAAAAAAGGAAAAGGTACAATTATAAATATACTGTTTTCAAAAAACTAATGAATAAAGAAATATTAATTATAGATGACAACCCCGATATAAGGTTGCTTGTAAGCAACATTTTAAGTGAACAAAATTTCTCAGTGAGAACTGCAGCTAATTATGATCAGGCTATTTTTGAAATAAATAAAAAATTACCAGATCTTGCTATTGTAGATATCAAATTAGATAAAGCTGATAAAGATGGTATAGATTTACTCAAACTTATAATGGAAAAAAATAAACTAACTCCTGTTATAATGATATCCGGACACGCGACGGTTCAAATAGCAGTTGAGGCAACAAGATTAGGTGCTTATGAGTTTATTGAAAAACCTTTCTCAAAAGAGAAGATTCTAAATTATGTAAATAGAGCATTAGAGACTTTTTCGCTTAAAAAAGAAAAAGATATTATTGAGAATAAACTTTTTCACTCTTTTGAACTTGTCGGTAAAAGCCCAGGTATAACTAAAGTTAAAAAAATTATTGAAAAATTATCAACTTCTGAGAGCAGAGTTTTAATTTCAGGTCCTACTGGTTCTGGTAAAGAGCTTGTTGCTAGAAAAATTCATAAAAACTCCTCAAGATCAAAAGAGCCATTTATAATTATAAATGCAGCATTATTGAAAGAAAATACTTATGAAAAAGAGTTATTTGGTGAAGAATTCGAGGATGGCAATATTTCTTTCGGTGCACTTGAGCAAGCAAATAAAGGAACCTTATTAATTGATGAAGTTTCAGAAATTCCGTATGAAACTCAGGCCAATGTATTAAGAGTATTAATTGATCAAAAATTTAAACGTTTAAATGGCTCTAAAGACATTTCAGTAAATATAAGATTAATTTCTTCAACTTCTAAAGATTTAGAAGGGCTTGTAAAAATAAATAAGTTTAGAGAGGATCTTTATCATAGATTAAATGTAATACCGATACAACTAAATCCATTGACATCAAGAACTGAGGATATTCCATTGTTAATAGAATATTTTGTTGAAAAATTATCTGAAATAAATGGAGTACAAAAAACAAAAATTAATTTTAACCATGATAATATGTACACTTATAATTGGCCTGGTAATGTAAGAGAACTAAGAAATCTTATTGAGAGAGTTACAATTCTTTCTTCAAATGAAACAAAGTCAAATGTGAATAAATTGATTGAGGACATCCTTAACCCGTCATCTTCTTTAACTTTTGAAAAAGATATAATTGAAAAATCGTTTTCAGCTCCATTAAAAGAAGCTAGAGAAAATTTTGAAAAAGAATATTTAATAACTCAACTTAAAAAAAATCATGGAAATATATCCAAAACTGCTGATTTTATCGGCATGGAAAGAACTGCACTTCATAGAAAACTAAAATCTTTAGGTATCAAAGGTATAAATTAAAATGAACATCATTATATGTGGAGCCGGCAAAGTTGGCTTTTCAATAAGTAAACAACTATCTGCACAAGGTCATTCGGTTACTGTAATTGATCAGTCACCTGATGATATTAAAAAGATCAATGAAACCCAAGACGTAAAAGGCATTGTTGGAAGAGCAACTTTACCAACTGTTTTAGAAAACGCCGGAGCTGAAAAGGCAGATATGGTAATAGCAGTAACAAGAAATGACGAAACAAATATGATAGTTTGTCAACTAGCGAGCTCATTATTCAATGTCTCAAAAAAAGTAGCTAGGATAAGAACCAAAGATTTTTTAGAAGGTAAGTGGGGAAAATTATACAACAAATCAAATATTCCTATAGATGTAATTATTTCACCTGAAATTGAGGTGGCTAGATCTTTATATAGAAGATTAGAGGCGCCTGGTGCGCTCGATAATGTGCCATTTGGTAAAAATAAAGTTAAAATGTTGGAAATTTCTATTGAAAAAAACTGCCCTATAAAAAATATACCTCTAAAAAAATTGACCGAAAAATTTCCTGATTTCAAGGCCAACATAGTCGGAGCTTTAAGAAAAGATAAATTTATCTACCTAAAAAAAAACGATCAAATGATTGAAAACGATAACGTATACCTTGTTGTAAGCAGTGATCAACTCAATCCTATTTTAAAAGCATTTGGTCACGAAGAAAAAGTTTCTAAGAATGTTTTAATAATTGGTGGTGGAAATATTGGTCTTAACTTAGCAAAAATGTTAGAAGAAAATTTTGATGACATACGTATAAAAATAATTGAAAAAAATAAGCAAAGAGCAGAGGAAATAGCTAATGAACTTTCATCTTCCATTGTAATAAATGGCGATGCTTTAGATGAAGAAATACTAAAAGAAGCAAATCTTGAGGGTTCTGAAACAGTTTTAGCTTTAACTAATGATGATGAAAATAATATGATGGCATGTGTGTTAGCTGAAAAAACTGGATTACAAAAAAGAACAATCGCGATAGTCAATAAATCAAATTATAATTTGCTTCAAGACTCATTGAACATTGACGATTTAGTAGATCCAAGAATGACAACAGTTTCTAGAATAATGGAGCATGTTCATAGAGGCACTATAGGAACAGTTTATTCTTTATTAGACGGAGAGTATGAATTTATTGAGGCAAAAATATTAGAAAAATCAGAATTATTAAATAAAAAAATAAGAGACTCTAATTTACCTGAGGATATCAGAATAGGTGCAATCGTAAGAAAAGATAAGGTAATAATACCAAGATCAAACTTTATATTTGAAAAAGACGACTTAGTAGTTTTTTTAGCAAAAAGAGAACAATTAAAAGCAGTGGAAAATCTTTTCAGCGTAGGATCAATTTAACAAAAAAATGAATATTAAAACTATTTGTTTTTATTTAGGTCTTTTTTGTTTTCCTATTAGTTTATTGGCATTTGTAAATATCTTATATTCATCATACTTTGATTATTTTTTAAGCATAGAGTCATATTTTATAACTTTATTAATTTCTCTTATTTGTGGCTCTGGGCTTTATTATTTTGGAAAAAATACAGATAAAAAAATTAATTTTATAGACCAATTAATACTTATTGTTTTGGTATACATTTTTCTCGGCTTTTTAGTTTCAATTCCTTTTTATTTTAGCAATCTTCAAATAACATTTATAAGTGCTTTTTTTGAGGCGATCTCAGGTTTGACTGGTACAGGCTATTCAATTTTTAAAAATATAAAATATTTAGACCCAACACTAATATTATGGAGATCATCCTCTCAATGGATAGGGGGCTTATTTTTTTTATTTTTTTTAATTTTATTGTTTTCAAACAAATCATTTAATTACAAAATGACATATTTAACTTATTCAGGAGAAAGTAATTTTAAGTCAGAGGAAAATATTAAAAATAATATTTTAAGGATCTTTATACTTTATTGTATTTTAAGTTTTTTATTTTTAACACTATTGAATTTATCTGGGGTAAGACTTTTCAATTCACTTAATCTATCTATGACATTGGTGTCAGGCGGTGGATTTTTACCTTCTGATAATTTGAGCGAAATTATTTCAACTAACCCTCAAAAGATTGTTCTATCTTTTGGATTATTAATCACAATGTTAAATTTTTATCTAATTTTCAATATTTTTAACAAAAAAATTTTTTTTAAATACCATATAGAGGACTTTTATCTTTTGTTGTTGGCTCTTTTTTTTATTATAATAATTTACTTTAATAATTTCGATTTACTTAACGTGATTATTAGCATTTTCAGCAGCTTATCAAATTCAGGAATTTCATTAATAGAAAATGAACGAAATTTAAGTTTATTCTTTCTTTTTATAACAATTATCGGTGGTTCTTTAATTTCAAATTCTTCTGGAATAAAGTTAAGTAGATTTTATATATTAATAAAAATAACATCGTCTGAAATAATAAAGCTTGTAAGCCCTAACAGTGTTATAAATAAAACAATTTTTAGTGCAGAAAATAAAATTACAGATGAGAATGTAAGAATTTCTTTTCTAATATTTATATCATTCTTCTGTAGTTTATTTATTTTATCAAGTTTTTTAGTTTTAGATAACATTGATTTTGAAAATTCATTTAAATTATCAATACTTACCCTTACTAATACAGTCAATTCAGGGATGTATAATTTACAAAATTTTGATTTTGTCAATTTGTTAACATCATCAAAAATTAGCTTAATAATATTTATGATAATAGGAAAAATTGAGTTAATATCATTTTTTTTGATTTTCAAAAAAATATTGCTTAAGGATTAAATGTCAAAAATTATCATCATAGGAGCTGGTGCAATGGGTTCTGCCTTTGCGTTGCCCTGTTTAGATAATAATCATGACATAAATATTGTTGGTACGCATTTAGAAAATGAATTTATTGAAAATCTTAAAAAAAACAAAAATTTACACCCTGGATTAAACATTAAGATTCCAAAAGAAATAAAAATATTTAATTTTGACAAGTTTGATGATCTTTTAAAGTCTAATCCAGATTTAATTGTGCTTGGAGTTAGTTCAAAGGGTATTGAATGGGTTGCAAAACAATTAAGTAGAATTTTTAATGATAAACAAATTCCAAAACTATTAATGTTAACGAAGGGATTAAGTATCTATAAAAATCAATATGAATTGTTGGTTAATAAACTTGAGAGATTATTGAATGAAAGTGGAGTTTCAAAAGCAAACATTTCAGCGATAGGGGGACCTTGTCTTGCGACTGGTTTAGCGAATAGAGTACATAGCAGTGTTGTAATTGCTAACAAAAATTTACAAACTGCAAAAAAAATTGCTGATATGCTTAACACAAATTATTATCATACTTCATACTCAAGTGACTTAAATGGGGTAGAGGTTTCAGCAGCAATTAAAAATATTTTTTCAATGGCGGTCGGAGCCGCTAAAGGTTTGTGTAGTAATAATGCCTCACATGAAGTAAGAGAAAAAAACTATTTAAATACCGCCTCTGCTTTAATTAAACAATCAATACATGAAATGGAAATCTTTGTAGAACATTTAAAAGGAAAAAAAGAGACTGTTAAAGGATTAGCTGGATTAGGAGATCTCTACGTAAGTTCGGGCGGAGGGAGAAATGCTAAGATGGGAGCTTATATTGGAGAAGGCTTAACATTTTCAGAAGCAAAAAAAACAAAAATGGAAAAAGTTACTGTTGAAGGAGCTGATCTAGCAAAAGAGATTGCAAAAAAAGTTAATCAAGATTTTGACGAAAAAAAATTACCTTTAATGTTAAGTATGATCAATGCTATTGTGGAAGATAAAAAACTGGATTTAAATTGGGAGGCATTTAGGTGAAAAAGTTTATTATTTCTGTTGACGCAGGAACAACATCTAACAGATCAATACTATTTGATTTGAAAGGCAAGCCAATTTTTTCTTCACAAAAAGAATTTACTCAATACTTTCCAAAAAGTGGTTGGGTCGAACATAATGCAGATGAAATTTGGAATACAACAATAAAAACTCTTAAAGACGTAATTCAAAAAGCTAAGCTTTTAAAAGGTGAAATTTTAAGTATTGGAATTACAAATCAAAGAGAAACCACGGTTTTATGGGATAAAAAAACAGGTAAACCAGTTTATAAAGCTATTGTTTGGCAAGACAGAAGAACTGAAGAGTTTTGCAAAAAATTAAGAAGAAAAAATAAAGATACAATGGTTTTTAATAAAACTGGACTTTTGATTGACTCATATTTTTCAGGAACAAAAATTAAATGGATCTTAGATAATGTTTCAAAGGCACGACAATTGATGAATAAGAAACAGTTGTTATTTGGAACAATTGATAGCTTTTTAATTTGGAGACTTACAAAAGGAAAAGTTCATGCAACAGATGCAACAAACGCTAGCAGAACAATGATATATAATATTTCTACAAATAAATGGGATGACGCAATCTTAAACCTTTTAAAAATAAAAAAACATATTTTACCGGAAGTAAAGGATTGTGCAGATGACTACGGTCAAACTCATTCGTCGATAACTGGCGAACCAATTCCAATCAATGGAGTTGTTGGTGATCAACAATCAGCAACTATTGGTCAATGCTGTTTTGAGCCAGGTTCATTAAAAAGCACATACGGCACTGGAGCTTTTGTTTTATTAAATACTGGTTCAAAAAAAATTTATTCAAAAAATAGATTATTAACGACCATTGCTTACAGAATTAATGGAAAAACAACTTATGCGATGGAGGGATCAATTTTTATAGCTGGTGCAGGTGTTCAGTGGTTAAGAGATCGAATGAATTTTTTTAAGAAAGCACCTGAAACAGAAAAAATAGTGAAATCACTAAGAAATAACAATGATATTTATTTAGTTCCAGCATTCACCGGATTAGGAGCTCCGTATTGGGACGCTAACGCTAGAGGAGTTTTAAGCGGTATTACTAGAGACACAAGTCCTAAAGAAATAGTCAGAGCTACGATTGAGGCAGTTGCTTATCAAACTCACGATCTTTTTGAAGCTATGAAGCATGACGGTTTGAGACCGAAAATAGTAAAAGTCGATGGCGGGATGGTCACGAACGATTGGTTTTCACAATTTCTTTCTGACATAATAAATGTAAAAGTTTTAAGACCTAAAGTTCAAGAGACTACAGCTTTAGGCGCAGCTTTTATGGCTGGTTTACAAATCGGTGTATATAAATCATTAAAAGATATTTCAAAAAATTGGCATTTAGATAAAAAGTTCTCTCCAAAAATGAAAAATAAATCCAGATCAAAGCTCATCAAAGGTTGGGAAAAAGCAGTCAAGCGTGCTTTAATAAATTAATACACTTCAAAGTTGTAATTATTTAATTTTACTCACTGTACATTGCAGTTGTTTTTTGGTTCAATAATACAATTAAAAACAACAACAATGAGGGAAATAATCTATGCTTAAAACATTTAAGAATATTTTAGCTGTTGCTGTTTCAATTTCTCTTTTAACTATTTCTCACGCTGTAGCTGATGGACACATGGCTGCAATTAAGAAATGGTCAAATGGTGAGTTTAGTCTTTCAACAATTTCTGCAAAAGAAAGAGAGAAAGAGCTAAAATGGTTCCATGATGCTGCAAAACCATTCAAAGGAATGGAAATAAATGTATTGTCGGAAACAATTCCAACTCACGTATATGAGTCAAAAACTTTAACTAAAGCTTTTGAAGAGATAACTGGAATTAAAGTTAATCACCAGTTATTGGGAGAAGGAGAAGTAGTACAAGCTGTACAAACTCAAATGCAAACTGGAAGAAACTTGTATGATGCATACATCAATGACTCTGATTTGATCGGTACGCACTCAAGACTTCAGTTAGCAGTAAACTTAACAAAGTGGATGAAAGGTGAAGGTAAAGATGTAACTTTACCAACATTAGATATCGATGATTTCATCGGTAAATCATTTACTACAGGTCCAGATGGTGATTTATATCAATTACCTGACCAACAATTTGCTAACCTTTATTGGTTTAGAAAAGATTGGTTTGATAGACCTGAAATCAAAAAAGGTTTCAAAGCCAAATACGGATACGATCTAGGTGTGCCAGTAAACTGGTCTGCTTACGAAGATATCGCTGAATACTTTACAAAAGACGTAAAAAATATCGACGGTGTTAGAGTATACGGTCACATGGACTACGGTAAGAGAGCTCCAGACTTAGGATGGAGAATGACTGACGCGTGGTTATCAATGGCTGGTGCAGGTTCAGTTGGTAAACCAAATGGTGTGCCAGTAGACGAGTGGGGAATAAGAATGGAAAAAGGTTCTTGTAATCCGGTTGGTGCTGACGTAGCAAGAGGTGGGGCTGCTAATGGTCCTGCTGCCGTATATGCAATCAGAAAATGGGACGAGTGGTTAAGAGCTTATGCACCTCCAGGTGCTGCGGCGATGGACTTCTATCAGTCTCTGCCAGCTTTATCATCAGGAAACGTTGCTCAGCAAATTTTCTGGTATACAGCGTTCACGGCATCAATGGTTGCTCCAAAGAGTTCTGGAAACAAAACAGTTGATGATAACGGTAATCCTTTATGGAGAATGGGACCATCACCAAAAGGTCCTTACTGGGATGAAGGTATGAAGCTTGGTTATCAAGATGCTGGATCATGGACTTTATTTAAGTCTACTCCAGTTGACAGAAGAAAAGCTGCATGGTTATACGCTCAGTTTGTAGTATCAAAAACTGTTGATCTTAAGAAAAGTGACGTTGGTTTAACTATCATTAGAGATAGTACAATTAATCACAAACACTTTACTAAGAGAGCTCCAAAACTTGGTGGACTTGTAGAATTCTACAGATCTAAAAACAGAGTATTGTGGTCACCGACAGGTATCAATGTTCCGGACTATCCGAAACTTGCACAAATCTGGTGGCAACAAATTGGAGATGTAAACTCAGGTGCGTTTACTCCACAACAAGCTATGGATCGTCTTGCAGAAGAGATGAACTTAGTTATGTCTCGTATGGAAGCTGCTGATAAAGCAAATAATACATACGGTGGATGTGGTCCAAGATTAGCTAAACCGAAAGGTGCTGATTATTGGTTGAAACAACCAGGATCACCAAAAGCTAAACGAAATGAGAAACCTAAAGGTAAAACAGTTCCATTCGAA
This sequence comes from uncultured Pelagibacteraceae bacterium, assembly GCA_902547825.1. Classification (GTDB taxonomy): domain Bacteria; phylum Pseudomonadota; class Alphaproteobacteria; order Pelagibacterales; family Pelagibacteraceae; genus Pelagilacustribacter. The sequence goes on along the minus strand of CACCPE010000009.1, from coordinate 13,831 downwards.
AGAGCTTGGAATTAATTTAGGTTTAATCTAAATTTAAAGGGGGCTTAACGGCCCCCTTTTTTTAAAACAGATTTCAAAAAAATATGAGCTTAGAATTAAAAAATGTAGAAAAAAAAATAGGGTTAGATACTCATATTTATCCAACAAATTTAAAATTAGAAAAAAATACAATTAATATTCTTTTAGGCCCAACACTTTCTGGCAAGACAACACTTATGCAAATTATGGCCGGTTTAGATAAACCCACCAATGGAGAAATTTGGTTCAATGAAAAGAATGTAACAGGCATGAAAGTTCAAAAAAGAAACGTTTCAATGGTCTATCAACAATTCATAAACTATCCTAATTTTACTGTTTATGACAACATTGCATCACCTTTAAAAATAACTGGTGTTAGTTCAGATGAAATTAAGCAAAGAGTGGGTAAAGTTGCCGAACTATTAAAATTATCTGCAATGTTAAATAAAAAACCCAATGAATTATCAGGCGGGCAACAACAAAGAACAGCTTTAGCAAGAGCTTTAGTTAAAGACTCCGATCTAATACTATTAGACGAACCACTTGCAAATCTAGATTTTAAACTTCGGGAAGAGCTAAGAGAGGAACTTCCTAAATTGTTTGAGGATAGAGATTGCATAGTTGTATATGCTACTACTGAACCATCTGAAGCTCTTCTTTTAGGAGGAAATACAGCAACTTTGTTGGAGGGAAAAGTAATTCAGTATGGAAAAACCTTGAATGTTTACAATAAACCAAATTCTTTAGTATCAGCACAAGTATTCAGTGATCCTCCAATGAATATTACAAAAATTAAGAAGTCTGGTGAAAGTTGCTCTTTTTTAGATAACTCAGTTAATTGGAAAACTAAAATAAATATTAAAGACGGTGAATATAAAGTAGGGATAAGACCCCACAATATTACAACTTACAAAGAAGGTAATAACTCTCTAGAAATTAAAGGGAAAGTTTTAATTTCCGAATTAAGTGGATCTGAAAGTTTAATCCACTTTACCAGAGGAAATTTGAATTGGGTTTCTCTATCTAATGGCGTTTTTCAAAAAAATGTTGGGGATGAAATGAAATTATATATGAACGCAGATGAATTCATTTATTTTGATGAGAATGAGAGGTTGGTAATTAATGGCTAAAATTACTTTAAAAGATTTAAGTCATAGTTATTTAAAAACTCAATCATCTGATGCTGATTGGGCTGTAAGAGATGTGAACATTGATTGGGAAGACGGTGGAGCTTATGCTTTATTGGGCCCTTCAGGTTGTGGAAAAACAACTCTATTAAATATTATTTCAGGTCTAATTAACCCAACCAAAGGTGACATTTTATTTAATGATAAAATGGTATCAAATTTAAATCCCGTAGAACGAAATATAGCTCAAATATTTCAGTTTCCAGTCATTTACGACACGATGACTGTTTACGATAATTTAGCTTTTCCATTGAAAAATAGAAAAATAGAGGAAGACAAAATTAAAGCTAAAGTTCATGAAATCGCAGAGATGCTTGAACTATCTTCAACATTAAGCAATAGAGCTTCAGGACTAACCGCTGATGGTAAACAAAAAATATCTTTGGGAAGAGGCTTAGTAAGATCAGATGTTAACGCTATTATGTTTGATGAACCACTTACCGTTATTGATCCACATTTAAAATGGATTTTAAGATCAAAGCTTAAAGAACTTCATCAAAAAATAAATAGAACAATGATTTACGTTACTCACGATCAGACAGAAGCATTAACATTTGCAGATCAAGTGGTTGTAATGCATGAAGGCCAAATTGTACAAACAGGAACACCAGTTGATCTTTTTGAAAAACCAAAACATACTTTTGTTGGATATTTTATAGGATCTCCAGGTATGAATTTACTCCCATGTGAATTTAAAGGAGGCGATGTTATACTAAATGGAAAAAAAATTGAGACGCACACAAAAGTAAAATCAAATAACTTCAGCAAGACCGAAATTGGTGTGAGACCAGAATTCATAAATTTTAGTTCAGACGGCATTCCAGTAAAAGTACTTTCAGTAAGTAACACTGGTAGACACAAAATTGTAGACACTCAAAGTCAAAGTGGAAAAATTAAGATGATTGCAAAGGCAAGTGAAGATATTCCTTCAGGATCTGCATTCTTGAGTTTTAAGAAAGAATATACCTATGCCTATGGAGATGATTGGATTATAGAATGAATAAAACAATAAATCAAAAAGCCTGGTTCTTTGTAATTCCAGTTTTTGTTCTGGTAGCCTTTAACGCAATTATACCATTAATGACAGTAGTGAATTATGCTTTCCAAGAAACTTTTGGAAACAATGTTTTTATGTGGGAAGGAACAAGATGGTTTAAACAAATTATGCTATCCGAAAGATTTCATGCCTCACTAGGTAGACAGTTTTTATTTACGTTTATAATTTTATTTATTCAAATACCCTTAGGAATAGCAATTGCGCTTACAATGCCAAAAGAGGGAATAGGTGTTCCAATTTGTTTAGTATTAATGTCTATGCCATTATTAATTCCATGGAATGTAGTGGGAGCAATGTGGAATATATTTGCACTACCAGATATCGGTTTCTTAGGACACTCGTTAAATGCATTAGGATTTGATTATAATTTTACTCAACAAATTGGAGATGCATGGTTTACGACAATCTTAATGGATGTGTGGCATTGGACTTCATTAGTCGTTTTATTATCTTATGCAGGCTTGCAATCAATTCAACCAGCGTATTATCAAGCTGCAGAAATTGATGGGGCAAGTCGGTGGGCCGTATTTACAAAAATAGAATTACCAAAAATGAAGAAAGTGCTTACTATTGCAATACTTTTAAGATTTATGGATAGCTTTATGATTTACACTGAGCCTTTTGTTCTAACTGGTGGAGGACCAGGAAATGCGACAGCATTTTTATCTATTGATTTAGTAAAAATGGCTTTAGGCCAATTTGATTTAGGACCTGCAGCAGCAATGTCACTAATATATTTCTTTATTGTATTATTAGTTTGTTGGGTTTTCTACACTTTGATGATGAGAAATGAGGGCAATCAATGAAAAAAGCTAAGTGGGTAGTTCCAACAATTTATATTATTTTTTTAATGCTTCCAATTTATTGGCTGTTAAATATGTCATTTAAAACAACTACCGAAATCATTAATACTTACACTTTATGGCCGCAAGAATTCACTTTAGAAAATTATAAAACGATTTTTACAGATAGTACTTGGTATACTGGCTATCTTAACTCAATTTATTATGTAGTGATGAATACTGTTATATCTGTTGCTGCAGCTTTGCCTGCTGCTTACGCTTTCTCAAGATATAAATTTTTAGGAGATAAACACTTATTTTTCTGGCTTTTGACAAATAGAATGGCACCACCCGCGGTGTTTGCTTTACCGTTTTTTCAATTTTATTCTTCAGTAAATCTATTTGACACTCATGTAGCTGTGGCTCTATCACATTGTTTATTCAATATCCCACTGGCAGTATGGATTTTAGAAGGATTTATGTCTGCTGTTCCAAAAGAGTTAGATGAAACAGCTTATGTGGATGGTTATTCGTTTTGGAGATTTTTCTTTAAAATATTCATACCCACTATTACTGCAGGCATAGGTATCACTATGTTTTTCTGTTTTATGTTTTCTTGGGTAGAATTATTGTTAGCTAAAACACTTACAGCTGTAGCAGCCAAACCTATAGCTGCGACCATGACGCGAACAGCCAGCACATCTGGTTATGAATTAGGTTTATTAGCAGCAGCAGGCAGTTTGACAATTATACCTGGTGCAATAGTGATTTACTTTGTAAGAAACTATATAGCGAAAGGATTTGCGTTAGGACGAGTATGATGATGTTTAATGTTTTAAATGCCGCCACATGGGGTGATATGGCTAAAAAGAAAGAGAAGGGATTCTTCGATTTTGAATTTATCACTTGGATGGCATGGACTTGGCAAACTGCAGCATTTTTTATTTTTATAGTTTTATGTTTAACAGCAATGGTTATTTGGGAGAAAAAATCACCAGGAGGTAGTCCAAGAAAAGGTATTTTAGGTTTAGACACTACAAGAGGTGACAGATTATTTATTTCTTTGCTTGGGAGTGCTTTCATACATTTATTTTGGTTGGCTCTAGTTGGAAGTGTGTTGTGGATTGCAACAATAATTTGCATTGGTTATGCAGTTGTTGTATTTAGATACGTCTAAATATTATTCATTAAAGGAGATTAAATGATTAAAGTTGGTATCAATGGTTTTGGGAGAATAGGTAGATTAATTTTAAGAGCTATTTTAGAAAATTATAAAAATAAAATTCAAGTTGTGGCGATTAATGATTTAGGGTCAATAGAAACTAACGCTCACTTAATTAAATATGACAGCACTCATGGTATCATAAATGAGGATATTCAGACTTCAAAAGACGGTTTTAAAATCGGTAATCAAGAAATAAAAGTTTTTGCAGAAAAGGATCCAGCTAATATCCCTTGGGGAAAAGTAGGTGCTGATGTAGTTTTAGAATGCACTGGTATTTTTTTAGACAAATCATCAGCAGAAAAACACATAAAAGGAGGAGCAAAAAAAGTAATAATTTCTGCTCCTGGAAAAGAAGTAGATTTTACAATTGTTCAAGGTGTTAATAGCAAAGAGTTAAAAAAAGAGCACAATATTATTTCTAATGGGTCATGTACGACAAACTGTTTAGCGCCAGTCGCAATGGTTTTAGAAAAAACCTTCGGTATAAGCTATGGTTATATGACTACAATTCATAGTTACACAGGTGATCAAAAACTTTTAGATACATTGCACAAGGATTTAAGAAGAGCTCGTTCTACTGAAGGAGCAATGATACCTACCTCAACAGGTGCAGCTAAAGCAATGAGTTTAGTTCTGCCGAGTTTAAAAGGGAAGTTAGATGGAACAGCCATAAGAGTTCCAACACCAAATGTTTCATTGATTGATCTAACATTAGTTACTGATAAAGAAGCAACACCTGAAAGTATTAATGAAGCTATGACAAAAGCAGCGAGAGGTGAATTAAAGGGTATCCTAGATGTAAATCAAAAACCACTTGTATCAAAAGACTTTAATCATAACCCTCATAGTTCAATTTTTGATGTAACCCAAACTCAAGTAATTAAAGGGAAATTTAGTCGAGTGCTTTCATGGTACGATAATGAATGGGGTTTTTCTAACAGAATGTGTGATACTTCAATACAAATAGCCGGTTTAATTTAGTTATTTGATTTTTCAGCTTCCTCAATTAATTTTAAGGTATTTTTTGGAATATCAGAATTATCAGTTTTAGCATTTGAAACGCTAGAAACCATTTTAGTTTTATTTCTTTTTAAATTTTGAAGATCATCTACTGCTGAGAGAATTTCATCAATACTATAATTGTCTTCCATTAGGAACCAACTTTATAAAGTCTCACCATGTTAGTCATACCTGCTTTTCCAAAAGGTAAACCAGCAGTTATAACTACAAAATCATTCTTTTTAATAAATCTTAGTTTTTTAATAATTTCTTTAGAAATAGACATCATATCTTTCCATCCATTTGCATCTCTACTATTTATAGATTGAACACCCCAAAGTAATGACACTTGTCTACTTACGTTTATATTAGGAGAAATAGTTACTATTTTTGCTGCTGGACGCATAGCAGAAACAAGTTTCGCAGATTTTCCAGAATTAGAAAAAACAATTATAGCTTTAACGTCCGGGTTATAAGCCATATCTTTGACAGAGAGGAGAATAGATTTAACCGGATCTTTATTTGTAATTATAGAATTTTTAAAATCTTCAATATGTTCTCTCTTATATTTTTCTGTAGATAGAATTGTTTGTGTCATAGTTGAAACAGCTTGAGTTGGAAATTTGCCAACGGCAGCTTCGGCAGACAACATTACAGTATCTGCACCTTGGAATATCGCTGTCGCTATATCGTTTATTTCTGCTCTAGTTGCAGTGTTATTTTCAATCATACTTTCTAACATCTGTGTGGCGACAATTACGGATTTAGAAAATTGAGAACATTTTTTTATAAGACTTAATTGAACTTTTGGTACTTCGCTATGACCAATATCAATTGCCAAATCTCCTCGTGCAATCATTATTGAATCAGTATGTTGAATAATCTTTTTAATATTTTTTAAGGCATGTTTGTTTTCTATTTTAGAAATTATACCCATATCCTTTTTAACTAATTTTCGTGTCTCGAGAATTAACTTTTCATTTTGTAAATAAGAAAGGGCAATCCAATTACATCCGAGTTTAATTGCGGTTTTAATATCCCTCTTATCTTTAACAGTAAGTTTATTGAAAGTTATATCTAAATTTGGAACATGAAAACTTTTATTACTTTTAATTATACAATTTTGACTTCGACATTTTGTTATTACGGAATTTCCTTTTTTTCCAATTACAGAGAATAGATACTTTCCATCATCGATTAAAATTTTATTACCTTTTTTTAATTTTCTTATAATTTTTGGATAAGGAAAAGTTACTCTTTGTGAGTCTCCAGGTATTTTTTTATTATCAAATACAAATTTTTGATTAAAACTAATTTTTTGATTTTCACTTCTAACTTTACCTATTCTCAGCTTTACGCCTTGTAGGTCTGCTATCAAAGATAATTTTTTTTCATTTTTTTTCTCTACTTTTCTTATCCGTGAAATTATTCTATTAATCCCATTTGTGTTATGACTAAAATTTATTCTAAATGCATCAACACCGAGATCTACAAGCTTTTTTAACTTATTTTCGCTATAAATTGCTGGGCCTAAAGTAGCTATAATTTTTGCTTTTTTTTCCATTGAGAGATTTTTATGTTATAACACCACTTCTCTTAAAAAAGAATATTAAAGAAAAAATAATTTAAATGAGTAATAAAAAAATAGGAATTTTAACGAGTGGAGGTGATTGCGGAGGCCTTAATGCTGCAATTAGATCAATTTTTTTTAGAGCAAAAAATAAATACAAAATGGATGTATACGGAATAAGAGATGGTACTGCTGGTCTAATTAAACGTCCATTAGATGTTATACAACTAACTCATAAAACTTTTGGTGGATACTTATTAAGACAAGGTGGAACTTTTTTAGGATCTACTAATAAAGGCAATCCTTTTAAAATTCCTACAGGTAACGGCAAACATATCGATAAATCTAAAGAAATTATCGAAGGATATCATTCAATGAAACTTGATGGCTTAATAATAATCGGGGGAGACGGTAGTATGCAAATTTTAAAAAAATTAGCTAAAGATGGTGATATGAAAATAGTAGCTATTCCAAAGACAATAGATAACGATGTAGGCGCAACCGAAAGTTCAATAGGTTTTCATACAGCGGTAGATGTTGCAACTCAAGCTTTGGATAATTTACAATCTACAGCAGCTAGCCATAGAAGATCTATGATACTTGAGGTTATGGGCCGTGATGCAGGACACATCGCACTCAATGCGGGTATAGCAGGAGGGGCAGATATTATTTTAATTCCTGAAATAAACTATTCAATAAATGGAATTATTAATAAACTTAATTCAATGAAAAAAAATGATATTCAACATTCATTAATTGTAGTTGCTGAGGCGGTTAAAAAAGAGGATGGTTCAAGAGTGGTTCATAAATATATGGATGGTGAACAAAGACTTGGCGGTATTGGAGATTATATAGCTGAGGAATTGATGAAGAAAACAGATGTTGAATGTAGAGTAACATCACTAGGTCACGTTCAAAGAGGTGCTCCTCCAACAGCAAGTGACAGAATATTAGCTAGTGCTTTTGGAGTTCATGCTGTAGATTTATTAAACCAAAAAAAATTCGATCGAATGGTTGCATGGAGAGACAGAAGAGTGGTTGATGTACCTATTGATGAAGGCATCAAAACATATAAAAATGTCGAAAGAAAAGATTCTTTAGTCGAAACAGCCCTCTCATTAGGAATTTATTTAGGAGACAATATTTAATGAAAGATAAAAATTCAAATCTAGTGGCCAATAGACTTGTGAATGCATTCCTTAAAAATAAAATTATAAATCCTATTTCAAATAAATATACAAAAAAACTTTCGAATGCTGATAAATTTAGGAAATTATGTGAGAGTAAAATTCAAAAACCAATTGTAGGATTTAAAGCAGGGGGAACAGGGATTCCTGTTATAAAAAAACTAAAAGAAAAAGAACCTTTCTACGCTTCTGTGTACAAACATAACGTATTGAAAAATAATAAATCTGTAAAAATAAATAAATATACTTTAGGTATTGAACTTGAAGTTTGTTATCTCCTTAAAAAAAGTTTTTTCGATTTTAAGAAAAAAATATCAATTAAAAATATGAAAAGATTTATTAACTATATTGCACCGTGCATTGAAGTGGTTGGCTATAGACAAAAGAAAAAAGGTATAAATAGTTTTGGAGATCTATGTTCTGATTTTGGCGCAAATATAAAATTTGTCATAGGTCCAAAAAAGAAATTTAGAAATAACAACGTTAGAAACTTAAAAACTAATATTTCTAATCTAAAGATAAATCAATCCGTGAATGGGAACACCAATACAGTTTATATAAATCCAATGAATTCTTTACTATTTGTTTTAAAAAAACTTCAAAAGGATAAAGTAAAACATGGTAAAGATTTTTACGTCTTTACTGGCTCATCAGTAGGAGTTGTCCCAATTTTAAGCAAAGGCATCTACAAAGGAAAAATTGAAAAGTTGGGATTTGTTAAAACTAAAATTAATTAGACAACAAGTAGCCTCCAACTACTAAAATAATAACTCCAGAGATAAACTTAATATTCCTTAGAAATGATTGTTTTTTTTCACTTTGAAATTTTCTTTTGGATAGAAAATAGATATTAGTTTCAGATTTATTTCTGAACTTGGGTCTTAATGGCGATGGAATTGATTTGTTCTCAATATTTTTGAATTTTTTTGGATTGATTTGCAACATGCCTCTATTAACTCTATTTTACTAAAGTTATCAACAGATAATACCCCACTAAGAGTGCGTCAATTATGCAAATGATAATCATTATCAATATATTGTAAATGATAATCATTATCAATTACCGAGGGAGATTATGAGAAAAACAATGATAATCAGCTATCTATTTTTAGTTGCATTTGCAGGAAGTCTTTTTGCTAATGAAGTAAATATATTTAGCGCAAGGCATTATGACTCCGATGTTCAACTTTATGAAAAGTTTACTTCTAAAACAGGAATTAAAGTAAACGTTGTATCAGGAAAGTCAGGTACTTTAGAAAAAAGGATAATTGAGGAAGGAGCTGATAGCAAAGCAGATCTATATATAACAGCAGACGCTGGTAGATTAGGTGCTTTTGAAGCCAATCTTCAAGGTGGACTTACTAGTGCAGCTATTAAATCTGCTGTGCCAACTAACTTCAGAACATCAAAATGGACTGGTATAGCTAAGAGAGCAAGGATTGTATATTTTGCTCCAGAAAGAGTAAGTGGTGCAGAATTGGCTGGTTTAACTTATGAGAGTTTAGCTGATCCAAAATGGAAAGGCAGACTAGTAATAAGAGCCTCAAATAATATCTATAATCAATCACTTGTAGCTTCATTAATTAAAAATAATGGAAAAGGTAAAATAGCTGATTGGTCAAAAGGTATGGTTTCAAATATGGCTAGATCTCCAAAGGGAAATGATAGAGCTCAGATACTTGCTGTTGCAGCAGGAGAAGCAGATATAGCTGTAGCTAACACTTATTACTTAGCACTTATGCTCTCTGGAAAAAAAGGACCAGAACAGCAAGCTGCTGCTAAAAAAGTAAAACCTTTCTTTCCAAATCAAGATGGAAGAGGAACTCATATGAATATTAGCGGTGCAGGACTTGTAAAAGGCGCGCCGAATAAAGCTAATGCAATAAAGTTAGTTGAGTTCCTATTAAGCGAAGAAGCACAAAATCATATTGTAAATAATACTTTCGAGTATCCAATGATAAAAGGTGTCTCTCCACATCCACTTGTTGTAAATATGGGATTAGATTTTAAACAAGATCTAAAAACAAAAGTTGTTAATTATGGAAAAAGACAAGCAGATGCTTTAGAAGTAATGACAGCAGCTGGTTGGAAGTAGTTATAAATAATATGAGGCGAAAAATTAAAAAAGAAATTAACTTAAATAAGTTAAACACATGTTGTTCGCCTTGTATGTCAGAAGCTAAAAAAATGGAGCAGAAAATCTTTAATAGAAACGTTTCTGAAATTAAAATTGAGGAAGTAAAAACAATTGTTTCTCAATGTTTAAAAAAGATTAAAAGTTTGACGTCAATTTCTCTGGCTTTAAATGCTTGCTATATTCTACACTCAAGCCGCTTTAGCCAGAGAACTTTACATGATAACAAAATTAATTAATGACAAAATATAATATATGGTTTTTTGGATCACTAATTGTAGCTGCAGTGGTTGCTATGCCTATTATTACAGTTTTTTTTAGCTTTTTTAACGAAACAAGTAATTATTTCTATATTTTAAAAGAGACTTTTTTGCTTGATTATATTTTTAACTCAATAACAATCTTATTATTTGTAATATTTTTTACTTTTATCCTTGGTATTTTTTCTGCATACTTTGTTTCTTTTTATGATTTTCCTTTATCCAATTTTTTTAGCTGGGCACTAATCTTATCATTTGCAGTTCCAGGTTATATCTATGCATTTTCAATAATTGCTTTTTTTGAGAATTATGGCACAGCTTTTTCATTATTAACTTTTCTATTTGGTGAAAATAATTACAATCCAATTATACCTAAAGTAGACGGATTATTTGGAGCCATTGTATCCATATCATTTTCTTTATTTCCATACGTTTATGTTTTAACGAGAGCATCATTTTATTATCAATCGAACAATTATATTGAAGTAGGAAAAAATTTGGGACTTTCGTCTAATGAAACTTTTTTTAGGATAGTTTTACCATCTGCAAGGCCAGCAATTATCGCAGGGTTAGCTTTAGTTTCAATGGAATGTTTATCAGACTTTGGCACTGTATCTTTTTTTAGTGTAAACACTCTTACTACTGGTGTTTATAATTCGTGGTTATCTTTTGATGATTTAAATACGGCCAATCAGATATCTTTTATATTACTGTTCTTCATACTTTTACTTTTTTCGATAGAAATTTATTCAAGAAAAGAGGCAAGGTATCATCAGCCAAGCAGGGGGTTTAAGCCAATAACTAAAATTAAATTAGCTGGAAAAAAGTCTATAATTCCAGTTTTAATTTGTACATCTATTTTTCTATTGAGCTTTATTTTTCCAGTTTCCCAGATGATTTATTGGACAGTGAAGTTTCCTAAATATATTCAAGATATAGATATATTTAGAATAAATTTAAATACTTTAACTTTAGTCTTGTTAGCTAGCGCTTTTATTGTAACTATCTCTTTATTCATTAATTATGGAACCAGGATATCAAAAAGCAAAATTTTAAATTACCTTACAACTTTCTCCATTTCTGGTTATGCAATACCAGGCGTTATCTTAGCAGTTGCATTCATTACTTTTTTTTCAAATTTAAGTGATTTTTTTACAAATAATTTTAATTTTAAAAGCTCAAAAAGTTTATTTATTGGATCCATTTTTGGAATATTATTAGCATACTTTATAAGATTTTTTTCTTTATCTTTTAATGGGATAAAATCAAGTTATGAAAAAATTAATAATTCAATTGATGAGAGCGCTTATCTTCTTGGTTATTCTAAGATACGTACATTTTTAAAAATCCACATCCCTTATTTGAGCACTAATATAATTTTAATAGTTTTGTTAATTTCTCTTGAGGTAATTAAAGAACTGCCCATGACAATGATTTTAAGACCTTTTAATTTCGAAACGTTTGCTACTCAGGCTTATATTTACGCATCCCAAGATTTATTAGAAGCGGCGGCATTACCATCACTTTTTTTAATATTCTGGTCTACAATTTTGATACTTCTTTCATCTAGATATATACTTTCAAAAAAAAATTAATATAATCTATTAGATGTCCAACAATTTTTTTGAGATTCAAAACGGTAACTTTACAGCTAGTGAAAAAAATAAAGTAAATAACGTAAACCTTATTATAGAAAAACAAGGTGAAATTATTTCTTTGCTGGGCCCTTCTGGAATAGGAAAGACCACAATATTAAGAACAATCGCAGGTTTACAAAAGCTTAGCAAAGGCATAATAAAACTTAGAGATACAATTTTAGCTTCTGATGAAATTCATATAGAACCTGAAAAAAGGAATGTAGCTCTTTCTTTTCAAGATAACTCTCTCTTCCCTAATTATAAAGTTATTGAAAATATAAACTTTGGAGAAAAAAGATCTAACGGGCATGGTTCAAATTTAGATGTTAAGGAAATAATTAAATTATTAAGAATTGAACCTATATTAGAAAAATATCCTCATCAAATAAGCGCTGGAGAAGCACAACGTGTTTCGTTAGCTAGATCTTTAATGTCTAAACCTGATTTATTATTATTAGATGAGCCATTCTCAAATATAGATCAAAGTTTAAAGGAAGAAATTCAAGTGTCTGTAAAAAAACTTTTAAAAAGAATAAATTTAACAACTATCATCGTAACACATGATTCATATGAAGCTTTTTCGATGGCTGATAAATGTGGAATTATTTTAGACCAAGAATTAAAGCAATATGATATACCTTATAATGTACATCATGAACCAAATTCAATTGATGTTGCAAATTTTTTAAATAAAGGAATTTTCATAGATGTTCAGGTAGTAGATAGCGAGTGTGCAGTTCATAGGCTTAAACATGAAGAGCTAGGTGAAATAAGAGGGAAATTATCAAATAATTTTCCATCTGGATCAAAGGTTAAATTACTTTTGCAGCCTGAGGACTTAATTCACGATGATCAAAGTAAACTAAAATTAGAGGTAGTTGATAGAAAATTTAGAGGAACAAATTTTATTTACACTTTAAAGACTAAAAAAGGTGAGCATTTACCGGTATTTGTTCACTCCCATCACATTCATCAACACGAGCAGTCAGAACAATTCGGTGTTAAGTCACCGATTTATATTGACCATCTAGTATGTTTTTAAGTAAATATAATTATTTAGCGCCCTTAGCTCAGCTGGATAGAGCATCGGTTTTCTAAACCGAGGGTCGTAGGTTCGAATCCTTCAGGGCGCGCCAACCAAATATGATTAAAAACATACTTATTACTGGAGGGGCTGGTTACATAGGTTCTCATATTTCAGAAGTTTTAATTAAAAGTAAAAAAAAAATTTTTATAGCAGACAATTTATCTACCGGTTTTAGAAGACTAATTAATAAAAAAGCTAAATTCTATAAAGTAGATATTCAAAAAAATGAAAAAATTAGAGAAATAATCGTAAAAAACGAGATAGATTCTGTTATTCATTTAGCTGCAAATTTAATAATTGGTGAAGGCGAAAAATATCCAAAAAAATATTTTAAAAACAACGTTTTAGGAACTAAAAATTTATTAAAAGCATGTGAAAATACAGGAGTAAAAAACATAGTTTTTTCCTCAACTGCAGCTGTTTACAAGGATGGGCAATATAAAGTAAATGAAAATTCTATTATTAAACCAAAAAGTGTTTACGGAAAAACTAAAATTAAAGCTGAAAAAATTATTAAACAATTCTGTAAAAGAAATAAAATTAATTACTGTATTCTCAGATATTTCAACATTGCGGGAGCAAGCCCTTCTGGAAAAATTGGGTTAATAAATAAAAGTGATCATTTATTCAAAAATTTTTCGAGAGAAATTACAAAAAAAAGACCTATTCTAAAAATTTATGGAGATAA
>CACCPE010000008.1 GCA_902547825.1 uncultured Pelagibacteraceae bacterium | reverse complement strand
TTATTAGGCACATCTATCGCCAGGCCATTAATTGCAAAAAGACAAGTTGAAATTGCAAAAAAATTTAGGGCTTTTGCAGTTTCGCATGGCGCAACTGGAAAAGGCAATGATCAAGTAAGATTCGAGCTTGGTTACTCATATTTTGGTAAAAATAAGATTAAAACAATTGCGCCTTGGAGAGAATGGAAATTACAATCAAGAGCAGATTTAATTAGATATGCAAAAAAAAACAATATTCCAATTCCTAAAGATAAAAAAGGTGCTCCGCCATTTTCTGTAGACGACAATATTTTTCATACCTCAACAGAGGGTAAGGTTTTAGAGGACCCAAAAAACTCAGCTCCTGAATTTATTTATCAAAGAACAGTTTCACCACAAAAAGCTCCTAACAAGGCTACAAAAGTAAAAATTACTTTTAAAAACAGTGACCCAATTGCAGTAAATGGAAAAAAATTAAGTCCTGAAAAGCTTTTAAGTAAATTAAATATTCTGGCTGGAAAAAATGGAATTGGAAGAGTTGATCTAGTTGAAAATAGGTTTATTGGAATAAAATCTAGAGGCGTTTATGAAACTCCAGGTGGAACTTTGTTGTATGCTGCACATAGAGCTATAGAATCTGTTACTCTTGATAAAGAAACTGCTCATAAAAAAGAGAGAATAATGCCGGAGTATGCTGAGCTAGTATATAACGGCTATTGGTTTTCAAAAAAAAGATTAAAATTACAAAAACTAATTGATAAAAAAAGAAATAAAGTATCTGGTGATATTGTTTTAAGTTTATGCAAGGGGAACGTAACTATTTTATCAAGAAGGACAAAAAATAAAGCTTATTCAATGAAAAAAGTTTCTTTTGAGGAGAATAAAACCTTTAATAAAAGAAAAATTGAAAATTTCATAAAATTTCACTCTAAACAGTTAAATAAAGTCTAAATTTTTGATAGATTAATATCAAATGAACAGTTCGATTCGAAATATTCAGTTAGTTGCGGTTATAGTTGTTCTTGTATCAACTATTATTGCTTTCTTCTTAGAAATGAAAGAAATGTACGAAAACAAAGACATTACATTAGCTGATTTGCTTTTAATGTTCATTTATATCGAAGTAATTGGTTTAGTGAGATCTTATTGGGAAACTCAATCAGTAAGAATAACATATCCTTTAATCATAGCTATTACAGCGCTAGCTCGGTTCATAATATTACAAGATAAAGAGAGTGATCCTGCAAACTTAATTTATATTTCTTTAGCTATTTTAATAGTTGCGATTGCTACAGTCATTATAAGATTTAGAAATAGTAGGTACTTAAAAATTGAAAAGTCTAGGTCAAGCGAGCTTTAAAACACGTTAAAGTATTCTTTAATAAACATGCAATTGTCATTGGTCCTACTCCTCCAGGAACAGGAGTTATTGCTTTAACATTATCTTTTAATTCATCAAAATTAACATCTCCTACTATTTTTTCTCCTACTTTATTTATACCGACATCTATAACAATCGCATTTTTTTTTACCCAATCTTTTTTGATTAAATTTGGAACTCCAACAGCTGCTACTAAAATATCTGCTTTGAGGCACTCATTTTGTAAATCATTTGTTTTTGAGTGAGCTATAGTTACTGTGCAATTTTCCTTTAATAATAATTGAGCCATTGGTTTACCATTTAAATTAGATCTTCCTATTATAACAGCATGTTTGCCTGCTAAATTTGATTCTATTTTTTTAATCAATAAAAGACATCCCAAAGGTGTACAAGGAACGATTGAGTCATAACCTGATGAAAGATTACCAACATTTATTGGATTAAAACCGTCTACGTCTTTGGATGGATTAATTGCATTAATAATTTTCTCCTTACTTATCTGGCTAGGTAAGGGAAGCTGAACTAAGATACCAGAAATTTCATCATTTTTATTCAGTTCTTCAATTTTTTCTAAAATATCTTTTTCGCTCACATTTTTTGGATATCTAATTATTTCAGAGTTAATGCCAACTTCTTTAGCACTTTTTTCTTTATTCTTTACGTATAATAAACTGGGCGCAAAATCTCCGATCAATATAACTGTAAGACTAGGTGTTTTGCCACTCTTTTTCTTTAAATCTGAAATTTCTTTTTTAATTTCATTTCTAATAATCTCTGCTTGTTTTTTTCCATCAATAATCATCTTAAAAATAATCCTGGTGCAAACATTTCAAAAACCAAATTCCTAAAAAACATTAATCCTAAGATCAGTATCACTGGAGAGATATCTATAGACCCTAAGTTGGGTAAAAATCTTCTGATAAAATTTAAAGGTGGAGCTGTAAGTTTGTAAGAAACATCTAAAACAGAATATACAAACCTATTACTTGTATTTAAAACATTAAAAGCAACCAGCCAACTAAATATTACGTGAATAATTAATATCCAAATGTAAAGATTAACTATATTGTCGAATAGAATTAATATCGACTTCATTAATTTTTCTCCACATAAACTGATGTACTTGGAAAAGCAAAAGACGCATTATTTTTTTCTACTATATTTTTTATTTCAAGGGCTAAAAGATCTTTTACCTTCATCCACTCTAAGTATTTTGTAGTTTTAGTAAAACATATTAGTTTAATATCTATTGAACTTGCAGCAAATTGATCGATTTTCACTGATAGCATTGTATTTTCTGATTTTGAAAATAATTCGCTATTTTTTATATAATTTTCTATCTGTTGTTTAATATCAATTAATTGTTTGCTTGTTGTTCTATATTCTAGGCCTATAATCCAATTAATCCTCCTATTGGTAATTAAAGAATTATTTATTACTGCTTTTTCTGCAAACTGAAAATTAGGGATTGTTGCAAGAGATTTGTCAAATCTTCTAACAACTGTAGATCTAAAGCCTATTGACTCAACTGTACCTTCAATAACATCTTCAACATATATCCAATCTCCAACTTTAAATCTTTTCTCAACTAAAACTAATATACCTGAAATTAAATTTTTAAATAAATCTTGCGCTCCGAGTGCAACGGCAACACCAAATAGTCCTAGTCCGGCTATAATTGGTCCAATTTTAATTCCCCAAAGTTCTAAAACAGCCGCAAATCCTAGAATTATTATTAAGACCTTTAGAGCTTTAATAATCCAATTAACTAAATCTTTTGAGAGTAAATCGCTGACTGATTTTACAACAGTTGAAAAGGGTCCAATAATTTGGTGAAAGGTCCAGAATATAAGAATTGTAATTAAAGAACGATTTATAGTTTCTAAAAAATCTGCAGCTTGAGTTTCAATAGTTAGATAACTAGTAGCTACAAAAAAACCTAATACAATTGGAAAAAACTTAGCTGGCCCTTCCATGGACTTTACAAGAGTATTATCAAAGTTATTTGAGGTTTTTGATACGTAATTCTCCAATCTTTTAATTACGAATTTTGAAAATATTCCTCTCAAAAAAAGAAAAAATAAAAAAATTATCAAAGCAATAATAATTTCTGAAATATTAACTCCTGAAATACCTTTATTCCAAACATCTAAAAATAATATCTTAAAATTTTGTAATACTTCCATCTAATTACCAATTTTTAAAAGTTCATCTCCAGCTTCGAAGGTTTCTAAATTTTTCCATCCAGCTTCTTTGAAAACATTTATAACTTTTTCACTTATACACATAACTCTTGAGCCTGTCATTAGTCCATTGAGTGAGTACTTTTTTACTAAATCAATAAAGCTTTCTGCACTCCTCCTTGAGTAAACAAAAATTATGTCAGGAGGATGATCGTTGATTAAATTATTAGTATCTTCATTTAATTCTTTAATTTTTTCTGAATTATAATTGATAATTTTATCTATTTGAAAACCTTCCTTTTGTAGCTCTAAATCCAAGTCTGAAGTAATATTATCTCCACATATATACGCCAAGACTTTTTTTTTATCTAAGTCACCTGAATTAACAATAATATTCTTTAAGGCATTTATCGTCCCTCCAGCTGAAATAGTATTATTATAACCTTGCTGCCTTACAATCTTTTCGGTAATTGCTCCAACACAGAAACAAAGTTTATTTCTATCTGGTTTTAATAAATTAAGATTCCTAATTGCATTAGCACTTGTAAATATAAATGCATTGTATTTCTCGGAGTCAATAGGATCAAGTTCAGCTTTAGAAATCTTTAAAGTAGGTACATGAATAATTTTATGGCCTAAAGAAAGTAATTTGCCCATTAAATCTTCAGAGTCAATTAAGGGTCTTGTTATTATAATATTCATTTTTTTTTAAATTTATCTCCGGCTAGATTTAATAATTTTTCCCCAACACTTCTTCCTATAAAAGAAGCGTCAACCTCTCTGCCTGTAAGTTCATATTCAAAACTCTCTTGACCGCTATCTGAAAAAAGCTGAGCTTTAAGTTTTAAATTGTGGTTTTCAATTTCGGCTAATCCACCTATTGCAGTATCGCAATCACCTCCAATGGTTTGAAGCATTTTTCTTTCAGCGATTGCGCAAAGATTAGTTGTATTATCGTTAATTCTTTTTATTAAATTTTTAATTTTATCTTCCTTTCTACATTGCACTGCAATTATTCCTTGTCCCACCGCTGGTAAAATGTGATCACAATTAAAAGTTAAGCTAATTTTTTTATCGAGTTTAAGTGATTTAACTCCAGCAGCTGCAAGAATGACTCCATCTAATTTATTCTCATTAATTTTATTAATTCTAGTATCAATATTACCCCGAATGTTAATTACAGAAATATTACTATTTATTTTTTTTAATTGAAGTTCTCTCCTTTTTGAACTTGAGCCAATTTTTACACCATTTCTTAAATCAGAAATATTTTTAATTTTTTCACTAATTATTACATCTCGGTAATCGTTTCTTTTTAAGTATGCTCCTATCAGTAAACTCTCGTTTTCATTAGCCTCCATATCTTTTAAAGAATGAACAGCAATGTCTATTTCTCTCTTTAATAAACTTTCTTCTATTTCTTTACAAAATAAATTTTTTCCACCTATTTCTGAGATGTTCTTATTTAGATTTAAATCACCTGATGTTTTTATAGCTTTAAAATTAATATTTTCCTCTTTAAGAACATTATTGTTTTTCAGTAATAGCTCTTTAACTTTAGCTACATAGGCTAATGAAAGTTTACTGCTTCGAGCTCCAATTGTAATTTTTGTCATTAATTGATTATATATTTGATAGAAGTATTTTATACTATTTTAATTTTTTAAAGAGATGACAAAAAAGATTACATTTTTAGGAATTGAAACCAGTTGTGATGAAACTGCTGCATCTGTAATTAGGGAAAATGATAAGGGCACCGCAGACGTTTTATCAAATATCGTTTCAAGTCAGATTTCAGAGCATAAAAAATTTGGAGGAGTTGTACCTGAATTGGCTGCTAGAGCGCATATAGAAAATATTGAATATATAATCAAAGCTGCTTTAGGGGAGTGTAAAGTTTCTTTAAATGAAATAGATGGCATTGCAGCTACTGCGGGTCCAGGTTTAATTGTATGTTTGACAGTTGGGTTAAACATAGGTAAATCAATCGCTGCATTTACAAATAAACCGTTCGTTGCAGTTAATCATTTAGAAGGTCATGCCTTAAGTCCAGGAATAGAAAATAATATTCAATTCCCTTATTTACTTTTATTAATTTCTGGAGGTCACTCTCAGTTTTTAATTGTTAAAGATGTAAATGAATACGAACAATTGGGTACCACAATTGATGATGCTTTAGGTGAAGCTTTTGATAAAACTGCAAAAATGCTTGACCTAGGTTATCCAGGTGGGCCAAGTGTTGAAAAAGCTTCAAAACTGGGAGACAAAAATTTTTTCACGCTTCCTGAACCAATAATAAATAAAGCAGGATGTAATTTATCATTTGCTGGTCTTAAAACTGCAGTTTTAAGAGAGTCAAAAAAAATAAATGGAAATGATAAATTAAAATTTAATCTTGCAGCATCTTTTCAAAATACCATTAATAAAATTCTTTATAAAAAAACAAAAATTGCAGTCGAAATGTTTAAAAAAAAAATTAATACCCCAAATATTAATTTAGTTGTAGCTGGAGGTGTGGCTGCTAATATTTCGATAAGAGAAAATTTAAAAAAACTTTCAAGAGAAATAGGATTTAAAACTGTTTATCCTGATTTAAAATTTTGTGGTGATAATGCTGCTATGATTGCCTGGGCAGGTATAAAAAGATTTAAAAAAAATTTATTAAATAAAATTGATGTCGAAGCTAAATCTAGATGGGCTTTGGATGAAAATGCTCCCTACATGAAGGGTCCAGGTTTAAAGTTGTAATGAAATATTGGTTACTTAAATCTGAGCCTGATGTTTGGTCAATTGAGCAGCAAATTAAAGCTGGCATAAAAGGTGCTGCCTGGGATGGAGTTAGAAATTATCAAGCTGCAAACAATTTAAGAAAAATGAAAAATGGTGACTTATGTTTTTTTTACCATTCAAATATTGGAAAAGAAATTGTTGGTATAGTTAAAGTAATTAAATCAGCATTTATCGATAAAACTGATAAAAAAAAGAGGTTTGTAGCCGTTCAAGTTAGGTTTGTAAGTAAATTTAAAAGGGCAATTTCTTTGAAAAAAATTAAAAAAAACACGAAAATTTCTCATTTAGCGTTGATAAAACAAAGCAGGTTGTCAGTAATGCCAATAGATTATAAAAGCTGGAAAATTATTTGTAACATGGGTAAAGTATAAAAAATTTAGGGGTATTTGTGGCTAGAAAGAAAAAATGTTAGTGGAGAATGAAGCAATTATTTTATCAATGACTAAAAATGAAAGAGAAAATCCAAAAATTATTAGCGGATCAAGACGTAAAAGAATTTCTAAAGGAGCAGGTGTAGATGTTTCAAAAATTAATAAACTATTAAAACAATTTAAAATGATGTCAGACATGATGAAAAAAATGTCTCAAGGAAAAAAAATTCCATCTGGGATGATACCGGATGAAATGCTCAATCAACTAAAATGAAAGGTATAAAATGTTAAGAATAAGACTATCAATGGGCGGTGTAAGAAAAAGACCCATTTATAAAATTGTAATTGCTGACAGTAGATACCCAAGAGACGGGAAATTTATTGAAAAAATTGGTTCTTACAACCCATTACTTCCAAAGGATAAAAAGGAAAGAATTAAAGTAGAAGCAGAAAGAGTAAAATATTGGATGAGTAAAGGAGCTCAACCAACAATGAGAGTCTCTAGATTACTAGGAGAGGTGCAGTTAATGCCAATGCCAAAACCTGGGAATAATCCTCAAAAGGCAATACCAAAAAAAGATAGAAAAAAAGCTGAGGGAGATAAAAAAGAAGAGACTAAAAAAGATGCTACAGCAGCTGACGGCAAAAAGCCAGATCAAAAAGCCGATGCAAAAAAAGAAGAACCTAAAAAGGAACAACCTAAAGCAGAAGCTAAAAAAGAAGAACCAAAGAAGGAAGAACCTAAAAAGGAACAACCTAAAGCAGAAGCTAAAAAAGAAGAACCGAAGAAGGAAGAGAAAAAGGCTTAACCAAAAGGAAATTAGAGATGTTAGAGGTAAAAATTTTTACTTTATATCCAGATCTATTTCCTGGACCTTTAGATATAGGGATATTTAAAAAGGCAAAGGAAAACAAGATTTGGAATTTAAAAGTAATTAATATTAGAGATTATTCAAAAGATAATCACGGTAAGGTAGACGATACTCCTTTCGGCGGAGGAAATGGAATGCTTTTACGTCCTGATATATTAGCATCAGCGCTTGATAATAATATAAAAAAAGGTGAAAAAATTATCTACTTATCTCCAAGAGGTAAAAAATTTGACCAAAACGTTGCAAGATGTTTAAGTAAAGAAAAAAATGTAAACTTTATCTGTGGTCATTTTGAGGGTGTTGATCAAAGACTCTTAGAGACAAGAAATATTGAAGAATATAGTTTGGGTGATTTTGTCCTATCAGGGGGAGAACCAGCTTCTTTTGTGATTATTGATACTTTAGTTCGATTATTACCAGGAGTTCTTGGAAATAAAGACTCCGTTAAAGAAGAAAGTTTTGAAAATCATCTTTTAGAATATCCTCAATATACTAAACCACGAGAATGGGAAGGTAAAAGCCCACCAGAGGTCTTATTTTCAGGCGATCATGCCAAAATAAAAGGGTGGCGTTTATCTCAATCTGAGGCTATAACACGTCGCCAGAGACCAGATCTTTGGAAAAAATATTTAGAGAAAAAAAATGAAAAACATTGAAGACATAAACAAAGCAACAATTAAAAAAATAGTTGCTAACAAAAAAATTACAGATTTTTCTCCCGGAGACACAATAAAAGTTGGTGTTAAAATTGTAGAGGGCAAAAGAGAGAGAATTCAATATTTTGAGGGTGTTTGTATTGCTAAAAAAAACAGAGATATAAACTCTTCTTTTACTGTTAGAAAAATTTCATTTGGCGAAGGTGTAGAGAGAACTTTTGCACTTTATAGTCCTAATGTAGACTCAATAAAAGTAATAAGATCAGGAAAAGTTAGAAGGGCAAAACTTTATTATTTAAGAGATAGAAAAGGAAAATCTGCAAGAATTGCTGAAAAAATTAAAAAGAAGATTGGTGTTGACGTTTCAGTTAAAGCTGAAGAGTCAAAAGTAAAACCGATCGAGCCTACTAATCAAGAGATTAAAGTCGAAGAAGTTAAAAAAGAGGCTCCAAAAGTCGAAGCTAAAGCTAAAAAGCCAACTAGCGAAAAAAAATAAAATTAAATGTCAAAAACACTATACGATAAGATATGGGAAAACCATCTTGTTCATCAACAAAGCGATGGAACATCATTAATTTACGTTGATAGACATTTGGTTCACGAGGTTACAAGCCCGCAAGCTTTTGAAGGACTCAGATTACAAAAAAGGAAAGTCAGACAACCAAAATTAACACTTGCAGTGCCCGATCATAATGTTCCTACAACCGATAGGTCAAAAGGTATAAATGATGAGGACTCTAGAATACAAGTTGAAACATTAAGAAAAAATTGCAAAGACTTTGGAGTAGAACTTTTTGATGTTAATGATAAGCGTCAAGGTATAGTTCATATTATAGGACCCGAACAAGGTTTTACTCAGCCAGGAACAGTTATAGTATGTGGTGATAGCCATACTGCAACACACGGAGCATTTGGAGCATTAGCTTTTGGAATAGGAACATCTGAAGTCGAACATGTTCTTGCCACACAAACTTTAATGCAGAAGAAATCAAAAAATTTAAGAATAAACGTGAATGGTGACTTACCAAAAGGCGTTACCGCAAAAGATGTAATCTTAAAAATTATTGGCACGATTGGAACTGCAGGTGGAACTGGATATGTAGTTGAATTTGCTGGAGATGTAATCAAAAGCTTAAGCATGGAAGAAAGAATGACTGTTTGTAATATGACTATAGAAGCAGGTGCTAGAGCAGGTTTAATTGCACCAGATGAAAAAACATTTAAATATTTAAAAGGTAAAACGATGTCCCCTAAAGGTGAAAATTGGACTAAAGCCGTAGAATTCTGGAAGACTTTGTATTCAGATAAAAATTGTAAATTCGATAAAGAGATCAATATTGACGGCAAAAATATAGAACCACTGGTAACTTGGGGAACTTCACCTCAAGATGTTTCACCAGTAACAGGTGTTGTTCCAGATCCTGAAAATGAGAAGAACGAAGATAGAAAAATGGCTATGAAAAGATCCCTTGATTATATGGGTTTAAAAGCAAATACTAAAATTTCAGATATAAAAATTGATAAGATTTTTATAGGAAGCTGCACTAATGGAAGAATAGAAGATCTAAGATTGGCCGCTGATCTCTTAAAGGGAAAAAAGATCGCAGAGAATGTAAGCGCTATGGTCGTGCCTGGATCCGGTTTAGTTAAAGAGCAAGCCGAAAAAGAGGGAATAGATAAAATCTTTAAAAAAGCGGGTTTTGAGTGGAGGGAACCTGGTTGTTCAATGTGTTTAGGGATGAATCCAGATCAATTAAAGCCAAAAGAAAGATGTGCATCAACATCCAATAGAAATTTTGAAGGTAGACAAGGTCGTGGAGGAAGAACACATCTAGTTAGTCCAGGTATGGCTATTGCAGCGGCAATTAAAGGGCGACTAACGGACGTAAGGGAAATATAGAATGGAAAAATTTAATAATTTAAAATCAATACCATCATATTTATCATTACAAAATATTGATACAGATATGATTATTCCTAAGCAGTTTTTAAAGACTATTAAAAGAACAGGTTTAGGAAAGAGTCTGTTTTATGAAATGCGATATGATGAAAACGGAAACAAAATTTCCGATTTTATTCTCAACAAGGAGCCTTACAACCAATCTAAAATCCTTTTAGCTGGAAAAAATTTTGGATGTGGCTCATCTAGAGAACATGCTCCGTGGGCACTTTCTGATTTTGGTATTAAAAGCGTAATAAGTTCGAGTTTTGCAGATATTTTTTATAATAATTGTTTTAAAAATGGGATTCTCCCAATTAAGATTAACGATAAAATCGTAGTTGAGTTAGCTGAGTATTCTAAGAGAAAAGAAGAAATAGAAATAAATTTACAAAAGCAAGAAATTAAATATGGAAATAAAGTTGCAAGGTTTGAATTAGATGCTTTTAAAAAGAAGTGTTTGATGGAAGGATTGGATGATATTGCTCTTTCAATGGAAAAAATTTCAAAAATAAATGATTATGAAAAAAGATTACGAAAAACAAAACCTTGGGTTCTAAATAATGCCTAAGACTAGGAAAATTTTACTTTTACCTGGCGATGGTATTGGCCCAGAGGTGATTGCTGAAGTAAAAAAAATACTAGATTGGATGAACAAAACAAAATCTTTAGATTTTGTTTTAAATCAAGAACTAATTGGAGGTGCATCCATTGACGCTAACAAAGTTCCAATTACAGATGAGGTTTTTTACAAGTCTCTAGAGTCTGACGCAGTAATACTAGGGGCTTGTGGAGGACCGAAATGGGATAATCTAGAATTTTCAAAAAAACCCGAGAGAGCCATTTTGAAACTTAGAAAAGAATTAAAACTTTTTGCTAACCTAAGGCCTGCGATTTGCTTTAAACAATTAGTTGAGTCCTCAACACTTAAACCTGAAATAGTTTCTGGTTTAGACATTATGATAGTAAGAGAATTAACTGGTGGTATTTATTATGGTGAACCGCGAGGTATAGAACCAATGGAAAATAATCAAAGAAAAGGTATTAACACACATACTTATACCACGTCGGAAATACACAGAATTGCTAGAGTTGCTTTTGATTTAGCAAAGAAAAGAAGAAATAAAGTTACCTCTTGTGAAAAATCTAATGTAATGGAGTCCGGTGTTTTATGGAGAGAGGAGGTTCAGGTTATTAAAGATAAAGAATTTAAAAAAGTGGAATTAAACCATATGTTTGCAGACAATTGTGCGATGCAGCTATTAAGATATCCAAAACAATTTGATGTTATATTGGCCGACAATTTATTTGGAGATATTTTATCTGATGAAGCTGCAATGCTTACTGGTTCCTTAGGTCTTTTACCTTCTGCATCATTAGGCGCTAAAGATAAGAATGGAAGAATAAGATCACTTTATGAACCAGTACACGGCTCAGCTCCAGATATAGAGGGAAAAAATATTGCCAATCCTATAGCCGCTATTTTGAGTTTATCAATGGCATTAAGATATTCTTTGGATTTAGGAAAAGAAGCTGATCAACTTGATAATGCAGTTCAAGCTGTTCTCGACGAGGGATTGAGAACTAAAGACATAATGTCTAAAAATAAGAAAGAGGTTTTAACAACCGATATGGGTGATGCAATTATTGCAAATTTGAAATAAAGTAGATTATTATGAATTTTGCTATAATCGGTGCATCAGGAAATGTTGGAAGAAAAACAATTGAAATTTTAGAGAAATCTAAAATTAAACTCGACAACCTTTTTTTAGTAGCTTCTTCAAAAAGTGCAGGAAAAAAAATTAAATTTAGAAATAAAGAAATTGAGATTGAGGTTTTAGAAAATTATGATTTTTCTAAAGCACAAATTACTTTTTTTGCAGCAGGAAGTAAGATTGCGAAAGAATGGGCTCCAAAAGCATCAAAAAAAACTATAATAATTGACAATTCAAGTTATTTTAGAATGCAAAAAGATGTTCCACTTGTTGTTTCAGAAGTTAATCCTGAAGCTCTTGATAAACATAACAATATAATTTCAAACCCAAACTGCTCGACAATGCAAATGGTTTTAGCTTTAAAACCTTTACATGATGAGTACAAAATTAAAAGAGTAGTAGTCTCAACTTATCAAGCTGTATCTGGCGCTGGCAAAGCGTCAATGGATGAGCTGTTTGACCAATCAAAAAAATATTTAGAGGGAAAAAAAATTAATTCTCAAAACTTTACGAAACAAATAGCATTTAACTTAATACCTCACATCGACATTTTTGAAAAAGATGGGTATACAAAAGAAGAATTGAAAATGACTAATGAGACAAAAAAAATTTTAAATACCGAAATCGAGGTTACAGCAACTTGCGTAAGGGTTCCCGTGAAAACAGGGCATTCAGAGTCAATTAATATTGAATTTGAAAACCTTTATGATTTTGAAAATATAATTAAGATTCTTAAAACAGCTCCAGGATGTAAAGTTGTCGATGAAAGAAAAGATGGTGGTTATATAACTCCCTTAGAAGCCGAAGGCGACTATACAACTTTCATTTCTAGGATAAGAAAGGACAATTCCAATATTAAAGCTATCAATTTGTGGGTAGTTTCTGATAATTTATTAAAAGGAGCGGCTTTAAATACAGTTCAAATAGCAGAGAGTTTGATGAAAAAAATATAATTTTAGTTTATAAATTAAAAATGGAAAATAATAATCCCCTTAGTCCTCATCTTCAAATTTACAAATGGCAAATTTCCTCTTTACTATCCATTACTCATAGAATAGTTGGTGTAATCAATTTTTTTGCAATAATTTTAATTTGTGTTTGGGCAATATTAATAATTTTTGGTCAAAATAATTATTCAGCTGTAAATTTTTTTTTAAACACAAGTTTTGGAAAATTTATTATTATTTCCTTGTGTTGGACCTTTAGCTTTCACATTTTAAATGAATTAAGACATTTAGCATGGGATGCTGGGTATGGGTTTGATTTAAAAGTAGCAAAAATCACAGGCATGATTGCTTTCATTGGTTCATTTGTATTAACAATTTTGTTTTATATATTAGGGAGAAATTTTTTTTAAATGCATACATCCACAAAAAAGTGGCTTTTTACAAAAATTAGCTCATTAATTTTGATTCCCTTGATGGCTTGGTTCTTGGTAAATTTTGTCTCAATTTATGATAAGAATCATTCTCAAATAACAACCTTTTTTTCTGAACAACCGTCAAAAATATTATTTTCACTATTCATTGTAATTGCTTTCTTTTTTTCTGCACTGACAATAAGTGAGATTTTTGAGGATTATTTACATGACGAAAAAATCAAAAATGTCGCAAATAAAGCACTATATTTATTTGCTATAACAATTCCATTATTAACAATTTTAAGTATATATACCCTTAATTAAATGAGTGCATATAAAATTATAGATCACGAATACGATGTTGTAGTTCTTGGAGCTGGTGGGTCAGGCTTAAGAGCTGCGGTTGGATTATCGGAAGCAGGTTTAAAAACTGCTTGTATATCAAAAGTTTTTCCAACTCGAAGCCACACATCAGCAGCTCAAGGAGGTATTTCTGCAGCCTTAGGAAACATGGGTGAAGATGATTGGAGATGGCACATGTACGATACGGTAAAAGGATCTGACTGGCTTGGCGATCAAGATGCAATTGAGTATTTGTGCAAAGAAGCACCAAGGGCAGTAGTTGAATTAGAGAGATATGGTGTCCCATTTAGCAGAACTGACGACGGAAAAATTTATCAAAGACCTTTCGGTGGTATGACAAAAAATTATGGTAACGGTACAGCCCAAAGAACATGCGCTGCTGCTGATAGAACAGGTCATGCAATTTTACATACTTTGTATGGACAAGCATTAAAACAAAACACTGAATTTTTTATTGAGTACTTTGCTTTAGATTTAATTATGAAAAATGGTGAATGTAAAGGAGTGATTGCTTGGAATTTAACAGATGGCACAATTCATAGATTTAGGTCTCATATTACTATAATTGCAACTGGCGGGTACGGTAAAGTTTATTATTCAGCTACATCTGCCCATACTTGTACAGGAGATGGCAACGCTATGGTTTTAAGAGCTGGTTTGCCTTTACAAGATATGGAATTTGTTCAGTTTCATCCTACTGGGATATATGGAGTAGGTTGTTTGATAACAGAAGGTGTTAGAGGCGAAGGTGGATTTTTAGTTAATGGTAAAGGAGAAAGGTTCATGGAAAGATATGCTCCTAATGCAAAAGATTTAGCATCTCGAGACGTTGTCAGCCGATCTATGGAAATGGAAATAAATGAAGGAAGAGGTGTTGGAAAAAATAAAGATCATATAAATCTTCATTTAGATCACATAGATAAAAAAGTTATAGATGAGAGACTTCCAGGAATTTCAGAGGCTGCTAAAACATTTGCCAATGTGGACGTAAGTAAAGAACCAATACCAGTTGTGCCAACAGTGCACTATAATATGGGAGGTATCCCAACAAATTATAAAGCTGAGGTTTTAACACTTAATGGATCTGAAAAAACTGTTCCTGGTTTAATGGCAATAGGAGAAGCAGCCTGCGTTTCAGTTCATGGCGCGAATAGGTTGGGCTCTAACTCTCTTATAGACTTAGTTGTATTTGGTAGAGCTGCAGCTAAAAGAGCGGCTGAAATCGTAAAACCTGGGGCTACACATGAAGAGGTGTCAAATTCAGAAACAGATAAATGTTTGCAAAGATTTGATAAAATTAGAAATTCAAACGGATCTACAAAAACATCAGAGCTAAGATTACGAATGCAGAAAACTATGCAGTCAAAATGCGCTGTATTTAGAACAGAAAAAACTTTAAAAGAAGGTGTAAATCAAATTAGGGAGCCCTACGAAGGCATGAGTGATATTTCTGTTAAAGACAAATCTTTGCTATTTAATACTGATTTGGTAGAAACTTTGGAATTCGACAATTTGATAAGCCAAGCATTAACTACTATGGACTCGGCTTACAATAGAAAGGAAAGTAGAGGGGCGCACGCTAGAGAAGATTTTACCAAAAGAGATGACAAAAATTTTATGAAACATACTTTGGCTTGGCAAAACGGAAACAAAGTTGAAATAAAATATAGAGATGTTCACTCTAGAACTCTTACTAATGATGTTCAATATTTTCCTCCAAAGGAGAGAGTTTATTAATAATGGCACAATTTAGCCTACCGCAAAATTCTAAAATTGAGGTAGGAGATTATTTTAAAGATAAAACTAACTCAAAAAATCTTAGAAAAATAAATGTTTATAGATGGGATCCCTCAACAGGAAAAAATCCTAGAGTTGATACATATGAGGTTGACATGGATAACTGCGGTCCAAAAGTATTAGATATTTTATTTAAGATAAAAAATGAAATTGATCCATCATTAACATTCAGAAGATCTTGCGCTCATGGCGTTTGTGGTTCTTGTGCGATGAATATTGATGGAGTAAATGGATTAGCATGTATAAAATCTCACTCGGATATAAGTGGAGATCTAAATGTTTATCCCTTGCCTCATTTAAAAGTAGTTAAAGATTTAATTGGAGATCTTACGACTTTGTATAGACAATACGAGTCTATCCAACCTTGGTTGAAAGTAGATCAAACTGGACAAGAGAAAATTGAACTTAAACAATCACAGAAAGATAGAGAAAAATTAGATGGATATTATGAATGTATTTTATGTGCTTGTTGTTCTACTTCTTGTCCAAGTTACTGGTGGAATGGTGATAAATACTTAGGACCAGCTGTACTTTTACAAGCATATAGATGGATAAATGACAGTAGAGATGGTGATAAAAAAGAAAGATTAAAGAAAGTTGCTGATGAATTAAAGTTGTATAGATGCCATACTATAATGAACTGTACCAATTCATGTCCGAAAGGCCTTAATCCTGCAAAAGCGATAGGCTCTATAAAAAAAATGCTTGCAACAAGTTAAAAGCTTATTTATTCAATTACATCATGAAAACTATTCACCATTTCGTAGACGGTAAAAGCTTCTCTGGAAATTCTAAAAGAATAGGGAAAGTTTTTAATCCTGCTACAGGTGAACAAAGTGCTGAAGTTAAATTAGCAACTACTAAAGATGTAGATCATGCAGTTTCAAATGCAAAAGAAGCTTTTGAGTCTTGGTCAAATAAGCCCCCACTTCAAAGGGCTAGGGTAATGTTTAAATTCAAAGAACTTATAGAAAAAAATTCTGAAGAACTTACTAAAATAATCGTTTCAGAACATGGAAAAGTTTTTGAAGATGCTAGAGGATCTTTGACCAGAGGATTAGAAGTAGTAGAATATGCTTGTGGAATTCCACAATTGTTAAAGGGAGAATTCACTGAAAATGTTGGTTCAAATGTTGATAGTTGGTCAACTAGGCAACCACTAGGCGTTTGTGCAGGTATAACACCCTTTAATTTTCCTGCAATGGTTCCTATGTGGATGTTCCCTATGGCAATCGCATGTGGAAATACTTTTGTATTAAAACCTTCGGAGAAAGATCCATCTTGCTCTTTAAGATTAGCTGAACTTTTAAAAGAGGCAGGGCTTCCCGATGGAGTATTTAATGTTGTAAATGGAGACAAAGAGGCTGTAGATGCTTTGATCAATAATAAAGACGTTGTTGCTATGAGCTTTGTAGGATCAACTCCGATAGCTAAATATATTTACGAAAATTGTGCTAAAAATGAAAAAAGAGTTCAAGCTTTAGGAGGAGCAAAGAATCATTGTGTTGTAATGCCTGATTGTGATTTAGATCAAGCGGTTAACGGTTTGATGGGGGCAGCTTACGGATCTGCTGGAGAAAGATGTATGGCGCAGTCTGTTGCAGTAGCAGTGGGAGGAATTGGTGATAAATTAGTTAATTCACTAGCAAAAAAAGTTGAAGCTTTAAAGGTTGGACCAGGTATGGATAAACAATCTGAAATGGGACCTCTTGTAACAAAAGAGCATTTAGAAAAAGTCAAAGGTTACGTTGATATTGGCGAAAAAGAGGGAGCAAAATTAGTTGTAGACGGACGGAATTTTAAAATGCAAGGTTATGAAAATGGTTTTTTTATTGGTGGAAGTTTATTTGATAATGTTACAAAAGAAATGAGAATATATAAAGAGGAAATATTTGGACCAGTTTTATCAGTAGTTAGAGCTAAAGATTTTAATGAAGCTTTAAAATTAGTTAATGATCATGAATTTGGAAATGGAGTAAGTATTTTCACAAGAGATGGAGATACAGGGAGAACATTTGCTAATAAAACAAAAATTGGAATGGTTGGCGTTAATATACCAATACCAGTTCCTATGGCATTTCATAGTTTTGGAGGATGGAAACGGTCTTTATTTGGGGACCAACATATGCACGGGCCTGAAGGAGTAAGATTTTATACAAAATTAAAGACCATAACTTCAAGATGGCCATCAGGCCCAAGGTCAGACCCAGAATTTGTTATGCCCACAATGAAATAAGACAATGAAATAAGAAAGATGCAATGAATAAAAAGATTACATTGATCGGAGCTGGACAAATAGGAGGAACCTTAGCTCACCTTATCGCATTAAAAGAGCTAGCAGACGTTGTGTTATTTGACGTAGCAGCTGGTCTAGCTAAAGGGAAAGCATTAGATATAGCTCAATCATCCCCCGTAAATAATTTTAATATTAAACTAATTGGAACAGATAAATATGAAGATACAAAAAATTCAGATGTAATAATTGTAACAGCCGGTGTCCCAAGAAAACCAGGAATGACGAGAGATGATTTACTCGGTATAAACTTGAAAATAATCAAAGAAGTTGCAGAAGGAATTAAAAAAACTTCTCCTAATGCGTTTGTGATTTGTATTACAAATCCATTAGATGTAATAGTAATGGCCTTACAAAAATACTCAGGCTTTCCTCATAATAAAGTTGTGGGTATGGCAGGCATTTTAGACTCCTCTAGATTTATCTATTTTTTATCAAAAGAATTAAATGTACCTGTGGGAGAGATAAACTCATTTGTTTTAGGAGGGCATGGAGATAGCATGGTCGCAATGTTGGGTGCTACTAAAATCAAAGGAAAAAAATTAAATGATTTTGTGACAGAGGGAAAACTTAGTCAGAAAAAGTTGGAAGAAATAATTGATAGAACTAAAAAAGGGGGAGCAGAAATTGTAAAATACTTAGAAAAAGGCTCAGCTTTTTATGCTCCAGCAGCGTCTGGCGTTGAGATGGCAGAGTGTTACCTTAAAAATTTAAAAAAAAAACTACCATGTGCCGCATATTTAAATGGGGAATACGGTACAAAAAATTTATATGCTGGTGTGCCAGTGATAATAGGTTCAGGCGGAGTAGAAAAAATAATTGAATTAGAGTTAACTGCTGATGAAAAAGAAAACTTTAAAAAGTCAGTAGATGCAGTCAAAGAACTTTTCAACGCTGCAAAAAAAATTGACTCAAGTTTATAGAATTTAATTTTTCTAAAAGTCAATTAAATGAAAAAAAAAATATATGACATTATAGTAGTAGGATCAGGGCTTTCTAGTTTGTCATTTATTGATAGCTATTTGAAAAAGCAAAAAAAAATAGATGTTATTTCATTTAAAAAAACAAAAAAAAGTTTTTCTCAAATAAATAACAAACATATCTTAGAAATTTTACCACCTCAAATGATAGGTGAAGAAAAACAAGTTCTGGATTATTTCTCAATAAATAAAATTTTAATAAAAAAAAAAACAAAATTTTTTGGCTCATTAGAATTTGGCGGTCTTTCAAATTATTGGGGTTTGCAAATAGATAAAAATATAAAAAATGATCTTCAGGATTTCTCAAAAAAAACACAAAAAAAAATACTAAATTCATTTAAGGAGATATTTAAAAAACAAAATTTATTAGGAAAAATAAACGAAAAAAATCAAAACTTATTCGAAAGAAACCCTTTTATTAATGATGAGTTTCTAAACAAAAATAAAATTTTAAAATCAGATGAACCAATTTTGGCTTTTCAAAAAAAAAGAGAAAAGCAAAAAATAAATCTTAACCTCATAAACGAAAAAAAAGACAGTTTGACAGCGACTAATTTTTTTAAAAAAAATTTAAAAAATAAAAGAATAATTTTTCATAATTATTTTGTCGAAAGAATAGTTAAAGATAAAAAAAATATTATTTTAAAATGTTCAAATGGATCAAAAAATAAATCATTCACTACAAAAAAACTTGTTTTAGGATGTGGCACCTTAATTACCACAAAGTTAATTATGGACTATTTGAAAATAAAAACTGAAATCAAAATTAATCACCATCCAAGATTATTTTCACTTTATTTTTCAAAAAAAAAATGGACTAATAAAATGAATTTTCAACCATCGCATTTCCATTTAAAATTAAGAAAAAATCCTACCTTGTTTACTGCTGACTTCAGACCAGGAAATAGGTTAATAATAGATGCTATTATTAAATTTAAAAGGATCTTGTCACCATTTAAACCTCTATTAAATTTTTTAAGAGAATATTTCATTTTTTCAAATATCTTTATTCATCCAAGATTCAGCAATTTATATATTAAAAAACAAAAAAACATTTTTATTATTTATTCAAAGAAAAAAAATCAAAAAAATTATTTTGAAAAATTTGGCAAAATAATTTTTAACTTTCTTAAAACTTCAAAAAAAATATTTCCATTGTATATTAACCATTTTCCGGGTTATGGAGCAGACTTTCATTATTTTGGAACATTTACTATGGGTATTTCAAAAAAATTACACGTAAATGAAAATTGTCAACTTAACAAAAATAAAAATATATATATTGTTGATGGATCTGTTCTTAAATTCAAAAGTAATAAATATCCACTCGGAGCTATCATGGCAAACGCTCGAAGAATAGGAAAAGAAATATAATGTTTAGAATATGGATCTATCTTAGCATAAAAAATTTTTACTTGGCCCTAATCAGCTTTGGAAAAAACTTAGAAAAAATAAGATTTATTAAAAATTATATTCAAAAACAATCAAAAAAGAACAATGTGTTTCTTTTTAGTCAATGTAGAGTAGGATTTTTATTTTTGCTAAATTTTTTAATAGAAAAAAATAAGAATAAAAAAAATGAAGTTATAATTTGTGCGTATAACCTTCCCGAGATGGTAAATATTGCAGTAAACCTTAAACTCAAAGTAAAATTTTGTGATTTAGATCACCAAACTGGGATTATAGATCTGGCAGAAGTTAAAAGAAAAGTTTCGAAAAAGACTTTAGCAATTGTAATGACTAATATGTTTAACAATTACAATGTGGCAAAACAAGTTAAGTCTATCTCAAAAAAAAATAATATTCCTTTAATAGAAGACAATGCTATTTATTTTGATAACTTTTCGAATGTGAGAAATAAAAAATATTTCTCAGGATCACTAGGAGACTATTCTATTTATAGTTTTAATATAATGAAAAATATATCTGCTCTATACGGAGGAGCTTTGTCTACGAATGATAAAAATTTTAACAACTTTTATATTAAACAAGAAAAAAAATTGAAGAATTTTCCAAAATTATCATTATTAAAACAAATATTAATTTTTTTTATTTTAAAGATTATGTCAGTAAATAAACTATACAAGTATTTTTTTAATTATATCATAAGGTTTGCTCACAAATATAAAATAAAATTTTTGTTGGAATTATTCTACCCATCATTAAAATCTATAAATAAAAAGTTTCCAAAATATTATTTTTCTAAAATAAGTCCGATTTCTATTAATGCAACATATTTTCAGTTAAAAGAAAAAGATAAAAATATTTCCTTTAAGATACGAAAAAAAAATCATAAGCTTTATTCAAAAATATTAGGTAAAAATAAGAATAAGAATTTTTCTTTACTACTTAAAACAGACGAAAACTATCAAAACTTTTTAGATTTTCCTATTTTAGTAAAAAAAAAAGAAAAATTAAATAATTTTTTACTTAATAAAGGAGTCGAAGTAAGGTTAAAACACTATTACAATTGTTCGAAAATGTTTAACAAAAAAGTTATTAATAAAGTAGCTGAAAGATATGAGAGAGAACTTATATGTTTGCCTGTTCACCGTAAAATAACACCTTCATATGTTAATTTTGTATCAAAAAAAATAAAGCAATTTTACGAGCAAAGTTAAAAAAATGTCCCATTTGGTAAAATATAAATATAAGGAATTCAGTTTAATTATTTTTATAAGTTTGTTTGCTTTTTTTATAAATTTTCAAGTGGGATCAAATGGTGTTTTTCCAGTTGATACATTTATCCATTATGATTTTGCTTATAGAATTCTTTTAGGAGACGATCCAATTAAAGACTATTGGATTGTTCACGGTTTGCTCATAGATTATTTGCAATCTATTTTCTTCTATATATTTGGGAATAATTGGAAATCGTATTTAATTCATTCATCTTTATTGAATGTAGCAGTTGCCATCTCATCTATTTTAATTTTTATTAATTTAAGGATAAAGCTTAAATATATTTTTATAATATCAGTTTCGCTCTCTTTACTTGCTTACCCTGTAAGCGGTAGTCCTTTTTTAGATCTTCATTCATCATTTTTTTCACTTTTTTCATTTTATTTTATTATTTTATGGATAACAAAAAAAAAAAATTATTTATGGTTTTTTGTATCTTTTTTCCTCTGCTTAGCTTTTTTTTCAAAGCAAGTCCCAGCAGCTTATTTTATGATTACATTCAGTTTATTAAACTTGATTTATTATCTAAATACTAAAGATTTAAGTTTAATTTATTACTACATCCTAGGAGCTTTTACATTTATAGTATTTTTTACACTTTTCTTAATTTTGAGAGAAATAAATCTAAACGATTTGATTTTACAAATATTTTTATTCCCCCAATCAATCGGAACAGACAGATATTTAAATTATATCTTAAATTTAAATAATACAATTTTAGAGTTTAAATTTATATATATTGTTCTTTTTGGAATAATATTTTTAAATTTGTTCTTTTACAAAAATATTAGAAATTATTTTGATTCCGACGAGTTTAAAATATTGATCGCTATTATTTTCTTTGTTCTTTCAAATATTTTCCACCAAGTTTATACTAAAAATCAAATTTATATATTTTATTTGATACCATTACTCACTGGATTTTTAATTTATTTTATAAATGCTTTCAAAATTAAAAAAAATTTTTTTATAATATATTCGTTTTTAGCATTATGTATATTTGCAACAATTAAATACACAGATAGATATAATATTGATAGAAAATTTCATGAGCTTGAAAATGTAAAAAAAAGTAATTCAATTAAAATGGGTTCTTTTAGTGAAAACCTAAAAAGTTTAAATTGGATATCACCATACTTTGAAAATCCTGATGAAGAGTTAAAAATTCTAAAAAATTTACATGATATATTAAAAAATGATAAATCTAATAAAATGCTTATTACTGAATATAATTTTTTTTCAAGTATATTAAGTGAGAATTTAAATACTCCTAGCAGAACATTTGACAATATCAGTTATCCCAAAAAAAATAGTAAATATTTCGAAGTTTATAAAGAATTTTTAATTAATAAAATATTATCTAAAAAAATTCAAAATTTATATATATTTGACCCTAAAAAAATTGATCAGGAGAGATTAGAGCATTTAATTTTTGATTACGTTTCTAAAGATTGCTTTAAATTGATGGATATAAATTCTTTATTAAAAAAATTAGTGGTAAGAAAATGTAATGAATTTAAATCATAAAGAAAAAAGAATACAAATCAAAGAATATAAAAATATTATTGATGAAAGCGAAAAATTACAAATTATTAGTCTTATTAAAGAAGGTAACCCAGAGTCAATTTTAGCTCAGCTCTCTAATATTAATATTAGTAAATATTTAGACATACTAATAAGATCAAAAAAATTATATCTATTTACTTGTATTTTAGAAAACGAGATAATTGGTTATGCAATCCTAGCCGAAAAACCAAAATATTTAATAAATGAGTTTAAAGATATTAAATTCAGAATCTTGTATGATTTAATATCTAATTTAAATGTTCTTACCATTCTAGACATAATAATTTCATCATTAAGGATTGATTTGATAAAAATAGAAAGAAAAAACCGTAAAGTTTTAAATGATAATTTAAATCTTAATTTAATAGCAATTAAAGATTCTTTTAGATCTAAAGGATACGGAAAATTATTTTTGGACGATTTAATAAAAAAATTCTCAACAAATAAAAACTTCAACTCAATGTGTTGCGAAACATATTCGGAAAAGGCAGAAAGTTTTTATATTAAAAAATTTGATTTTGATACAATAGGAAAAAAATTAAGAACTAAGGGATTATTAACAGTGTTAGTAAAGAAATTTGATCTTGAATAATTTTTTCTTAAGATATGAACTTAATAGTTTTCAAAAAATTAATATTAAATTATTTTTATCCTTTTTTATAAACTGCAACAAAACATTTACCAAATTTGTACATAAGAAAAATATCTAGTACCATGGTTATTGGGGTAAAGATTTTATCCCATAAAAAAATTTTTAAATTCGAAGGATAGACTTCCTCTTTAAAAAAAAATTTATTTAGAAAATATAAAAAGTATCCCACAGAGTCTAAAGAGATAAATTTTATTCTTTTCAAACCAAGTAAATCCTTTTTAAAAAACTCTTTTTCATATCTTCTGAAATGACCTACAGCTTTATCTAAATTACTATAAATTTTTTGATGAGCAGGTACCATTATTACCAAATAACCATTGTTATTTAGTTTATCTATAGCTCTTTTTAATTCCTGAATATCATCTGAAATATGTTCTAAAACATGTAAATACATTATCGTATCAAATTTTTTTTCCAGAAACTCAACAGAACTATTAGAAATAGAAATATTTTTTTTTCCATCAAATTTATTTTTAAGATCAAGAAAATTTTTTTTATCTAATTCTGTTAAAGTAATGGATTGTTCTTTTTCTTGATAAAACTTAGTAAAACTTCCACAACCTGCTCCAACTTCTAGAATATTACCCTTTATAAATTTCTTAAAAAAACTGAGACAATAATTTATGTGAATATTTGCTTTATCAAATCTTTCTGTAGCTTCTTCAGGATATTTTTCCATTTTGTAATTAAATTAATAATTGTTAATTTTTTTTATTTCTTTAACGTATTCATCCCAAGAATTTAAATTTTCTATATTTATAAAAAATTTTACAATAAGAATCAATATATTGAAAATTATAAAAAAGAAAATCAAAAAAAATATTAAAATACTTTTATTTAGATAATACAAAAAAAATAAGGCTGTTATATAAATAAATGAAAATAGTAAAACTCTTTTGTAAAGAACACTTATAACTCTCAATGAATGTAAAGCTAAACTTGGAAAATTTACTTTAGATTTGCCAAAATACCTTTGTTTTCTTTTTGCGTATAATCTTTTAATTTTGCAATTAAGAGCTACAGCACTAGAGTATGCAAGCCAAACGTTGTTATTTTTTAAAATCATGTTTAAATTTCTTGAATGAAATGAACTAAAATTACCAAAACTTATCCAATTTAGTGAAACTAAAAATGTAAAAATTTTATGTAAAGAGTATAGTAATTTGAAAAAAAGGTTTTCCTTTCTGTTTGTTCTATTTGATGTAATTACAAAATTTGAGGCATTGCTAGCCATATCAATCATTTCATTTATTTTTGATGGATCATCTTCACCGTCTGAGTCAAGAATTGTAATTATATAGTATTTATTTTCTTTCTGTAAATATTTCAAACCTATTGCTATACATTTTTGGCTTCCTAAGTTTTTTTTAAGACTAATTACTTTAAAACTTTTAAATTTTTTAAGTAAATTTTTTTCAACGGAAATTTTTTCAGTAGAATTATCGTCAATTATTAATATATGTGAATAACTTGATTTTTCACGAATTTCCTCATTTATTTTTTTTAAAAGTAGATTTAAAGATTTCCAGTCATTAAATACAGGTATTAAAAAAAGATAATTTTTCAAGTTAGATTAAGTTATTCTAATTCAGATTTTATTTTATTTAAAAATTTTTTTATAAGTAATGCATCTTCATCATTAAAATAACTATCTTTTTTGATTGCTGTTTCCAATTCTTTTCTAATTTTATTTTTGACTTTAAATATATTTTCTTCAGAAGTTAAAAGATTTATTTTTTTTTCTATTTGATTCATTGAAATACCTATTGTTAATTGAAATAAAACAAAAAATATTATTGCAGCAGTAAGACATTTATAAACAAATATTTTCAATTCTTTCATCTCCTATAGACACTGTAAATTACAACCCCATCTACAGTAAAATCGTAAAATTTACTAAAGCTTTTAGGAATATTATATTTATCATTTACTGTTTTATCAACCTCTGAGATATGGTTTGTGTAAATATAGTTAGCGTCTTCGTAATTTTGATTAACAAGTTTTACTTTCTCTCTTTCGTCTTTTTTATAAATTTCTAGTGTCCTTTGAAGAGGAGTCCATGATGCATTTGCAATTTTTATAAGTTTTGTATCCTCTTCAATTAATAAAATCTTATCAAAGAAATTTCTTGCAGATAATGCTGTAAAATCTCTATCAAATTTATTTTTAAATTTATCTGATATTAGAAAATTAAAATAGAGACCTTGATAAGGATGATAATAAATCATTCTGTAGCTGATAAAAATTAGGATTAAACTAAAAAACGCAATTAAATACTTAAAATTTTTTAATTTAAAATATTTTATATAAATAATATTAATGTAAAAAACACCAATATATAC
This sequence comes from uncultured Pelagibacteraceae bacterium, assembly GCA_902547825.1. Lineage (GTDB taxonomy): Bacteria > Pseudomonadota > Alphaproteobacteria > Pelagibacterales > Pelagibacteraceae > Pelagilacustribacter. The sequence continues at coordinate 20,491 of CACCPE010000008.1, read as the reverse complement.
TAAAAAGAAATTTAAAAAATATAAATGCTTCCATGCATTAATTAATTTTAAATTCAATAATATAACTAAACCAAATAAAAGCATAAAATTTAGAAGCAAAAAAATGTCAAATTTTTCTTTTTTACCTCTCCACAAATCATAAGTAATAGATTTTTCTTTAATACTTATAAGTCTTTTAAAAAATCTCCTTAATAAAAAATAAGCACCAAAAAAAAATAAAAATAGATGTAAAATAGGCGTTGTTATAAAAATCCAAAGCGGCAGGTAACTATAAGGTAAGTATTCGTTGTCAATGTAGCTACCATTAAAAAGAATATAAACATTAGGAATTATATTTTTAAATATTTTTAAAAAACTGCTTAATGGATTTTCCCATAAATAAGGCCAAAGGATATACGTTAATAATATAGTGAGGATTGTAAAAAAAATTATCTTATTAACATCCTTAATATCTTTTGTTCTTGCAAGAAGAGACAGCAAATAAAAAGAAATGAATGAAAAAGGAATAAGTAACCCAAATATACGTAATTGAATACACACGGCTGAAAATGAAGCTAAAAAAAAAATATTTCTAAAATTCATAGACAAAAAACTTTTATAACAAAAGTAATATGCTGCACACATGAATGTTAAATAGATAATGTCTTTCATATTATAAAAACTTTCACCATATATTCTTGGCGATAAGATAAATAATAATGTTCCAATTAATGAAATAAATTTATTAAAACGTTCATTTAAAATTAAGTAGAAAAAAAAGCATCCTAAGTAAAAAAATAAAAAATTTAATAAATGTTTAAATTCATAAAAATCTTGAGGTGTATTTTTATTAAAAATAACTTCTAATAATGCTGCGGGTACATCAAAAATTATGCTGTAACTATTGTAATATTCTATTGAAGGAAGAGTAAAATCAGAAAATGATAAAAGTTTAATCTCGACTATTTTTTTTAAATCTTCAAAACTAGTAAAAGATAATAAATAATTTAACCAATAAAATCCGTTTAGTCTGTGAAATTTGTCATCAATTCCAATTCCGTAATCTTTATATGTTAAAAACCCTGTGATTAATAAAATGATAAATGTTAAAAAAACAAAAAAATTTGATAAAGAATACTTTTTTATAATCATTTTTTATTATTATATTAATTTAAACAATTCTTATATATATATATTTTATGAATATACATGAGCATCAAGCTAAAGAAATTTTAAAGAATTATGGAGTCCCGGTATCTAATGGGGTAGTAATATTTTCACTGAATGAAATAAAAGAAAAAATATCTATTTTAAAAGGCAGCCAATATGTTGTTAAAGCCCAAATTCATGCTGGAGGTAGAGGAAAAGCTGGAGGGGTAAAACTTGTGAAAAGTATTTCTGAATTAGAAACCGTTGCAAAAAGTATTATGGGTAAAACTTTAATAACACATCAAACTGGACCAGAAGGAAAAAAAGTAAAAAGACTTTATATTGAAGAGGCTTCAGAGATAAAAAAAGAATTTTACTTATCCTGTTTAGTTGATAGAGAAAGCTCAAAAATTGCATTTATCAGCAGCACCGAGGGAGGTATGGACATAGAAAAAGTAGCAGCCGACTCTCCAGAAAAGATAATAACCAATAAAATCGACTTTAAAAAAGAGGGTCCTAGTGAAGATGAGTTAAATAAAGTGATAAAAATATTCAACCTAAACAATGAACAAAAATCTGAAGGTATTAAATTAATTAAATCATTATACAAAATTTTAATAGAGAAAGACGCAAATTTAATAGAAATTAATCCTTTGATATTAACAAAGACTAATAAAATTGTTTGTTTAGACGCTAAAATGAACTTCGATGATAATGCTATTTTTAGAAGACCTGAAATTTTAAAGCTAAGAGATCTTAATGAGGAAGATCCTGCTGAGACAGAGGCAAGCAAACATGATCTTTCATATATAAAACTTAATGGTTCAATTGGATGTATGGTTAATGGAGCCGGCTTAGCAATGGCCACAATGGATATAATAAAACTTTATGGTAAGGAACCTGCAAACTTTTTAGATGTAGGTGGTGGAGCGTCAAAAGAAAAAGTTACTGAAGCATTTAAATTAATTTTGGCAGATAAAAATGTTAAAGGAATTTTAATTAATATTTTTGGTGGAATTATGAGATGTGATATTTTAGCACAAGGAGTTGTTGAGGCTGCTAAACAAGTTAACCTTTCTGTACCGCTCGTTGTAAGGCTGGCTGGCACTAATTTTAAAGAAGGTAAAGAAATACTTGATAGATCTAATTTAAAAATTTTATCAGCTTATGATTTAAATGATGCTGCAAAAAAAATTGTGGAAGCAATAAAATAATGTCAGTGCTAATAAATAAAAATACAAAAGTAATATGCCAGGGTTTTACAGGCACACATGGTACTTTCCATTCCGAGCAAGCGTTGAAATATGGAACACAGCTTGTTGGAGGTGTGACACCAAAAAAAGGTGGTCAAAAGCATCTAAACTTGCCTGTATTCAACTCTGTGCAGGAGGCCAAGGACAAAACATCTGCTAATGCAACAATGATTTATGTTCCTCCTAAGTTTGCAGGCTCTGCTATTATAGAGGCGATAGAGTCTAAAATGGAACTGATAGTTTGTATCACTGAAGGAATTCCTATTTTAGATATGTTAAAAGTAAAACAAATTTTAAAAAAAAGTAAATCAAGATTGATTGGCCCTAATTGTCCAGGAATAATCACACCTGAAGAATGTAAAATTGGTATTATGCCAGGAAATATTCATAGAAAAGGTTCAGTTGGTATTATTTCAAGATCTGGAACTTTAACATATGAGGCTGTTGCACAAACTTCAGAAAACAAAATGGGACAATCGACCTGTATTGGAATTGGTGGAGATCCTATTAATGGAACAAATTTTATTGATTGTTTAGAGCTTTTTCTTAAAGATAATGATACTAAATCAATAGTTATGATAGGTGAAATAGGTGGATCTGCCGAAGAGGAAGCGGCTGAATTTTTAAAGAAAGAAAAAATAAAGAAGCCAACCGTAGGATTTGTTGCTGGTCTGACAGCTCCACCTGGCAGAAGAATGGGGCACGCAGGTGCAATTATTTCTGGAGGTAAAGGAGGAGCAGAGGAAAAAATTGAAATTATGAAATCAGCTGGAATAACAATTTCCAAGTCCCCAGCAGATATTGGAAAAACATTGTATAAAAAACTTAATGGTTGATTTCCCCTTATTTATGTTAAGATAAATTATTAATGTCATCTTCAGATAACAATATTACTTATAAAAAAACTTCTTTTCTTTCAGGAGTAAATTCTGAGTTTATAAATCAATTTTACTCTGATTACTTATCGGATCCAAAATCTCTGCCTGAGGGATGGAGAAAATTTTTTCAAGGTTTGAGCGAGAACGAAAGGTTGGTTCTTAATGATCTAAGTGGTCCTAGTTGGTCGCCCGAAAAAAAAATTAAAAAGACAAACATTTCATTAATAGAAAAAAATCAAGAGGAGAAAAAATTTGATAATTTAGATTTAGGATCTGTAAAGCAAGCTTCAAAAGACTCTGTTAGAGCAATTATGTTGATAAGAGCTTATAGAATTCGAGGACATTTAATTGCAAATTTAGATCCCCTTTCCCTTCAAAAAAAAGAAGAGCATCCCGAATTAAAACCAGAAACTTATGGTTTCACAAAAAAAGATTATGATAGAAAAATATTTTTAGATGGAGTCCTCGGGCTTCAGTACGCCAATCTGAATCAAATTTTGAAAATTCTTCAGAAAACTTATTGCGCAACAATAGGTTACGAATTTATGCATATGGGGGATCCTGATGAAAAAGCTTGGATTAGAAATAGAATTGAAGGACCAGAAAAAGATATTTTATTTACAGAAAACGGAAAAAAAGCAATTTTGAATAAGATTATTCATGCAGAAGGTTTTGAAAAATATCTTCATGTAAAATTTGTAGGAACTAAAAGATTTGGCTTAGATGGTGGCGAGTCGTTGATCCCTGCTTTAGAACAAATTATTAAAAGAGGTGGAAACCTTGGCGCTAAAGAAATTAAAATTGGAATGCCACATAGAGGAAGGTTAAACGTATTAGCCAATGTTATGGGGAAACCTTATAAGGCAATTTTTAGTGAATTTTTTGGTAAATCGGTAAATGCAAGCAAAGATTTTGAGGGAGATGTTAAATATCATTTGGGAGCATCTTCCAACAGAGAGTTTGATGGAAATCTAGTACACATAAGCTTGACTGATAATCCTTCACATCTTGAAGCTGTAAATCCAGTTGTTTTGGGGCAAGTGAGAGCAAAACAATTTTTTCATAAAGATAAACATAGAAAAAAAGTTATACCAGTTCTCATGCATGGCGATGCCGCTTTTGCTGGACAAGGTATAGTTGCTGAATGCTTTGCAATGTCTGGTTTGCCAGGTCACAACATTGGTGGAACAATCCATGTTATTGTAAATAATCAAATAGGGTTTACAACTGCTCCAAGATTTGCAAGATCATCTCCTTATCCATCCGATGTTGCAAAAACAGCTCAAGCTCCAATTTTTCATGTAAATGGAGATGACCCTGAGGCTGTGGTACATTGTGCAAAAATCGCTACTGAATACAGACAAAAATTTAATCGCGATGTGGTTATTGATATGGTTTGTTATAGAAGATTTGGGCACAATGAAGGAGATGAACCATCATTTACCCAACCAATAATGTACAAAAAAATTAAATCACATCCATCAACGCTTTCGATATATGGAAAAAAGTTAAGCCAAGAGGGTCTTACTTCATTGGATAAATTAGACCATGAAAAGCTGAGTTTTAAAAAATATTTAGAAAAAGAATTTGACTCATCAAAAAATTATAAATCAGAATTGAAATGGTTTGACGGTGTATGGTCAAGATTCAAACCCGGCTTAGGAAAAGACAAAAGAGGAGCAAGTGGTGTAGACAGTAATAAATTAATTGAAATTGGTAAAAAAATTTCTTCAGTACCTGAGAATTTTAACGTTCATAAAACTCTGAAGAGAATTTTCGAATCAAGATTAGAAATTTTTGAAAAAAAAAAGAAAATTGACTGGTCGACTGCTGAAAGCTTAGCATTTGGAACATTATTAACCGAGGGATTCTCGGTTAGATTGTCTGGTCAAGACTCAGGAAGAGGAACTTTTAGTCAAAGACACGCGGTCCTGAGAAATCAAGATAATCATGAAAGATATATACCTCTAAATAATATTCAAAAAGATCAAAAAAATTTTGAAATAATTGATAGTTTATTATCTGAACTTGCAGTACTTGGTTTTGAATTTGGTTACTCGCTTTCTGAACCTGAAACACTTGTTCTTTGGGAAGCTCAATTTGGTGATTTTGCGAATGGAGCACAAATTATAATAGATCAATTCATTACATCAGGAGAGTCAAAGTGGGGTCGTGCAAGTGGATTAGTTATGTTATTACCACATGGATACGAAGGACAAGGACCAGAGCACTCATCTGCAAGATTAGAGAGATTCTTACAACTTTGTGCGGGAGAAAATATTCAAGTAGTGAATTGTACAACACCTTCAAATTATTTTCATGTTTTAAGAAGACAAATGCATAGAGAATTTAGAAAACCACTAATTGTTATGACACCGAAGTCTTTATTAAGACATAAAAGATGTATTTCGGATATCTCAGAATTTTCTATAAAAAGCACTTTCCATAGAGTTCTAGAGGATGATGCATATATTAAAGGCAATAAATTATTGTCTTTAAATAAAGATAATAAAATTAGAAAAGTTGTTATGTGCTCAGGTAAAATTTATTATGATTTAATAGAGGCTCGTGAAAAGTTTAAAAATCCAGAAGTTGTATTTATTAGACTAGAACAACTTTATCCTTTTCCCGCAAAAACTTTAGCAAATGTCCTTAAAAGATATAAAAAAGCCAAATTTATTTGGTGTCAAGAAGAACCAAAAAACATGGGTGCATGGAATACTGTCAGAAACTATATAGAAAGAACGCTGGAGATGATAAATTTAAGAGATATTAACGTAAAATATGTGGGTAGAAAAGCTTCTTCATCAACTGCGACTGGAAATGCAAACAAACATCTTGCACAACAAAAAGAAATATTAGAAAAGATACTTAAAGTTTAAATGTCAGAAAAAATTACAGTACCAACACTAGGTGAATCAGTTACTGAAGCCACAGTATCAAAGTGGTTAAAATCACAAGGAGATAAGGTTATAGCAGATGAGCCGATCGTTGAATTAGAAACAGATAAAGTTAACGTAGAGGTGCCAGCGCCATCAAATGGTTTTTTAGGTAGCATTGCAGTTAAGGAGGGAGAGACAGTAAACGTTGGTTCATTATTAGGAATAATTAGTAGTAAATCAAATCAAAAAGAAAGCGCTCCCAAGGAAGTAAAAATATATAACCCTCCTAAAAAGAATATTAATAAAGAACCAAAACTATTTAAAGAGGAAAAAAAAGTATCGAGTCCTAAAAAAGAAAAAAAATTTGACGAGCCAGTTTTGAGATTAGACAAACAAAGTTTAATAGAGGAAGAAGATACCTTAATTTTAAATGAAATTCATAAAGAAAAAGTTATAAAAAAAACTAGCAATATAGAAAAAGAAACTAAAATATCTCCCGCAGCTCGTAAAATGGCGAGTGAAGCAAAAATAGATATTAATACGATTCATGGAACTGGTAAAAGCGGAATCATTTTAAAAGAAGATATAATGAGATTAATGGGATCCAAACCTTCACCATCAGAGAGAAAAATTAAACATGGGCCAGAAGAGAGAGTCAAAATGACAAGATTAAGATTAACAATTGCTAAAAGATTAAAAGAGGCACAAGAAAATGCAGCAATGTTAACCACATTTAATGAAGTAGACATGAGTGAGGTAATTTCTATGAGAAGTCAATATAAAGACGAATTTCAAAAAAATTATGGTATTAAACTTGGCTTCATGTCATTTTTTGTAAAAGCTTGTGTAATAGGATTAAAAAATTATCCGTCGATTAATGCAGAAATACAAGGTGAAGACATAGTATACAAAAATTATTATAATGTAAGTATCGCAGTAGGAACTGATAGAGGATTAGTGGTTCCAGTATTAAGAGAAACAGATGAGATGTCTTTTGCGGATATTGAAAAAAATATTACAGAGCTGGGGCAAAAAGCGAGAAATGGAAAAATAACAATTGAGGATTTACAGGGTGGAACTTTTACAATAACCAATGGTGGAATTTATGGATCAATGTTATCAACACCTATTTTAAATCCACCTCAGTCAGCTGTGTTAGGAATGCACAATATCATTCAAAGGCCATTAGCAGTTAATGGAAATGTTGAAGTAAGACCAGTAATGTATTTAGCTTTATCTTATGATCATAGAATTATTGATGGTAAAGAGGCTGTCTCATTTTTAAAAATTGTTAAAGAATCTCTTGAACAACCAAAAAGATTATTTTTGAATATTTAATGGATAATTTTGATTTAGTAGTAATTGGTGGAGGACCCGGTGGATATGTTTGTGCAATACGAGCAGCCCAACTTGGATTGAAAACCGCCTGCGTTGAGTCCAGAGGGGCGTTAGGAGGCACTTGTTTAAACGTAGGATGTATTCCATCTAAAAGCTTATTAAATCTATCGGAAAATTTCCATAAGGCTAAAAAAGACTTTAATCAGCAGGGAATTGAGATAGAGGGTATAAAACTAAATATTGAAAAAATGATGGCTAATAAGAATAAATCGATCCAAGTGCTAACTAAAGGCGTAGAATTTTTATTCAAAAAAAATAAAGTCACTTATATAAAAGGAAAAGGCGTTCTTTTTTCCAAAAATGATATAGTAGTTTATGAAAAAAATGAAAAAACTAATTATAAAGCAAAAAATATTGTAATCGCTACAGGTTCAGCAGTAGCATCCCTACCGGGTATAAATATAGACGAAAAAAATATTATTTCTTCTACAGGAGCACTATCTTTAAACAAAGTCCCAAATAAATTGGCAGTTATTGGCGGTGGTTACATCGGTTTAGAAATGGGATCTGTTTGGTCAAGACTTGGTTCGAAAGTTACAGTCATTGAATATCTTGATTATATAACTCCAGGTATGGATAGAGAAATTTCTGATGAATTTAAAAAAATCTTAACTAAACAAGGCATAAAATTTAAAATGGGCTCCAAGGTCAATTCTGTCAAAAATAATGGTTCTAGTGTATCAATTAATTACACTGATATAAAAAATTCAAAAAACGAAACGGAAGACTATGACAAAGTTTTAGTTTCAGTTGGCCGTAAACCTTACACAGAGGGTTTGAATTTAACAAAAGTTGGTGTAAAAAAAGATAATAAAGGAAGGATTGAAGTAAATGATAAATTACAAACATCGATAAAAAATATTTATGCTATTGGTGACGTAATTAAAGGACCAATGTTGGCTCATAAAGCAGAAGAGGAAGGAATAGCGGTTGCAGAAATTCTCGCAGGTCAAGCAGGTCATGTAAATTATGACGTTATTCCAGGAGTTGTTTATACTTCTCCAGAGGTCGCAACAGTCGGAAAAACAGAAGAGCAATTAAAAGATGAAAAAAGGTCTTACAAAGTTGGAAAATTTCCATTTTTAGCGAACTCACGTGCAAAAGTAAACAATGAAACAGAGGGATTCGTGAAAATTTTAGCGGATAGCAAAACTGATAAAGTTTTGGGTGTCCATATTATTGGTCCTCATTGCGGTGATATGATCGCAGAAATGGCTTTAGCCATGGAATTTGGTGCGAGCGCTGAAGACATTGCAAGGACTTGTCATGCCCATCCCACTCATACAGAAGCAATAAAAGAAGCGGCATTAGCTGTTGATAAGAGACCAATTCATTTTTAAAAAAAAAAATTTCTAATACTATTGGGTCATGAAAGCACAAGTGATGTTGCCTAAAGTTTTTAATTTTCCATTTACCTACAATTCAAAACCTGAAAATAAAATTGGAAATCTTGTTGAAGTACCTTTTGGTTCTAAAAAGGAAATTGGTGTTATCTGGAAAAATAATTATACTGAACCAAAAAATATAAAGATAAAAGATATAACAAATAAAACACAATATTCGATTGATAAAAATCTAATTGATTTTATTGAATGGTTTTCAACTTATAATATGGTTCCAATCGGTCTTGTTTTAAAAATGGTTATTGGTGGCTCAGATAAATTTGTTAGAATAAAAGATAATTTGACAGAAGCAAAAAAAACAAAAAAAAAAACTTTCAATTTAACTGACGAGCAAGCTAATGCACTTGATTTTTTAGAAAAAATAGATAAAAAATTTGATGTATCAGTTTTACAAGGGACGACGGGTTCAGGTAAAACTCTTGTTTATTTTTCCCGAATTAAAAAAATAATTGAAAAAAATAACCAAGCATTAGTTTTGCTACCAGAAATATTTTTAACAAATGATTTTAAATCAAGATTTGAGGAATTTTTTGGTTTTGAGCCTGCGATTTGGCACTCTAAAATAACGCCAAAACAAAAAAGAATAATTTGGAAAGGATTAATTGACAATAAGATAAAAATTTTAGTTGGAGCTAGATCTGCCTTACTTTTACCTTTCAAAAAACTTGGAATAATTATTGTCGATGAAGAGCACGATACTTCTTATAAACAAGATGAAGGCGTAATTTACAATGCTAGAGATATGGCTATAGCAAGAGCAAATTTTGAAAAAATACCAGTACATTTAGTGTCTTCAGTTCCTTCGATAGAAACATTCAATAACATTCAAAATAAAAGATATAGACATATTAAGATTTCAAAAAGATTTGATAACTACCCACTACCTAAAACAAAAATTATAAATTTAAATTTAAATAAAATTAAAAATAAATTTATTGCTAATGAAACAATAAATTTAGTTGATGATTTTCTCAGTAAGGGAGATCAAGTTTTATTTTTTATAAACAGAAGAGGATTTGCTCCGTACCTAATTTGTAAGAAATGCGGTTATAAAAAGGTTTGTCCTAACTGTTCTTTATATTTAACATTTCATAAATTAAAAAATAAAGCAGTATGTCACCATTGTTCATTTGAAAAATCATTAAAAGTAAAATGTAAATCTAGCGGTGATTGTGAATTTATAATGTATGGCCCGGGTGTAGAAAAGATATACGAAGAAGTAAAAGAATTATTTCCTCAAAAAAAAATAAATATATTTTCAAGCGACTACTTAAAATCAAAAGAAAAAACAAAAAATTTATTTAAATCAATTTACGAAAATAAAGTAAATATTTTAGTTGGAACACAAATGATTTCTAAAGGTTTTAATTTTCCTAAGTTAAATTGTATAGTAGTAATTGATGCAGATTTTTCTGGAAGAGGGTATGACTTAAGAACAACAGAAAAAAATATTCAATTATATCATCAGTTGAGTGGAAGAGCGGGCAGGTTTAGCTCAAAGTCTTTGATAATTTATCAAACTCTAGCACCTCAAAATTTCACTCTTAATGAATTAATAAAAAACAAATCTGAAGATCTTTTAAAAAATGAACTTCAAATAAGAGCAAAAAATAAACTTCCTCCATATATTAGACTTATCGCAATTATAGTGTCATCCAAAGATAGAGGATTAAGTTTGCAAGGCGCCAGAGAAATTAAATTAAAATTAAATAAAATCAGAAAGCTTGAGGTTTTAGGACCTGTAGACTCGCCGTTATTAAAGGTTAAAAAGAATTATAGATCTAGATTACTAATAAGATTTGATAACCAGCTTTTAATGCAAAAAAAAATAACAAATGTCTTAAATGGCCTTAAAATCTCACCTAAAATAAAACTTACGGTTGATGTTGATCCTATTAACTTTGCTTAAGTTCTAAATTGGCAACTTGATCAAGTTATACTCTTATGGTACGACCACACCATATTTTCATTAAAGTCAGACAATAAAAATGAACTCAATAAAATCTTTCTCAACTGAAACTTCAGAAAGATACTCTCGTGCCTTATTTGAAATTTCAAAAGAATCAAACCAACTGGATAAAGTCGAACATGATGTAAAAAACTTTCAACTACTAATCCAATCAAGTTCTGATTTTAAAAATTTTGTTAAAGATCCAACCCAAACTATAGATCAGCAGACTGAAGTTATTAATCTATTAGCAAAAAAGCTAGAGTTTTCAAAAATCTTAATAAACTTTTTTTTATTACTTGTTAAGAAAAGGAGAATTTTTTTCTCAGAAAAAATCACTAACTCATTTTTGAGATTGTGCTCAAAAAAAAGGGGGGAAGTAAAAGTTTCACTAATTTCGTCTAAAGAATTAACTAAAAAAGATTTAGATGAAATAAGTAAAGAATTATCACAATCGATGGGAGCAATTCTAAAATTTGACTATAAGGTAGATAAAGAGTTAATTGGAGGTTTAAAACTTCAACTAGGAAGTTTCATGATTGACACCTCCATAAAAAATAAGCTTAAAAAATACAAACAATTAATGTTAGAAAGTTAATATGGCTGTTAATCCATCAGAAGTAACGAAATTACTGAAAGATCAAATAAAAAACTTTGGAGAAAAAGCTGAAGTATCTGAAATAGGAAAAGTCTTGTCCGTTGGTGATGGAATTGCTCGAGTGTACGGTTTAGATAACGTCCAAGCAGGGGAAATGGTTGAATTTGAAGATGGGTCAAAAGGAATGGCATTAAACTTAGAAAATGACAATGTGGGAGTAGTTATCTTCGGAGATGATAGAAATATTAGAGAAGGTGACACCATCAAAAGAACAAACGCAATCGTAGATGTACCAGTTGGCAAAGAACTTTTAGGAAGGGTAGTAGACGGATTAGGAAATCCTATTGATGGAAAAGGATCGCTTTCAGTAAAAACAAGAAAACGTGTTGAGGTAAAAGCTCCAGGAATTATTCCCCGGCAATCAGTAAATGAGCCAATGCAAACAGGTTTGAAATCGATAGACTCGTTAATTCCTATAGGAAGAGGTCAAAGAGAGTTAATCATAGGTGATAGACAGACAGGTAAAACAGCTGTAGCTATTGATGCGATTATCAATCAAAAAAAAATAAATGAGTCTTCAGATGAAAAGAAAAAATTATATTGTGTCTATGTAGCAATAGGTCAAAAACGTTCTACTGTGGCTCAAATTACTAAAACATTAGAAGAAGCTGGAGCATTGAAATATACAACAATTGTTGCAGCTACAGCATCTGACTCAGCGCCTTTACAATTTTTAGCTCCTTACACAGGATGCACTATTGGAGAATATTTTAGAGATAATGGAATGCATGCTCTGATAGTTTATGATGATTTATCAAAACAAGCCGTTGCATATAGACAAATGTCTCTTCTTTTAAGAAGACCTCCGGGAAGAGAAGCTTATCCAGGTGATGTATTCTATTTACACAGCAGACTATTGGAGCGTGCTGCTAAATTAAACGATAAGAGCGGTGGTGGATCTCTTACAGCTTTACCTATTATTGAAACTCAAGCTGGAGATGTCTCGGCTTATATACCAACAAATGTTATCTCAATTACTGATGGACAAATATTTTTAGAAACAGAATTATTTAACCAAGGAATACGTCCAGCTGTAAACGTGGGTTTATCAGTTTCTAGAGTTGGATCAGCTGCACAAACTAAAGCAATGAAAAAAGTTGCAGGATCAATAAAATTAGAATTAGCACAATACAGGGAAATGGCTGCTTTCGCACAATTTGGTTCAGATTTAGATGCCTCTACTCAACAATTGCTTAATAGAGGCGCAAAACTAACTGAACTTTTGAAACAAGATCAATATTCACCAATGACAGTTGCGGAACAGGTTATATCAGTTTTTACTGGCGTAAAAGGGTATTTAGATGACGTTGATTTAAACAAAATAAAAGAGTTTGAAAAAGGTGTTATCGAAAAAGTCAAATCCCAAAATCCAGAGGTTATAGATGCAATTCAATCTTCTGGCAAACTCGAGGATAAAACTGAGAAACTTTTAGTACAAATAATCGAAAAATATAAAAAAGTTAAATAATGCCTAGTTTAGATGATTTAAAAAAAAGAATCAAAAGTGTTAAGTCAACACAAAAGATTACAAAAGCCATGAAAATGGTAGCTGCTGCTAAATTGAGAAAAGCTCAAGAAAATGCTGAAAAGGGTCGCCCATACAGTCAAAGAATGCAGAATATAATTCTAAATCTCACCAAATCAATCAACGATCCTGAAAATGCACCAAAGTTGCTAGTGGGTACCGGGAGTGACAAAACTTGTTTGTGTGTTTTATTAACAGCTGATAGAGGACTGTGTGGTGGCTTTAATTCAAATATATCAAAATTAGCTAAAATATCTTTCAAAAATATTTTAAATGAGGGGAAAAATTTAAAGATTATTACAGTAGGCTCAAAAGGATTGGACCAAATAAGAAGAGATTACGGAAAATATGTTATCAAAAAATTTAGTTTTAAGGATAAGAAACAAATTTTATTTAGTGAAGCAGAATTAATCAGTAATGAGATTATCAAGCTATTTAAAAAAGGTGAGTTCGATAAGTGCATTTTATTTTATAATAATTTCAAAAATGTTATTACGCAAATACCTCGAGCTCAACAAATTATACCTGTTGAAAATAAATTTACAGGAACAAAAGAGCAAATTTCTTCACCATATGAATATGAACCCGATGAAGATGAAATATTAGAAGATCTGTTACCAAAAAATATATCAACACAAATTTTTAAAGCATTTTTGGAAAACGCTGCAAGTGAACAAGGATCAAGAATGACAGCAATGGATAATGCAACAAGAAATGCTGGAGACCTAGTAGATAAACTTACTATAAATTATAATAGAAGCAGGCAAGCATCAATTACAAAAGAATTAATTGAGATAATATCTGGAGCAGAGAGTTTATAATATTTATGAATAAAAATGGTAAAATAACTCAAATTATTGGTGCAGTCGTAGACGTAAATTTTAATACTGATTTACCTGAAATATATACTGCATTAGAAGCAAATAATTCAGGAAATAAATTAATCCTTGAGGTAGCTCAACACTTAGGGGAAAACGAAGTAAGGACTATTGCAATGGATGCAACTGAAGGATTAAAAAGGGGAGACGAGGTAGTGAACACCGGGTCACCGATTAGCGTTCCGGTCGGACCAGAAACTCTAGGTAGAATTATTAATGTTGTAGGTGAGTCTATTGATGAAAAAGGTGATGTAAAAACAAAAGAAAAATGGGCGATACATAGACCAGCTCCAAAATTTACTGATCAAGCCACTGAGACTGAACAGTTAGTTACAGGTATTAAAGTAATAGATTTATTAGCACCATACGCTAAAGGGGGGAAAATAGGATTATTCGGAGGAGCTGGAGTTGGTAAAACTGTTACTATAATGGAATTAATCAATAACATTGCAAAAGCTCATGGAGGATTTTCTGTCTTTGCAGGAGTAGGAGAAAGAACAAGAGAGGGAAACGATCTTTACCACGAAATGATTGAGTCAGGTGTTATCAAAACTGATGGCAAAGGATCAAAAGCAGCTTTAGTATATGGTCAGATGAATGAGCCACCAGGAGCAAGAGCTCGAGTTGCGTTAACTGGATTAACAGTTGCTGAGTATTTTAGAGATAAAGAAGGTCAAGACGTACTCTTTTTCGTTGATAATATTTTCAGATTTACACAAGCGGGTTCAGAAGTTTCCGCTTTATTAGGAAGGATACCTTCTGCAGTAGGTTACCAACCAACTCTAGCAACAGATATGGGTAACTTACAGGAGCGAATTACCTCGACAGATAAAGGATCAATTACATCGGTTCAAGCTATCTATGTACCTGCTGACGATTTAACAGATCCAGCTCCTGCAACTTCATTTTCGCACTTGGATGCCACTACCGTCCTATCGAGACAAATAGCAGAAATAGGCATCTATCCTGCGGTGGATCCGTTGGACTCAACTTCTAGAATATTGGATCCAAGAATAGTCGGAGATGAACATTATAGAGTTGCTAGAGATGTACAAAGAATCCTTCAAGCATACAAATCTCTTCAAGATATTATTGCTATTCTTGGAATGGATGAGCTTTCAGAAGAAGATAAATTAACTGTTGCTAGAGCGAGAAAAATTCAAAGATTTTTATCTCAACCTTTTTTTGTAGCTGAAGTTTTTACTGGTTCGCCAGGAAAACTAGTAGATTTAGACTCTACAATTAGAGGCTTTGATGCTATTTGCAAGGGTGATTATGATCATTTACCAGAAGCTGCTTTTTATATGGTCGGAGGAATAGAAGAGGTAGTTGAAAAGGCAGATAAATTAAAAAAAGAAAGTAATTAGTGTCTGAAAAAATTACATTTGAAATTATATCACCTGATAGAACAATTTTAAAAATAGAAACTAACGAAGTTATTATACCTGCATTTGAAGGTGAAATCGGTATATTAAAAGATCATGTTTCTTTAATAACTTTTTTAAGACCTGGATTAATAAAGATCAAAGATGAATCAGAAAAAATTTTTTTCGTAGAGGAGGGAACTGTAGAATTTTCAAATAATAACCTTTTAATTCTAACTTCAACTGCAAAAGAACTTTCAGAATTAGATAAAAATTTTAAGGAAAAAATGATTAAAGAAGCCGAGTCAAAAGTTGAAAACAAGGATTACTCAGATAAAGATAGATATTTGTTATCCCACAAAATTTCAACTTTAAAAAGTATTAATTAATAACTTCTTTTATTTTCTCAAGTAATTTAATATATAATTCCCTTTTAAAATCCACTATTACTGTAGGAAGTTCATTAGGAAAAATCCACTTCCAATCAATAAACTCTTGGTTATTTGTTTTAAGATTTATTTCACTATCTTCTCCTGTAAATTTCGTAATGAACCACTTCTGTTTTTGTCCTCTAAATTTACCTTTCCAAATTTTCCCTATCAAATGATTTGGAAGTTCATACTCAAAAATCTCATCTATTTCTTTTAAGATTTTAATATTTTTTATACTAGTTTCTTCAAAAAGTTCTCTTTTCATAGCTGTGAAATAATCCTCACCTTGATCAACACCACCTTGAGGCATTTGCCACTTATTTACAGGGTTATCTTTTCTTTTTGCCACAAAGACTTTATTGTTACTGTTTAAAACAACAATTCCTACGCCAGTGCGCATTGGCAGTTTTTTAGCAATCATAATTATTATGAGTTAAAAAGTTTAATGGCGTAATTAAGCTGATTATCTTTTTCTGAATTAATTTGAAAATCTTCACTGTTCTCTTCAACAAATATATCTGGAGCAACCCCAACTTCTGAAATTGATTTTCCTGAAGGAAGATAATATTTTGATATGGTTAATCTTATTCCACCACCATTTTTTAGAGGTATGATAGATTGCACAGAACCTTTTCCATAAGAGTTTTCACCTAAAATTATTGCTCTTTTATGATCTTTTAAGGCTCCAGCAAATATTTCTGATGCTGAAGCTGAACCATTATTTATTAATACAATAATCGGTTTACCTTTAACTTCATCACCTTTTCTTGCAAAAAATTTTCTTGTTTCTGAAACTTTTCTACCTTTTGTAGAAACAATTTCACCGTCTTCTAAAAAAAAGTCAGTGATGTTAATTGCTTGTGTAAGAAGCCCACCTGGATTATTTCTTAGGTCTAGAACATATCCTTTTAATTTATATTTTTTTTCAAATTCTTTTATAGATTTCAAAAATTGTTTATCACTATTTTCATTGAATGACTTAAGTCTAATGTAACCTAAATTCTTTTCTTGGCCGATTATTTTAGAGCTTACCGATTTAACTTCTATTATTTCTCTTAATATTTTAAATTCCAATGGTTTTTTTACATTTTTTCTTCTTACGGTAAGATCAATTGATGTTCCCACTGGTCCTCTCATAAGTTTAACAGCTTCTAATAATGATTTTCCTTGAACTTGTTCTTTTCCAATTTTTACTATGTAATCTCCGGCTTTAATACCTGCTTTGGCTGCAGGAGTATCATCGATTGGAGAAATTACTTTTACAACACCGGCCTCCATACCGATTTCAATACCTAGTCCTCCAAATTCTCCTCTGGTATCAGTTTGCATTTCCTTAAAAAGTTCTGGACTCATATAAGCAGAATAAGGATCAAGAGATTGAAGTACGCCATTAATAGCGGAGTCCATCATCTCAGCGTGGTCAACGTCATCTACATAATCTTTTTTAATATTCTCTAGCACCTCTCCAAATAGATCTATTTTTTCGTAAAGATTATTTTTTGGATATGCTGCACTGTAAAATAAATTTGATATTATAGTTATTAAAATAAAAGTTTTTCTCATATCATCGCTTTCTCTTTTGGAATTTCTTCTGACCACATTTTTTCCAAATCATAAAACTCTCTTTTTTCTGGATGAAATATATGAACTATTACATCCTGAGTATCAACTAATTTCCAATCTTTACTATCTTTACCCTCTATCCTACAATTTTCTAAGCCAATTTTTTTTAACTCTGCGACAAGTATTTCTGATAAAGCTTGCAGATGGCGAGACGAGTTACCTGAGGCTATAATCATATAATCGGCAATATAGGACTTATTTTTTAAGTTTATTGACGTGATATTTTGAGCTTTATTATTATCTAAAATTATTTCTATATTTTTTTTAATATCCGAAACCTTCATTAATTAATTCTTTTCATTTTTTTTCTTAATACTGTGGATGAAATTTTTATAGGCTTATTTTTAATATAAGTGATTTTATTTTTATCTAAATAATTTGACACAATAGTATTTTTACTCTTTCTATCATATCCTCTACGAGAAAAAACAATTAATTTTGTTAATTTTACTATTTTTTTCCAACTCTTCCATCTGTGAAGTTCAAGTAAAATATCTGAACCAACAATAAAATAAAGATTTTTAGGTTTTTTCTTTTTTAAAATGTAATTAACAACATCTATTGATCTCGAGGATTTTACTTTGTCCTCAAGATATAAAACTTTTATTTTTCTTAAATTTTTAACAAGACTTCTCGCATAGTTTAATCTTTCTCTTAGAGAAAAAAAAGATTTTTTTTTAAAAGGATTTTTTTTTGTCACTATCCAATAAATTTTTTTTAACTTTTCCTTTCTTATTGCAATTTTAGAAATAATTAAGTGACCTTTATGAGCTGGATCGAAACTTCCGCCTAAGATACCAATTTTTGTTTTCTTATAATTTTTCATCAATTATGATCGGACTACACCTTTTCCAGACACAATATATTTATAAGATGTTAATTGATCAATTCCTACGGGACCTCTTGGAGGCAGTTTGTTTGTTGATATTCCTATTTCGCCTCCAAAGCCGAATTCTCCTCCGTCAGCAAATTGTGTCGAAACATTATGCATTGCAATTGAGCTATTAACTCCATTTAAAAAAACATTCGCGTTTTTGGAATTACTACTAATTATACTATCAGTGTGCATAGTTCCATACTTTAAAATATGTTTAACTGCCTCTTTAACATTTTTAACAGTTTTAATTGAAATGATCGCTTTCAAATATTCTGTTTTCCAATCTTTTTCTTTTGCAACCTTGAGACTATTTTTGAACAGTTTATTTATTTTACTATCAACTCTGACCTCACAACCTGATTTCCTTAAGGTATTAATAATTTCAATTGCATGAGTTTTTAAAGCTTTTTCCTCAATTAAAAGAGTTTCTAAAGCTCCACAAATACTTGTCCTTCGCATTTTTGCATTAGTAATTATATTTTTTGCCATTTTTATATTTGCAGTTTTATCAACATAAATATGGCACAATCCCTCGAGATGACCAATTACGTGTACATTTGAAAATTTTTGTACTTTCGCAACTAGTCCTTTTCCACCTCTTGGCACAATTACATCAATGTATGCGCTCATTTTTGATAACATTTGATCAACTATTTTTCTATTTTTATTCTCAATAAACTGAACACAGTTTTGATTGATATTATTTTTTCGTAAATTATCTTTGAACAAATTAGCAAGTAATTTGTTTGAATTAAAAGCCTCTGATCCTCCTCTTAAAATAGAACAATTACCTGATTTTAAACATAATGCTGCAACATCAGCAGTCACATTAGGTCTGCTTTCATATATAACACCTATAACACCAATAGGAGTTGTAACTCTTTTAATCGTTAAATTATTAGGTCTACGCCATGTTTCTAAAACTTTTCCAATAGGATCTTTGAATTTTGCTATTTCATTAATTGAATGTCTTATACCTTCAATTCTTTGTTTATTTAAAATAAGTCTATCAACTAAATGCTTTCTCTTTATATTTTTAACATCTTTTGAATTTTCTCTGATTATTTTATTAATATTTCTTAACAGAGATTGATTGTAATTCTCTAAAACTTTTTTTATTTTTTTATGCTCAACATCCTTTAAATCTTCAAAGGCTTTTTTTGCTTTCTTTCCTATCGACTTTAAATAATTCATTTATAATAATACCATATCATCTTTATGGATTACCTCAGTTTTACTATGATAACCAAGAATTGTTTCAATCTCTTTACTTTGTTTGCCTTTAATTTTATCTATTTCATTAGAACTGAAAGAGGACAAACCTCGAGCTAGCTGAGTATTATTTTGATCTAAAACTATGACGTTTTCTCCCTTTTTGAAATTTCCATTGATCTTAGTTATACCAGCTGCGAGCAAACTTTTACCATTTAATAAAGCTTTAGCTGCTCCACTATCGATATATATAGTTCCATTGTAATTAAGAGAACCGATGATCCATTTTTTTCTAGCATCCAAAGTAGAAATTTTTGGTAAGAAATGGGTAAATTTTTTACTTTTAATCATATTTAAAATTGGGTTATTTACTTTACCATTTGCTATAAACATGTGGCTTCCTGAATTCATACAAATTTTTGCAGCGTCTAACTTTGTAGCGATTCCCCCTGAGCCAAATTTGTTTCTGTTATTTTCTACAAGTGATGTTATTTTGTCATTTATTGAAGAAACCTCTCTTACAATTTTTTTACCTTTCGACTTATCATATAGCCCATCAACATCAGAAAATAGTATCAATATATCAGCTCCGATAATTTGAGCCACTCTTGCAGCCAATCTGTCATTATCTCCATATTTTATTTCACTCGTGGCTGTTGAGTCGTTTTCATTTACTACTGGAATAGCTTTAAGCTTAAACAGATTGTCAAAAGTTCTTCTAACATTAATAGCTCTCCGTCTTTGTTCTGTATCATCTGGACTAATTAATATTTGACCTGTTTTAATTTTATGTTTATCAAACAGCTTCTGAAATTCTCCTGCTAAGTGAATTTGACCAATTGCTGCAATAGCTTGGCTCATTTCTAGTTTAATTTTACCTTTTTTGATTTTGAGATATTTCTGGCCTAGAGCAATTGCCCCTGAAGAGACAATAACGAAGTTTTTTCCTTTTCCGAATTTTTTTATATCTTTTATAAGAGAAGTTACCCACCTTTTTTTAAAAACACCTTTACTATCAACTACAGTTGCAGAT
>CACCPE010000007.1 GCA_902547825.1 uncultured Pelagibacteraceae bacterium | reverse complement strand
TAAGAATTCATTTGAAATTTTGGGGTCATACGGATTTATCTCCGCTAAATTTATTAATAAACTTTCAAAGTATTTATTATTTACAAAATCTTCTATTAAATTTTGACCAACTAAATAATCTTTACTATTCAAAATAAAGTAATTCGAAAAATTATTAATTATTTTAGAAATCATAGCTCTGAATAAGATAGTAATAGAAATAGTCAAACTGCACTGTGTCTCATGGTGTGTTTTTGCTACTAAATCTAAAGTTGTCTTCTAGTCTGTCCACTAGTTTGCACAAATTAATTTATCTTGATTTCTAATATTAATTGAAAGGCTTAATAAGAAAGTTAGAATTGATAATGTTATGAGACTACCTGAGAATGTCTGAGAATATTGAATTTGTGAGTCCCTAGGGTTTTAAGTCCTTTGTGTCTACCAATTTCACCACGAGGGCACATTAATTTTATTAATATGTATATGACATTTATATTATTATTATAATCTTTTAAAGTATATTTATACCATGAAAAAAATCTTGATATATAATTCTGGTGGTGGTTTGGGAGACTCAATACAACTTTTTCCATTACTAATTAGTTTAAAAAGTCATTTTAGAAAGGCTAAGTTTTTTTATTTAGGTGCCCACGAAAATCATTTTGAAGGCAAACTTAAAGAATATAACATAAAATTAGAAACTGTTAATCTAGGTTTGAATTATTTTGGCTTTAGGTGGTGGCATTTTTTTGTTGCTAAAAAAAGAACTACTCAAAGAGCTTACGAAAAATTTGATCTAATAATTGATTTGCAAACTAAAATGAGAAATACAATAATCTTAAAAAAAATTCCTCATGAAATGTTTTATTCAATGACTTTAAAAGGCTATTTTTCATCAAAAAAAATTGAGTCCTACTCTTCTAATCATTTAGAAAACTTAAGTTTATTTTTTGAGGAAGATATTGTTGAATTGGGATTTAAAGTAAATAAATTGCCACGAGAAATTCTTTTTGAAGCAAAAAAATTGCTTCCAAATTCAAACTATGTAGGATTCTCGATAACTCAAGGAAATGAATACAGAAAAAAAAGCTGGTCAATTTATAAATTCACAGCTTTAGCTAATAAGATACTTTCCAAGAACAAGGTTCCAGTTTTTTTTATTGAAAAAGATAAAATTGATTTAATTGAAAAAATTAAAAACCAAGTTCCTGCAGCAATTTTTCCAGAGTTAAATACTAAATTTGCATGTCCAGCCCTTGTAACAGCTTTAGCATCAAGATTAAATACTGCAGTGTCAATTGATAATGGCATTATGCATATGATGGCTTTAGCAAATATACCAATGATTGTTTTGTTTGGACCTACAAACTCTGATAAATTTGCTCCAAAAAATAAATATACCAAAATATTGGATAGTAAGAAAATTTATAAAAATAAAGATATAAATTCTATTGAAGTCGATGAAGTTTTAAGTTTAATCTAAAATGTTAAAATCTTAATTTTTTTTGACTTTATTACTTTTCTTAAATCTTTATTAACCCTATTTAATTTTATTTTTGAGGTAGATCTTGAGACTATTGATACTCCAATTTTACCAAGCCTAAAAAAAGGATAACTACCAATTTCAACAGATTTTTTATATTTTTTTTGAATTTGACTTAATTGTTTTGAAATATTGCTTTCGACAGTAAAGATATTGATTGTAGAACTATGAACTTTAAGTCCTTTCGATAAATATTTTTTACAATTTTCGATCATAGAATTTAAAATTGATGGCACTCCAGGTAAAGAAAAAACATTTTTTGTAATAAATCCTGGAGCAGCACTAGAAGGATTATAAATTAATTTTGTTGAAGCTGGCATTTTTGCCATTTTTTTCCTACCATCATTAAAATTTTCTTTTCCATAATAATTCTCTAGTATCCTGAATGCCTCTTTATTATATTGGTATTTTAATCTAAATGCTTTTGATATAGAAGCTGCGGTGATATCATCATGGGTGGGTCCAATGCCTCCAGTTGTAAATACATAGTTAAATTCTTTTGACAATAATTTTACATTCTTCACTATAATTTTTTCAACGTCAGGTATAATTCTAACTTCTAAAACTGTAATTCCACAATTTAAATTCAACCAATTACTTAAAAATGCAATATTTTTATCTTGTGTTCTTCCAGATAAAATTTCATTACCAATAATTAAAATTGCAGCATTTACTTTTTTTTTTTTCTTCATAGATTATTAATTATACATGAATTTTAAAGAAACATTAATATCAGGTGAATTCATTAAAAGATACAAACGTTTTTTTGTAGATATAAAAATTGGCAATAATGTTGTAACAGCTCATTGTCCAAATACAGGCTCAATGATGGGTTTGTTAAAAAAAGGTAATAAGGTTTGGTTGAGTAAATCTGATAATCCAAAAAGAAAACTTAAATATACATTACAAATTATTAAATCTGGAAGTGCAAAAGTAGGAGTTAATACACACTTAACAAATAAAATTGTATTTGATGCTTTGAAGAGTGGAATTGTTAAAAATTTTAAAAAATCAATTACCATCAAACAAGAGGTAAAATTTGGAAAAAATACAAGATTCGATTTTTTAGTTTCAGAAAATAATAAGAAATGCTTCATCGAAGTAAAAAATGTGACTCTTTCAAGGGAGAGAAATTTGTCAGAATTCCCAGATGCAATTACTTCTCGGGGTCTTAAACATATTAAAGAATTGTTAAAAGCCAAAAAGAAAGGCTTTCAAATATATCTTTTTTATGTAATTCAAAGAGATGATTGTAGAGAATTTAGAATAGCTAAAGATATAGATTTAGAATATTGGAAATTACTTACAAAAGCTGTTAAAAAAAATTTAAAAATCCTTTGCTATGATTGTAAATTTTCACCAAAAGGAATAAAACTAAATCAATTAATAAAGTTCAAAATTTATTAAATGGATAAAAATTTTAAGGAATCTTTTGAAAAAACTAAAGTTGCTGGGATGATCGCTGCAGGGGCTTTAGACGAAGTAGCAAAAATTGCAATGCCAGGAATAAGGACGGAAGAACTTGATAATTTATGTTATGAGTATTTAAATGATTATGGCGCATATTCTGCTCCCCTTTTTTATAGAGGTTTTCCTAAATCGTGCTGTACTTCAGTAAATCATGTAGTTTGTCATGGAATACCCTCTGATAAAATTTTGAGAGAGGGAGATATTGTAAATGTAGATGTCACTGCTTTTAAAGATGGGTGGCATGGAGATACAAGCAGAACCTTTGAAATTGGAGAAGTTTCTATTAAGGCTAAAAAATTGGTTGAAACAACTTACAATGCAATGATGAAAGCAATTAAAATTATTAAAGATGGTACACATTTAGGAGATATAGGAGCTACTATTCAAAATCACGTTGAAGCTGAGGGTTTTTCTGTTGTTCAAGATTTTTGTGGACATGGTATTGGACAACAGTTTCACAAAGAACCTAATGTTCTTCATTATGGGAAAAAAGGCACAGGTGAAAAGATCAGAGCTGGAATGATTTTCACAATTGAGCCTATGATAAACCTAGGAAAATATGAAACCAAAACTCTTAATGACGGCTGGACTGCCGTAACAAAAGATAAATCTTTATCTGCACAATTTGAACATACTGTAGGTGTAACTAATAATGGTTATGAAATTTTTACTTTATCAAAACTTTAATGATTGAAAGATATTCTAGAAAAGAAATAAAAAGCATTTGGGAAGATAAAAATAAATATTCTATTTGGCTTAAGATTGAATTAGCAGCTGCCGAAGCAATGGAAAAAATGAAAATTATTCCTAGAGGTGTTTCAAAGAATGTAAAATCTAAAGCTAAAATTAACGTGAAAAGAATATTACAAATTGAAAATAAAGTTAAACATGACGTAATAGCATTCTTAACGTCTATCGCTGAAAAAGTGGGTAAAGATGCAAGATATCTCCATAAAGGTATGACATCTTCTGATGTGTTAGATACTTGTTTCAATTTACAGCTTAAACAATCAGGTGAAATTTTAATAAAAGAAATAAATAAACTTCTAAATTCAATTAAACGACAAGCTTTAAAACACAAGTTCACTTTATGTATAGGAAGGAGTCATGGTATCCATGCTGAACCAACAACTTTTGGATTGAAACTATTAACTTTTTATCAAGAATTTTTGAGAAATAAAAAAAGATTAGAGAACTCTATAAATGAGATTTCTACATGTGCAATTTCTGGAGCTGTTGGCACATTCGCTAATGTAGATCCAAAAGTTGAGGGTTATGTTGCAAAAAAATTAAAACTAAGTATTGAACCAATCTCTACACAAATAATACCAAGAGACAGACATGCTCAGTTCTTTTCTACACTTGGAATCATAGCGAGCTCAATTGAAAGATTTGCTACTGAAATAAGACATTTGCAAAGAACTGAAGTTTTAGAAGTAGAGGAATTTTTTGAGAAAAAACAAAAAGGCTCATCAGCAATGCCTCATAAAAAGAATCCAATTTTAAGTGAAAACCTTACTGGTTTAGCAAGGCTAATAAGATCGAGTGTAATTCCTTCGCTTGAG
Source organism: uncultured Pelagibacteraceae bacterium (assembly GCA_902547825.1). Classification (GTDB taxonomy): domain Bacteria; phylum Pseudomonadota; class Alphaproteobacteria; order Pelagibacterales; family Pelagibacteraceae; genus Pelagilacustribacter. The sequence continues at coordinate 42,513 of CACCPE010000007.1, read as the reverse complement.
AATATTGCATTATGGCATGAAAGAGATATTTCCCATTCAGCAGTTGAGAGAAATATTGGACCTGATGCTACAATTGCTTTAGACTTTGCATTATCTAGATTAAATAATGTTGTAAAAAATTTAAATATTTATCCAAAAAAAATGTTAAAAAATTTAGATATTACCAATGGAATATTTTTCTCTCAAAGAGTTTTACTTGAGTTAACTTCTGTAGGCTTTTCAAGAGAAGAAGCTTATAAATTAGTTCAAAATAGTGCCTTGAAAGCTTGGAAGAAAAATGCTTCTTTTTTAAGCATAGTTGTTTCAAATAAAAAAATTACAAGAAAAATACCTGTTAATAAACTTAAAAAACTATTTAATTATGGTTATCATACGAAAAGAATTAATATAATTTTTAAAAGAAGTCTGAAAAAAGAGTAATCACATGATTAAAGGCAAAAAATTATACGAGGGAAAAGCAAAAATAATTTATGAAACAAAAGATAAGAATTTAGTAATCCAACACTTTAAAGATGACGCCACAGCATTTAACAATCTTAAAAAAGCAAAGGTAGAGGGTAAAGGCGTTTTAAATAATAGAATATCTGAACATATATTGACTTGCTTATCCCATTGCGGAATAAAAACTCATTTAATTAAAAGGCTTAATATGAGAGAACAGCTAATTAAAAAAGCTGAGATCTTTCCAGTAGAATTTATTGTTAGAAATATTGCAACAGGTTCTCTTACAAAAAGATTAGGTATTCCTGACGGAACTCATCTAGAAAAACCATTGTTGGAATATTGCTACAAAAAAGATGAGTTAAACGATCCTTTGATTTCAAGAGAGCATATTTACTCTTTTGGGTGGGCCACTGAGAATGAAATAAAAATTATAGATAATATGACTATTAGAATTAATGATATTTTAACTGGAATGTTTAGGGCTGTAGGTATTAAACTAGTTGACTTTAAAATTGAGTACGGAAAATCATGGAACAAAGATACAGAACAAAAAGAAATAGTTTTAGCAGATGAGATAAGCCCTGATACATGCAGACTATGGGATGTAAAAACTGAAAAAAAATTAGATAAAGATAGATTTAGAAAAGACTTGGGTAATATTATTCAAGCTTATCAAGAAGTTGCAAGACGTTTAGGAATAATGCCTGAAGAAACTAATATAAGTGAAGTAAATTTTGGTAGAACTATCCCTATTAAATTCAAGAAAAAATAAATTGAAATTTTCAATCATAGTAACTCTTAAAAAAGAAGTATTGGATCCTCAAGGTAAAGTCGTCCAAAATACGTTAAATAATTTAGGTATGGGTAATCTAAAAGATATAAGACAAGGTAAATATTTTGAAATAGAAATTGATGAAATTGACCAAAGTTTAGCAGAAAAAAAAGTAACTCAAATGTGTGAAAAACTATTAGTAAATTTAATTATTGAAGATTACAAAATAAATAAAATATAATGAAATCATCTGTAATTGTTTTTCCCGGATCTAATTGTGACAGAGATATTGCAGTAGCTTTAGAAAAAATGCAATTTAAGAATAAAATGGTATGGCATAAAGAAACATCTTTACCCAAATCAGATCTAATAGTCATTCCTGGTGGATTTTCTTATGGAGATTACTTACGATCGGGTGCTATTGCTGGAAAATCTTTGATCATTAGTGAGGTTATCAAAGCTGCAAACTCCGGTTGCTTAATCCTAGGTATTTGTAATGGATTTCAAATTTTAACTGAAACAGGCTTGTTAAAAGGAACTTTATTACGTAATAAAAATTTAAAATTTATAAATAAAGATGTAAATATAAAAGTCTTAAACAATAAATCCAAATTCACGTCTAAATATAAATTAAATCAAGTTTTGAAAATTAATATTGCACATAATGAAGGTAATTACTTTACTAATGAAAAACATTTAACAGAATTAAATACTGAAAGATTAATAGCTTTTAAATATTGTGATAAAAATGGAAATATAAACGAAAATTCTAATCCAAATGGAGCAATAGATAATATAGCTGGAATATTTAATTCAAAAAAAAATATTTTAGGAATGATGCCTCATCCAGAAAGGATGATAGATAATATGATTTCTAACACTGATGGTGTGAATTTATTTTCAAGCTTACTGAATTAATAATGGAAATTACAGAAAAAATAGTTAAAAAACATGGTTTAAAGAAAGAGGAATATCATAGAATTAAAAAACTGATGAAGAGAGATCCAAATTTATTAGAACTTGGTATTTTCTCTGCTATGTGGAATGAACATTGTTCCTATAAATCCTCAAGATTACATTTAAAAAAATTACCTACCAAAGGAAAGCAGGTAATACAAGGGCCAGGAGAAAATGCAGGAGTCATTGATATTGGTGATAACGATGCAATTGTATTTAAAATTGAAAGCCATAATCACCCATCTTATATTGAACCTTATCAAGGTGCAGCCACAGGAGTAGGTGGAATATTAAGAGATGTTTTTACTATGGGCGCAAGACCGATAGCATTATTAAATTCAATACATTTTGGCTCACCTTCCCATCCAAAAACAAAAAGTTTATTAAATGGTGTTGTTTCTGGGATCGGAGGCTATGGAAACTGTATGGGTATTCCTACTGTAGCAGGTGAAACAAAATTCAACGACACATATAATGAAAATATTTTAGTAAATGCAATGGCAGTGGGGCATACTAATAAAAATAAAATATTTTATTCTAAAGCAAAAGGAGTAAATAAATTAGTTGTATATGTCGGTTCAAAAACTGGTAGAGACGGTATTCATGGAGCATCGATGGCCTCGGCTGAATTTGATGAAAATTCTGAAGAAAAAAAACCTACAGTACAAGTAGGTGATCCATTTACTGAAAAATTATTATTGGAAGCTTGCTTGGAATTAATGAAAGATGACTCAATTATAGCGATACAAGATATGGGAGCCGCTGGTTTAACTTCATCTAGTGTTGAAATGGCCTCCAAAGGGTCTTTAGGAATAGAATTAGAATTAGACAAAGTTCCTTGTAGAGAAAAAAATATGACACCTTATGAAATGATGTTGTCTGAGAGTCAAGAAAGAATGTTGATTATTTTAGAAGATGGAAAAGAAAATTATGCTAAGAAAATATTTAAAAAATGGGATCTAGATTTTGTCGTGATTGGTAAAACAACAAGCACAAATAACTTAACTTTAAAATTTCACGGAAAGATTGAAGGCGAAATCCCAATTGACGCTCTATCCTCTAAAGCACCAATTTATGATAGAAAGTGGTCAAAAAAGAAAGCTTCGAAAAAGAAAACAGATATAAAAAAACTAAAAAAGATTAAATTGGAAGATGCTTTGGTTAAAATTTTATCCTCTCCAAATCACTCAAATAAAAGCTGGATAACAAATCAATATGATCAAATGGTAATGGGTGATACTGTTCAAAGATCTGGTTCAGATGCTGCAATTATCAGAATACATAACAAAAATAAAGCTATCGCTGTATCAGTTGACTCGTCTGCAAACTATTGTAAATCAAATCCAGTAAGTGGTGGAAAACAAATTGTTTGTGAAAATTGGAGAAACATCATTTCTGTAGGTGCAAAACCTTTAGCAATTACTAACTGTCTTAATTTCGGTAACCCAGAAGATGAAAAAATTATGGGTGAATTCGCTGAGTGTCTAATCGGTATTAAAGAGGCTTGTGAGTTCTTAAGCTATCCAGTTGTCTCTGGAAATGTATCATTTTACAATGGTACAAATAGGAAAAATATTTTTCCTACACCAGTAATTGGAGGGGTAGGTTTGATTAATAATTTAAAAAAACCATTAAATCATAATTTTAAAAATGAAAATAATATAATTATTTTAATTGGAAAAACATTTGGTCACCTAGATCAAAGTTGTTATTTAAAAGAAAATTATTCAATTCATGATGGTATGCCACCCGAAATTAATCTTTTAAATGAAAAAAATAATGGAGATGTTGTTTTAAATCTCATTCAAGCTAACCTTGTTTCGGCAGCTCATGACGTTTCTAGTGGGGGACTAGTTGTTGCGCTCAGTGAAATGTCCATAGGTTCTAATCTTGGTATAAAAATCGAAAAATCAAAAAAATTAAGAAACACTGCTCAATATTTTTTTGGGGAAGATCAAGGAAGATATGTTTTAGAAATAGACAAAAAAAATTTGATATCTGTGGAAAAGACACTTAAAAATAACGATATTTTCTATGAAAATATTGGGATTACTCAGAAGGACTATTTTGAAATCGAAGGTGAGATGAGATTAAGTATAAATGACCTATATGAAATTAATAATCAATGGTATAATAATTATTGATGCCTTTGCCTTTAAATGAAATTAAAAAATTAATCAAAGAGTCTATTCCTGACGCGAAAATTGAAATCAGGGACTTAATGGGTGATAACAATCATTATTCTGCAAAAATTCAATCTAAAATGTTTAATAACTTAAATAAGATTGATCAACACAAACTAGTTTATAAATCTTTAAAAGGAAAAATGGGTAATGAGTTACATGCACTATCTATAACTACAGTGGGAGAATGATGGAAGTTAAATTGAAAATTGAAGACTTAATAAAAAAAAATGATATTTGTTTATTTATGAAAGGAACTCCGGATGCCCCACAATGTGGATTTTCTATGGCGGTTTCAAATGTACTCAAACATCTGAACGTAAAATTTGAAGGAATAAATGTTTTGAATGATGAAGCATTAAGACAAGGTATTAAAGATTTTAGCGATTGGCCAACTATTCCACAACTTTATGTTAAAGGAGAATTTATTGGAGGTTGTGATATAGTAAAAGAATTGTTTGAAAAAGGTGAATTAAAAAGTTTGTTCGAAAAAAAAAATTTACTGTAAGATTTTTATCTAGAGTAGTATTCAATAACTAAATTTGGTTCCATTACAACTGGATAGGGTACCTCAGAAAACTTTGGTTTCCTCACTAACTTTGCAGTTTTATTTTTATTATCTAGTTGAATATACTCAGGAACATCTCTTTCTTTGCTTTGTAAAGACCCGTCTATTAAAGTAAGATTTTTTGATTTTTCTCTAACTTCCACTACATCAGTGTCTTTAACTAAATAACTTGAGATATTTACTCTTTTTTTATTAACTTTAATGTGACCGTGATTTATTATTTGTCTAGCAGAGAAAACAGTGGGAGCAAACTTCGCCCTATAACACACAGTATCAAGTCTGCTTTCAAGTAAAGCAATTAAATTTTCTGTTGTATCGCCTTTTTTGGATAAAGCTTTTCTATAAATATTTCTAAATTGCCTCTCGTTTATGTTTCCGTAATAAGCTTTTAATTTTTGTTTTGCTTGAAGTTGCACACCATAATCAGTTGGCTTGCCTTTCTTATTTTGCCCGTGTTGTCCTGGAGGATATGCTCTTGAATTAAAAGGACTTTTAGGTCTACCCCAAATATTTGCTTTTAACCTTCTATCAACTTTATGCTTAGATTTTAGTCTTTTTGTCATAATTTTATTGTTGTGTTCTTATAGGATTTCAGTTGGGTTTGTCAATTACGGTTTAAAAGTTTTTTTATTTAAAGAGCTTATAATACTAGCCAAAAGCCTTAATTCTTTGTCGTTAGGCTCAAGTCTATAAATTAAGTTATGAATGTTAAGGATCATTGACTGTTTTTTTTCTTTAGGAAGAAAAAAATTTTTTTCACTAAGTAATTTCACTAAATGTTTTACAACTGATAGTATCTTAGATTTTGAAGAAATTCTTATTTTTTTTCCTTTTTTTAAAAAGGGTTTTTTATTTAAAGCCTTAAATATTTCGTAACAAATAATTGTAATTGAGTGAGATAAGTTCAAAGACTTAAAATTTTTTGAAGTTGGAATCTGTAGGATAAAATTAGATAAAGCAAGATCTTTATTTGAAAGACCTGAGGACTCTGGCCCAAACATCAAACCAATTTTAGAATATTTTTGACTGTTCAAAATATTTGAAAAGTCTCGCATCGAAATGTGTTTTTTATTAATATCTCTCCTTCTTGCACTTAAAGAGATAACTAAATCAAATTCTTTTATTGCACTGTCTACTTGTTTAAAAACTTTTGTATTTTTTATTATATCGTATGCACCAACAGAAGTTACTTTTGTTTTGTGATTAGGAAAGGTAAATTTTGGTGAAACGATTTTTAATTTTTTAAAACCAAAATTTTTCATCGACCTAGCGCATGCGCCAATATTCTCTCCTAATTGAGGTTTAACTAATATAAACCCAAATTTATTTTTCATTTAAATTAGCTGGAGCTTTTTCTTTATAAAGCTTATAATCTAGACTATCAATTAATGCTTTAAATGAAGCTTCAATTATATTTGGCGAAACACCAACAGTAAACCAACTTATACCTTTTTTATCAGTACTCTCAATTAACACTCTTGTTGTGGCTTCAGTGCCTGTATTCAAAATTCTCACTTTATAATCAAGCAATTTAAGGTCTGAAAAAAAATTATAATATTTTGTCACCTTTTTAAAATTTGATCTTATAGCATTATCTAACGCATTTACTGGACCATTACCTTCACCATGACACTCGATTTCTTTACTGTCGATTAAAAAAACAACGCTAGCTTTAGTTTTAATCTTATCTGATTTGGAAACATTAACATCATAGCTTTTCACCTTTAAGTATTCTGGCACTTTACCTAAAAGCCTATTAGCTAAAAGTTCAAAAGACGCATCTGCACCATCATAAGAATAACCGATAAATTCTCTATCTTTGACCTCATCTAAAATTTTTTGAACTTTTGAGTCTTTAGAGTCAATTTTTACTCCATATTTCTCTAACCTTGATAATATGTTTGATCTTCCTGATTGATTTGAAATAATTATATTTCTGTGATTACCTATTAATTTAGGATCAATATGTTCATAAGTTTTTGGGTCTTTTTTTACTGCTGAAACATGTAAACCGCCTTTATGTGAAAAAGCTGATGCACCTACATAAGCCATATTTTTATTCGGTTTTCTATTTAATATTTCGTCCAACAATCTTGAACAATCTGTTAAAAAGGACAGTTTTTCTTTTTTAATATTTATCTCAAACTTATCACTAAAAGATTTTTTAAGACATAAATTAGGAATTATTGACATTAAATTTGCGTTACCACATCTTTCTCCTAATCCATTTATAGTACCTTGAATTTGTCTTGCACCAGATTCTACAGCAGCTAAAGAATTTGCGACAGCATTTTCTGTATCGTTATGAGCGTGAATACCAAGATTTTTTCCAGGTATTATTTTAGAAACTTTTGATACGATCTCTCTTACTTCATTGGGTAAGGTGCCTCCGTTTGTATCGCATAAAACTACCCATCTTGCTCCGTTATCATATGCTTGTTTAAGACAAGAAATTGCATATTCAGAGTTAGCTTTGTATCCGTCAAAAAAATGTTCGGCATCAAATAAGAATTCTTTATTATTCTTTACAAAATGTTTTGTGGTCTCTTTTATATTATCTAAATTTTCTTCATTTTTAATACCAAGAGCAACTTTGACATGAAAATCCCATGATTTTCCGACAACGCATACAGCAGGCGTATTAGCATTAACTAATGAAGCCAAACCAGGATCATTATCAGCGCTTCTACCTGTTTTTTTTGTCATTCCAAACGCTGTAAGTTGTGTTTTATGCATTTTAGGAGGTTTTGAAAAAAATTTTGTATCAACTGGATTTGCTCCAGGCCAGCCCCCTTCTATATAGTCAACACCTAAATCAGATAAAACTTTTGCAATCTTATTTTTATCCTCAAATGTGAAGTCAACGCCCTCTGTTTGAGCTCCATCTCGCAGTGTAGTGTCAAAAATATAAATTTTTTCTTTTCTCATTTTATTTTCCAAACTGTTTTTCCTTTTTGATCTTCAATCATTATGCCTTTTGATAATAATTCTTCTCTTATTTTATCGGCGAGAACAAAATTACCGTTATTTTTAGCTTTAATTCTCTCCTCAATTTTTTTTGATATATAGTTTTCAGATACACTAATTTTACTCTTTTTAAAACTCTCCCACTCTTTCTTGGTTATATTAAAAAGGCCAATAAGTTTGCATGCTTTATTAAATCTTGATTTTTTTTGATCATCTCCTTTAGTGGCGTCATTATATAGTTCATGTATCTTTGCTATGTACCCTGGAGTATTTAAATCATCTAATAATATTTTGTCGATATCAAAAGTATCTTCTTTCTTTTCAGAATAAAGATTGTACCATTTATCAAGAATACTTTGTTGGCTATTTAAAAGTTCATCATTCCAATCAAGTGGTTGACTATAATGTGCGCTTAAAAGAGCTAGTCTGACTACTTGACCAGAATATTTGTTTACTGCGTCTGATATAGTTATTACATTTCCTAAAGACTTTGACATTTTTTCCCTATTGATTGTAACAAATCCATTATGAACCCAATAATTTGCAAAACTTTTTGTATTATTATTGCTACAAGATTGGGCTATTTCATTTTCATGATGGGGAAAAATTAAATCAAGACCACCACCGTGTATGTCAAAGTTTTTACCTAAATATTTTTCACTCATTACAGAACACTCTAAATGCCAACCAGGTCTTCCTCTACCCCACGGCGATTCCCAGCCAGGGTCCTCATTTTTTGATGGTTTCCATAAAACAAAATCAACCGGATCTTTTTTTAAATCAGAAACTTCAATTCTAGTTCCTGCTTTTAATTCGTCTAAATTCTTATTTGATAACTTTCCATAATCTTTAAATGAGTTCACTGAAAAATAAATATGTCCCTTATTTTCATATGCAAACCCTTTTGAGATTAATGAAGCAGTCATCTCAATCATTCCTTTTATATGTTCAGTGGCTTTTGGCTCTATTGATGGCTTTAAACAATTTAAACTTTTGCAATTTTCATGAAAAACATTTGTTACTTTTTTTGTAATCTCCTCAATGCTTATTTTATTTTTATTAGATGCCTCAATTATTTTATCATCAACATCTGTGATATTTCGTACGTACGTTACATTAGATCTGTATAATACTTTTAAAATTCGGTATAAAACATCGAATACAACTAAACTCCTAGCATTACCAACGTGGGGATTATCATAAACTGTAGGACCACAAGCATATAAGGAAATTTTTTTTGGATTTATTGGTTTAAAAATTTCTTTTTTTCTTGTTAATGAATTGGTTAATAAAAGATTACTCATTAAATTTGCAAACAGGTATAGGGTTCATTTTGTGTAAATTTTTCTCTCTAATTTCTAAATATTTTTGGTAGTTAGGATCATTCTTATTTACCATCGCTTTCTCAAGATCCTCATAGCTCATGCCAAGTTGTTGAACATCGTTTCTTCCATCATCCCACAAACCATCTGTCGGAGGAGTATTTATAATATCTTCTGACACTCCTAAATGTTTTCCGAGTTCCCAAACTTGTGTTTTAGTGCAGTCAGCTATTGGTGAAATATCAACTCCACCATCTCCATATTTAGTATAAAAACCAACGCCAAAGTCCTCAACTTTATTACCCGTACCAACAACTATTCCACTGTTAGCTGCTGCTACTTGATATAATGTTGTCATTCTTAATCTTGCTCTAGAATTTGCATATCCATGCTCATTATCAAATTTATTCAAAACTTGAGAAAAAGAGGTAAATATTTTATCCATTTCTAATAAATGATGCTCAACATTATTATACTTTTGTTTTAACCACTTTGCATGTGAAAGGCTTAAGTCATGTTGTGACTTAATTTGTTTGATTGGCATTGTTAACACAATTGTTTTTTTACCAGTATTTGCACATAAAGCACTAACAACTGAAGAGTCAATTCCTCCTGAAATCCCAACAACTAATGCTTTTGGTTTGTACGATGACGAATCGCAATAGTTATTTATCCATTCAGTTATGATTTTAGCTCTTTTTTTTACATCCATAATTAGTACCTTACCTCTCTTTTAAGGTTTGGTCTTAATAATTACAATAATTATTAAGACGCGGCTTGAATAATTTTGTTTGATATTTTTGAATTTTTCTTGATTTCCTCAGAAATTAAGAAGGCTAATTCTAAAGCTTGATCTGCGTTTAATCTAGGGTCACAATGAGTTCTATATCTATTTGATAAATCGTTTTCAGATATTTTTTGAGCCCCACCAGTACACTCTGTCACATCTTGACCAGTCATTTCAACATGTAGGCCCCCAGCGTAACTACCCTCTGCTTGGCTAACAGCAAAGAAATTTTTAACTTCTTTTAATACACTTTCAAAAGTTCTTGTTTTAAACCCTGTAGCTGCTTTAATGGTATTTCCGTGCATAGGATCACAGGACCAAATCACTTTTAAACCCTCTTTTTTAATTGCTTTGATTAATTTTGGTAAATATTTTTCTACATTGTCTGCGCCAAATCTTGATATCAATGTCAATCTACCTGGTTCATTTTCTGGATTTAAAATATTACAAAGATTTACAAGCTCCTCTGGTTTTAATGTAGGCCCGCATTTTAAACCAATAGGATTTTTAATCCCTCTACAAAACTCTACGTGTGCTCCATCAGGTTGTCTTGTTCTATCTCCTATCCAAACAAAATGTGCAGAGGTATCATGGTATTCACCTGTAGTTGAGTCAACTCTAGTCATAGACTCTTCAAAAGGAAGAAGTAAAGCCTCATGAGAGGTATAAAAATTAACAGATCTTAATCTTCTATTATTGTCAGAATTAATTCCACATGCTTCCATAAAAGCGAGAGCATCACTGATCTTGTCCTCTATTTCTTTGTACTTGCCTTTAGTTTTATCTTTGATAAATCCCAGATTCCATAAATGAACTTGTCTTAAGTCTGCAAAACCTCCTTGTGAAAAAGCTCTTAATAAATTTAAAGTTGATGCAGACTGAGAGTAAGCTCTAAATAGTCTTTTAGCATCAGGTGTTCTAGCTTTTTCTGTAAATTCCATTCCATTAATGTTATCTCCCAAATAACTCGGCAATTCCTTTCCATCTTTTTTTTCAGTAGGTGCGCTTCTTGGTTTTGAAAATTGCCCAGCAATTCTTCCAACTTTTACTACTGGCATTGAAGCTGACGCTGTAAGAACTAGCGACATTTGTAATAGAACTTTAAATGTATCTCTAATATTATCTGGGTGAAATTCAGCAAAACTTTCTGCACAATCTCCACCTTGTAGCAAAAATGCTTTTCCTTCAGCTACTTCTGCTAGAGCTTTTTTTAAAGATCTAGACTCTCCTGCAAAAACAAGGGGCGGGTATTTTTTTATTTTACTTAAGACTAACTCGAGTTCCTCCTTATCCTGATAAACAGGTAAATGTTTAGCAGAGAATTTCGTCCAACTATTTAAATTCCATTTTTTCATATACAACTGATGGTATATATATATCGCAATTGCAATTTTTCCAAGTAAGAATTTAAATAATTAGTCTAAAAAGTGCAATTTATCAAAATTTTTCAACTGTTTTGTTTAGACTGATCAGAATAGTTTCAATATTTAAATTTGGATATCTGTTTTTAAATCTTTTTTTTATTTTAGTGAAAGAACTTTTATGAATTTTAGTTTCATGAAAATTATCAAAAGTTTTTTTTCCGTTTATAATTTTTGCAGCACCACAATCACGATGGTTGATAACTATTAATTTTTTAATTTTATGTAGCTTTATGGAAGTTTCAAGATTATCCCAAAATGTTTTATGCCATTTTCTAAACTTTGGAGCAGTAATACCAATAGCTGAACCCGCTATCGTAAAAGAGCTATATTTTCCATTTAATTTCTTTTTTTTTAAATAATTATAAACTATTGACTGAAATCTAGGATCGATACAAGATAATACCATTGCCTTATATTTTTTAATCATTAATTTTTTATAATTCTAATTTACTCTACTGTAACTGATTTTGCTAAATTTCTAGGTTTATCAATGTCACAATTTTTCAATAATGCTACGTGATAAGCTAATAGTTGTAAAGGAATTGTGAGTAATAGAGGTGATAGCAAATTATCTACACGAGGAACTCTCAGCCTAAATCTGATATTTGTACTTAATAGTTTTTTTTTATTATCGGTAATAAAAAAAATCTTTCCTCCCCTTGCTATAACCTCTTGAGTGTTTGACAAAGTTTTTTCATAATATCTATCGTTTGGTGCTATTACTATTACAGGTAAGCCCTCTTCAATTAGTGCTAAAGGTCCATGCTTCATTTCGCCTGCTGGGTATCCCTCAGCGTGTAAATAAGAAAGTTCTTTTAATTTTAAAGCACCTTCAAGAGCAACTGGAAAGGAATTTCCTCTTCCCAAGAACATTGATCCTTTAGCGTCTAAAAATTCTTTAGCCATTAATTGGATTTCATTTTCAAGTTTTAAAGTATTTTTAATTGCTTCTGGAAGTTTTTGTAAATTCTGTAAGTTATTTTCGAAAGTTTTTTTATCAATATCTTCTCTGGTTACAGCAAATTTTAAAGTGAGTATATATAATACTATCAATTGTCCTAGAAAAGCTTTTGTAGAAGCCACCCCGATTTCTGGACCAGCATGAATAGGTAGAACCCAATCTGAATTTCTTGCAATTGTGCTCTCTACAACATTTATAATCGAGCAAGTTTTAACTTTATTTTTTTTACATATATCTAAAGCAGCTGCTGTGTCTGCAGTTTCACCAGACTGTGAGACAAAAATATAAAGATTTCTAGAATTAAATTTTAAATTTCTATATCTAAATTCTGAAGCTATATCGATTTCAACATCAATCGAAGTTAGCTCCTCAAACCAATATTTTGCAATTAAACATGAATGATATGCTGTTCCACAACCGATTAAAATTATTTTATTAATTTTTTTTGGATCAATTGGATAATTATAAATATTTATATCTTTTTTTAGCCTATCGGTATATTCGCTAATACATTTTTTTATTGTGATAGATTGTTCAAAAATTTCTTTGGACATAAAGTTTTTATAATCTCCTTTATCAGAAATATTTTCATCATCTGAAACTATATGAATTTTTTTATTTATCTTATTTTGATTAACATCATAAAATTCAACATTATCTTTATTCAGCATGCATAATTCACCATCATCAAGATAAGAAATTTTATTCGTCATAGATTTAAGCGCGTAGGAGTCTGAGCCTAAATAGTTTTCATCTTTTGAATAACCAACAGCTAAAGGGCTCCCTCTTCTTGCACCAATTATTATGTCTGAAAAGTTTTTAAATATGATACCTAATGCAAAACTGCCCTTTAATTTTTTTAATGTTTTGAATACTGAGTCTAAAGGTTTTGAGTTTTGTAAAAACTGAGTTACTAATATAGTAATAACCTCTGTATCAGTTTGTGATTTAAACTTAAAACCTTGAGCTTCTAAATCTTTCTTCAATTCATCTGAATTTTCAATAATTCCATTATGTACAACTGAAACTTCTTCTGAGGAGTGAGGATGAGCATTAATTATATTAGGAACCCCATGAGTAGCCCATCTTACATGGCCTATTCCAATATTTCCATTTGAGGGATTTTTAAATAAAATTTTTTCAAGCTCATCAACTCTACCAGAACACTTTTTTTCATCTATTAAATTGTTGCTTAAAGTCGCCAAACCAGCAGAATCATATCCTCTGTACTCCAATTTTTTTAAAGAATTAATTATATTAATTGAAACAGGTTTATTGCTTGCAATCCCAATAATTCCACACATTATCTTTTTTTCCTTTTGTAGTTTTTAATTTCAACTTGTGATGTTCTGGTAAGTGCTAGTGACTTTTTTTTCACATTTTTTGTAATTACTGATCCAGCTCCGACTACACTATTTTTATTTATACTAATTGGGGCAACTAATGATGAATTGGAACCTATAAAAACATTATCTGATATTTTTGTTTTAAATTTTTTAACACCATCATAATTGCAAGTGATTGTGCCTGCACCAATGTTAGAATTTTTTCCAATTGATGTATCTCCAATATAAGATAGATGACTTACTTTTGAATTTTGGTTAATAGAGGATTTTTTTGTCTCTACAAAATTTCCAATTTTAGTATTTTTTTTCAAAACAGTTCCTGTTCTTAATCTCGCGTAAGGACCTACGGTAACATTTTTTTCAATTTTGGTTCCTTCGAGATGGCTAAAAGATTTAATGTGAGAATTGTCTCCAATTTTGACACCGGGGCCGATTACAACATATGGGTCTACAGTTACGTTTTTTCCAAATAAAGTATCTTTTGATAAAAATATTGTTTCAGGTGCAATTAAATTTACACCTTTCTTCAAAGCTTTATTTCTCAGTAATTCTTGTGAAAGCCTATAAGAATTAGCTTTATTTAATTTATTATTTGTATTCATTAAAAATTTCTTTACATTATTAATGTAACTGAAATAAGTCACAAAATATTTCTTTTTAATACTTTAAAAATGAATCAAATTTACACTATTCTTTTTGATCTAGACGGAACTATAGTAAATACCGCGCCAGATTTAATGGCTGCTCATAACCATGTGATGAGAAAGTTTGGTCATTCAGAAAAAAAACTAGAGGATATTAAGTCACTTGCTGGAAAAGGAGCGTGGGTAATGATGCAGAGATCTTTTAAAGAGGAAATAAAAGATGAAAAAACGAAAAAAATAATGACAAAAGAATTTATAGATTTTTACTCAAAAAATATTGATAAAAACAGTGTTCCAATAAAAGGTGCAATTGATTTTTTTAATTGGGCAAAAAATAAAAATATTTCAATGGCCGTTTGTACAAATAAACAAGAAAGGCTTGCGATAGACTTATTAAAAAAACTCGATTTGTTCAAATTTTTTGAATATGTCGCTGGTTCAGATACTTTTGCTTTTAATAAACCGGATCCAAGACACCTTACGGATGCTGTTGAAATAATTGGTGGTGATTTAAAAAAAACAATGATGATTGGAGATAGCGAAGTAGATGCTATGTCTGCGCATAATGCTCAAATACCATTTGTTTTAGTGAAAGATGGATATACCGAAAAAACTGAAAAAGAAATTAAACACGATGAACTAATTTCCGACTTTGTGAACTTTGAAAAAATTATTAAAAAATATTTATGATTAGTTTTGCTCTCTTTTCAGCTTTAGCAACTTTTTATTTTACAATGTTTTTTACCCCAGGTCCAAATAATGCAATGCTTACAGCGTCAGGTATGAAATTTGGATTTGTGAGAACGTTGCCACATCTAATTGGAATCCCATTAGGGCATATTTTTCAAATCGGGCTTACCTGTTTTGGTTTAGCAAATTTATTTTTAATATATCCTCAAATCCAATTTTACATGAAAATTTTATGTTTTATTTATTTGCTGTGCTTAGGTTGGAAAATGATTGGCTCATTTTCTATGGCTCAAAAAGAAACTGGAAGACCATTAAGATTTTACGAGGCATCATTATTCCAGTTCATAAATCCAAAAGCTTGGTCGATTGCGGTCACTGTTGCATCAGGTTTTTTTCCAACTGAAGAAAACATATTTATAGGGGTTGCATTTGTTACTATTACTGCAGCAGTAATATGTTTTCCTACAATCAGTCTTTGGGCGCTTTTTGGAAGTGGATTAAGAAAATTCATCGGAGATATTAAAACGAAAAAAATTATAGAATATGTTTTAGCGCTTTTGTTAGTATTAACCGGTATATTTATTCTTATTAAATAATAGCCTTTGATTTTTATTTCTCTCTTTAATATAAACTTTGCAGATGCATTTTACAAAAAAGAATAGTTCTGAAAAAAGATTAGAATTTATAAAAAAATTACAATCAAAAAAACTTCTAAGATTCCCTGGCGCTTATAATCCTTTGTGCGCAAAACTTATAGCTGAAATTGGATTTGATGGAGTTTACATCTCAGGCGGTGTTATGTCTAATGATCTAGGATTGCCAGACATAGGATTAACAACTTTAGATCAAGTGAGTTATAGAGCCAACCAAATATCTAGAGTGACTGACCTTCCAACCATAGTGGATGCAGATACAGGATTTAAAGATTGTAAAAAAACAATAATAACTTTTGAGGGAAAAGGATTAGCTGGTTGCCATATAGAAGATCAAATAGCTGAAAAAAGATGTGGTCATTTAGATAACAAAGAACTTATATCAAAAGATGAAATGGTCAAAAAGATTAAAGAATCAGTAAACGCTAGAAAAGACAAAAATTTTTTAATCATAGTTAGGACTGATGCAAATACTGTTGAAGGTATAGATAAAACATTAGAAAGAATAAAATCTTATGAAGATGCAGGTGCTGACATGATTTTTCCTGAAGCTATGAAAGATGAAAAGGATTTTGAAAAAGTTAGAAAAATATCAAAAGGCTATTTGCTAGCTAACATGACAGAGTTTGGGAAATCCAAATTATTAAATAGATCACAATTAGAAAATTTAGGCTATAATTTAGTTATTTATCCTGTGACAACACAGAGGCTCGCTATGCAGAATGTTGAATTAGGTCTTAAATCAATATTTAAAGAGGGCCATCAAAATAATATCATTGACAAAATGCAGACTAGAAAAAGGTTGTACGAGTTAGTAGAATATGAGAAATACAATACGCCTGATAAGAAAATCACAGATTTTTCTACGGAAGGACATGAATAATGAGTGAAGAAATTAAAAAAGGTTTGTTAGGTATAGTAGTTGATGAAACTACAATTTCACATGTAGTTCCTGAACTAAGTGCCTTAACTTATAGAGGTTACACAGTGCAAGAGCTTTGCGATAAATGTGATTTCGAAGAAGTAGCATATTTAGTGCTAAACGGAGAGCTTCCTAACAAAAATCAACTAAAAAAATTTATCAAACAAGAAAGATCGGAAAGAAAACTTTCTAAGCAAATATTAAATGATATTAAAAAAATGCCTAGAAACGCTCATCCAATGGATGTAATTAGAACTTGTGTAAGTTTAATGGCATTAGAAGATAAGGATACTAAAGATAATTCCCCTAAAGCAAACATGAGAAAGGCAATGAGAATATTTGCTAAAACACCAACAGCTGTAGCTGCTTATTTCAGAACACGAAAAGGCAAATCAATTATAGCTCCAAGTAAGAAATTATCTTTTTCAGAAAATTTCTTTAAAATGATGTTTAATAAAGTTCCTGATAAAGAAATTGTAAGAGCATTTGATATTTCGTTAATATTATATGCTGAACATAGTTTTAATGTTTCAACTTTTACAGCAAGAACCATTACATCTAGCTTATCTGATTTGCATGGTGCAATTACTGGAGCCATCGCCTCTTTGAAAGGTCCACTTCATGGAGGAGCCAATGAAGCAGTAATGCACATGATGAAAGAAATTGGGAAACCTGAAAAAGCAAAAGCTTGGATTGAAAATGCATTAAATAAAAAAAAGGTAGTGATGGGATTTGGGCACAGGGTTTACCGTACAGGAGACTCGAGAGTACCAACAATGAAACACTATATGTTTAAAGTTGCAAAGCTTTTGAAAAAAGAAAAATACACGAGAATGTATGAAATTTTAGAAAAAGTAATGTTGGACCGAAAAAATATTCATCCGAATGTAGATTTTCCATGTGGTCCAACTTATTACATGATGGGAATTGATATAGACTTCTATACACCAATATTTGTTATGTCACGTATCACTGGTTGGTCTGCGCATATAATGGAACAGCATGCTTCCAATAAACTAATTAGGCCTTTATCAAAATATAGAGGAGCAGAAGTAAGAGAAGTAATGCTTTTAAACCAAAGATAATGATTACCTTAACAGATTTACTTTTATTTTTCATTCTAGTCACACTAGCCACTTACACATTTATGCCTTGGAAAGGTATTGATAAGGGTTCAGGTTTTAAACTCTACGGACAGTGGTTTATTTGGTTTACTATTTTTGGTGTGGTTATCTTAGTATTTAATAGTGTCATTAATTAAAAATTTTTTTCAAGAGACTAGAATTCTTGATGGCGGAATGGGTCAGGAGCTACTTAACCGTGGAGTAAAACCTCACGGAACTCTGTGGGGAGCCTCAGCATTATATAATCGAAAATATCACAAGACAGTTGTTAAAACACATTTAGATTTTATAAAAGCCGGAGCAGAAATTATAGTAACTAATAGCTTCGGTAGCAGAAAAAGAAGGCTAATCGAAAATGGTTTAGTAGAAGAATATAAAAATCTGAATGTTCTGGCAGGAAAACTAGCAAAAAAAGCCGTAGTAATATCTAAAAAAAAAATTTTAATTGCTGGAAGTCTTCCGCCTCAAAATTTTACTTATTTTGCTGATCTTGGAAAAGATCTTAAATTTATAAAAGAAAGTTTTAGATCCCAGGCAAAATATCTCAATCCATATGTTGATTTCTTTTATTTAGACGTAATGAGTAGTTGGAAAGAGTGTTCATTGGGTTTGAGTGCAATTAAAAAATACAAGAAAAAAATTTTAGTTGGTATCCACATTAGGAGTAAAGGATTATTGCCCTCAGGTGAAAAATTTATAACTGTTGCAAAAAAAGTCCAAAAATATAAGCCCATTGGAATTATTGCTTCTTGTGTTTCGTTTGAAGATTTAAATGAGGTAATTAAGGATGCTAAAAAACTTAAAGTTCCATTTGGATTTAAAATCAATGCTTTTGAACATATTCCGCCAGGTTGGAAACCAGACTCGAATAATCCTAAGGTTCAGCTTGGAAAAAGAAAAGATCTTACTCCTAAAAAATTCTTTGAAATTTGTAAAAGATTAAAGAACAAGGGTGCAAAAATTATTGGAGGATGTTGTGAAATTACTCCTAAGCATATTAAATACTTAAACAATTTGAAATAATTATTTTTTTGCCTCTTTATGTTTTTGAATTCTTCTTGCATAATTTTGAGAAATTCGATCAAATATTATTGCTAGCGCAACTATAGCTAATCCGTTCATTAAACCTAATGCAAGGAATTGATTGGAAATAGATCTTAAAATTGGAACTCCTAAACCACTTACACCAATCATTGAAGCAATAACAACCATAGCTAATGCCATCATTATAGTTTGATTTACTCCAGTCATGATTGAAGGTAATGCTAAAGGTATTTCAATTTTAAATAAGATTATTCTTTTTTTTATTCCTAAAGCTTTCGCTGCCTCAACTACTCTCCTATCTACCTCCCTAATACCTAAATTTGTAAGTCTTACAATTGGTGGTATCGCGTAAACACAGACGGCTAACAATCCTGGTACTTTACCAATTCCTAAAAGCATAATAATTGGTATTAAATAAACGAATGTTGGAATAGTTTGCATCATGTCTAACACAGGAGATAAAATATTTTTTAATCTTTCAGATCTAGCCATTAAAACTCCAATAGGTGTACCTACTACTAAACAAATTAAAGTGGCTACAGATATGATTGCCATTGTAGACATAGTATCTTTCCACATGCCAAAATAACCGATTACAAAAAAACTTATCGCTGTACCTATTGATAACTTAAGACTTCTTGAACTCAACCAAGCTAAAAATGATAATAAAAATATAATTATTGGCCAAGGAGTAGTAATTAAAAACTTTTCAAACCAAACTAAAAATTTTAATAGAGGGCCAAAAAAGCCCTCTATTGAATCTCCGTACTCTCGAGAAAAGTCTTTAAAGGTAAGGTCAATACCTTTTTTCAAATCTCTTAAACTTTCCCTCTCCATTGAGGGGAATTTTAAGAAGAATTCGAGTTGCATTAAAAACAGTAATTTAAATTAAATTCCTGCTTTTATCTTTTTTGCAACAGATGAAGAAACCCACTTAGACCAAACTTTTTCGTGTTTCTTCATAAACTCAATCGCTGCATCTTCACCTTCAGCTTGATTATCAGTCATGTAAACTAACATTGAATTCATCACCGTACCTGGATAAATTCTTTTTTTCATGAATTTCATAGCCTCCGGACCTGCAGATTTTTTGAAGTTGTCAGTAACAACTGAATAAACTTCAGAGTCTACCCATCGTGTTTTTTTTGGTGTGGCACACTCTTGTTCTGGTTTAACCACACATTTGTGCCAGTTATCATCTCCACCCCACTTAACTCCAAAATCTAAAAGTCTCATATCGTACTTTCCGATTATTGCAGTTGGGCTCCAATAATAACCAACCCAATTTTCTTTTCTTTCAACAGCTTTTGCGATTGAACCATCAAGTCCTGCTGCTGATCCTGGATCAACTAATTTCCAGCCTTTTGCTTCCATATCGAAAGCTTTAAAAAGTTGATTGTTAATTAGTTGGCATCCCCAACCAGCTGGACATCCAACAAACGCACCTTTTGATTTGTCTTCAGGGTGTGGAAACAGATCAGGTCTTTTTAACAAGTCCTGAACAGTTTTAATTCCATGTTTTTCCATAGTGTAAGGCGGAACAAACCAACCTTCCCCAAGTCCAGTTATCGGACCTTTATTTACAATATGAATTCTTCCCTCGCCTACAGCTTTTTTAAGCGGACTCATTACTGAATTAGCCCAAAGCTCAGGTGCAACATCCGGTTGACCTTTTTCATTCATTGAAGTGAATGATGGCATTGTATCGCCAGGTAATAATTCTACCTCGCAACCATATCCTTTTTCTAAAATAATTTTATCAATATTCGCCATTAATGAAGCTGAAGCCCAGTTCATATTTGCATAGGTGATTTTTCCACACGCAGCATTTGCGATATTATTGAAAAACAAGGCAGCGAACATAACTGCCAAAAGTTTAGTTAATGATCTCATTTAACCCCCCTAGAGTTATTAATTTTTTATTTTAATGTAACAAAATGTAGTGTTTATTGTAACCGGAATACAACTAAAAAGTGAAATATGGAAGATATACGTCTGAGATCTATTTAATGGCTTATATAGAAAAAATTACTTACATTTTTTACATAATCCGAAAAATTCTAAGTTAAATCTTTTAAATTTCATTCCTTTTTTATGATTAAAACTCGATAAGTATTTTGAAAGTTTAGCGTCACTTATTTCATCAACCATCTCGCAACTTTCACAAATTGAGAATGCAGTGGCTTTAGAAATTTCACAATCTGAATTTCTACATGCGACGAAAGCATTTTTGCTTTCAATTTTATGAATTTTACCCATTTCAATTAACTTGTCTAAAGCTCGGTAAATTTGTTGAGGCGCGTTAATTCCTTTTTTTTGTACATTAAAAAGTATCGAATAAGCTTTTAAAGGACCCTTTGCTTTTTCAATAATATCTAAAACAATTTGTTGATTTCTAGAAAGTGTTTGTGCTTGTACCATTATATAATTTACCAATAAAACATTATTTTTTCAATTCGGAATATTTTTTAAACTTAATAAGTGAAAAACAAAAAAGTATTAAAGCTGCAGTTATTATTGATGGACCCGAAGCCGTATTAAATTCTAAAGACGAAAATAATCCGATTAAAATTGATAATAGCCCTCCAATTGTAGATAAAAAAACCATCTGGATGGGATTGTTTGATATGTTTCTTGCAAGAGCAGCAGGAATAATTAGCATTCCAGTTATTAAAAGTAGTCCGACTATTTTAATTGAAATAGCAATTATTGCTGCCATCAAAATTGTAAATATTGCATTACATCTATCAGGCTTCATCCCTTCTGCTTTAGCCAAATCATAATTTATTGTAGATGCGAACAAAGGTTTCCATATAAATTTTAATATGATTAAGATAAATATTCCACTAACCCAAATTAACAGCAAATCGTTTTGATTTACAGCTAATATATCACCAAACAACAATCCCATGACATCAAATCTAATAGTTGTTAAAAATCCAATAATTACAAGTCCTATCGCTAGTGATGAATGTGCTAACAAACCTAATAAAGCATCATTAGGAAGATTTGTTTTAGTTTGAAGTTGAAGAAGGAAAATTGCTAAAACTGCTGATATTAAAAAAACTGAAAATGCAATATTAAGTTCAAAAACTAAAGCCATAGTTACACCCAATAAAGCTGAATGTGCAAGTGTACCTGCAAAAAAAGACAATCTTCTCCATATTACAAAGCACCCCAGTGGACCTGTTATTAAAGCTATTCCAATTCCAGCAATTAGAGCTCTTATAAAAAAATCATCAAGCATATTATTTTCGATCTATTGTTCCATCTTGAGAGTGAGTGTGATCATGTTTGTGTTCGTATAAAGATAAGATATTTGAAGCTCTATCGCCGAACAATTCCTTATATTTGTTATCCTTAATTACTTTTTGAGGTGTGCCAGAACAACAGACATGTCCATTTAAACATATTACGAAATCAGTAGCAGACATAACTACATGTAGATCATGTGAAATTAAAAGTATTCCACATTTCATTTTTTCTGTAATTTTTTTGATTAATTCATATAAAGCAATTTCTCCTTTAAAATCAACGCCTTGCACTGGCTCATCAAGAACTAGTAATTCTGGTTGTTTAGAAATAGCCCTAGCTATCAAAACTCTTTGAAACTCTCCTCCAGATAAATTGCTTAAGCTTTTATCTTTTAAATGTTCAACACCTGTTAAATTTAAAGCGTTATTAATTTGGTCTTGAGTTAAATTTTCTGTTAAAGACATAAAATCAAGTACCCTTATTGGTAAGGTCCAATCTATTGAAATTTTTTGAGGAACATATCCAATTTTATCAGTGTATGTTTTAACTTTGCCATCTATGTTTTTATATATTCCTAAAGCAATTTTTGCAGTTGTTGATTTCCCAGATCCATTAGGGCCAATCAAAGTAACTATTTCACTTTGTTTAACTTCAAACGAAACTCCTTTTACCAAAGATTTGTCATTAATAGAAAAGCCGACATTTTCAACCTTTAGTAGAACTTTATTTTTATTTTCCATAATAAAAAATCCTTGACCTCAAATATGTTATATTATAACAAACGTTATATTATAACACTATGATAAACAAATTTATAAGGCTTACAATTACTTTATTTTTTGCATTAACTCTAAGTTTTTCTGCTAATGCAGATATAAAAGTTGTAACCTCTATTAAACCTATACATTCATTAGCTAGTTATTTGATGGATGGAGTGGGTAAACCAGATTTGATTGTAGATGGATATAATTCCCCACATGGATTTGCATTAAAACCATCACACGCTAAAATGTTGCAAAATGCTAACCTAGTATTTTGGGTCGGCGAAGACTTAGAAACTTTTTTAGAAAAACCATTAAAATCAATAGCAAAAAAAGCTGAAAAAATAGAATTAATGGAAATTAAGGGATTAAATAAGTTAGAATTTAGAGAAAGAAATATATTTGAAGGTCATGATGATCATGGGCATGGTCATAAAAAAGATAAACATGATGACCATAAAGAAGCTAAACATGATGATCATAAAGATCATGGTCATAAAGAAGATAAACATGATGATCATAAAGATCATGGTCATAAAGAAGCTAAACATGATGATCATCACGGACATGGTCATGGTGAACACGACCCACATATTTGGCTTGATCCAATGAATGCTAAAGTAATATTAAGTGAGATGGCAGAACATCTTATTGAAAACGATCAAGAAAACGCCTCTAAATATAAATCTAATTTAAAAAAAGCACATAAAGATTTAGACAAACTTACAAAAAAAATAAAATCAGAGTTGAATAAAGATTTTAAATCAATTGTTTTTCATGACGCCTACCAGTATTTCGAAAAAAGATTTGGTGTAAATGTCTTAGGAGCTTTTACTGTAAATACAGATGTATTGCCAGGTGCAGAACAATTATCTGAAATAAGAGAAATAATTGAGCACGAAAAGGTAAGCTGTGTGTTTTCTGAACCTCAATTCAATCCTGATATAATTAATGCAGTGGCAAAAGATACGGATATAAAAACTGGGGTTATAGATCCATTAGGAGCGACTCTTAATCCGGGAAAGAATTTATATTTCGATTTAATTAAGAATATGTCTTCTTCTTTTAAAGTCTGTTTATAAAAATTACTTCTCAATTACTAAAGTGTCTTTAGAACCACCGCCTTGGGAACTATTCACTATAGTGCTACCCTTTTTGAGCGCAACTCTAGTCAATCCACCTGTTGTAACCCAAGATTTTTTACCAGTTAATACAAATGGTCTTAAATCTAAATGTCTTGGCTCTATTCCTTCTTCAGAAATTGTTGGTGTTGTTGAAAGTATTTCTAATGGTTGAGCAATATATGCCTCGGGCTTAGCTTTAATCTTATTAATCATTAGTTCTCGCTCATCTTTAGACGATTTAGGCCCAATTAATATCCCATTTCCTCCAGATCCATTAGTAGGTTTAACAACTAATTTTGAAATATTTTCAATAACATGATCTTTATGAATTTTTTTTCTACATAAAAAAGTTTTTACTTGTTTAAGTTTAGGCTCCTCATCTAAATAAAATTTAATCATCTTGTCTACATATGAGTAAATTGCTTTATCATCAGCGATACCAGTTCCAGGTGCGTTTATAATACCAACGTTTCCTTTTCTCCAACATTTAAATAAACCTGGTACACCTAGTAACGAATGTTTATAAAAAACTTTTGGATCTAAAAAGTTATCATCTATTCTTCTATAAATACAATCTACTTTTAACGGTCCTGTAACAGTTTTCATATAGACAAAATCTTTCTCAACAAATAAATCTTTTCCTTCGACTAAAGCTATACCCATTTGTTCAGCTAAAAATCTGTGTTCAAAATAAGCTGAATTAAATCTTCCTGGAGTTAATACACACATATGTGGATTTTTAGTTTTTCTAGGAACACACTCTAGCATGCAATGATATAATTTATTAGGATACTGGTGGACCGAAGCAACTTTATATTTCGTAAATAATTCTGGAAAAACATCTCTCATTACCATTCGATTTTCAAGCATGTAGGAAACACCTGATGGAACTCTAAGATTGTCTTCGAGCACCATAAACTCTCCATCAATATTTCTTATTAAATCAACCCCTGAAATATTTGACCAAGATTTATATTTTGGAGAAAATCCATAACATTCTCTCAAATAATGAGGAGAATTAAATACTAACTCTTCAGGAATAATATTGTCTTTAAATATTTTCCTATCATTGTATACATCGTCAATAAATAAGTTAAGCGCTTTAACTCTTTGAAGTAAGCCCTTAGAAACCTTAGACCAATCTTTTTTTAAAATTATTCTTGGTATTATATCTAATGGCCATTTTTTTTCGTGAAGTTTTTTACCAGATGAATATACTCTAAAATTAATTCCTCTTGCGCTTATGGTGCTTGCACAGTTTTTTTCAATTTCATTTAATTTCTTAATTCCATGCCTTTCTAAAATATGTGAGATTATTATAGCCTGCCTACGCAACTTATGGTCTGAGTTAAGATACTCATCGTAAGTTTTTTTTGAGTCATATTTTTTCCACAAATTAACCATTTTATAATTCTTTATAGTTTATTGCCTTTATCAAATGCACAAATTCGATAATAGCTATGATAATTAAGAATTGAATAATTACTGTTTTTTAAATAAGAATTCACCATGACATATTGTATAGGTATTAAGACTAATGAAGGCGTTGTGTTAGCTTCTGACTCTAGAACAAACGCTGGTTTAGATAATGTAAACATTTATTCTAAAATGCTTACTTACGACGTAGGTGACAGAACAGTTGTTATAGTTACTTCAGGAAACTTGGCAACATCGCAAGCAGTTTTTAAGTCTATTGAGAAAGACATAAAAGAAAATTCATCGAACAATCTCAATAAATGTAAAGATTTTGAGCAAATAGCTTCATATGTTGGAAAACTTACTATTAAACACTCATCTCCAGACGGAGTGAACACTGACAGCCTTGTTTTAGGGGCTACATTTATTATTGGAGGGCAAATAAGAGGTCAAGATTTAGAATTGTACTTAGTTTATCCTCAAGGAAATTATATTAGGCCAGCAGATAGTAAACCTTATTTGGTAATTGGTGAAGTAAAGTATGGGAAGCCCATACTCGATAGAGTTATAACTCCTAATGTTTCAATAGGTGATGCATCTAGATGTGCATTAATATCTATGGATTCTACACTAAAAAGTGATTTAACAGTTGGTCCACCTATAGATATTGCTGTTTTTAAAAAAGATCAAAAAAAATTATCTTATCTCAAATGTTTGAATACATCTGATGAAGATTATAAAAGAATTTGCAATCAGTGGTCTGATAAAGTTTTGCAAGTTTTTGATACTTTTCCTAAATTTGATTGGGAATAATTTTCTTAGGTAATTATTTCTGCAAATCTATTTTCTATTAAATTTAATTTAAGATTATTTTTTTTGGTGAAATCGTCAATTGCTTTTTCTACTTCTGCAATATAACTTTCTTTACCGTAATCATCACATAGAATAACTTTCTTCTGATCTTTCATACCTCTATATAAAATCATGAGATCATTAGTTACAGTTTCGTAACTATGTCCCCCATCAAGGAATACGAAATCGATTTTTTGTAATTCTATTTCTTTTAAAACCTTATTTGTATCACCAGCGATTAACTTTATGTTTTGACTATATTCTTGCAGGAGTTTTTGAACGCTTTCAATTGAATTTAAATTTTCTTTTAGAATATAATTATAATAAATATTTTTTAATGGATTAGTAAATTTCTGATCTTTTAAAAAATTAGGTTTAATCTCATCTCTATCAACACTCTGGTTATTTCCGAATAAATCTATGCCTGTGTAAGTAAAATTATTTCCATTAGATTTATATAAAAAATCACAAGTATTTTTTGCAGTCACACCGCAAAAAACACCTATCTCCAAAACATTTTTCGGATTATAATTTGAAAGCCTTTCTAGAAAAATGTTTCCCCATTTTCCTTTTAAGCCAGATTTTCTCCAATAGCTTTTATATTTAAGCTGCAAATATTAAGCAAAAACCTCGCCCCATGTTCCTTGTGTCGAAGCTTTAGAATATTCTGTAGCTCTTCCTTCAAAGAAGTTCATGTGCTCTACTCCGTTAAGCATTGTGTCTAACCATGTTAATGGATTTTTCTTAACGTCGTATATTGGGTTTAAACCTAGTTGCTCTAATCTTCTGTTACCAATAAATCTAATATACTGTTTAACTTCATCAGCTGTTAAACCTTGCATTGGGCCCATTTGAAAAGCAAGATCGATAAATGCATCTTCATGGTGAACAATTGTTTTACAAGCTTCATAGATTTCATTTTTTAATTTATCATTCCAAATTTGCGGTTCTTCTTTAATAAAATCTCTAAAAAGTCTAATCATAGAGTTACAGTGCAAAGTTTCATCTCTAACTGACCAGGTTACTATTTGCCCCATCCCTTTCATCTTATTAAATCTTGGGAAGTTTAATAAAATTGCAAAGCTTGCAAATAATTGTAAGCCTTCAGTGAATGCTGAAAACACTGCCATTGTCATTGCGATGTTATGTTTAGATTTAACATCAAAGCCTTGCATGTAATCGTACTTATCTTTCATTTCTTTATACTGTAAGAAAGCTGAGTATTCTGTCTCTGGCATTCCTATAGTATCTAACAGATGAGAATAAGCAGCGATATGTACTGTTTCCATTGCAGCAAAGGCTGTCATCATCATTAAAACTTCTGTTGGTTTAAAAACAGTTGTGTAATGTCTTAAATAGCAATTATTTACTTCAACATCTGCTTGGGTAAAAAATCTAAATATATGAGTGAGAAGATTTTTTTCTTCTACTGAAAGATTTTTTTGCCAATCCCTTACGTCGTCTCCTAATGGCACTTCCTCTGGTAACCAATGAATTCGTTGTTGAGTTAACCAGGCATCATAACACCATGGATATCTAAAGGGTTTGTAAACTGGGTTTTCTACTAATAAACCCATTTTATTAGGCTGAATAATTGTTGATTTAGTTTTTTCTGCTACTGACATGATAGACACTCCTCATAGTTATTGCTTTCATTATTTGATTCTTGTTTTCCAGAGTAAACATTTTTTGTCACATCTGTTGAAGATCCATTGTTAACATTTTCAGCTCTCTGGATTGATTTGGATCTACAATAATAAAGGCTTTTCAAACCTTTTTTCCACGCTTGAAAATGAATATCGTGAAGTTCTTTTTTATGTATATCTGCGGGCACGAAAATATTTACTGATTGTGCTTGTGATATATGAGGCGTTCTATCTGCGCCTAACTCAACGATCCATCTTTGATCGATTTCAAAAGCAGTTTTAAAAGTATCTTTTTCATTCGCAGTTAAAAAATTTAAATGAGATACAGATCCTTGATTGGTAGTGATGCTTGACCAAACTTCGTCTGTATCCTTATTATATTTTTGAAGTATCTTTTTTAAGTATTTATTTCTAACATTAAATGAACCTGAAAGCGTTTTGTGTGTATAGCTATTAGCAGCTATAGGTTCTATTCCTGGTGAAGAACCACCACAAATGATTGATATAGAAGCTGTTGGAGCTATCGCAGTTTTATTTGAAAATCTCTCCTTCATTCCATATTCTGCTGCATCAGGGCACGCACCTCTTTCATGAGCTAAAGTCTTTGAGGCTTCATCAACTTTCTCTTGAATGTTTTGAAATATTTTTTTATTCCAAACTTTGCTCATCACAGATCCAAAAGGAATATTTTTTTGCTGGAAGTATGAATGTAATCCCATAACTCCAAGACCAACACTTCTTTCTCTCATTGCCGAGTATTTTGCGTGAGCAAATTCATCTGGAGCTCTATTGATAAAATCAGTCATAACATTGTCTAAAAATCTCATTACGTCTTCAACAAATTGCGTATCATCTTTCCACTGATCGTATGTGTCCAAGTTTAGTGAGGATAAACAACATACAGCTGTTCTTTGATTTCCCTCATTATCTACTCCAGTTGGTAATGTAATTTCACTGCAAAGATTAGATGTTTTAACTTTTAACCCGGCAAGCTTGTGATGTTGAGGGATTTGTCTGTTCACTGTATCAATATACACAATATAAGGCTCACCTGTTTCAATTCTTGCAGTCAATAATCTAATCCATAGATTTCTTGCTGGTATAGTCTGCTGAACAGATCCATCATATGGACTTCTCAATGCCCATTGACCATCTGTCTCTACTGCTCTCATGAATTCATCTGTTACTAAAACTCCATGATGTAAATTCAGTGATCTTCTATTTACATCTCCGCCAGTCGGTCTTCTCATTTCAATAAACTCTTCAATTTCAGGATGATCAATTTGTAAATAACAAGCAGCTGAACCTCTTCTCAAAGAGCCTTGACTTATTGCCAAAGTCAAAGAGTCCATAACCTTGATGAATGGAATTATTCCAGAAGTTTTTCCGACTTTTCCAATTTTTTCTCCAATTGATCTTAGGTTTCCCCAATAACTTCCGATACCACCACCTCTAGCTGCGAGCCAAACGTTTTCTTCCCAAAGATTTGTAATTCCTTCTAGACTGTCGCTAGCTTCGTTTAAAAAACATGAAATTGGCAGCCCTCTCTCTGTGCCACCATTTGACAAGACAGGTGTCGCAGGCATAAACCACAAGTTACTTATATAATTGTAAATTCTCTGTGCATGTAAATTATCATCAGCGTAAACGCTTGCTACTCTAGCAAATAAATCTTGAAAGCTTTCGTTCTGACCTAAATATCTGTCTGTAAGTGTAGCTCTTCCAAAATCAGTTAAATTTTCATCTCTTGATCTATCAATCTTGATAGTGATACCCTTCTCATTTTGAAATAATTCTGTCTCTCCAGATAAAGAGAACAAATCAGGCTTTTTAGGTCCGTTATTCTTTAGTTCGTTTTGGTTTTTCTGGCTTATTGAGCCGACAGCTTTCTCTATTGCCAATGATACACTTTTATTCATATTTTCCTTGTTTTTACTCGATTTGTTAACAAAACAACTACATGTTGTGTTACAGTTATGTTAATATACTATATAACATCGAAATCAATAGAACATTATAAGAACATCTGATTAATTTTGCAAGTGGAAAGTTTTGTTAATAAACATTTAATAACAAATACCTATATTCTCTAGTATTTATTACTAATGAAAATCAATCCAAACGGTTTTAGAGAGTATGACGCGAGGTGGATCTTTGAAAAAGACATCGATATTGAAGGAATCACTAATTTAGGAAAAGGTCTTGGAACTCAAATTATTCAAAACACTGAGAAAAACAATCCAAGAGTTATTGTCGGTCATGATTATAGATCTTATAGCGAAAAAATTAAAAAAGCTCTTTCTGATGGTTTAATTTCATCAGGATGCAATGTTGAAGATGTTGGATTGTCTCTTTCTCCGATGGTTTATTTTGCTCAGTTCAATTTAAACTCAGACGCAATAGCTATGGTAACTGCTAGCCATAATGAAAACGGATGGACAGGAGTAAAAATGGGCATTCAAAAAGGTTTAACTCATGCGCCAGAAGAAATGGCAACCCTAAAAGATATTACTTTAAATAAAAAATTTTTAGATGGAAAAGGATCATTTAAAAAAGTTGATGGTTTTAAGAATGTATACATTCAAGATTTAATAAAAAAAAATAAAATTAATAAAAATATAAAAGCTGTAGTTGCTTGTGGTAACGGTACAGCAGGAATATTTGCTCCAGAAATTTTAAAAGGCATTGGATGTGAAGTTATAGAATTAGATTGTAATTTAGATTGGTCATTTCCTAAATATAACCCAAATCCTGAAGATCTTGAAATGCTACATGCTATAGCTAAAGCTGTAAAAGATAATAAAGCCGATATTGGATTTGGTTTTGATGGAGATGGAGATAGATGTGGAGTAATAGATGAGCAAGGAAATGAAATATTCTCAGATAAAATTGGATTACTAATTGCAAGAAATCTTTCAAGTAAACATAAGGATTCAAAATTTATCGTTGATGTCAAATCGACTGGGCTATTTAAAAATGATAAAATCTTGAGAGAAAATAATTGTGAAACTATATATTGGAAAACCGGACATTCACACATCAAAAGGAAAGTTAATAAGGAAAAAGCATTAGCAGGTTTTGAGAAGAGTGGACATTTTTTCTTTAATCAACCATTGGGCTATGGTTATGATGATGGGATTAATTCAGCAATACAAGTTTGCCACCTCATCGTAGATCAAAATAAAAAAATGAGTGAAATTATAAGATCATTACCAGTAACTTATCAAAGCCCAACAATGGCTCCTTATTGTAAAGATGAAGAGAAATATAAAGTAGTTGATGAAATGGTAAAAGAGGTAAAGAAATTAAAAGATGAAGATATTAAAATTGATAATCAAAGTATTATAGAAGTATTGACAGTTAATGGTGTGAGATTTTCCCTAGAGGATGGGTCATGGGGCTTAATAAGAGCATCATCAAATAAGCCTTCTTTAGTTATTGTGACTGAGAGTACCAAATCTAATGAGAATAAGAAAAAAATTTTTGAATTTATAGATAATCTTTTACAAAAAACTGGAAAAATTGGAGATTATGATCAAAAAATTTAGAGTTTAAAATATTCGTATAAAAATCTAGTTCCAATAACTATAAGAAACAGTCCAAAATATTTTGTCATTCTCATTTTATCGACTCTATGGCTAGCTTTTGCTCCAAGTCTTGCCATGAATGCGGTAATAGGAAAAAAAACTAAAAAGGCAGGAATATTCAAAAATCCAATACTCAAAGGTAAATCAGCATCTAGGTATGAGCCGGAGATTAAAAAACCTCCTGCACCAAATAAAGCAATAATAAAACCAATTGCAGCTGCACTACCAATAGCTTTATTTATTGGATAACCAAAAAATTTTAAAATTGGTACATTCATAACAGCTCCACCAATGCCCATTGGTGCAGAAATAAAACCGCTAACAATACCTGAAATGGCTTTTGAGAATAATCCTATTTTGATTTCTATATTTGTCTCTTTTTCTTTTAAGAAAAGTAAGTAAAACGCAAGAACATATACAATTATAGTAAAAAATAATATCAAAGGTTTTGTCTCTAAACTTGCAGCGAATATTGTCCCTAAAATTACTCCAGTTGCAACAAAGAACCCAAAACCTTTTACAATACTAAAATCTACAGCTTTATGTTGGTGGTGAGTTAGTACAGATACAGTTGAGGTAGGTATAATAATTCCAAATGAGGTTCCTACTGCTAAATGCATAACATAAGCTGTTTCTATTCCAGAAAAACTGAATATATAAAACAATATAGGGACTGTTACTAATCCTCCACCAATACCAAAAAGTCCAGCTGCAAACCCTGCAGGTATTGCTGTAGCGATCATTATTAAAACTAAATAAATTATTTCTGATTGAGAAAGGATATCCAAAACTATCTCTCTAGAGAAACAGGATTATTTTTTCTAACTTGATCCATAATATGGTTTACTTTTTGTAAATCCGCATCTCTTATGCACATATTTTTAGATAGATATTGTTTCCAAGTTTTTGAACCATTTTGCCCATGAAACAATCCAACCGTATGTCTCATAATATGATTTAACTGTACACCTTTTGATGTTTGTTCTTGAATATAAGGAATTAGATTTTCCATTACTTCTGTTCTTGTCGGTACATTTTCATTTTTAAAAATTTCTTTTTCAATATCTGCCAAAAAATAAGGTGAGTGATATATAGCTCTACCAATCATCACTCCGTCTACTTTTGTAAAATGTTTTTTTATTTCTTTTGTTGTTTTTACTCCTCCATTAATAATTATCTCATCATCTTTAAAATAATCTTTCAATTTGTAAACAAAATCATATTTCAATGGCGGAATATTCAGATTTTCTTTTGGTGTTAGTTTTTTAAGTAAAGCTTTTCTAGCGTGAATTATAAATTTTTTTGAACCTGCATCTTTAGTGGTTTGAATGAAAGATTTTAAAAATTCAAAATTTTCAACATCATTGTAACCAATTCTTGTTTTGATTGTTACAGGTAATATAGTAGCTTTAGACATTGATTCAATACATTTAGCTACAAGATCTGGTTCTTGCATTAAACAAGCACCAAATTTATTTTTTTGTACTTTTTTACTTGGACAACCTAAATTCAAATTTATTTCTTTATATCCATAGTCTTCAGAAATCTTACAAGCTTCAGCTAACTCTGTAGGATTTGATCCGCCGACTTGAAGCGTTACAGGATTATTTATTTTTTTAAAGGAAAGTAGTTTAGATCTATCTCCTCTTATAATTGCGTTAGCAACAATCATCTCAGTGTATAAATGTATGTTTTTACTGATAAGACTGAGAAAATAAATTTCGTGCTTATCAGTGCAATCCATCATAGGCGCAACTGAAACAGTTTTCTTCATAATCTACTCTGATTTGTTTTCTTCTGCGGGAACTTCTTCACTTAATTCAAGAGGAGCTTCCTCTGTGTCTAAGTTTTCTTCTTTAATTTCTGGTTGTTCTGCTTTTAGCTCTGAAAGGGCTTCGTCAGCTAAGCTAGGTTTTTTTACTTCTGGAATTCTTCTCGTTCTTTTTGAAGGTAATATAGCAACACCGCTTTTAGAAACCTGTCCTTTATATAAATTTTCAAAATCGTCGTTAGTTTCCTCTTCGATTTCTTCTTGTTCCTCTGTCTCGTCTGGCTCTTTTCTTAATCTTTTTATTGCACTAGCTTCAACTTCCTTAACGTCTATTTTTCCATCTCCAATTTCACGTAATGATATAATTGTTCGTTTATCATTATCCTCTTCAACTAACATTGGAGCGCCAGCATTTAATTGAACTGTTCTCTCTTTAGCTAACAAAACTAAATCGTATTGATTATCAACTTTTTCTAAACAGTCTTCTACGGTAATTCTTGCCATGATGCAGAGTATATATTCAAATAATTATAAGAAATCAATTATTTTCTAAACTTAATGGGTTCAAGCTTATTTCTTATTAATATTAAAAGAAATAACGAAATAACTATGTATATGCCTGATACAAAAGCAATATTTTCAATTGAAAATCCATTATCAATCATTAAACCAAACACTGCTGTTCCAAAAGCAGTTGAAAACACCATAAAAGCTGTAGTCAAAGCTTTGATAGATCCAATAAATTTTACTCCATATATTTCTGCCCAAGTAGATGATCCAAGCACGTTAGCTAATCCATTTGAAATTCCTACTAAACCTAAAAAAATAAATGCCGAAATTTCATGTTGATAATAAAAGAGAACAAACATTGATATTAAAAGAGGTATATTCATAATAGGAATTAATTTTCTACTTGTAAACTTATCGACTAAAAAACCTGAGAAGAATAAAGTGATAATTGAAGCTAATGAATAAACCATGAATGCTTTTGGAATTGTATATATATTCCACATTTTCGAATCTGAAATAAATGACTGATAAACAAATACCCCAGTGGCTATCCAAGGCATTGCGAGCATATTAAGTGAGACAATATAAAATCTATAATCTTTAATTACTTCTCTTCTTTTCCAGCTTTTTATTTTAAAATTTTTTTTCGGATTTAGATCTTTTTCTCTAGAGTCTAATTTGATCTTTTTAATTGTATTTAAAACTACAAACGGCAAAAATATAATTATAATAATTGCTATTCCTTGCCAAACTGATCTCCAAGAATAAATTACAAACAGATAAGTTATTAATACAGGTAGAATAAATTCTGCAGATGATAATCCAAACCAAATTGTGCTTAGAGCTTTACCTCTAGACTTTTCAAAAAACCTTGAGATTGTAGTCGTAGAAGTATGGCTCATTAAACCTTGACCGGAAAATCTCATTAAAAATATACCAATTGATAAAAGAATAATACTATTGATAAAAGAAAAAAATAAAGATGAAAAAAATAATAATAGAATTACAAAAAATGAGTAATAGATTATTTGATATTCATCGATTTTCTTTCCAACCCATATAAGTAAGAGACTAGAAAATATTGTTGCAGTAGCATAAATATTTCCAAATTGTCCGTGGGTAATACCTAATTCATTTCTAATTGGTGCGTTAAACAATCCCAAAAAAAAGCTCTGTCCAAAACTTGAAAAAAATGTAAATATAAAACCAAATATTATTACTTTTTTATTTATTGAGAGGTTAATCATATATGAGTTGTAAAGTTGCTTTCATAGGTTTGGGTGTAATGGGCTTCCCCATGGCAGGTTATATATCAAAAGGTGGTCACGATGTAACTGTTTATAACCGAACTAAAGCTAAAGCAGAAAAATGGGTTAAAGAATATAAAGGTAAAACGGCAGATACGCCGATGGAAGCTGCAAAAGACTGTGATTTTATTTTTACATGTGTTGGAAACGATAATGATTTAAGAGAGGTAACTTTAGGTGATAAAGGGTTGTTTAAAACTGCAAAAAAAGGTGCGATCTACGTAGATAATACTACTGCATCTGCAAATATTGCTAGAGAACTTTACAAAGAAGCAAAATCAAAAGAATTTGATTTCTTGGACGCGCCTATTTCAGGTGGACAAGCTGGAGCTGAAGGTGGAATTTTAACTGTCATGGTTGGAGGCGATGAAGCTCCGTACAGAAAGGCAGAACCAGTTATTGATTGCTATAGTAAAAAGATAAAACTTCTTGGTCCATCGGGCAGCGGTCAGTTAACGAAGATGGTAAATCAAATTTGTATTGCAGGCTTAGTACAAGGTTTATCTGAAGCAATAAATTTTGGGATGAATGCGGGATTAAATATGCATGATGTAATTGAAGTAATTTCAAAAGGTGCAGCACAATCTTGGCAAATGGAAAATAGACATAAAACAATGATTGAAGATAGATTTGATTATGGTTTTGCAGTTGATTGGATGAGAAAAGATTTAAAAATCGCTATGGATGAGGCTAAAAAAAATAACTCACCTTTACCTATCACAAAACTAATTGATGAATATTATGCAGAAGTCCAAAAAATGGGTGGTCAGAGATGGGATACCTCAAGTTTAATTAAAAGATTTAGAAAATAAATCGTGTCAGAAACAGTCAGTTACTACGAAGATTCAAAAGAGATTGAAAAAAAAATTTGGGATTTATTATCAAAAGCTGTAAAAGATAGATCCTCTGAATTTAGAACACCCGTATTTATTTGCGGTAATGACAAAGATATTGATGGTAGAGTTGTTGTTCTTAGAAAAGCAGATCAACAAAATAATTTTATTCAATACCATAGTGATATTAGATCTTCAAAAATTGAGAAAATAAAAAAAAATCCTAAATGTTCAATTTTGTTTTATGGCAAGGAAGAAAAAATACAGCTTAGAGTTAAGGCTGAGTGCGAAGTAAATTACAACAATGATGTTACAAAAGAGTCTTGGGAAAAAACTGGCCATATCAGTAGAAAATGTTACTTGGTTACTAATGGACCTGGAACAGAATCTGAAAAACCAACCTCAGGGTTAGATAATAAATTTGATAATTTTGATTTTACTAAAGAAGAAAGTGAAGCCGGTTATAAAAACTTTTGCGTCATAAGATGCAACATTAAAAGTATTGAATGGCTTTATTTAGCAGCTAAAGGTCATCGAAGAGCTTTAATTGATTTGAATGGTTCTAAAAAATTTACTTGGTTAGTTCCCTAATTTTTTGGTAACTTTTTCTTTTGTCGAGCCTAAATTAACTTCATCAAAATAAACAACCATATTTGGATAGGGTTTATCTCCATGTTCCCTTTTCCACCCACTTACAAATGTTTGATAAATTCCAAAATCTAGTCCGACACCTCTTTTAGTGTATGGTGTAATATTTTTTATATTCTCAGCATTTAATATTAATTTATTATTAATCCAAACTTTCATGAATCCATTTTCTTCTCTTGAGTATCGAGCGTTAATTAGTACATCAGTCCATTTTCCTCTCATATCATTTATCCTGATTGCCTTTTTCATTTCAACATACTCGCCACTCCACATTCTTCCTACTTCTAACCATTCACCACTTCTATCTGTAACCATAAGAATAGGTTTCCAGCCTTTTTCATAAAGTTGAGCAAAAGTAGTTCTAACAGGGGCTACTGATTGATAATCTTCAGGTAAATAAATTGATGCAGAATACCAATGATCTTTTTTACCCATTTGATGTTTTTTGAATTGAAGTTCAGTTCTTTGTCTATCTTTTTTGCAATCATCATGTCCGCTATCTTTACCGCAATCACCTAATCTTACCTCAAATCTGTAAGATTTTTTTCCAGATCTTACAGGATGACCATCTTTACTATTAGCTAAGGTTAGAGAATATTTTTTTTTGTGAGAGATAGTTTTTCTTTTTACCTCAGTATTAGAGACATCTTTACTGTTTTTAGCTTCCAAATCTGAAAAGCCTGATAATAAAATGGCAAATAAAAAAAAACTATTTCTTATATTTTTTAATATTTTCAACATACTCTCTGGCGTTTTCTCTAATATGTTTTATTTCTTCATCAGTAACTTGCCTAACTACTTTACCAGGGCTTCCTAGGACGAGCGATCTGTCTGGAATAACTTTATTTTCTGTTACTAATGAGTTTGCTCCGATGATACAGT
Source organism: uncultured Pelagibacteraceae bacterium (assembly GCA_902547825.1). Taxonomy (GTDB): domain Bacteria; phylum Pseudomonadota; class Alphaproteobacteria; order Pelagibacterales; family Pelagibacteraceae; genus Pelagilacustribacter. Next base: position 5,113 of record CACCPE010000007.1, on the reverse strand, counting down.
TTTTACCGATCTTTGCTTTATTTAAAATAGTTGAGCCTATTCCAATAATACAATCATCTGAAATTTCACATCCATGTAGCATTACCATATGACCTACTGTAACTCCTTTGCCTACAATAGTTGGACATCCTGGGTCTGTGTGTATTACGCTACCATCTTGAATATTTGAACCTTCACCAATAATAATTGGTTCTAAATCACCTCTTAAAGTTGCATTAAACCAAATATTTGAATTTTTTTTTAATTCAACTCTTCCAATGATAACTGCATTAGAAGCTACCCAGCTGTCTGGATCAATTTTTGGAGTGTTACCGTTAACATCGTAAATCATAAATTTGCTGTAATGTATTATTAATTATCTTATAATATATTATGGCTTTAACAAAGACACCAGTATGCGATTTTGGAAAAAAAGCTGAGGATTTCAAACTAAAATCAATAGAAAACAAAATAATCTCCCTTAATGATGTTAAAGGTGAAAAAGCAACACTGATAATGTTTATTTGTAATCACTGCCCTTACGTTAAAGCGATTATTCGTGATTTAGCAATAGATTGTAATGAATTAAAAAAAGAGGGTATTAACTCTGTTGCAATCATGTCTAATGATACTAAAAATTATCCAGAGGACTCGTTCGATAACATGATTAAATTTGCAAAAGCAAATGATTTTGGTGAAATAAATTATTTGATTGACGAAACACAAGAGATAGCAAGAAAGTACGGTGCGGTTTGCACTCCAGACTTTTTTGGTTACAATAGAGATTTAAAACTTCAATATCGTGGAAGATTTAGAGAGCTTAAAGATTTAAAACCTATTTTAAGTGGAGATAGTGATTTAAAAATAGCGATGAAAATGATCTCTAAAACACAAGATGGTCCAAAAGAGCAAATTCCTAGTATGGGATGTAATATAAAGTGGTTTAATTAATGTTTTTAGTTTCTACAAGAAATTTTCCTCCTGAGCTTGGCGGGATTCAGAACCTTATGGAGGGCTTGTCTAACGCGCTCATAAACCATGGTCCAGTAAAGGTTTTTGCAGACAATCATCAACATGCAGTCACATATGATCAAAATTCTAAGTTAAATATAGAGAGGATTTCGGGCTTTAAAATATTTAGAAAATATAGAAAAGCTAATTTAGTAAAAGATTTTATTAAAAAAAATCAAATACGGGCATGTTTCTTTGATCATTGGAAAAGTATTGAAAATATTGATTTAGAAATTCTAAGAAAAACAAAATCTTTTTGTTTAATTCATTCTAAGGAAATAAATCATACTTTGGGCTCTTCTTTAAATAAGAGAGTTTTAAAAGCTTTAAGAAAAGCAGATTTTGTAATTGCGAATTCAAATTTCACTAAGGAATTGGGTTTAAAGCTAGGCATAAAAGATATCACAGTTATAAATCCAGGATGTAACTATCCAGTAGCTGTAAGTGAAACAGCTAGAGCTTTTTCTAAAAATATTTATGGCAATGCTTCACCAAAATTAATTACTGTTTCGAGATTAGATAGACGTAAAAGCCATCAGAATATTTTAATGTCAATCAAAAATCTTTTGCCTAAATTTCCAAATCTAAAATATGTATCAATTGGAGATGGAAATGAAAAAAAAAATCTTGAGAAATTAAGAAAAGAATTAGGATTAGAAAAAAATGTCGAATTAATTTTTAGTTCCAAAGAGCAAGAAAAAGTTGGTTTGCTTGAACAATCAGATGTATTCGTAATGCCTTCAGTTGTTTATAAAAAATCAGTTGAGGGATTTGGTATTACTTATATTGAAGCAGCATCGTATGGAAAGCCATCAATAGGTGGAATTTATGGTGGTGAAGCAGATGCAATTAAATCTGGTATAACAGGATATCTTTGTAACGGTAATGATTTAAATGCTATATACGATACACTTTTAAAAATTTTATCAAACGAAAAGTATAAAGAACTTGGTAAAAATGCTTTTGAGTTTTCAAAAAGCTTTAGTTGGAATAAGATTATAAAAAATTATATTAATTTAATCTAGATTTAACATTCTCTAAAACAGTTTCGACTGATAAATTATTTAAATTTTCAACACTTATCGCTTTAAAATTAAGATTTTCTATACTTACTTTCTTTGCAGTCGTGTGGCTTCCGAAAAGTACGACACCATTTTTATCTAGATGTGAAGCTATATGAGCGGGTCCAGTATCATTAGCAACAACAAATTTTGCATTGTTAATTAAAGATACTAAAGTTTTTATTTTAATCGGTTCGTTATTATCTAAAACCACTTTAGCATTTAATTCATTAGCTTCGTCGATTTCACCCGGTCCAGGGGCCAACAAAATTGGATATTTATTTTTATAATCTTGTTTTAATCGTGAAATTAAATCTTTAAAAAAAGGCCACTTTTTTTGAGGAAGTTTTTTTGAACAAAAAGGAAATAGTAAGATATAATCATCATTCGCATATTGTTTTTTTAATCTTGAGATATCTGAAATTGCCCAATCTAAGTCAATATTTTTTACAAACTCAGTCTGTACACCACTTTTTTTTAATTGAATTTCCATTCTATCAAGTACAGGATCTTTATCAAAATCACTCTTTTTTTGACCAGGATCTAATGAAGTTTCAGTGGATGACCATTCTGTATTTTTTAAAATAAATCTTTTATAAAATTTTGTTCTGCTTGAATTTTGTAAATCAAAGATCTTTGTAAAATTATATTTTGCAAGATTTTTTTTTAGATTACTTAAATAGAATAAATTCCATCTAGGCAATCTCTTGTCTATAATGACGCCATCTAGATAAGGGCATTCCGACATGAAAATTGCGTAAGGCTGAGCTGTAAGTAAAAATACTTTTCTATTTTTGTAAAAATTTTTTATATCTTTTATGGCACCATTTGCTTGAATTAAATCACCTAAAGAACCATGCTTTATTATTAATATATTTGACATTATTATTTCGAAGTATATTTAATGATTAATATAGTCAAATATTAATATGAGCAAGAAAATGGACAAAATATTGGCAGAAATATCAGCTGGAGAATTAATAGATAAAATTACCATTTTAGAAATCAAAAAAGAAAAAATAAACAATAAAGAAAAATTAGTAGAAGTGAATAAAGAGTTAATTTCATTAAATGAAACTTTAAAAAAGTCTATTAATGATGAAAGTAAAATTTTGAAATTTAAGAATGATCTTAAAAATATAAATTTAAAACTTTGGGATATAGAAGATGGGAAAAGATCAGCTGAAAAAAAAAGTCAATTTGATGAAAAATTTATTGAACTAGCCAGAAGCGTTTATAAGTTTAATGACGAAAGAGCAAAAATCAAATTAGCAATTAACAAAGCTCTAAAATCAAATATAAAAGAAGTTAAGTCTTACGAGTAGTTAGTCGGTTTTTAAAGAAGGTATTTTTAATCTTAGATTTTTTGACAGTTTGGGATTTATAGAAGCTGTAATTACACCCTCCGATTTCTTTAATTCTTTTAATATTTCTCCATCTGGAGAAATTATTAATGAGTGTCCAAAAGTTTTTCTTCCATTGTAATGTGTTCCACCTTGTGCAGGAGCAAATATGTAGCAAAAATTTTCTATAGCTCTAGCTCTCAATAAACAATGCCAATGTTTCTTACCTGTCGTTTCGGTAAATGCTGAAGGCACAGAAAAAAATAATGACCCTATTTTAGATAATTTTCGATAAAGATTTGGGAATCTAAGATCATAACAGATACTTAAACCGATTTTTCCCCAAGGTAAATTAAATGTCTTAGTTTTTTTTCCTGGATAAAAACTTTTAGACTCAAAATATTTTTCTTTTTTACTTAAAACAACATCATACATATGAATTTTGTCATAATAAGTTCTAATTTTTCCTTTTTTATCAATTAAAACTGATCTGTTGACTAATTTATTTCTAGAAACCTTTACAATTAATGATCCAATTAAAATCCATTTCTTATATTTTTTTGCAAGTTTTTGAATTCCATTAAGATAAATGTCGTCTTTCATTGAAGTGCAAACTCTTAAAAGTTCTTTTTTGTCTAACGAGAAGTGTGAAGATACTTCTGGGGTAATTATAAAGTCAGTTTTTTGTTTAATTGCTTTAATAATAAGTTTGGTAGTTTTATTTAAATTAGAGTGGATGTCATTATTTGATCTTAATTGAATACATGAAACTCGAAACATTACTTCATTATAGATGAAGCAAAATTCCATTTACAGTCAAAACTAGGGATATATGCACCAGATAATTTAACATTTCCAAAGCTTTTTTCTAAAACTTTACACCAGTTATCAACTTGTTTTGGTTTTTTATCTTGACTTCCGACTTGAGCAGTAATTACACCACCTTTTTTAAGTATTCTTTTTAAACCTTTCATATTTTTTTTAGCTAAATCAATACAGTACTGATCATCATTTAAATCTACAAAAATTTTATCGTATTTTGAGTCCTCTATTTCTTTAATACTTTGAAATGCGTCTCCCCAAAAAGTTTTTATTTTATTGCTTTTTTTAACTTTAGAGCAAACTTTTGGTAAGTGGCGATAACACACGTCTACAATCTCTGGATCTAATTCGAACCAATCAATGTAATTAGAATTATTTTCTAAACAAGCTCTAGCTACTCCTCCATCGCCTCCGCCAATTATTGCAACATTATTATTTTTTTTACTCAAATCGTAACTGGATTTGAAAAAGTTTGAGCTATAAATTTTTTCATCTTTTTCAGCTACTTGAATTTCGTGATCAATAAATAAGGCGTTGCCAAACTCTTCTAGGTGCATTATTTCAACGAATTGACCGACTTTCGAGGTGAATTTTTCCAAAACATCTTTGACAACATAAAATTTCTTTTGTCCTGGCGTACTATAAATATCATCATAAAGGCCCACACTACTTCTATCAAATGCGTTAGTAACAACTCTTTGATGATCAATCTCTTTTCTTAAAATTTTAAGAGCAACTTTAGGGTTCACTTTTCCACAAGTGAAAAAGTCAAAACTAATTACTCCTCTTTCAGGAAATGTATGAAAGCTAAAATGACTTTCTGACAACAAGGCTACTAATGTGAAACCCTGAGGTTGAAATTTATGTGATGCCACATTAAGTATTTCAACCTTTGCA
>CACCPE010000006.1 GCA_902547825.1 uncultured Pelagibacteraceae bacterium | reverse complement strand
ATAAAAAATCTAAATTCTATAGAAAAAAAAATTAAAAATATAGATAACGAACAATTAAAAATATCTCTTAAAAATTTTTTAAAAGCGTATAACGAATTAAATGATTAAATTAATTCATAAAATAATATTTGTTTTTTTTATTTTTTTCTCTATTGAGGTAAAAAGTAAAGAGTTAAGTTTAGGAGATGTTAATTCCAAAGTAACGATTAAAGTTTTTTCATCATTAACTTGTCCAGCATGTGCTAATTTTCACTCAAAAATTTTCTACCAAATAAAAGAAGAATTTATAGACAAAGGCTTAGTGAGATTTGAGCATCACCCGTTCCCTCTAGATTTAGCGGCTCTAAATGCTGAAATGATATTAAGATGTCATGTTGATAACATAAAAAAATTTGAACTTCTTGGGAAAATTTACGAAAAACAAAAATTATGGGCGGTTGGATCTGATATAAACAAGATAAATGACTCAATAAAAAAAATTGGTTTAGAGTCAAATTTAAATAATAAAGATATGGACGATTGTTTAAAAGATGAAAATAAACAAGACGAAATATTAAATCAAAGAATAAATGCTCAAAAGAAGTATGAAATCGAATCTACACCTACTATTTTAATAAATGAAAAAAAATATAAAGGGAAGGTAGAGTATAGTGAATTTAAAAAGGTATTAGAAAAAAATCTTTAAATGAAATTTAAAAATTTAGAAATGACAGGTTTTAAATCTTTTTCAGAAAAGACAACTATTTTAATTGAAAAAGGTCTCACCGGTATAGTTGGTCCAAATGGTTGTGGAAAATCAAATATTGTAGAAGCACTTAGATGGTGTATGGGCGAGAACTCTGCAAAAAGCATGAGAGGGTCTGGAATGGAAGACGTAATTTTTTCAGGAACCTCAAATAGACCTTCGAAAAATATTTCTGAAGTTGCTTTACTATTAGATAATCAAGAGAAGAGTGGTCCAATTCAATACAAAGAGTTTGATGAAATATTGATAAAAAGGAAAATAGAAAAAGAAAAAGGTTCTAAATATTACATTAATGATAAAGAAGTCAGGGCGAGAGATGTACAGACTTTTTTTGCAGACCTTTCTACTGGTGCCCACTCCCCATCTCTAATCAGTCAGGGCAGAATAGGGCAATTAGTAACGGCTAAACCAATTGAGAGAAAATCTATACTAGAGGAGGCGGCGGGTATTTCTGGAATTCATGCCAGAAGACAAGAGGCTGAAACAAGATTAAATGCTGCAGAAAATAACTTAAAAAGAGCAGACGAATTAAAAAGACAACAACAAAAGCAACTAGATAACCTTAAAAAACAAGCTGAGGAAGCAACTAGATATAAAGAAATATCAAATCAAATAAAAAAAATTGAAGCGGGATTATATTTTTTAAAAATAAAGGACATTGAAAAAGATAAAAAACAAATCCAAGAAAAACTTGGTGAGCTTGAGGACGAAATAAGTGCAGTTAATATTGATTATAATCATAATAATACTTTACTAGAAGAGGAAAATAAAAAACTTTCTCCTTTAAGAGATAAAAAGATTGAAAGTGCAGCTTCTCTGCAAAAATTAAATTTAGACATGTCTAATCTTGTAGAGGAAGAAGCAAGAGTAAAAACTTTGCAAGAGAAACTAGAAAAATCAATTAAAACAATAGAGTCTGATCTAGAAAGAGAAAAAAGTATTTCACTTGATGCAGATTTAAATGAAAGAAGAATATCTAAAGAAAAGGAAGATCTGCTTAATACAGAAAACAAATTATTAGATGTTGAAACAAAATCTTCAAAAGAACTCCAAATATCAAAAGCAGAGTTAAATGAATTACAAAACCAATTAGACACAATTTTAGATCATATTGAAAACGATATAGATAATGATAAAAAACTTTCAAAACAAACTTTTAAAAATTTGAAACAACTTGTTCAAAAAATTACCCTTTCGCAAGAAGAGTACGCAGAAAAATACGGAAAAAATAAATCAATCGAAAATGATTCGATTAAAAGAAAAGAAAGAATTAAAAATATTGATGTTGAATTAGAAAATTGGGGTAATTTGAAAACTAATTCTAAAAAAATGATTTCTGAACTTAATGAAAGATCAAATAAAATAAAATTAGAAATCAATGAAAATCAAAAAAATCCAGAGAGAATAGCAACTTCTAAAGGTCAAAACTTACAAAATTTGGAAAGTATTAAAAAAAGAAATGAAGAAATTGAAAATGAATTAATCGAAGCTGAAAAAAAATATAATTCAATAAATGAAAATTTAAGAGAAATTCAATTAAAACTCTCAGATCTAAAAGAGAATAAAGCTAGATATGAAGCTACTATTGAGGGAATTGAAAATAGAAAAAAAGATCTACTTTATTCAGTAAAAAATGAATTAAATATTACAAACGAGTCTTCAATTTTACCTCAATCCGATTTAAGTGATATCGAAATTGAAAATTTTCCATCAATTGAAGAACAAACTGAAAAGATTGAAAAGACAAAAAAACTGAGAGACTCTCTTGGGTCTGTAAACCTTAGAGCAGATGAAGAAACAAAAAAATATGAAATAGAAATTAAAAAAATGGAGGACGATAGAGCTGATCTTTACTCAGCAATAGTAAAATTAAAAACAAGCATTGATGAATTAAATCAAAAAGGAAGAGAACGATTATTAGAAGCTTACGCAAAAATAAATAGAAAGTTCAATGAAGTTTATACTAAATTGTTTAACGGTGGGACTGCAAAAATAGAATTGGTGGACTCTGATGATCCCCTTGAAGCAGGCTTAGAAATGTTTGTTTCCCCGCCTGGTAAACGACTTCAATCAATAACGCTTCTTTCTGGAGGTGAACAAGCTTTAACTGCTTTGTCTTTAGTCTTTGCAGTTTTCCTAGTTAATCCCTCGCCTATTTGTGTACTAGATGAAGTAGACGCTCCTTTAGATGATGCTAATGTTACAAGATTTTGTGGTTTGCTTGATGACCTCACAAAAATTACTAATACGAAATTTATAATTATCACTCACCATGCTTTAACTATGTCAAGAATGGACAGACTTTACGGTGTTACCATGGCGGAACAAGGGATAAGTCAGCTTGTATCTGTAGATTTACAAAGAGCTGAGGAATTAGTTGCCTAAATTTATATAATGACAATACCTGAAGATTTTAAAACTCGCCTAAAAATTGCAAAATCAAAAATAAAAAAGCAATTAGATAATGACGATGAAAAAAGAGGATCATTTATGGGTAGCGCCTTTAAATTAGGCACAGAATTAGTTGCAGCAGTTGCTGTTGGGACAATAATTGGGTTTATTTTAGATACCTTGTTTGATACTAAACCTTGGTTAATAATAATTTTCTTTTTTTTGGGAGCTGCAGCAGGCATGTTAAATGTTATTCGAGCAGCTAATAGAATGCAAAAGGAAGATTAGAAAGTTTTTATGGCAAGTAATCCAATGCAACAATTCACGGTCAGAAGAATTGGCCCTGAGATTAATATAGCAGGTGTTGATTTATCCTTTACTAATGCAAGTTTATTCATGGTAATAAGCGCAACTGTTATTATATTGTTTTTATTTTTAGGATCCAAAGAGAAAAAAATTATTCCAAATAAATTGCAATTAATTGCTGAAATGACTTACACCTTTGTAGCAAAAATGATTAGTGATACTGCTGGGTCAAAGGCTAGGCCTTATTTTCCATTTATATTCAGCTTATTTATGTTTGTCTTAATTTGTAATATGGTTGGAATGCTTCCATACTCATTCACGGTAACGAGTCATATAATTGTAACATTAATTATGGCTCTATTTATATTCATAGCTGTAACAATAATTGGTTTTATAAAGCATGGTTTTAAATACTTGAGTATATTTGTGCCAAGTGGAGTCCCAGCTGTGCTTTTGCCTCTGATTACTATCATAGAAATTATTTCATATCTTAGTAGACCAGTGAGTTTATCAGTAAGATTATTTGCAAACATGATGGCGGGTCACACAATGTTAAAAGTTTTTGGAGGATTCGTTGTAAGTTTAGGAATATTAGGTGGTTGGTTACCGCTTAGTTTTTCAGTGGCATTAACAGGGTTGGAGATTCTTGTAGCCTTTCTACAAGCGTATGTTTTTGCAATATTAACCTGTATCTATTTGAATGATGCATTAAATTTACACCATTAAACAAAAAAGGAGGAAAAATGGAGTTAGAAGCGGCAAAAATGATTGGAGCAGGTCTGGCTGCAATCGCATTAGCTGGAGCTGGTGTAGGTATCGGAATTATTTTCGGTAACTACCTATCTGGAGCAATGAGAAATCCATCAGCAGCTCAAAAACAATTCCCTAACCTATTGTTGGGATTTGCTTTAGCAGAGGCAACTGGATTATTTGGACTTGTAGTGGCTTTAATTATTTTATTTGCATTTTAGTAAATTAAATATGAAAAGTTTTCTAAGTTTATTAATAGCGTCTGTAGCTATAAATACTGAATTGTTTGCAGCTGAGGCTGGAATGCCTCAGCTGGATCCGACGTATTGGGCTTCTCAAGCATTTTGGTTAATATTAGTATTTACAGTTCTGTATATTTCGATATCAAAATTCTACTTACCAAAAATTAAAAATAACTTAGATAATAGAGAAAACAAAATTAAAGATGACCTAGAAAACGCGAATAAATTCAAAGAGGAGTCTGAATCGAAATTAAAAGAGTATGATTTAATCTTGGAGAAAGCTAAAAAAGAAGTTCTAAAGATACATTTTGAGACTAAAAGTACTTTAGATAAAGATATTCAATCAAAAAAGGTATCGATGGAAAAAGAAATAGAGAAAGAAATTTTAAAAGCACAAAAAGAAATTTCAGAACTTAAAAAAAATTCTATATCCTCTATTCAAATTATCTCAGGAAGTATCGTATCTAATATTATTGAAAATATCACAGGCGATAAACTTAATGAAAGCAGCATCAAAGCAACAGTTGAGGATGTTTCCAAAAAAAATATGAGTAAATTCTTATGATAATGGATGCAACTTTTTGGGTAACTGTTTCTTTCTTTATTTTTTTGGGAATAATAACATATTTCAAGATTCCCCAAAAAATTAAAGAAGCTCTAGAACAAAATATTTCAAACATTAAGAACCAAATTAACGAGGCTGAAAAACTAAAAGAAGATGCTAAAAACATTTTAACGGAGCATGAAAAAAAAATCAGTAATTCAAAAAATGAGGTTAGAGAAATGATAGATAAAGCTAGCGAAGAGGCAGAAAAAAATGTCATTAGAGTTAATAAAGAGTTTCATGATTTAATGGAAAATAGGAAAAAAAATGCTGAAGAGAGAATTAGACAGCTTAAAAATCAGGCTGAAAAGGATATAAAAAACGCATCAGTGAAAATAGCCATAGAGTCAGTGGAAAAATTGATTAAAAACTCACTGGATAAAAGCAAATTAGATAAAATTTATGCCTCTAGCATCGAAGAAACAAAATTAGCACTTAAGAAGAAATCTAGTTAGAATAGGCCATTAATATATGGCAAAAAAAACAACTGTTATTGGTTCAGGTTTTGGAGGATTGGCTGCCGCTTTAAGATTGAAAGCTAAAGGCCATAAAGTAACTTTAGTAGAAAAACATCCTGATCTAGGTGGTCGAGCAAGAGTTTTTAAAAAAGATAAGTTTATTTACGATGGTGGACCAACTGTAATAACTGCTCCATATCTATTTGAAGAATTGTTCTCACTATTTAATAAAAATATTTCTAATTATGTAGAAATAGTACCTTTAGATTTATGGTATAGATTTGTATTCAGTAACGGGGATACATTCGATTACAATGGAGATGATAAATCTATGGAGGAACAAGTAAAAAAATTTAATTCTAATGATTATGAAGGATATAAAAATTTAGTGAACTTCACTGAAAAAATCTTTGATAAAGGTTTTACAGATTTATCTGACAAACCTTTTAATAATTTAGTCTTTATGATGAAACAAATTCCATCTTTATTAAAATTAAAAAGTTATAAGTCAGTCTATGGTTTAGTTTCAAGCTATATCTCTGATGAAAAATTAAGAAGAGTATTTAGTATGCACCCTCTTCTAGTGGGTGGAAATCCTTTTAGTACTACTTCAATATATACGTTAATTTTATTTTTAGAAAAAAAATGGGGTATTCATTATTCGATGGGAGGAACAGGTAATGTTATTAAAGCTTTAGAAAAACTTATGATTGAGGAAAATATCAAAATTATTAAAAATGCTGAAGTTACAGAGATACTTACAGAAAGCAAAAAAGTTAAGGGTGTCAAAATAAATAATTCAAAAATAATAAATAGCGATTATGTGATTTGTAACTCCGATCCCCCAAATGTTTACAATAACTTAATAAAATCAAAAGAGGATTATGATTTTTTATTTAAACAAAAAATGAAACGAATGGATTATTCAATGGGATTGTTTGTTTATTATTTTGGCTCTAAAAAAAAATATAGCGATGTTGCTCATCACACAATTTATTTTGGAGAAACTTATGAAAAACATCTTGATAAAATCTTTGAAAAGAAAATGCTCTCTGATGACATAAGTTATTATTTACATCGACCATCTGCAACAGATCCCAATATGGCTCCAGTAGGCCAAGATGCTTTTTATGTATTGGTTCCAGTCCCAAACAATTTATCTAAAATTAATTGGATTGAAGAGGGTGATAAATTTAAAGATTTAGTTTTAGATAAAATGGATAAATCTGTTCTTCCTGGTATCAAAGACAATGTGGTAAGTGATTTTTATTTAACACCTGATTACTTCGAAATAGATCTAGCTACTCTTTATGGATCTGGATTTTCAATTCAACCAAAATTTTCTCAGTCAGCTTATTTTAGATTTCATAATCAATCTGAAATATATAAAAATTTATACTTTGTTGGTGCAGGTACGCATCCAGGTGCTGGGATGCCCGGGGTTCTTTCATCTGCAAAAGTTTTAGACAAATTATTTTAATGAAAAGTAATTTATTAAAAAAACATGCTAAATCATTTTATTGGGCGAGTTTTTTTCTATCGAGGAATACTTTGAATAAATGCTCATCTTTATATAATTTCTGTAGAACATTAGACGATATAGTTGATGTTGATGATAATCTTGGTGTGAAGAAAGAAATTTTCTCAAAATTTAAAAAAGATTTTGTGAATAAAAATCTAGACAATCAAATTATAAAAGATATGTGGCTTGTTATTGATAGTGAAAATATTTCTAAACGAATAATAATGGATTTATTTGATGGAATTGAGTCAGATTTGAAGGAGAAAGTAGTGATTAATTCAAAAAAAGATCTGTTTATTTACTCTTATAGGGTTGCAGGAACAGTCGGGTTAATGATGTCAAAAATATTAAAAGTGAGAGAAAAAGAGGCTTTAAAAGGAGCGATTGATCTAGGCATAGCCATGCAACTTACCAATATTGCTAGAGATGTTTGTGAAGATAAAGCGCGAAATAGACAATACGTTAATCATGATTTTTCATCAATTCAAGCTATCATTGATGATTCTCAAGCATTTTACGAAAAGTCATTTAAATCTATTAGCAGTATACCAGTTAAATCTAGATTTTCAGTTATTGTTGCAAGACGAGTTTATAGAAAAATAGGTGACTACATTCTCAAACAAAAAAATATAGATAATTATAATAAAGCTGGCAAAATATATGTGCCAGTATTTGAAAAAGTTATTCAGACTTTTTTATCTCTTATTGATTTTATAAAGTTATTGTTCATAAAAAATATAGATTACGATAATCAATTAAATCATAATATTTTAGAACAAGAGATTAATTTGAATGAAAGAATTTGATTATATTATTGTTGGTGGTGGATGCGCGGGTTTATCCTTGGCATATGAGCTTGAAATAAATGATAAGTTAAAGGAGAAAACTTTGGCAATAGTTGAATCTCGTGAAGAATATAAAAGAGATAAAACTTGGTCATTCTGGAAAGTATTTGATCATAATTTTGAGGATTGTGTAATTAAAAGTTGGAACAATTTCACAATTAATACTTCTGAATACTCTAATGAATTGATAAACAAAAAATTTCCTTACCAAAGTATTGATAGTGGAAAATATTATAAAAAGATAAATTCTAGACTTTACTCAAATTCCAATATAAGTTTTTTTAAAAATCTAAACGAAATCAATTCAGAAAACTCATTAATTTTTAATAGTCTTTTTAAAAAAGAACTAGATAAATCCGGGTTATGGCAACACTTTCAAGGTATAGAGATAGAAACAACTAAGAATATTTTTGATGAGGAAATAATAAACTTAATGGATTTTAACTGCGATCAGAGAAAAGATGTACATTTTTTCTACACATTGCCATTCAGCAAAAATAAAGCTTTGATTGAAACTACTTGGTTATCAAATTTAGAGGATCAGAGCCTCAGAGATTATGACCTTCAGTTAGAAAATTATATTGAGAATAATCTGGGTATAAAAAACTATAAAATAAATTTTACTGAAAAGGGAGCCATACCACTTTTTTCTCCATCATTTAGAAATAATAATAAATATATTAATATTGGATCTGCAGGAGGAATGACCCGATTAAGTACAGGTTACACTTTTTTAAATATTCAAGAACATAGTCGTTATATTGTAAAAAACATTGACAATATTAACAAGGTAAAAAAATTCTCATTGGGAAAAAAATATCAATTTTTAGATAAAGTATTTTTAAATGTATTGGAAAAACATCCTGAAAAGATGCCTAAAATTTTTTTTAATATGTTTAAAACTTCTTCAAATACGATTATAAAATTTTTATCAAATAAAAGTAATATTATTGAAGACATAAATATTATTAGCAAAATGCCAAAATTGATTTTTTTGAAAGCATTGTTTAATTAATGGAAAATATTAACTTTAGGCACTCAATTATATTTTTTAATTTTTGTATTTTGATAAGCCCTCTCTATCTAATACTGAATTTTGAACCAGTTGTATTTTGCTTGTTTTTAATTTTAATTTTGGGAATTTCACACGGTGCATTAGATAATATTAAAGGACTAAAACTTTTAAAATTATTTGGATACAAAAAAACTGTATCCTTTTATCTTGCCTACACATTAATTTCATCATTGATAATAATATTCTGGTTAATATTTCCTAATACAATTTTATTGCTATTTTTGATCGTGGCCGCCTATCATTTTGGAAAAGAAGATACAGTATTTTTTTTTAGAAAAAGGTTTTTCATATCTGAGTGTTTATTCTTATTAAAAGGGTCAACAGTAATTATGGCTCCATTACTATTTAAAAGAGAAGAAACTAATGAAATATTTAGGATACTAAATTTTAAAGTTTTTGAATCAGGATTTTTTAGTAATGAATTTTTAATTGGAATGTTATGTCTAGGCTTTTTATCATCTATGTATATTTCAAAAAAAGAAAATGCAAATCTAAAAAGTGTTATGATCATGGACTTCTTTTCTTTAATCATACTAAATATTTTTTTATCGCCTATTTTAGCTTTCACTTTTTATTTTTGTTTTCTTCACTCAATTAGGCATTCGATTACTCTTATTTTTGAGTTGGATAGATCTTTTAAGTCAGGACTTAAAAAATTTATAAAGAAAGCTATACCTTTAACTTTTGTAACTGCAGTAATATTTTTATTTGCGATATATCTTTTAAATAATTTTTATAAGCTTGATGAGGCTATTTATAAGGTAATATTTATTGGTTTGGCGTCACTTACTTTTCCGCATATATTATTAGAATATCTTTTAGAAAAAAATGAAAAAAGAACTTAAAATTTATTTAGCATCACCAAGAGGATTTTGTGCTGGAGTAAAAAGAGCAATTGAAATAGTTGAAAAATCTATCAGCAAGTTTGGAGCTCCAGTATACGTTCGTCATGAAATAGTTCACAATAAGCAGGTTGTTGAAGAGTTAAAAGAAAAAGGTGCGATTTTCATTGATGAATTATCTGGCGTAGATGACGCGAGTAGACCTGTAATTTTCTCAGCTCATGGAGTTCCGAAATCAGTTCCAGAGGAGGCTAAATTAAAAAATTTATCCTTTGTAGATGCAACTTGTCCATTAGTTTCAAAAGTTCACAGAGAGTCGGAACAATTAAATAAAAATGGTTTCGAAATATTATTAATCGGACATAAAAATCACCCTGAAGTTATTGGTACAATGGGTCAGCTTCCAAAAGGATCGATTAAACTAATTGAAACAATAAATGATGTTGAACTTCTTAAAGAAAATGATTTTAAAAAACCTCTTGCATATATTACTCAAACAACTTTGTCTGTAGATGATACAGCTGAAATAATTAAAGCTCTTAAAATTAAGTTTCCAAAAATCAAAGGCCCTATAAAAGAGGACATATGTTACGCTACGACTAATAGACAGTCCGCAGTTAAAGAAATAGCTTCCAAGTGTGATATGTTTTTTGTAGTGGGTAGTCGTAACTCGTCTAATTCTGTGAGATTAGTTGAGGTTGCGAAAAAAGCAGGTTGTAATAATTCTCATTTAATGCACTCTGAAAAAGAAATTCCTTTTAATGAAATAGATAATTCTGAAACCATCGGGATATCTTCTGGGGCGTCTGCACCAGAAAAGCTTGTTCAAACTTTATTAAACAGTTTAAGAAAAGATAGAAACGTTTCTATTGAAGAAGTAGTAGTTGCAGATGAAAAGGTTGTATTTAAATTGCCGAAAGAACTCAATTAATGGCTGTCTATACAAAGTTAAATAAAAAGAAGATTGAGGAAATTTTATCTAATTATAGTTTAGGTAAGTTAGACTCATTTAAAGGAATTGAGGAAGGCATTGAAAATACAAACTATTTTTTATCGGTTAATAAAAAAAAGTTTATTTTAACTATTTACGAAAAAAGAGTTAAATCTGCTGATCTTCCCTTTTTTTCTGATCTGATGTCATCATTAAATAAAGCAGGCTTTAAATGCCCTGCTCCTATTTCTAATAATAATAATGAAACTATTACAAATTTTGGTGGAAAAAAATTAATGATAGTTTCATTTCTTGAGGGAAAGGCAAAAAAAAATTTATCTCCAATTAATTGTAAATCAATCGGCTCTGAAATAGCTAAAATGCATGAGCTTACAAAGAATTTAAAATTAAAACGACAAAATGACTTATCCATAAATTCATGGAGAAAATTATTTTATTCGGTCAAAGATAAGTGTGAAAATATACATAAAGATCTGCCGAGATTAATTGAGGAAAATCTTAATGATGTTGAAAAAAATTGGCCAAAAAATCTGCCAAGAGGAGTAATCCATGCAGATCTATTCCACGACAATATTTTTTTTATTCAAGATAAATTTAGCGGAGTAATTGACTTTTATTTTTCATGTGAAGATTTTTTTACTTTTGAAATTGCTATTTGCTTTAACGCTTTGTGTTTTGATGGTCTAAAAAATAATTTAAGTTTTAACGTTACTAAAGCAAAGAATTTTATAGATGGATATTCATCTGTAAGAAAATTATCTGACGAAGAATTGAATAATATTAAGGTTTTATCTCAAGGTGCTGCTTTGAGATTCTTGCTAACTCGAGTATTCGATGCGTTAAATAAGGTAGAAGGAGCAATTGTTAAAATTAAAGATCCAATGGAGTATTTAAAAAGGTTAGAATTTCACAAAAATACAAAAAATCATGAGGATTATTTCTTTTAATGAAATTAAAGATTTATACTGATGGTGCTTGCTCTGGAAATCCTGGGAAAGGAGGTTGGGCGGCAATTATATTAGAGGATACTAATCAATCAAGTATTTCTGGAGGTGAAAGTAATACAACTAATAATAGGATGGAATTAATGGCTCCAATAATGGCATTAAAAAAAATAAAAAAGAAATCAGAGGTTACAATTTTTACTGACTCGAAATATGTGAAAGATGGAATAACTGATTGGATTAAAAAGTGGAAAGTTAATAATTGGAAAAGTTCTAATAAGAAACCAGTTAAAAATAAAGATCTTTGGATTAAATTGGATAATGCTTGTCTAAAACATAAAGTAACTTGGAAATGGGTTAAGGCACACGCTGGCAATAAATATAATAGTCTTGTTGATGAATTGGCGGTTTCGAAAACTAAATAGATTTTAAAAAGCTTTCAGCTGAAGATAATTCACAAGTAGCTGTTTCTTTTTCTTCCTCTACTTTTTTAACTTCACCATTATCCACCAACATAGTGTAGCGATTAGATCTAACTCCTAATCCTTTTTCGGATTTATCTACTTCTGCACCGATAGCTTTTGTAAATTTAAGAAAGGGATCACCAGCCATGAAAATTTTACTTCCAACATTTTGATTTTCACCCCAGGCCTTCATTACATTAGGATCATTCACAGCAACACAAACAATTTTAGAAATTCCTTTTTTATTAGCTAGTTCGTAATTTTTTATATACCCAGGGAGATGAAGGGTCGAGCAAGTTTTTGTAAAAGCACCAGGCATACCTAAAATAATAGTTTTGCCTTCACAAAGATCTAAAATATCAATTTTTTTTACATCATTATTTTGATCAAGATAAAATAATTCCGATTTAGGTAGTTTGTCTCCTATCTTTATTCTCATTGTATTTTGCCCAAAATATAACTTTTAACTTCTGAATTTGAATTCCCAATAACATCAAATATTTCCTTTTTATCTATATTCAATTTTATATGCTTAGGTGAGTCTAAATTTTTTCCTATTGCTTTTTTAATAGTATCGTTAAACTTGTAAGGATGAGCTGTGCCAAGAACAACTATATCTCCTAAACTTTTAAAACTTTTTGCTGCTCCTACCCCAGTAGCAGTGTGAGGGTCAATTATAAATTTGTGTTCCTTATATATCTCATCAATAATACTCAATGTATCCTCATCTGTAACTTTTACTGCTTCAAAATCTTTTTTTATTTTATCGATTTCTTTTTTTTCTAAATTAAATAAACTTTTTGATGACAGATCATTCATTAATAACCCTACCTTGCTATCACTTTCATCTAATATATAATAAAGCAGTCTCTCAAAATTACTCGCAACTTGAATATCCATACTTGGTGTAATGGTTGATTTCACAGTATCTGGTTTATATTCACCTGTATTAATAACTCTTTGTAGTATGTCATTTTTATTTGTAGCAACTATAAGTTTATTAATTGGTAAGCCCATTTTTTTTGCCACATATCCAGCATAGATATCTCCAAAATTACCAGTTGGTACAGAAAAGCTAATTTTGTTTTTTTTTAATTTAAAGAACGAATAAAAATAATAAACAATTTGACAGACAATTCTTGCCCAATTGATAGAATTTACACCAGACATGTTTATTTTTGATCTAAAATTATCTTCATTAAAAAGCTCTTTTACAATTTTTTGACAATCATCAAACGAACCCTCAATAGCAATATTATAAATGTTAGCTCCACCAATTGTTGTCATTATTTTTCTTTGAATATTAGAAATTTTATTATGCGGATGTAGAACAAACAAGTTTATATTTTTTCTATTACTTAATGCTGCAATAGCTGCTGAACCAGTATCTCCTGATGTAGCTACTACGACATTTACAGTTTTATCTTTGGCGACTTCTAAGTAGTCATACATATTGCCAATTACCTGCATTGCAATATCTTTAAAAGCTAAAGTGGGCCCATGATAAAGCTCAAGAAGATCAATTTCTCCAATCTTTTTTAAATTAACTACTTCTTTATCTTTAAAACTACTATAAGATTTTTGTATCAGAGAGTTAAGTTCTTCCTTTTTGATTTCACCTGAACAAAAATTAAAAATAATTTCTGTAGCAAGTTCATTATAATTTAGTTGACTTAAATAATTTAGTTCTTTTTGATTGAACTTCTTTATTTCGGTAGGTAAAAATAAACCTCCGCCTGGTGCAAGTCCTCTTAAGAAAATATCTTTAAAACTAAATTTTAAAGATTTATCCCTAGTGCTAAAATAATTCATTTTTTTCTTCTAAAATATAAATAATAAAAAATTATCGAGATTGATATTGCATACCATGTTATAGCATATTTTAGGTGATTATTTGGCACATCTATACTTATCTTTTTAGGTAAGGGTGATTCAGCCTGATTATCTTCTAAAAAAATTACAAATTTATTAAATTGCTCCCCTGTAGCTTCTTTTAAATCTTCTAAATTTAATGAAAACCAAATATTATTTTTAATGTCATTGTCTGGTTTAAATATACTTGGTTTATATATTTCTCTTAAAAGTCCAATTACCTCTTCTTCAGTTTCTGCGTTTAAATTTATACTTGGATTGTCTTTTAATTCTTTTTTAATCCAACCTCTATTAATCAAAACATTTTGATTTTTATCAGTTCTAAATGGAGTAACAACATCGTATCCAGGTTTTCCACTATCATTCAAACTATAAAGGTAAATTTGCTTATCGAAATTAAATTTTCCTTTAGCGCTTACTCTCTGATAATTTTTATTTATTGAATTAGAGTATTCTATAGGTTTAGAGTCTAGTCCAAAAGTTATTTCGCTTATAAGTTCTAGCTTCCATTGCAATCTATAAAGTTGCCAAGTTCCTAAGGCGCAAAATATTGTTACAAATAGAATTACGAATAGTTGGAATAAGAATGCTCTTTTCAATTTGAGATTAACTTCCCCAAATATAGATCGCAGCAAATAAGAATAGCCAAACTACGTCGACAAAATGCCAGTACCAGGCTGCTGCTTCAAATCCAAAATGGTGTTGAGGAGTCGAATGACCTCTCATTGATCTAAACAAACAAACTGCAAGAAAAACAGTTCCTACAATTACATGAAAACCATGAAAACCAGTCGACATGTAAAACGTGGAACCATATATTCCACCATCTAAAGTAAATGTTGCGTGATGATATTCATAAGCTTGAAAACAAGAAAATATAAATCCTAAAAATACGGTTGCTATTAATCCGTTGACTAATCCTTTTCTGTCATTTTCTAACATTGCATGATGCGCCCAAGTGACTGTAGTTCCCGATAATAATAAAATAAGAGTGTTAATTAACGGGATATCCCAAGGATCAAAAGTTTTAATATCTGCTGGTGGCCAGATACCGCCAATAGAGTCTGGTGGAAATAAACTTGCGTTAAAAAAAGCCCAAAACCATGCAACAAAAAACATTACTTCAGAGGCAATGAATAATGTCATACCGTACCTATGTCCGATTTGAACCACGGGAGTATGATGACCTTGATGCTCTGCTTCTTCTATAACATCCCTCCACCACATAAATGCACCATATACTACTAATGCGAAACCAATTAATAGCAACCAAAGGGCTTTGGAATGAAAATAATAAACTGCACCAAAAGCTAAGACTAAAGTAGCAAATGAAACATAGATTGGCCAAGGACTTGGGTCAACTAAATGATAATCGTGTTTTGGTTTTTCCGCCGACATTATGTATTACTCTTTTCGTAATAGCCTGATGAAAAGAAAGTAAAAGATAATGTTACATCAGACATATTTTTTGTTTTATTATCATCAACAACTTTGGGATCCAAGAAAAATGTTAGTACAAACTCTTTTTTTTCACCTGGTTGCAAGGTTTGTTTTTCGAAACAAAAACAGCCTATCTTATTTAGATAAATACCAAATGGTGATGGAGATACATTAAATGTTGCTGACCCAGAAGAAATTTCATTACTAGGATTTTCAACGTTAAATTTAACTGTATGAACTTCGCCCGGTTTTAAGTTTAAAGTATTCATTTCAGGATAAAATTTCCAATCCAAAGTACTATTGATGTTTGTATCAAATCTCATTTTATAGTCTTGATTTACTATAATTTTTGGAATTTCTTTTTCAGTTGCGTTTTGAGTAGTTCCACCGAATCCTGTTACTCTGCAAAATAAATCATACAATGGAACGGCTGCGAAAGATAAACCTAACATAAGTAAAAATATTGATACCAAAGCGATAGGTGTCAGATTTTTTTTGCTAATATTCATTATATTTCTCTATTATAAATCCCGATATTGTAAAAAGTTAGCACAAATAAAAAAATCATGAACAAGATTAATATCAAAGCAGTAATCAAATTTTTTTTCTTTTTATTCATCATGTTATTTTAGAATGTTATCAATTAATAAAATTAGAAAAATAAAAAATAAGTAAAAAATTGAGTAAATAAATATTTTTCTTGCAATTCTATTTGAAGCCTTAGCTATTTTAGACCAATATAATTTAAAACATAAGTAAATATAATACGACGTCATTATTGAAGTTGTAATCAAATAAATTTTGCTAGCGAAATTGAAAAAATAAGGAGCTAAAACTACTGGTGACATAATCAAAGCGTAAACAAGAATATTTATCTTTGTTGTCTTAGTTCCAGAAATTATAGGAAGCATAGGAATTTTTGCTTTTTTATAATCACCTGACTTATATAAACTCAACGCCCAAAAATGTGATGGTGTCCATAAAAAGATAATTAAAAATAAAATTAATGGCTCAACAGAAATATTTCCGGTTGCTATTGTCCATCCAATAACAGGTGGTAATGCTCCAGCAGCACCACCTATAACAATATTTTGAGGGGTTTTCCTTTTTAGCCAAATTGTATAAACAAAAAAATAAAAAGCAATTGTTGATGCTAATAAGATTGCAGAAATTAAATTTGCAGAAAAATAAATGATGCTTACTGATAAAGCTGATAAAATTATACCAAAATATAAAGCTTGATCTTTTTTAACTTTTCCTGTTGGGATTGGTCTAAGACAAGTTCTACTCATCAAAGCGTCTAGATCTGACTCATACCACATATTAAGCGTTCCAGCGGCGCCAGAACCTATAGCTACTGCTAAGAGAGAAATACAAGCAGATATGAAATCTACTTTAATTGGCGCAATTAATAAACCCACCATGCAAGTAAATAAAACCAAAGACATCACTCTAGGTTTCATTAAATTAAAAAACGAATTTAGATCTAAGGTTAAACTTAGTTTAGAGTTTCTAGTTTTTATGCTTATCTGGCTCAATTTACTTTACTTTAGGTAGCTCTTCAAAAGTATGGAATGGTGGCGGTGATGACACTGTCCATTCTAAAGTCGTTGCTCCCTCTCCCCATGGATTTGGTTCTGCTTTTTTCTTTTTCATAAAGGCGTACAATAGATTTAATAAAAACACCGCTAAACCTAATATAGATATATATGAACCAATTGAAGAAATATAGTTCCAACCAGCAAATGCGTCTGGATAATCAGCGTATCTTCTTGGCATTCCTGCTAATCCTAAAAAATGTTGTGGGAAGAATATTAAGTTAACACCTATGAACGTGAGCCAAAAATGTAGTTTTCCCAGAAATTCTGAGTATTCATAACCTGTCATTTTACTAAACCAATAATAAAATCCTGCAAAGATCGCATATACAGCTCCCATTGATAATACGTAGTGGAAATGCGCAACAACATAATAAGTATCGTGAAGTGCAGTATCAACACCTGCATTTGCCAAAACTACCCCCGTTACTCCACCTAAAGTGAATAAGAATATAAAGCCAATAGCCCAAAGCATGGGAGTTTGAAAGCTTATCGAGCCACCCCACATTGTTGCTATCCAAGAAAAAATCTTAATACCAGTTGGGACTGCTATAATCATAGTCGCCGCTAAGAAATAAGCCTTTGTATCTGTGTCTAATCCAACAGTGTACATGTGGTGAGCCCATACAACAAAACCTACAACACCAATTGCAACCATAGCATAGGCCATTCCTAGATAACCAAACACAGGCTTCCTTGAAAAAGTTGAAACAATATGACTTATCATTCCAAAACCTGGTAAAATTAAAATGTAAACTTCAGGGTGACCAAAAAACCAAAATAAGTGTTGGAATAGAACTGGATCTCCACCTGTTTGTGCTTCAAAGAAAGCAGTTCCAAAATTTCTATCTGTTAGAAGCATTGTTATAGCTCCAGCTAAAACTGGTAAAGATAATAAAAGTAAAAATGCTGTAACTAGAATTGACCAAGAGAACAAAGGCATTTTATGTAAAGTCATACCAGGAGTTCTCATATTTAAAATTGTTGTGATAAAATTAATTGCTCCTAATATTGATGAAGCTCCTGCAACATGTAAACTTAGAATTGCTAGGTCCATTGCAGGGCCTGGCTGACCCGTTTTTGATGATAAAGGTGGATAAATCGTCCAACCTCCTCCAACTCCTTTAGCTCCTGGAGGTCCGTCTACAAAAATTGATACTAACAACAAAATAAGTGCAACAGGCAATAACCAGAAAGAAATATTATTCATCCTCGGGAAAGCCATATCAGGTGCACCGATCATGATTGGAACAAACCAATTACCAAAACCCCCAATCATTGCTGGCATTACCATAAAGAAAATCATGATCAAACCGTGACCAGTTACCAATACATTATATAAATGATAATCGCCGCCAAGAATTCCATCACCTGGGTGCATTAATTCCATTCTCATTAAAACCGAAAAAGCAGATCCAATTAAACCAGCAATAATTGCAAAGATAAGATACATTGTTCCAATATCTTTATGATTAGTTGAGTAAGCCCATCTCTTCCAACCTGTTGGATTGTGATGATGCGAGTGGTCTGCGGTTGTTGCTGACATTATTTTATCTCCTTAATTTTTTTTGCTATTTTAATATTATTTTTAATTTCATCTTTGGCAAATTTAACTTTAGCCTCTTCTAACCATTTATTATACTCGTCTTCAGACACAACATTAACTGTGATTGGCATGAAAGCGTGTTTAATTCCACATAATTCAGAACACTGGCCGTAGAAAGTTCCAGTTCGGTCAGCTTTAAACCATGTCTCATTTATTCTTCCAGGAATTGCATCTCTTTTTACCCCAAAAGATGGAAGTGCCCATGCATGTAAAACATCATTCGCAGTTATCATAACTTTAACAACTTTATTTACTGGAACATAAACTGCATTATCAACTGCCAACAATCGTGGTTGATTTTGTTTTAAATCTTTTTCATCAATCATGTACGAATCAAAAATGATATTTTCATCTGGGTATTCATAGCCCCAATACCACTGATATCCGATGGCTTTTATCGTTACATCTGCTTTTGGTATTTCGTCTTGTGAATATAAAACTTTAAATGAAGGAACAGCCATAACAATTAAAATTAAACAAGGGACTAACGTCCAAATGACCTCGATTAATGTATTATGACTTGTAGTGGATGGCACTTGATTTTTTGAAGCTCTGTATTTAACACATACATATAAAAGTAGAAATAAAACAAAAGCTGTAATAGCTGTAATTATTGGCACCAGCATATAATCATGAAACCAAACAATATCATCCATACTTTTTGAAGCTGACTTTTGGAAACCTAATTGCCAGTCCCTAGGCTCATTAGCTAAAATTAATGAAGGCCATATTAATAAAAGTGTGTAAGCAATTTTTTTAATCATGAGTTTTTATACAGTTTTTAGATGAATTAACAATTTCAATTAATGCGACAATTAATTAGAGTTATTGATGAAATTTACTAATGAAATCGCGCTTATTACAGCAGTATCGGACCTTAGAATGTTTCTAGATAACGTAAAAGGTTTTACCGCTCTATTTTGAAGGATAGACTCACGCTCTAATGGGGTAAAGTCACCTTCTGGGCCAATTAAGATACATAAAGATTTTGAGTTTTTAAGGTCTTCAGTTTTTAAAATGTCTTTTGAATTTACATCAGCAAACAAAAGTTTCGATGTTTCACCGAAGGTTTTCAAAAAATCTTTCAATTTAATTACATTTGAAATTTCTGGTGGAACAAGTTGATTAGATTGCTCGGTTGCCTCAATAACAATTTTTTTTGCTCTATCAATATTTAATTCTTTTACTTCTGTTCTCTCTGAAACTATTGGAATTATTTTACTAACACCAAGCTCTGTGGCTTTTTGCAGAATAATATCCATCGGATGTTTTTTTACCAAACAAATCGCTATTTCAGTTTTAGATAAATTTTTACCCTCTTTAATTTTTTTTAAAAACCTTACTTCAACTCTATCTTTATTTAAAAAAATTATTTCACTTTTCCACTCTCCATTTTTGTTAAAAAAATTTAGGTTAGAGCCTCTTTGTAGTCGCATGACATTAACTAAATAATGAGTATGCTCTTTACTTAGCAAACTTGTATTATTTTCTAGTATACTGTCTGGATGATATAATCTAATATTCATTAGTAACTATAATATAAACAATTTTTGGAGATATAAAGGAGCTTTAATGAAAAAAGGTAAAAGAGCTGGAGTTTCCCCGATTGGCATTAATGTGTTAGAGGGAAAATCTTATTTTTGGTGTACTTGTGGAATTAGCTCTAAACAACCTTTTTGTGATGGTTCTCATAAAGGAACTGAATTTACTCCTTTTAAATATTTAGCCGAGCAAACTAAAAAAGTTTTTTTCTGCTCATGTAAACAAACAAATGATCAACCATTATGTGATGGTTCACATAATTTAAAATAAATGATGAAAACAAAGGCAATAGTATTCGACGCTTATGGTACATTGTTTGATGTAAATTCAGCTGCTGAAAAATGTAAAGATAAAATTGGAACTAAGTGGGAAGTATTTGCAAATTATTGGAGAACGACTCAGCTTGAGTATACTTGGCTTAGAAGTCTAATGAAAATGCATAAAAATTTTTGGGATATTACTGAGGACAGTTTGGACAAATCAATGAAAGTGTTCAACATAAATAAAAACATGAAAAATGAGTTATTAAGTCTTTACAAAATTTTGTCTCCATATCCAGAAGTGAGAGAAGTCTTGAAAAATTTGAAAAAGAGAAACTTCAAACTTGCTATACTTTCTAACGGGACCCCTGATCTTCTAAATGAATTAGTTGAAAGTAATAAATTAAATAATCTATTTGATGATCTATTTTCTGTTGAAGAAGTAAAAATTTATAAACCTGACCCAAAAGTTTATAAACTGCCAATTGAAAAATATAAAATTAATCCTGATGAAATTACTTTTTTAAGTGCAAACACATGGGATGTTTCGGGAGGTGGAAACTTTGGATACAACTCTATCTGGGTTAATAGACATAGCTCAGTATTCGATAAACTCGATTTTCAACCTAAAAATGAAGTCAGCAATTTAACGCAGCTACTTGATATAGTTTAATCTTTCATTATAAATACTTTAATGTCTCAAATTGAAGTAAAAAAAATTATTAAAGCACTTAACGCCTCGGATGGAGCAGGAGTAAAATTAAAAAGAAGCATAGGGACTCCTGAAGCAGATTATATTGATCCATTTTTAATGCTCGATGAATTCGGTTCTGAAAATAAAGATGATTATGTTGCTGGTTTTCCTCCTCATCCTCATAGAGGAATCGAAACAGTGACTTATATGTTAAACGGAGAATTTGAACATCAGGATAGTACTGGGGCTAAAGGTATTATGACATCTGGCGATGTACAATGGATGAAAACTGGAAGAGGAATTATTCATTCTGAAATGCCTGCTATGAAAGAGGGTAGGTTGTTAGGCTTTCAGCTTTGGATAAATATGCCAGCTAAAATGAAAAAGAATAAGCCGGAATACCTTTATATAAAAGGAAATGAACTAGGTAAACACGAAGATAAAGAAAAAATTGTGAAAGTAATTGCAGGTAAATACAAAAATGCCGAGGGACCAGAAAAAAACCATAACGTTGATCCAATTTATTTTCATGTAATTTTAAATGAAGAAAAAGAATTTAATTGTGATGTGCCCTCAGGACACAACTCATTTATCTATTTGTTAAAAGGAGAATTAAAAATTGGGGAGAAGAGTCACAATAAAACAGCTAACTCAAACTTAATATTATTAAAGCATGGCACTAAACTTAAGGTCATAGCAAGCAAAAAATCAGAGTTTTTATTTATAGCTGGTAAACCAATAGGTGAACCTATTGCGAGGGGCGGACCATTTGTAATGAATACAAAAGCTGAAATACTTGAGGCAATTCAAGACTATAACAACGGAACATTTGCCAAATATTAAAAGTTAAAGTACGTTCCCGTAAAAATGTCTAAATCTATTGTAATGAAAAAAAATGGAGGTCCTGAGGTATTGGAACTTCAGGATGTAAATGTTGCTTCTCCAGAAGCAGATGAAATTAAAGTTACTAATCATGCAATTGGTTTAAATTATATTGATACTTATCACAGATCTGGTTTGTACCCAATCAAATTGCCAAGTGGTATTGGCTTAGAAGCTGCTGGAAAAATTGATGAGGTAGGTTCAAATGTTTCTGTATTTAATAAAGGTGATAATATTGCCTACGCCTCTGTGCCTTTAGGAGCTTATGCGCAACAAAGAATCATCCCAGCTAAAATAGCAGTAAAACTTCCTGATGGGATTTCACATGAGTTGGCCGCAACTTTAATGACAAAAGGTTTAACTACAAACTATTTACTTACAAAAACTTACAAACTTAAAGCTGGTGAAACAGTTCTTTTTCATGCAGCTGCTGGAGGAGTTGGTCAAATATTTGCTCAATGGGCTAATAGTATTGGAGCAAAAGTGATTGGAACAGTTGGATCTGATGATAAAATTAAAATAGCAGAAGAAAATGGTTACTCTCACGTTATAAATTATACAAAAGATAATTTTGCCAAAGAAGTAATGAAAATTACTAAAAATAAGGGAGTACCTGCAGTATTTGACGGGGTTGGAAAAAAAACATTCTATGGATCACTAGAATGTCTTTCAACAAGAGGTATGATGATAAGTTTTGGAAATGCATCTGGACCTTTAGATCCTGTAAATGTTCCAAGAGACATCCAACCTAAAGGGCTATACTTAACAAGGCCTTCTATTGGGCAATATTTTAGTAATAGAAAAGAACTTCAAGCTGGAGCAGATCAAATTTTTGAAAAGGTTAAATTTGGAAAAATAAAAATTAGAATTTCAAAAAAATATAAGCTTTTAGATGCAAAAAAAGCACACGCAGACCTAGAGGCAAGAAAATTAATTGGTCCAGCAATTTTAATTCCTTGATGTCAAAAAAAACAATTTCTCCTTGTATTAGTATTTGTAAAACTGATCCTATAACTGGCTACTGTTATGGATGCGCAAGAACTAATGAAGAAAAAAAAAAATGGAAAGATGAAAATATTAGTGAAGAATGGAAATTAGAAAATCTTAAGAAAATAAAATTGCGGATGCAAGGTTGGCAATTGACCACTTTTGAAGAGTCCTATAATCATAAAGTTAAGCAAGGAATTTCGCTTTTCAAAAAAAAACTTTTAGAGAATTGATCGATCTATAAATCCTTTTTCATAGTATCCATATCACTAAGGTGATATTTCAAAGCTTCGTTAGACATTCTAACCTCCTGTAAAAATAGGAATATTGAAATTATCATACATACACAGCACAACGCGAAACTTAGCCTAGCATAAAATGTTAAGTTTAAATATAATAGTAATACTGTAAGCATATTAAAAAGAAATCCAAAAGATGAAAACCCCATTACATATTTTAAAAAATTAGTTCTTTTATTTAAAACATGAAGTTGTTTTTCTAACTCTGGTGGAACCTTTTTTTCAAAAGTAAATTTGTCATGTAGTTGTCTAATTAATGCGCTCAGAGTGTGAAAACGATTACTATACATCGTCATCATTAATGGAATTGCAGGGAACATTAAAGCTGCTACTGTATAATCAATATCCATATCGAATCAAATTGATTATGAAGATACTGTTTGATATTTACAAGTAATAATTAATGCATCATTTAAATATTTTCATAAATTTAACTAGATTAAATAAACCGATTGGTTATTTACTTTTATTTTGGCCTTGTTCCTGGGGTTTAGCATATGCATACAGCTATAATCAAAATTTAGAATTATTTATAAGTTATCTTCTTTTATTCTTTGGTGGTTCAGTTTTAATGAGAAGTGCAGGATGTATAGTCAATGACATTGTCGATAAAGATTTTGATATCAGAGTTAAGAGAACCAAATCAAGACCTTTAGCCTCAGGAAAAATTACAATTCGTAAATCTTTATTATATGTTGCAATACTTTGCTTAATCGCTTTTTTAATCTTAATTCAATTTAATAGGCTCACAATAATTTTAGGGATGAGCTCAATGATTTTAGCATTCACTTATCCTTATATGAAAAGAGTTACTTATTGGCCTCAACTATTTTTAGGTTTAACTTTTAATTGGGGGATAATTATGGCTTGGACTTCAGTGAATGGTTCAATTTCAATAGAAATTTTAATTCTGTACTTTTCAGCCATATTTTGGACATTGGGTTATGACACCATTTACGGAACTCAAGATATGTCAGATGATGAAATAATTGGTATTAAATCAACTTCAATAAAATTTAAAAAAAATATAAAAATGTTTATTGGTTTTTGTTATTTTTGCACATTCTTTGGACTAGCTTTTTTATTTAAACAAGAGATAGGGGTCAATATGTTTACCCTATTATTTATTTTTTTTATTTTTAGTTTAGGTTATCAAGTTGTAAATTTAAAGATCTCTGAACCTAAAAATTCTTTAAAATTATTTAAATTAAATAATTATTCAGGATTAATTTTATTTTTGAGTTTTATATTAAGAGGAATATAAGATGAAATTTCAAGAAGTTAAATTAATATTAAAAAGATTATATAGAGATTATGTAAAAAAACACATAAATACTATTTTAATTGCATTAATCCTATCTATAATTGTGGCTGGAAGCACTTCTGGAATTGCTTGGCTTTTAGATCCAGCTGTAAAAAAAATATTTATAGATCAAGATAGAACTTTTGCTTGGTCTATACCTCTTTTAATTATATTTGCTTTTACTAGCAAAGGCCTTTCATTATATATGGCGCGAATAAAGATTATTAGAGTTGGAGAGGAGGTTGCAGGAGAACTTAAAAAAGAAGTTGCAAAAAATATATTAATTTCAGATGTTCAGACTTTGGAAAATAGACACTCTGGAAAATATATTTCCAATATTATGTTTGATACACACCAAGTTCAAAATCTTGTAAGCACTGGTGTTTTAAATTTAATGAAGGACAGTTTTTCAGTTATTGCCCTTGTTTCTTTAATGTTTTATCAAAATTGGAAATTAGCATTATTTGCTATATTGATGATGCCGTTAGCTGGTGGTTTAGCCAAATCTTTAGGAAAAAGAATTGGTAAAGCTACAAGTAAAGCTGGGGAGTCGTCAGGAAAATTAGTCTCTTTTTTATCAGAAATATTAAAAGGATCAAAAATGATAAGAATTTACCAGAAAGAAGATGAGGAGACTAAAAAAGCAAATGATGTAATAAATGATCTCGTCGAAAAAAATATTAAAATAGGAAGTGTTGTAATTAGAGCTACACCAATCATGGAAACATTGACAGGATTTATGATTGCAGGTTTTATTTTTTTTTCGGGAAAATTAATTGCTTCTGGTGAGCTAGAGGTAAATAATTTTTTTTCTTTTCTAGCTGCAATGATGTTAGCTTATCAACCGATACGATCTTTGGCTACAATTAATATGGCTGCATATCAGGGGGCGGCGGCATTTAAAAGAATAAGTAGTGTTATAGATAAAAAAATCGAAATTATTGAGAATAAAGATAATTCAGATTTAATCATAAGAAATTCACAAATTAGATTTACAAATGTAGCTTTTAAGTACAGTTCTACAAAAGAAAAAGCGATCAAAAATATTAATCTTGATATTAAAGGAAATACTATGACTGCCTTTGTTGGACATAGTGGTGCTGGAAAAAGTACAATTATTAATTTACTGCCTAGATTTTACGATCCGCAAGAGGGTCTTATTGAAATTGATGATCAAAATATTAAAAATGTAACAATAAGATCACTGAGAAAAAATTTATCTATGGTCAGCCAAGATGTAATCTTATTTGATGATACAATTAAAAAGAATATCGCTTACGCAAAAGATAATGCTTCGGATGAAGAGATTAAGAAGGCATGTGTTTTTGCAGCTGCTGATGAATTTATTGACAAGTTACCTAATAAATATGAGACATTAATTGGCGAAAATGGCGTGAGGCTATCAGGAGGTCAAAAACAAAGAATCTCGATAGCAAGAGCCATTTTAAAAGAATCACCAATTATATTGTTAGATGAAGCGACATCTTCTTTAGATGCTGAGTCTGAGGAAAAAGTCCAGAATGCAATCTTAAATCTCACTAAAAATAAAACAACTCTAGTAATCGCACATAGACTTTCAACAATACATAACGCAGATAAAATTTTTGTTATCAAAAATGGAAAAATAATTGACTCTGGAAAGCATGACAAATTAATAAATGATTGTATCGAATATAAATCACTTTACGAAAAACAACTTAAATAAATTTAATGATCCAAATTTATAGGTTTTTAACAAACCTTATTTATCCAATAATTATTTTACTCATATTTTTTAGAAAATTAAAAAAAAAGGAAGATAATAAAAGATTTAAAGAAAAAATCTTTTTAAGTAGCTTCAATATTAAAAAAGATCAAAAAAAGAAACTTATGTGGTTTCATGCTGCAAGTATCGGAGAATTTAAAAGTATATTGCCAATTATAAGTAGACTTAATGAAGAAAGAAAAGATTTAGAATTTTTGATAACTACTGTAACTTTAAGTTCTGGAAACCTAGCTTCAGAAGAATTGAAAAGATTTAATAATGTCCAACATAGGTTTTTCCCAGTAGATGTGGATTTTATAATTAAAAATTTTATTAAAATGTGGAAGCCAATGGCAATTTTTTTAGTTGACTCAGAAATCTGGCCAAATTTAATTACTAATGCTAATAAATTTAAAATTCCTCTTGCAATTTTAAATGCTAGAATAACGTCAAAATCATATAAAAAATGGTCATTAGTTTTACCTGTGGCAAAAGAAATTTTCAAAAATTTTAGTTTATGCTTAAGCTCAAATAAAGAAACTGAAAAATATCTACATAAATTAAATGCAAAAAATATATTTCATGTGGGAAACATAAAGCTCATAAATGAAAATGAGATTACCAAAGACGAAATTGGATCAATAGAAAGTGTACAAAGCAGAAAAAAATATTGGTGCGCAATAAGTACTCACGATGAAGAAGAAAAATTTTGTTTAAACGTACACTTGAAACTTAGGGAAAAAAATCAAAATATTTCAATTATAATTGCACCTAGGCATTTAGAGAGAGTAAGCCAAATTAAAGAGCTAAGTAATCAATTAAAATTAACTGCCCAGGTTTTGAATAAAGATAATATCATTAACGAAAAATCAGACGTGATAATAATTAATTCTTTTGGTAATTTAAAAAAATTTATAAAGTTTTCTAAAAGTGCTTTCGTAGGAAAATCACTATTATCAAAATTTAAAGACAAAGGAGGACAAAACCCTTTGGATGCAGTCAAAGTGGGATGTAAAATATATCATGGCCCATTTGTTGATAATTTTTCTGAAATATACAAAACCTTAGAAATTAATGATATTTCAAAAGAAATTAATAATGAAGGAGAGTTGATAAACTTTTTAGTGAAAGATTTTAAAGAGGATCATAAAGATATTAATAAGTATTCTTCACTTATAGATAAATTAAGTCAAAAAACTCTGAACGATACTATGAGATATGTAAATAAATTTTTATTAAATGAAACTTATAAAACCTAAATTTTGGGGTACAAAGAAAAGTGTTTTTCCATATGTGCTTTTGCCTATAACTTTTACTTTAATATTACTCATTTGGATAAAAAAAAAAATTACTAGAGTTTTAAAATTTAAAGTAAAAGTTATATGTATAGGAAACATCTATTTAGGTGGTACAGGTAAAACACCTTTATCAATTTTTCTAGCTAAAGAAATATCAAAAATTGGAAAGAAAACTGCAATAATTAGAAAATTCTATAAAAATCATATTGATGAATATAAATTAATTGAGAAAAATTATTCTTATCTAATTACAGAAAAAAATAGAGTTGATGGAATTAATAAGGCTATCAAAAGAGGGTTTGACACAGTTATTTTAGATGATGGATTTCAAGATTACAAAATTAATAAAGATTTCAATATTTTATGTTTCAATGAAAATCAATTAATAGGAAATGGGTTTGTAATACCTTCGGGACCCTTAAGAGAAACTCTTAATTCTATAGAAAATGTAAAAATAATAATAATTAACGGAAAAAAGAATGAAATTTTTGAAAAAAAAATAAAAAAATATAATAAAGAGGTATCTTTTTATTATTCAAATTACAATCTTAAAAATGCTGAAAAATTTAAAAATGAAAAACTAATAGCTATTGCTGGAATAGGTAATCCAGAAAATTTTTTCAAACTACTTCAAGATAATAATTTAGATGTAAAAGAAAAACTTGTTTTTCCGGATCATTTTCTTTTTAAAAAATCCGAAATCGAGAAAATAATAAAAAGATCAAAAGAAAAAAACTACAAAATAATAATGACGGAGAAAGATTTTTGTAGAATTAAAGATTACAATTACAGTAGTATTGATTATGCAGAAGTCGATCTTATAATTAATCAAAAAGAAAAGCTATTAAATGATATTAGTAAAATTTATGATAAAATTTCTTAACTATTTTTTACAAGCTACGATAATTTATTTTCTTCTATTTTTTGGACGTATAATTGGAGTAAAATTAGGTAGATCAATGTTCTCATTTATTTTTTTATATTTTGCACATTATTTTAAATCTAAAAAAGTAATAAATAAAAATTTAAAGATTTTCAAAAAAGATATTACGTCTATTGAAAAAAATATGATTTTATCTTCAATGTGGAAAAATTATGGGATGACATTTGTTGAATATATATTTTTAGATCGTATGAAAAAAAATAGCTCTCACATAGAAATTAAAGGAGAGGAAATTCTTAAAGATATTATAGAGGGAAAAAAACAAGCTATTTTTATTTCTGGCCACTTTGCAAACTTTGAGCTCATGTCTATGGAGATCACAAAAAGAAATGTCAAATTGGCTACTATTTACAGACCGCTAAACAATTTTTTTTTAAATCCTCTGATGGAATATTTAAGAAAAAAATACGTTTGCAACAACCAAATAAAAAAAGGCATCAAAGGTGTAAGAGAAGTTATGAATTATATTAATAATGGATTTAGCATTGCATTAATGATTGATCAAAGAGTAAGTGAAGGAGAAAAAGTTAACTTTTTTGGCCAGCCAGCTTACACGACTACTTTACCGGCTCAACTAGCCTTGAAATATAAATTGCCAATTATTCCGGTTTTTATCGAAAGAGATAAAGACTCAAAATTTATAATCGAATTTCAAAATGAAATTGATATTCATAATTATAAAAATAAAATTGATTTAACACTCAAACTTAATGAAATTTTAGAAAGTATGATTAGAAAAAACCCTAATCAATGGATCTGGACGCATAATAGATGGAAATAACTAGCTTTTATTTCTCGCTTTTTCGTATTTGACTTTCGCTTCTTTTGGGGAAAAATAAGCCTCTTGCAATTCTACATTCCAATAATTTAAATCACTAAGCAGTATCTGCTTTCCTGAAACTGCACATAAAACATAGTCTCCTTTCTCTACCACGTCGAAAGAGTTGTGTTTATAAATAAGTTTAGCTTTTTTTTTAATCATCAATAAATTATACATTATAACTCTTAACATGAATATTGGTTTAATAGGTAGTGGAGGACGCGAACATGCATTATGTAAAAAAATACATGAGTCTAAAACAACAAAAAAGATATTCTGTTTTCCAGGTAACGCCGGAACTTCAAAGATTGCCGAAAATGTAAAGGTAGATATCCTTAATTTTAAAGAGGTACTACGATTAATTAAATTAAAAAGAATTAATTTAGTTATTATTGGACCTGAAGAGCCTCTTGTCAGAGGATTAGTTGATTTTTTGGAAAAAAAAAAAATCAAAGTATTCGGACCTAATAAATTTTCCTCCAAATTGGAAGGATCTAAAGCATTTATGAAACAAATTTGTAAGCAAAATAAGATCCCAACCGCAGATTTTAAAATTTGTAGAAATCAATTAGACGTACTTCATTTTATTAAAAGGAATAAGTTTCCACTTGTAGTAAAAGCAGATGGGCTTGCAGCTGGTAAAGGTGTTACAATTTGTAAAACAAAAAATCAAGTTTTGAATATTTCTAAAGAAATATTTGATGGAAAATTCAAATCCTCAAATAAAGTAGTTTTAGAAGAATTTTTAAAAGGAGAAGAAGCTAGTTATTTTCTAATTGTTGATAAAAAAAATTATAAGTTTTTTGGTACTGCACAAGATCATAAACGTGTTGGTGAAAATGACAAAGGGCCTAATACTGGAGGAATGGGTGCTTATTCTCCTGCTCCAATAATTAATTCAACGCTTGAAAAAAAAATAATTAAAAAAATTGTTGAACCTACTTTACAAGCATTAAAAAAAAAGAAGTCTCCATATAAAGGATTTTTGTACGTTGGATTGATGATCGTGAATAATGAGCCTTATCTAATAGAATATAATATAAGAATGGGTGATCCAGAGTGTCAAGTTATATTGCCAAGACTCGAAACTGACTTTTTAAAAATAATTGATAAAGCAGTTAATAATAATTTAAAAAAATTAAAAATTAAATGGAGAAAACAAAAATGTATGACGATAGTTTTGTGTTCAAAAGGATATCCAGGAAAATACGAAAAGAATAAACTAATTCAAAATATAAAAAAAATAAAATTAAACAAAAATGAATTTATATTCCACGCAGGTACAAAATCAAAAAATGGAAAGGTTTATTCTAATGGTGGAAGAGTTTTAAATATCTCTTCGATGGGTAATAACTTCAAAAAAATCAGAGAAAATATTTTTAAAATAATTAAAAAAATTAGTTGGAAATTTGGTTTTTTTAGAAAAGATATTGGTTGGAAAGTAATCAAAAAATGAGAGTTGTAAGTGGAAGACTGAAAGGGAAGTCAATTCTTTATTTAAAAACTTCGATAACTAGACCATTAAAGGACTCTGTGAAAGAAAATATTTTTAATATTTTAAAGCATTCTAATAAAATTAATGTAAAAATCGAAAATTCTTATATTCTTGATCTTTATGCAGGAGTTGGATCTTTCGGAATAGAGTGTTTATCTAGAGGAGCTAAAGAAGTAACATTTGTTGAAGAAAATGAGAAAGTTGCTAAGATTTTAAATAATAACTTAAAAAATCTTTCAATTTTAAATCATTCTAAAATTATAAATAAGAAAATTGATAAGCTTCATGAAATGGAAATTAAAGACAAGTTTAATATTTTATTTTTCGATCCACCATTTGCAGATAATCAATATCTAAAGAATCTGTATTTATTTAATAAGAATAAAATTTTTGAGAAAAATCATGTAGTTATTATTCATAGAGAGAAAAGATCTAATGATAAATTTGATAATTTTTTTAATCCAATAATTAAAAGAAAATATGGACGTTCTATGATAATATTTGGAAAGTTTAACTAAGAATTAATTTAGTAAATTTTTTGACTTGTTCTACAGCCGGCTGATCGTAAGGATTAATACCTGCAAGTTTCCCAACAATAATTGTTTCTAATATAAAATAAGATATTAAACTTCCAAGGGTTTCTTCTTGAATTTTCTTTAGATTAAATTCCCTAAATGGTATTTTATTTTTTTTTAATGCCATAATCATAGCTTTTTTTTGTGAATTTTTTATTTGAATTAAACTTTTTTTATTAACGAAATCCAAACCCGATGTAAATTTTTTAGAATTTATTTTATTACTATTTTTTAATATTACAGGGCTAAAAACATAGAACAGCTTATCTTTTGGGCCATCTAAATATAATTGAAGCAAGCTATGATGATCTTTTGGTGCATTTGATATAACTGGTAAAAAACCTTTACCTTTTTTACCTAAGCTTTCAGCAATAAGCTGTTGGCACCAGAAAAGAAATTTCTCAAGTCTTGGCTCATAATTGATAAAAATTAAATTACGATATTTATTTTTAATTAATAAATTAGCCAATTTAATACAGCTATCTTTTAGAAAAATTGAGTTCTTTCCGTAAAGAGAGCTATCTAAATGTTTTCTAAGCCTTGTAGTATTTATTCCGCAAAGATAAGAGGGAATAATACCAACTTCTGATAAGACAGAATATCTTCCACCAATATTTTCTTTATGCTCTATATGTGAAAGATTCATTCTTTTAGATAAAGAAAAAAGTAAATTATTTTTTTTTTCAGAAATAATAAGAATATTTTTTGAGTTTTTTTTTAAAATATTCAAAGAAAAAAAATTTGATAAGGTCTCAATAGTGTTTCCCGATTTAGAGATGATAATAAATAGAGTCTTTTGAAGTTTAGTAGATTTTTTTAATTTTTCTATTTTTTCAGTATTAATATTATTTAAAAAAAAAATATTTTTTTTAATTTTATTCCTTAAGAGTTCAATAACCGCTTCTGTCCCAAGAATTGAACCGCCCATTCCAATTAAAACTATCGTTTTGAATTTTTTAAAATTTTTAAGATCTTTAAAGCTGAAATTAAATTTATAATTTTTATTAAGAACGTACTCCGTTTTTTTTGAATTATTAATATTATTTTGAGTCTCTTGTATTATTTTTTTGTATTTAATTAATAAAATTTTTGAGTCATTTTTACTCAAGGTATTTGTTTGTATATGATTATTAACAATTAAATTTTTTATATTCACTTACGAATTTTCTTTAATATTGAATTTTCAACAGAGGAGCCTCTTTCTTTGGCTCCAGAATTATTATCTTCTTTAGGAGCTTTTAAAATTTTTTTAATTTTGTCCTCTTCTGTTTTTTGTTTTGCTGATATTTCACCTGGTTCAGGTATTTCATTATAATCTGGGGGTAATATTAAAGGTTTCCTTTTTTTTACTAAAAACTCATCAGTCGTTGTTGTTTTTTCGTTTCTCATAACTTTGCCTACATCACTAATTCCACTACATGATAAAAATAATAAAGATAATAAAATTAAAAATAATTTTTTCATGTGTTTTCTTTAATAAAAAAGCCTTTCATAATATAGGCAAATATTCCAATAGTTATAAATATATCGGCAACATTAAAAGTAAACCAGTGAAAATTATTATAATGTAAATCTATAAAATCTGGCACGGCTTTATAAATCACTCTATCATAAAAATTGCCTAAAGCACCTCCAATTATTATCGAAAAAAAAATCTTTTCCTCTATTTCGGATTTTACAGCAATATATATTATGGTCATTATTACAAATCCTATTATTAAAGAAATTAAATTATAAATCAGATTAGAATCGAAACTGAGAAGACCAAAACCTATCCCGGTGTTCCAAATAAGGCTGATATTAAAAAAATCATTCACATAAGTGTTTTTGTCATTAAAATTTTTTATAATTTCTATTTTTGAATACCTATCCAATAGGAATATTACAAAAATAATAATTAGAAAATAAAGATTTTCTTTTTTAAAAATATTGTTTTTTATTTTTTTAAGATCAATCAAAATATTGATTTCCTATTTTATAGGACAACTTTCTCTTTCGCATCTTTTCTCTAAGATTTTCCAACATCTTTCACATTTTTGTCCTTGGGCCTTTTTCACTTCAATCTTAGCGTTATCATTATTTGTTAATTCTTTTTCTGCTTTCGAAACGATAAAATAATCTGCTAAATCTAACTTATCGAGAAGTTCAAATTGATCTTTCTTCACGATTAGTTTAATTTCAGCCTCTAAACTTGATCCAATCTCTTTATTAGCTCTTTTCTCTTCAATCGAAATATTTGCTTCTTGTTTAATTTTAAATAATTTTGACCATTTTTCATTTAGTTTATCATTTTTCCAATTAGCTGGGATTTTTACAAAACTATTTTCATGAATACTTTCAGAACTATCTTTATTCACAAGACTATAGATTTCCTCGGTAGTGAAAACTAAAATTGGAGCGAACCATTTTAATAGGCTTTCTAAAATTATGTTTAACACAATAACACAATTTTTTCTTTTTTTTGAATTTATGCTATCACAGTAAAGAACATCTTTTCTTATATCAAAATAAAAGGAGGAAAGATCCAATGTGCAAAAATTCAATAGCTCTTTATACAGTTTATGAAAATTGTAATTTTTTAAATTTTCATCTACTGATTGATTAATTAAAAATAACTTATGTAAAATGAATTGCTCTAATTCATCAAATTCATTTATTTTAATTTTTTCAAAGTTTTGTTTATCAAAATTATCTTTTAAGTTTCCGAGCATAAACCTAAAAGTATTTCTAATTTTTCTATAAGACTCTGCGTGTTGTATTAAAATATTTTTATCTATTCTTAAGTCTTCGGCATAATCAGATGCTGAAGCCCAAACTCTAAGTATGTCTGCACCATAATTCTTTAATATGTCTTCTGGGGATATGACATTTCCCATTGATTTAGACATTTTCATACCTTTGCCGTCCACAACGAAACCATGTGAAAGAATACTTTTAAATGGTGCTTTGCCTCTAGTTCCGCACGACTCTAATAAAGAAGAGTGAAACCATCCCCTATGTTGGTCTGAACCTTCTAAATACATGTCTGCAGGCCATTTTAAATCTTTTCTTTTCTCTAAAACAAAACTGTGTGTTGAGCCACTATCGAACCATACCTCTACAATATCGTTAAGTTTTTCATAATCTTTGGCATCGTAGTCATCACCTAAAAAAATTTTTGCATCATCTGTGAACCAACAATCGGAGCCTTGCTTTTCATAAATAGAGGCAATTCTATCTATAATTTTTTGATCTCTTAGTGGTTCTTTTGTTTTTTTATTTATAAAAATCGGTAATGGTACTCCCCAAACTCTTTGTCTTGATACACACCAATCTGGTCTTCCTTCAATCATTGATAAAAGCCTGTCCTTACCTTTGTTTGGATAGAAGATGGTTTCATTTATTGCTTTAACAGCCTTATCTCTCAATTTATTTTTTTGCATAGAAATAAACCATTGAGGTGTTGCTCTGTAAATTAATGGAGCCTTAGATCTCCAAGAATGAGGATAGCTATGATTAAGTTTATCATTTTTAAGTAATTGTTTTTGTTCTTTTAATTTGTCTATAACAATTGGGTCAGCCTTGAATACATGTGTATTTGTAAAATAAGGTACCTCTTTAGTGTAAACACCTGAGTTATCGACTGTATAGAGTGACGGTATATTATTTTTCAAACACAAATTAAAGTCGTCTGGGCCATGGCTTGGAGCACAATGTACTATCCCCGTTCCTTGCTCTAAATTTACAAATTGAGCATCTAACATTGGAACATCGTAGTCAAAATCCATTTTGACTAATGGATGACTACATAACGTTCCTTTAAATTCAGAACCCTTAAAAGTTTTTAACTCTTTATAGTTTTTAATCTCACAATCTTTAATTATTGTTTCGATTAAATTTTTTGCTACTACAATTTTCTTATCTTTAAAGTGTTCAAGATGTTCAATTTCCAAAACTGAGTATTCGATATTGCTATTAAAAGCTAATGCTTTGTTAGCAGGTATAGTCCAGGGTGTAGTAGTCCAAATTATAATGCTTGCGTCTTTTAGATAATTTTTGTCAGTCTCCTTAACTTTAAATGCAACATAAATTGTATTTGAAGTATGATCCAAATATTCTACTTCTGCATCAGCTAACGCAGTTTTTTCCACAGTAGACCAAAGAACTGGTTTAAACCCTTGATATAAACTTCCATCTAAAAGAAATTTTCCTAACTCTCTTACAATTTGAGCCTCCGCCTCATAACTCATCGTAGAATAATAATTTTCAAAATCTCCAACTACCCCTAATCGTTTAAACTCTTTAATGTGAACTTCGATCCAACTTTTTGCAAATTCCCTACATTCCTGCCTAAAATCTTTTATGGGTACCTCGTCTTTATTTTTTTTCTTTTTTTTATATTGCTCTTCTATCTTCCATTCTATTGGGAGCCCGTGACAATCCCAACCTGGAACGTAAACAGAATCTTTTCCATTCATCTGATGAAAACGAGTAATCATATCTTTCAAAATTTTGTTTAATGCGGTACCCATATGTATATGACCATTTGCATATGGTGGGCCATCATGAAGAACAAATTTTTCTTTTCCTTTTGACTTTTCTCTCAGCTTTTTAAATATTTTATTTTTTTCCCATTTCTTTAAAATTTCTGGCTCTTTAATTGGTAAACTAGCTTTCATTGAAAAAGCTGTCTTAGGAAGTTGTAGAGTTTCTTTCGACATTATTTATTTGCCTTTTTTATATCAAGTTTGATTTGTTTTTTTAAATGTTTCAAATTCCTAAATTTTTTTTCTGGTCTAATAAATTTTTTAAAGTTAACATTAATCACTTTATTATATAAGTTTTTATTAATTCCAAAGATATTTGTTTCCAATAATAAATTTTGCCCATTAAATGTTGGTCTATAACCTATATTTGCAATACCTTTTTTATAAAAATTCTTACTTTTAACTCTAACAGCGTAGACCCCAAGCTTAGGGACAACATAATCGCTCAATTTTAAATTACATGTTGGAAAACCAATCTTACGTCCTCTTCTCTCTCCTTTTATTACTTTACCATTAATGCTCCAATGTCGCTTCAATAATTTATTTACCTCATCTATTTTACCTAACCTTATTTTCTGTCTTAAAAATGTAGATGAAATTGTTTTATTACCTTTTTTATAAGGTTTGGTTACAATATTTTTAAAGTTATATCTTTTCTCAAATTTTTTAAGTGTTTTTATATTTCCTTGTCGTTTAAAACCAAACTTGAAATTTTTACTTACATACAAATATTTACATTTCGTTTTTTTAAAAATTATTTTTTTTATAAATTCTTCTGGTGTTTGAGTTGAAAAAATTTTATTAAATTTTATAATTATTAAGAAATCTAATTTAAATTTTTTTAACTGAGTTTTTTTTTGTTCTAAAGAGTTTATTCTATGATTTTTAATTTTGTTATTAAAAAACATAACTGGTACAGGTTCGAAAGTCATAACCCCAAAGGGTATATTGTTTTTTATAGCTTTTAATTTCGCTTCTTTAATAACTTTTTGATGGCCTAAATGTAACCCATCAAAATTACCTATAGCTATTACACCATTGCAATGTTTTTTTTTTAAATTTGGGTTGTTGTAAATCTTCATTTTACCATTTTAATTCTCTTTGAAAAAAATTTGCTCTAACATCATATTTTTCTAAAAGTTTTTGAAGTTCAGAAAAATTGTTGAATTCCTTTCTGTGGACACCTTCAGATATAAATATACAGTCTATTTTTAAATTATTCGCTCCTTTGATGTCTGTTTTTAAATTATCACCAATGGCTAAAACTTTTTCATTAGGTCCGAAGCACATGTTGTAAACCTCTTTATACGGTTTGCCAAAATAAATAACTTCTCCTCCAAGATCCTCGAAAACTTTCGCAACTGATCCTGCACATAGTTCTTCAACATTGCCCCTATGGACTATTAAATCTGGATTGGTACAAATTAATTTTTTCGAAATATGCTTCGATAAAAATTTTTTATAATAATTTAAATCATTTTCATAATCATCAAACAATCCAGTACATAATATAAAATCACAAGTCTGAAGATCAGTTCTATTATCTTTTACCTTTTCAAATACAGAAATGTCTCTTGCTGGTCCAAGATGGTAAAATGTCTTTCCAAATTTTTTTTGGTTAATTGCGTGCATAGCTGCTTCTCCTGAAGTTATTACATGCTCTAGATATTTTTTATCCATTTTCATTTTTAGTAAAAAATTAATTACTTTAAAACTAGGCCTAGGTGCATTAGATAAAAAAACTATTTTTTTTGAATTTTTTTTCAGTTTGTCTACCGCTTCAATAGCGTTAGGATTAAGAGTAACTCCATTATGTATTACCCCCCACAAATCAATAATAAATGTGTCGTAGTTTTCAAATATATCTGCTAGATGGTTTAGTTCTTTCAATGTACTATTTCTCCTTTTAATGCCTATTAATATAGTATTTAATGGTTTTTTTAATGATTTTTGCCTCTTGAAATATAGTTAAAACTTACCATATCAACACTACATAAAAATTTATAGGAGAAAATACATATGAAATTTAGACCTCTGCACGATCGTGTGCTTATCAAAGTGCTAGACAGTGAGGAAAAAACTGCTGGTGGAATTATCATACCGGACACTGCTAAAGAAAAACCTCAAGAGGGTGAGGTTGTAGCTGTAGGACCGGGTGCAAAAAATGAGGACGGTAAAGTTTCGCCAATGGACGTAAAAGTTGGAGATTTAGTCCTTTTTGGAAAATGGTCTGGAACTGAAGTCAAAATTGACGGCAAAGAATACAGCATTATGAAAGAGTCAGACATAATGGGAATTTCAAAAAGTAAAAAATAAACTTTATAGGAGAAAAAATGGCAAAAATAATTAAATTTGATACGGAAGCAAGATCAAAAATGCTTACTGGAGTAAACACGCTTGCTAACGCTGTAAAAGTTACATTGGGTCCAAAAGGACGAAATGTAGTGATGGATAAATCTTATGGCGCTCCAAGAACTACAAAAGACGGTGTCTCTGTTGCGAAAGAAATTGAACTTGAAGATAAATTCGAAAACATGGGTGCTCAAATGGTAAAAGAAGTTGCTAGCAAAACAAATGATAATGCTGGTGACGGGACTACCACTGCAACTATTTTAACTCAAGCGATTGTTAATGAGGGGCTTAAATACGTTACAGCTGGGATGAACCCAATGGATATCAAAAGAGGTATCGATAAAGCGGTTGAGCAAGTAATTGATAAATTAAAAACATCATCAAAAAAAGTTAAAGCTAATGAAGAAGTAGCTCAAGTTGGAACAATTTCAGCAAATGGAGAAAAATC
Organism: uncultured Pelagibacteraceae bacterium; assembly: GCA_902547825.1. GTDB lineage: Bacteria > Pseudomonadota > Alphaproteobacteria > Pelagibacterales > Pelagibacteraceae > Pelagilacustribacter. Next base: position 9,273 of record CACCPE010000006.1, on the reverse strand, counting down.
TATTGGTGATATGATTTCTAAAGCTATGCAAAAAGTTGGGAATGAAGGTGTAATTACAGTTGAGGAAGCAAAAGGAGTTGAAACTGAATTGGATGTTGTTGAAGGTATGCAATTTGATAGGGGATACCTTTCTCCTTATTTCGTGACAAATACCGAAAAGATGACAACTGAGCTTGAAAACCCTTTAGTTCTTTTGGTTGAGAAGAAATTAACAAACTTACAACCGATGGTGCCATTATTAGAGTCAGTAGTTCAAGCTAACAGACCGTTGATGATTATTTCTGAAGATGTTGAAGGTGAAGCTTTAGCAACTTTAGTTGTAAACAAATTAAGAGGTGGTCTCAAAGTTGTAGCAGTAAAAGCACCAGGTTTTGGTGATAGAAGAAAAGCAATGTTAGAAGATATTGCTATTTTAACCGGAGGGCAAGTAATATCAGAAGATCTTGGAATTAAATTAGAGAACGTCAAAATTGGAGATCTTGGTTCTTGTAAAAAAGTAAAAATTGATAAAGAGAACAGCACAATTGTAGCTGGTGAAGGTAAAAAGTCTGATATTGAAGCTAGATGTAATCAAATTAGATCTGAGATAAATGAGACAACATCTGATTACGATAAAGAGAAACTGCAAGAAAGATTAGCTAAGCTTGCTGGTGGTGTTGCTGTGATAAAAGTTGGTGGCGCTACAGAAGTTGAGGTAAAAGAGAGAAAAGATAGAGTTGAAGACGCTCTTAATGCAACAAGAGCTGCCGTTGAAGAGGGAGTGGTAATCGGTGGTGGTTGCGCGTTACTTTACGCTTCACAAGATTTAGATGGTGTCAAAGTAAAAGGTGATGACCAGAAAGCTGGTGTCGAAATAGTTAAAAAAGCTCTACAAGCTCCAATTAGACAAATTACTGCTAATGCAGGTGTCGATGGCTCTGTAGTTGTTGGTAAACTTTTAGAAGGTAAAAAAGCTTCTCAAGGTTATGACGCTCAGAATGAAGATTATGTAGATATGTTTGCTAAAGGAATTATTGATCCAACTAAAGTTGTAAGATCAGCATTGCAAGATGCTGCTTCAATAGCTGGACTATTAATTACAACAGAAGCAATGATTGCAGACAAACCTGAGGAAAAAGATGCTGGTCCTGCAATGCCTCCAATGGGCGGCGGCATGGGTGGAATGGGCGGCATGGGTGGAATGGGAATGTAATTTCACCTAGTCAAAAGATTTTAAAAAAGGCTGCAGTTTTGCAGCCTTTTTTTTTGCAATAAATAAACATGCATTTGAGCTTAATATTAATCCATCTTTTAGGACTCTTAAATTATTATCAGCCAAAGTTTTACCTGTAGAAGTTATATCTGTAATGATTTCAGAAGAGCCTATAAATGGATAAGTTTCTGTAGCACCAAGACTAGGTATCAATTTATATTGAGTAACTCCTTTAGAAATCAAAAAATCGTTAGTTAAATTTGGATATTTAGTTGCTACTCTCAATCTATAATTTCTTTTAGATCTAATATCAAATGATACCTCTTCAAGATCAGCAATCGTCTGTACATCTATCCAATCATCTGGCACTGCAATAACTAAGTTGGCATTACCGAAATTAAGTTTTTTCTGAACATTTATTTTACTTTGTAAAATTTTATCAGACTCTTTCAAGAGATCTAACCCGGATACACCTATATCCAAAGTTCCATCTCCTAATCTCTGAATTATTTCTTTAGCGTGGAGAAAAATAATCTTGATGTTAGGTTTATTTTCAATAGTTCCAAAATAATTTCTTTCTTTTTCACTTTGTAAAATCATATGTCCTCTATCATTAAAAAATGATATCGCTTTATCTTTTAGACGTCCTTTACTTGGTAAACCTATGGTAACGAAATCTTTCATATATTTTTTAAATTAATTGCAGCACCAACGGCCGGAGTGTTCTTTTTGGCTCCAAGACTTTTGAGCAAATCGTCATAGCGGCCTCCCCTAGCAATTTCCTTTTTACCTGAGAATACTTCAAAAACAATTCCAGTATAATATTCTACGTCTCTACCGAAATTTGCGATGAAATTGATATCTTGATTAAGTTTTTTTAAATTAAGAATAGATTTATAGTTTTTAAATATATTTTTTTTGAGCTTATTTTTTTCAGCAAAATCAAATAGCCTCTCGTCAAGATCCGAAAGTTTACAGCTTATCTTTAAAAAGGATTTAATAATTTTTACAATTTTTTTTCCATCGACAAATGATCTTGGATCTTTAATTTTTTTTTCAAATCTTTTTAATATTTCTGAAATTGGTCTTCCAGCGACTACTTTATCCTGATCTATTTTTTTCATTTCATTAAATTTTTTTTTGTCTGCATCAAAAGTAACTGCGTCAATATCAGTATTTTTTTCTAACCTTTTCAAAAGCTCTTCGAAGTAACTAGGTCTCCAAAAATGTCTAACAAGTCTAAGCTTCCATCTTTCAGGCATATCTAGAGCATTTATTAAACTTTTAAACAATCCGATGTCTCCAACTTTAATTAATATTTTTTTTCTTTTAATTTTTTTTGCAGAACTTAAAATTGTACTTATAATTTTAAAATCATCTTGAATTTGATTTTTTGAACCTAAAATTTCAATCCCTAATTGGTCATTAATAAAATCTGTACCCTTATTACCTGATCTTCTATAAGCTTGACCAGAATAGTAAATTTTCGAAGGTGATTTTTTTTGTAAAAAACCAATGCAAGATGCTACTGTTAAATCTGGTCTTAGGCACATTGTTTTTCCATCTTCTCTATCAAAAGAAAGCATTGAACTTCTAAACTTTTCTCCAGATCTCTCGATAATGTAATCTGAGTCTAGAAGAACATCTGGATCTGACAAAACAAACCCATTTTTTTTAAAGTTTTTGATTATAGTTTCAGATAATTTTTTTGATTTCATTTGCTAATTCATTAAATTTTATCGATTGTTCTTTGCCGCTACTTAAATTTCTTAAGGTAGGTTTGCCTGATTTTATCTCATCTTCACCATATAAAATAACAGCTGGAGAATTTATTTTATTCGCATATTCCATTTGTTTTTTTAATTTAGTTTCTCCAGGATAAATTTCTGCGCTAATACCAGCTTTTCTTAACACAGTTTGAACGTTTATGTATTCTTTCATTGAGTTTTTATCAAAAACACAAATTACAACAGGTTTTGATTGTTTTATTTTAAATTCCTTTTTTTGCATTAATGCATAAACCAATCGGTCTAATCCTATAGATATACCTGTTGCAGGTGCATCAAAACTGCCGAAATTATTTACTAAATTATCGTATCTACCTCCACCACCTATGGAACCAAATTGAATTACTTGTCCTTTGTTATTTGTTACATCAAATTTTAAATTTACCTCAAAGATTACTCCGGTATAATATTCTAGACCTCTAATAATTGAAGGGTCAAATTCAAAATTGTTGAAATTATAATCACTAAAGATTTTAAATATTTCAATCAGATCCTCTGTGTCAGGTGATTTTTTTTTAAGTGTTTTTTCTATCACTTCAATTTCCTCGGATTTTAAATTCGCACCTTGTGTGAAGTCTCCAGATTTGTCTTTTCTACCAGCGCCTAACAAATCTTTTACTCCATCCCAACCAAGTCTATCAATTTTGTCTAGAGCTCTTAAAGCAGTAAGTTTTTGCTGATTTTCGTTTATCTTTATTTTTTTGAATAAATCCTCAGTTATTTTACGCGATGAAATCTTTATTATGTATTCTGATTTAGTGAGACCGCATTTTTCAAGAATTTCAGAAATCATGACACATAATTCAGCATCAGCTTGTAAACTTTTTGTTCCTACAAAATCAGCATCAAATTGTAAAAATTCCCTATATCTACCAGGGCCTGGCTTTTCATTTCTCCAAACAGTGCCTAGTTGATATCTTTTAAACGGCTTAGGAATTTCTAAATAATTTTTTGCAACATATCTTGCAAGTGGAGCTGTAAGATCATATCTTAAAGATAACCACTTATTTTCATCCTTAAATGAAAATACGCCTTCATCAGGTCTATCTTTATCAGGCAAAAATTTGCCAATACTATCCGAATACTCAAAACTTGGAGTTTCGAGATATTGAAAACCGTATTTGATCATAACCTCTTTAATATTAGAAATTATAAAATCACGTACGAGTAATTCTTTTTCTTGTCTGTCCACAAACCCTAATGGAAGTTCTTTAGAAGGTTTGTTCTTTTTTTCTTTCACCATTTTTTGGTACAGCAGGGTGGATTCGAACCACCGACCCCTAGTTCCACAAACTAGTGCTCTAACCAACTGAGCTACTGCTGCATCCCTATTGTTTTATCTTAATTTTAATAAAATTTATATATTTTTGATTATAAGCTAAGCAATAGCCTAGCGTGCATTCTGTGTGAATGTGATCTTACTGTAGAAATGATTCTTTTATTAATAATCATAATGTCTACTTAGAAAAAAATTGTGTCTATTTCAAGATGAAATTAGCGGGACAATAAAAATAGATTAAACTAAAGTTAATGTCCCGATAATCAGTGATTTTGGAAATTTAGATTAAGATGTTTTCTGCAGTTTTACTGCTGAAGGACCTTTTTCTGTGCTCTCCACTTCAAACGTTAACTCATCACCCTCGTTTAAATACTTTAAACCGGCTTCTCTAACTGCAGAAGAATGGACGAACACGTCTTTCTCTTTGTCTTCTCTTTCAATGAAACCATATCCTTTAGTACCATTGAACCACTTTACTTTACCTTTTAGTGTACTCATATTTATTGTTTTTCCTTATTTGTATTAACTTTAACTAACTAAAAGTTAGTCTTGAAGAACCTTAAACATTCTTGGTGGATAAAAGTCAATAGAAGAATTAAACTATAATTGACGCTATTGTTTTTTTGCAACAATACTAGGATAATATTGCTATTAAGCTTGCGATAATAACTAAGCCTAAACCGCCATAAACGTATTTATTATTTATCAAGTGCAACTTAATTTTTCTAGAACTTGACTCTTGATAACTTAAACCTTTGTCATTTAAACTTGAAGATTTGCTAAACCCTTGATCTCGACCAATTTGGAGAAATTTTGCTTTTCTATGATCATAAATTTCCTCTTTACTATAATTTTCAAAATTCTTTAAATTTTTTATAATTGAATGCTTGATGTCTTCAGCAATTATATCTGGATCTCTATGTGCTCCTCCTAGTGGCTCAGGAATTACTTCATCAATAATTTTTAGTTTTAATAAATCTTTAGCCGTCAACTTCATTGCTTCAGCTGCTTGCAAGGATTTACTTGGGTCTCGCCAAAGTATTGAAGCACATCCCTCGGGTGAAATTACAGAATAAATTGAGTTTTCTAACATTATAACTTTATTTGATGAAGCTAAAGCGATCGCTCCACCTGAACCTCCCTCTCCGATAATTATAGAAATGTTTGGAACTTTTAATGACATACAACATTCAATTGAGTTTGCTATTGCAGATGCTTGCCCTCTTTGCTCGGCTCCTATCCCCGGATATGCGCCAGGTGTATCGATGAAACTTATAACTGGTATTTGAAATCTATCTGCAAGCTTCATTAACCTTATGCATTTTCTATAACCCTCTGGACGCATCATCCCAAAATTTCTTTCAATTCTACTATTTAAATCTTCTCCTTTTTCTTGACCGATAATCAAAACGGATTTCTTGTCAATTAAACCAAAACCTGCAATTACAGATTTGTCATCTCCAAAGTATCTGTCTCCAGATAATAAAGTAAATTGAGAAAATATTTTTTTTATATAAAAGTTAGCTTTAGGACGATCTTCGTGTCTTGCGACTTGAGTTCGTTGCCAACTATTCAGGTTGGAGTAAATTTCTTCGAGCTTTTGATTTATTTCTTGTTGAGTAGTTTTTATCTTTTTTGTATCAACTTCTGATATCCCTTCAGAACCAAAGGGACTTTTTAAACCATCTACCTCTTGCTCTAGAGCTTTAATTTCTTTTTCAAAATCTAAATAATTTTTCATATAAAATGATACAATAATGTTAGTATTATTATATTATGAAATAATGTAAAGATCGACTTTATGAATATGATTAATAAAAATGACCTTAAAATTAGTTCTACATTGTATGAATTTGTGAACAATGAAGCAATTCCAGGAACAGGTATAGTTTCTGAGCAATTTTGGGATAATTTTTCAAAAATTGTTCATGAGCTTGCTCCAATAAATAAAAATTTAATAGAAAAAAGGGAAGTTATCCAAAAAAAAATCGATAACTGGCATAAATCAAATAAAGGAGAAGAATTTAATAAAAAGGATTACATTAAGTTTTTAAAATCTATCGGATATTTAATCGAGGAAAATAATGATTTTAGTATTGAGACTACTGAAGTAGATAAAGAAATATCTTCTATAGCTGGGCCTCAACTTGTAGTTCCGGTAGATAATGCACGTTATGCATTAAATGCAGCTAATGCGAGATGGGGGAGTTTGTACGACTCTTTATATGGTACAGATATAATACCTGGTAAAATTGGTAAAGATTGGGATAAAGATAGAGCGTACAAGGTGATTAATTTTGTAAGAGATTTTTTAGATGAAAGAATTCCATTATTAAAAACGAGCTGGAAAGAAATTACAAAAATTCAAGTTGAAGGAGATAAATTAGTTTTATTTGTAAATTCAAAAAAAAATTTTCTTAAAAATAATGATCAGTTTATAGGGTTTACCGGAGAAAAAAATGCTCCTGATTCAATCTTAATTAAAAATAATAATCTTCACATTGATATTTTGTTAAATTCAAAGTCATCGGTTGGAAAGATTGATTTAGCATCAATATCAGATGTGGTAGTTGAGTCCGCTATATCCACAATAGTTGATAATGAGGACTCGGTTGCGGCAGTTGATGCAGTAGATAAAGTTAAGTGCTATAGGAATTGGCTCGGACTAATGAAGGGTGATTTATCATCTACTTTTGTTAAAAATGGAAAGAAAATAATTAGAAAGCTTAATTCTGACAGAACTTACATGTCTAAAGATGGAAAAAAATTTATACTTCACGGAAGAGCGCTGTTGTTGAATAGAAATGTCGGTCACTTAATGACTAATCCATCAATACTTTTAAAAGATGAGTCAGAAATACCGGAGGGAATAATGGATGCTTTTTTCTCCACTTTATGTGCCCTCCATGATTTTAAAAATAAAAGAAACTCTAGAACAGGTTCTGTTTATATTGTCAAACCAAAGATGCATGGTCCCGAAGAGGTGTCTTTTACTAACATATTGTTTGAGAAAGTAGAAAAGGTACTAGGAATAAAAAAGTATTCAATAAAGGTTGGGATCATGGACGAAGAAAGAAGAACTACAGTCAATTTAAAAGAATGTATAAGACAGGTAAAAAATAGAATAGTTTTTATAAATACTGGTTTTTTAGACAGGACAGGTGATGAAATGCACACTTCGTTTGAGGCTGGTCCAATGATTTTTAAAGGAGAAATGAAAAAATCTACATGGTTGAATACTTACGAAAACTGGAATGTTGATATAGGTTTAAGTTGTGGTTTTTCAGGTAAAGCCCAGATAGGTAAAGGAATGTGGGCTATGCCAGACCAAATGTCAAACATGATGGATCAAAAAATAGGTCATCCAAAATCTGGTGCAAACTGCGCTTGGGTACCTTCTCCAACTGCTGCAACTTTGCACTCACTTCATTATCATAAAGTAAACGTTTTTGATGAACAGGATAAAATAAGAGCAAGAAGCAAAGCTAAGGTTGAAAATATTTTAGAAATCCCTAAAGCTGATAGACCTAATTGGTCAGTTGAAGATGTTAATAGAGAAATAGAAAATAATGCTCAAGGGATCTTAGGTTACGTTGTTAGGTGGGTTGACCAAGGAGTTGGTTGTTCAAAAGTGCCTGATATAAATAATATAGGGCTTATGGAGGATAGAGCAACTCTAAGAATATCTTCTCAACATATTGCTAATTGGATTCATCATGGTATTTGTAATAAAGAGCAAGTAATGAATATAATGAAAAAGATGGCGAGAACTGTTGACGAGCAAAATAAAAATGACCCATCCTACACAAAAATGTCTGATGACTTTGATAATTCAATAGCATTCTCTGCTGCTTGTGATCTTGTTTTTAAAGGAAGAGTTCAACCCTCAGGATACACTGAGCCCCTGCTTCATCGAAAAAGGTTGGAAAAAAAAGCTACTATTAAGAATCAGTAACTGGGACTCTATTTTTAAATGCTGAAAATAATGTTCCATCATCTAGTTGTTCGATTTCACCTCCGACTGGTAGACCTTGAGCTAATTTAGTAATTTTTATTTTATCATTTTTTATAGTATCCTCAATATAATGAGCAGTAGTTTGACCTTCGACTGTTGCGCTTGTAGCTATAATAACCTCTTTAAGATTATTTTTTTTTATTCTTTTAACAAGAGAGTCAATAAGTAAGTTTTTTTGCTCATAATTTTCATTAGAATTCATGGTTCCTCCCAAGATATGGTAATAACCTTTATAAATATTTGCTGAATCTATAACCCACATATCAGCTAAATTTTCTACAACACATATTTTGTCGTAAGTATTATCTGAGGAACATATGCAAATTTTATCGATTATCTTAAGATTTCCACATTCACTGCATCGAACTACTTTTTTATAAACTTGGGCTAGTGATTTCGCTAAAGGTTTTACCATGGTATCTTTATTATTTATTAATTTTAAAATAATTCTTTTGGCCGACTTTGGGCCAAGACCCGGTAATTTTGAAAATTGTTTAATTAACTCATTAATTTCAGGTATATCATTATCCATTTAAAAAGGTAATTTAAAATCTAGAGGTAAATTTAGTCCACCAGTTATTTTTGACAATTCATCTGCAGATTTTTTCTTTAAATTTTCTTTTGCATTATTATATGCTGCAATAATCAAGTCATTAATTATATCTTGGTTCTCTTTTTTAGCTGAGTCTGAAATTTCAATTGATTTTAATTCATAATCACCTGTTAAAATAACTTTTACCAAATTTCCTCCTGACATTCCCTCAACTTCAATTTTTTTAATTTGTTCTTGTGCCTCTTTCATTTTTTCTTGCATGGCTTTTGCTTTGGACAGCATATCTGAAAAATTAGTCATTAATTATTCTTCTTTTATTTCATTTAATTTTGCATCTGGAAAAGCATTTTCTATTTCTTTTGCAATTTTGCTTTTTTTAAATTCTTCTATTAAGTTGCTCTGAGTTTCAAGATTTTTTTCGTGCATACTTTTAGCTTCATTGTTTTT
>CACCPE010000005.1 GCA_902547825.1 uncultured Pelagibacteraceae bacterium | reverse complement strand
TTATATCAAATTTTGTTTTTTCATTTTCATCTTGTGGCTTTTTAATTGGACTGGTTTTAATTTGATCAGTATTTTTAATCTGATTTTTGACTTGATTTTTTAAAGTAGGTTCTAAATTTTTTTCTTCTATTTTTTTACTAGAAATATTTTCTTGATTATCTATTCGTTGATTTATCTCTTCAGATATTTCATTTTTATTATCTAGCTTTTTTAAATGAACTAATTGCACTATGAACATTTCTAAAGTTAAATTTTCATTTCCAATAACTCTAAGGTCATCTAAAGTTTTAATTGTTAACTGCCAAAATAAGCCTATATCTTGTATATCAATATTTTTTGTATATTGATCAATCATTTGCATTTCCGACTCTGAGATTGACATGTCTTTATCAATTGGACCAAGGTTAATTCTTCTACTAAATAAATATAATACCTCTAGAATATCATTTAAAAAATTTTTAGCGTCTATGCCAACATTGATCAACTCTCTCAAAATGATTAGTGCTTCATTTTCATTTCCATATAGTACCTCTTTTAATAATTCTATTACTTTGCTTTTGTCTGCGAGACCAAGCATTTCTCTTACATCTTGCTCTTCGATAACCTTATTTTTATTTAAATTTTGAGAAATAAGAGCTCTATCTAATAAGGAAATAGAGTCTCTTACTGATCCCTCAGAAGTTCTAGCAATTAATCTTATTGCGTCATCTGAGATTTCTCCCTTCTCTTTAATCTTTATTTTTTTTAAGTGTTCGCATAATTGTTCTACACCAACTCTTTTTAGATCAAATCTCTGACATCTAGAAAGTATTGTAACTGGAATCTTCCTCACCTCCGTTGTCGCTAGTATAAATTTTAAGCTCGGTGGTGGCTCTTCTAAAGTTTTTAATAAACCATTAAAAGCTTGTTTTGATAACATATGAACTTCGTCAATTATAAATATTTTATATTTAGCGCTAGTTGGACTATATTTTGAATTTTCAATTAGCTCTCTAACATCATCTATTCCAGTTTTTGATGCAGCATCCATTTCTAAAACATCCATATGATTAGAGTCGACAATTTCTTTACAATGACAATTCTCGCTTGCGTTACACTTTTCTCCTATAGAAAAATTTTTTGTACAATTTAAAGCTTTAGCAATTAAACGAGCTGTTGTGGTTTTACCAACGCCTCTAATTCCAGTTAATAAATATGCGTTTGGAGTTTTTCCAAGTTTGATTGCATTAGTAATGGTTTGTGCCATGACCTCTTGTCCAATCAAATCTTTAAACTCTTGTGGTCTATATTTAAGTGCTAGAATTTTGTTTGTCATTTCAAAAGAGGCAGGCAACAACCTGAATAATTTTCACTACGGCTGCTTCTTTTCAGACCTGACCGGGTTTATGAAACATCCACCTGATGCCAACCTCAATATGAGTATATCAAGATCAATTTAAATACTACAAGAGCAGAATTTAATTTTGTGGACTATTTTTGCCTAAATGGCGAAGCCTCGTAAACTCCCAAAATATCTAGAGTTTCAGTATGAAAACCTAGTTCTTCAAGAGCCTTTTTTACTCCAGGTTGTTCCAAATGACCTTCAAGATCAAGGTAAAAGTTTGCTTGATCAAAAGTATTTTTAACAGAAAAACTTTCTAGCTTAGTCAAGTTGACTTGATTAGTCGCAAAACCTCCCAAACATTTGTAAAGCGCTGAAGGTTCGCTTTTTACTCTAAATATACAACTCGTAATAAATTTTTTTTCTTTCTTAAATTCGGGTTGTTCGATATTTTTACCCATTATTAAAAAACGAGTAACATTTCCTTTTTCATCCTCAATATTTTTCTCAAGGATTTTTAAATTATAAATTTTGGCAGAAAGTTCAGATGCTATTGCGGCTATAGTTTTATCTTTACCCTCTGCTAAATCTTTAGCTGAACCAGCAGTATCTGCAGAGATTATTGGTTTAAATTTTTTTTGAGTTATTAAATTTTGACATTGTCCAATCGCCTGTGCATGGCTTCTAACAAATTTTATATCACCTATAGTTGCATCTGGTTTACATAATAAGTTGTGTTCAACCGCTTGAAAATGTTCTCCATGGATTTGTAATTTATATTTTGGAAGTAGGTAGTGAATGTCGGCAACTCTACCTGCCAGAGAGTTTTCAATTGGTATCACAATTTTATAATTAGCGTCGTTATAAGCTTGTTTGAAAGTTTCTTCAAAAGTAGTGCAAGTTTTTATTTCAGAGTCCTTATAAAGATTTTCTGCAGCAATGTGAGAGTAAGCTCCAAGCTCGCCCTGTATAGCAATTTTTTTTTTAATCATTTGTTTTCATTATCTTTTTAATTTCTTCTAAATCTTGTTCAGTGTCTACACTTAAAGGTGATGAGTCTACATAACCAGCGTGTATAGACATTCCATTTTCCATAGCTCTTAATTGTTCTAATTTTCTTTCAAGTTCAAGTTTTGATCTTTTAAGACCTACATAACGCGATAAAGCTTTATTAGTAAAGGCATAAATACCAATATGATGGTAAGCTTGAAAGTCTTGTGTATTTTTGAGTCTAACAAAATCTAAGGCTTTAACGTACATGTTCGTTTTTAACTTTTCTTTTACTAAGACCTTAACAACATTTTCGTCCTCTAGTTCTTCATTTGAACGTAATTTACTTGCTAAAGTTCCAATTTCACAATGACCTTTATTCATATAATCGACTAAATTATTTATAGTCTCTGGTGAGATATTTGGCATGTCACCTTGTAAATTGACAATTATGTTTGGATTGGCATTTAAATTTTTTTTAAAGACCTCAAACACCCTATCGGTTCCAGTCGGATGATTTTCTTCTGTTAAAAATGCATTTCCTCCAATTTTTTTTACAGTATCAATTATTTTTTGATCAGGTGTTGCTACATAAACCTCTCCAGCATTTGACTTAATTGCTGCCTCATAAACATGTAGAATCATCTCTTTATTGTTTATAAGTTTAAGAGGTTTATTGGGCAATCGCATTGCGTCCAATCTTGAGGGTATTATTATTGCAGTTTTATTCATAATTATGCGTCCTAGAGACGCAAAAAAATTTGGTAATTTTAAGTTTTTTTTTAAAAACTCGTGTTATACGTCTGATTAGTATTTACCAAAATTATGGATAGTTTTGAATTAAATAAAATAATAGCTGCAGTCCTTCTAACAGCCCTAATTGTTATTGGTATTGGAAAATTCACAGACATATTATTCCACGTAGAGAAACCTGAACAAACTGCTTATAAAGTTGAGGGATTAGAAGTTGCTTCAACTAGTAGCACGAATGAATCTACTGAAAAGGTTCCTGAAATAGTGGATATAAAAGCTCTATTGGCTATGGGAGACTTAGCGCACGGAGAAAAAGTTTTTAAAAAATGTAGTGCTTGTCATATGATTGCAGCCGGTGGAAAAAATATGATAGGTCCAAATTTATGGAATGTGATTGGAAGAACAGCTGGTTCAGTAAGTGATTATAAATATTCTAAAGCTATGGTTGCTTATGCTAAAGAATGGTCCTTTGAAGAAATGAACAGCTACTTAATTAAGCCGCAAGCTTATATTAAAGGGACTAAAATGGCTTTTGCAGGTCTTAGAAAAGAAAAAGATAGAGCCTCAGTTATTTTATATATGAATTCAAAAGGTGATAATCCAAAACCTTTACCCTAATCGAGACACCATTTAATAATACTTTTTTGAGCATGAACTCTGTTCAGTGCCTGTCTCCAAACAACTGATTGCTTTCCATCTATTACTTCATTTGTAACCTCTTCTCCTCTTCCAACTGGAAGACAATGCATAAAAATAGCGTCTGAATTTGCCTTACTCATTATTTTCTTATTAACTTGATAAGGTTTTAAAGTTTTCTTTTTAGAAATTTTATTTACTTTATCATTCATTGAAACCCATTTGTCAGTCATTACACAATCAGCACCTGCAGCAGCTTCTAGAGGTTTAGAAGTAATTGTTAATTTTACTTTCTCTTTTTTCGCTAGCTTTAATTTACTCTTATTTGGAGAATATTTTTTTGGACAACCAATGTTAAGTTTGAAATTAAATTTTCCTGCAGCTTCTATTAAGGAATTTGACATATTATTATTACCATCTCCAATCCAACAAACAGTTTTCCCCTCAATAGAACCATTACTTTCTTCGTAAGTAAGAATATCAGACATAATTTGACATGGATGGCTCACATCTGAAAGACCATTGATAATTGGTACATCTAAATGTCTTCCAAACTCCTCTAAATTTTTGTGAGATGAAGTTCTCAACATAACAATGTCTACATACTCCGATAGAACTTTTGCTGTATCTTTTAAAGTTTCCTCTCCCTTACCGTAATGTATGCCATCTGGATTTAAAATAATTGATGATCCACCTAATTGTTTAACAGCAATGTCAAATGACATTCTTGTTCTTGTTGAGGGTTTTTCAAAAATCATAGCCATCGACTTACCTTCAAAGGGCTTATCTTCATCAGGTGCAGATTTATTTAATCCAGATCTATTTTGCTTTCTCTTCTTTGCTTCCTCAATAATCGCTCTAAGCTCTACTGAAGAACAGTCAGAGATATTTATAAAGTTTTTCATTTAAAATTTTTTGCAAACTTTCTCTATTATTTTTAAACCTAGGTTTATCTCGCTCTTTGTTACATTCAAAGGAGGCAAAAGTCTGACAACATTTTCAGCAGCTCTTACTGTCAATAAATTATTATCTAAAAGCTTTTGAATAAATTTTACCTGATTTACATGAAGACAAAGTCCAATGAGCAGTCCTTTCCCTCTAACTTCTTTAATAATCTTAGGATACTTATTTTTAATTTTATCAAGTTGACTAATAAAATATTTTCCATTTTTGCTTACATTGTTTAAGAAACCTTTTTTAAACATAATATCCATGACTGCATTTCCGGCACTCATTGCTAAAGGGTTCCCTCCAAATGTTGATCCATGGGTTCCTGGCTTCATGCCTGAGGCCACCTTTTTATTTACTAAAACTGCACCTATTGGAAAACCTCCACCAATCCCTTTTGCTATTGGGACAATATCGGGTTTAATTTTTGCATATTCAAAAGCAAAAAATTTACCACTTCTTCCAATACCGCATTGAACCTCATCAAGAATTAATAAAATTTTTTTCTTATTACATAATTTTCTCAAGCCTTTGAGACAAAAATCTGGAATAACCTTAATGCCCCCTTCGCCCATAATTGTCTCGACCATAATAGCAGCTGTTCTGCTAGTTATCGCTTTCTCTAAACCTTTGTGATCACCAAAGTTGAAATGATCAAAACCGTCTACTTTAGGTTTAAAACCTTCAATTGCTTTTTTACTATTGCTGGCAAATATAGCTGCGATAGTTCTTCCATGGAAACTGTTATTAATGCAAAGAACTCTATTTTTTCTTGGTTGACCTTTTGAATAGAAATATCTTCTAGCAAATTTTATAGCTGCCTCTGTTGCCTCAGCGCCAGAATTTTGAAAAGTTACATAATCTGCAAATGTTTTTTGGGCTAGTCTTTTTGCCAGTCTCTCTTGCTCAGGGATAGTGAAAACGTTTGAAACGTGCCATAATTTTTTAGATTGTTTATTAATTGATCTTATTAAATAGTCATTAGCATGACCAAGGCAGTTCACAGCAATACCTTGAACGAAATCTAAATATTTCTTTCCATTCTTTGTATATAAGAAACTCCCTTTTCCCTTAGAAAAAGAGATTTTCTTTCTGTTATAAGTATTTAAAATTTTACTCATGATTTTATTTTATAGCCTTTTTTATACAATAAATAACAAACAAGCCAGCTAACAAAGCCTAAGGCAGTTAAATATACTAAACCAACAGAGATTGAGCCGTCTGAAGTGCCAATAAAACTATATCTAAAACCATCAATCATATAAAAAAATGGATTTACTTTACTTACTGCTTGCAAAATATCAGGAAGTCTCTCTATTGAATAAAAAGTACCTGATAAGAAAGACAAAGGAACTATTACAAAATTTGTGACAGTTGCCATATGATCGAATTTTTCAGCCCATAATCCTGCAATTATTCCTATGTTTCCTAAAACAAAAGAAGAAAGCAAAGTAAAGGCTACAAGTGTGAAATAATTTTTTATTTCAATATCTATAATTAATTTAAAAACAATAATCGAAACTATTCCAATTAATACACTTCTTGTTACAGCCGCAAGAGAAACTGAGATCGTAACTTCCCCAGCAGATAATGGAGCAAACAATAAATCAACCATAGTTCCATCAATTTTTTTAATCATAAAAGATGACGAGGAATGAGAAAAGGATTGCTGAATTACCTGCATTGAAATCAACCCTGGCGCTAAAAAAGTTATAAAAGGCACTCCAAGAACATCGCCTCTATCTGCTCCAATAGCTAAAGACAAAACAAGTAAAAAGAGTAAAGATGAAATTAGTGGAGAAAAAATAGTTTGTATCCACACAATTAAAAATCTAAGAACTTCTTTTTTGTATAAAGTCCATGTTCCGTACCAATTAACTAATCCAAATCTTCTTTTTCCAATTTTATATTTTTTCGAAATTTCAACCATTGATAGTCTTATAACCTGTTATTAAAAAAACTGTGCAAAACTAAATCTACTCACAGCTTTGATGCGTTTTAATGTTTTAAACCCCAATATTATGCCCTAAGTTTTTAATAATTACTAAATATTGTAATTATATACTATGAGTTGGACAGAAGAAAAAGTCGCTAAATTGAAAGAACTCTGGTCAAAAGGGCATACTGCAAGTCAGATAGCCGAAGCATTAGGTGACACCACTAGAAACGCAGTAATTGGAAAAGCTCATAGGTTAAATTTAGAAGCTAGAGCCCCTTCAAAGCAATCTAATTCACCTAGAACCAATGATAATAAACAGATTAGAAGAGGACCAGCACCAACATCAAGAAAAGCTAAATTTCAATCAATTTTATTAGATAAAAACTTCGAGCCAGAAAACCCTAAATCACTTGAAGAGCTTACAGATGAAACGTGCAAGTGGCCTATAGGTCATCCTAATGAGGAGAAATTCTATTTTTGCGGTAGAAAGCCTGAAGGAGATTTTCCTTATTGCAAACTTCATGTTTTGTATGCCTTTCAACCTAAAAATCAAAAAGACGACGATCTTGGTGATGAGATTCCAGAATTTATCGAGAAAAAAGTTAAAGCCTCGTCTGGTTAACAAAACTTTAACATTACAATCATATAATTGATTATGAAGTTTATTAAAAAATACCTTAAATGGTTGAGTACTTTTTTAGTTCTTACAGGTATTTTATTAACAAATTTGAATATTTATCCAGTAAATATAATGTTTCATGGAGCGGGAGTTGTTGGTTGGACAATTGCAGGTTTTATTTCTAAGGATAAAGCAATATTAACCAATTTTGGGTTACAAATTCCATTATTTATTATTGGTTTTTATCAAATTTTGGTTCCGTAAGTTCGGGACACTTCAATACATTTTTTATGAGGAAAATAAAAACAATATTATTTGTTTGTACTGGAAACTCTGCGAGAAGCATAATAGCGGAAAGTATTGTAAACAATAATTTCCGAAATCAATTCATCGCATTTAGCGCTGGAAGTAATCCTTCAGGGAAAATCAATCCCTACATTAAAGAGTATCTTGAAGGAAAAAAATTTAATTTAGCCACGTATTATTCGAAAAATTTTGATGAATTTTTAAAAAATGATATTGATATTGATTACGTGATTACAGTTTGTAATAACGCCAATAAAGAAGTTTGTCCTGTATGGCCCAAAAAAAAGACCATTACGCACTGGGACATCGCGGACCCTGTTGAAAAAATTAAAAAAACTAAAAATAAAGATAAAATAAATTTAATAGCTGAAGAAACTTATAATATAATTAATGAAAAAATTAAACATTGGGTAAAAAATGAAAAGTAAAAAGATATTTATTGGTGAATTTATAGGAAGTTGTTTTTTAGTCATGATTATTGTTGGTTCAGGTATTATGGCTCAAAATCTAACTGATGATATCGCTGTAATGTTAATAGCGAATACTTTAGCTACAGGTGCAGGATTATTTGTTCTGATTACTTCAATCGGTGATATCTCCGGCGCACATTTCAATCCTGTCGTTACTTTAGCAATGTATTTTACCAACAAGATTAAAAAAAATTTAATTATCACTTATATCTCTGCTCAAATCTTAGGTTGCATGTTAGGGGTAATGTTAGCAAATTTTATGTTTGATCTTCCTTTGTTACAGCTTTCACAGAAGATAAGACCTGGAATAAATATTTTTACAGCTGAGATCATTGCAACTTTTGGATTAATTTTTGTGATATTTGGATCTTTAAAGAGCGGCAAACTTGCGGTCGCTTCATCAGTAGCTACTTTTATAACAGCGGGGTATTGGTTTACCTCTTCAACTTCTTTTGCAAATCCAGCGGTAGCAATCGCAAGAACTTTTACAGACACATTTACTGGAATTAATTACTTAAATACTCCTAGCTATATCATTGCTGAGATGCTTGGTGGAATATTGGCTGTCTATTTAATCAGAAAAATTATTTTGTAATTGGAGCCCAGCCCAAGGAAATATTGATACCTTGGGCTGATGGGCTAATTAATTAACAACACAGTTGGGAGACTGTTAATCAGTTAATAATATAAAAATGCTAAAAAAATATTTAAATTAAGTTAAAGATTTATTAATTTTCAAGAATAAATGATATTGGAGTCGACATTCATCTCTCTTGCCAGGTTTTTAAGTCTTTTAGTTACTTGTTTTGAGACAATATCGCTATGATTGTTAGGTATTTTCAAAAAAATAGTCTTATTTCTTTTATAAATTTTAAATTCATCTAACAACAAAGAAGACATGCTAGTGAGTGACTCTGCTAATCTTAAAGCAGATCCCACTTGCTTTGAGGATAAAATTTCGTTGTTATTTAATAAGGATAAAAACTGATAATTCGGATTATATTTTAAGCCACAATGTCTCCAAAAACTTGCTGATGCAACTTTTACTCTATCTCTATGTTCTAGTTTTAGTAATGGAGTATTTAACACTTCCATAAAAACTAATTCTGCTTTTTGAAAAGCTCCTAGGCCCCAATCCATTTTACTTAAGATGCAAGCCAAGGTTAGTAATCTTCGATTAAAATATTC
Organism: uncultured Pelagibacteraceae bacterium; assembly: GCA_902547825.1. Lineage (GTDB taxonomy): Bacteria > Pseudomonadota > Alphaproteobacteria > Pelagibacterales > Pelagibacteraceae > Pelagilacustribacter. The sequence goes on along the minus strand of CACCPE010000005.1, from coordinate 57,980 downwards.
GTTGTCTTCAAATAATGGTGAAATAAAATTAAAATATTTCTCAAAACTCTTTCCATAGTCCCCTTTTTTAAAAGATATACCGTCAGTTTTTAATTTGAAAATTTCATCCTCGCTCATTCCTTGGTTTATAATTGTATTCATATGTCCCTCTCTCAGTCCACTGATTGAGCAAATAACTTTTGAGGGGCTTGCTGCTTCAATTATTTCGTTTAGTATTATAGAGCTAAAAGGTAAATAGGGAGTTCTAGATTTAGTAATATATTCCATTGATTTCAAAGATGATTTATTAAATTTTGAAATTCTATTTAAGTATTTTACTGCTACATCTTTTGAGAGTTTATATTGGTGCAAAATATGTAATGGGTGTTTTTCTTTAAAGAGATGATATTTAAATAATGATCTCCAAGTACCTCCTACCAAATAAATATTTTTAAATTTCTTTTTAGAAAGCCATTTTTCATCTCTTAAAAGTTTTCTAACATATTTTCCCAAATTTCTTTTTTTTATAATAGGATTATTTTCAAGTCTTAATACTCCAAGAGGTAAAGAGGTTGTTTCAAAAATTTGATTTTTAGAAACTCTGGCAAGTTCTAAACTTCCACCTCCTAAATCTGCAACTAATCCATCTACTTCATCAAATCCTACCATTACACCATTTGCTGATGTTCTTGCTTCTTCCTCGCCAGATAATACTAGTGGTTTTTTATTAAATATTTTTTCAATTTCTCTTAAAAATTCACTTGCATCAGTGGCCTCTCTAAAAGCTGCTGTTGCAATAATTTCTAAATCTTGAACGTCTGAAATATCTAAAATTTCTTTAAATCTATTTAGAACTTTTAAAGAACCTTTAATTCCATCGGGATTTAGTTTTTTAGATTTATCTAAATTTTTTCCAAGTTTGCAAACTGCTTTTTCATTAAAGACTGGGATTGGAGAAATTTTAAAATTATCGTATATGAGCATTCTTACTGAATTTGATCCAAGATCTATTATGGCTTGCTTAGACTTTTTATTAGACTGAAATTTAAAAAGATTTTTTAATTCTGGTTTCATTTTACTAATCTTAAATTTTGAGGTTTAGCTCTTAAAATTGACTTACCACGACCTGATAAACTTGGGTTCTTCATGAAATAGGAATGTGCGGAAAAGCCTTTTTCTTGTTCTTTATGATAGTTTCCCAAACTATCTAAATACCATGTTTCTGATTTATCTTTAAAGTTAGCTAACATAATTTGATCTAAAATTTGCTCATGCACAGTGTTGTTTTCTATCGGAATTATAATTTCAATTCTTCTATCTAAATTTCTAGGCATTAAATCTGCAGATGAAATATATACCTGATTCTCTCGAGAGGGCATAGAGCTACCATTTGCAAAACAATAAATTCTTGAGTGTTCTAAAAATCTGCCAATAAGGCTTTTTACTTTTATATTTTCAGATTGACCTTTAATTCCAGGTCTTAAGCAACACACTCCTCTTACTGATAAATTTATTTTTACTCCTGCGTTTGAAGCTTCATAAAATTTCTTAATAATTCCAGGGTCTACAAGAGAATTCATTTTTGCCCATATTTCTGCAGGTTTTCCTTTACTTGCATTTACAATTTCATTTTCAATTTTTTCTTCAAAAAAATTCCTGCTATTTAATGGAGACATAAAAATTTTATTCAATTTTTTTGGTTTTGCATAACCAGTTACATAATTGAAAAATTTTTCGACATCTTTGGCCAAGTCTTGATTAGAGCTAAACAGTGATAAGTCAGTATAAATTTTTGCGTTAATTGGATGATAGTTTCCTGTACCTAAGTGAACATAGCTTCGCGTTTTAGCTCCTTCTTTTCTTAAAACTAAACTTGCCTTTGCATGCGTTTTATATTTTGCGAATCCGTAAACAATTTGAACTCCAGCTTTCTCTAGTTTCCTAGATAATTCAATATTAGCTTCCTCATCAAATCGAGCTTTTATTTCTATTACGGCTGTAACAACTTTTCCGTTTTCTGCTGCTCTACTTAGTGCTTTTACGATAGGAGAGTCAGGTGTGGTTCGATATAAAGTTTGTTTGATACCGATAACTTTGGGATCTTTTGCTGCAGCTTCTAAAAATTGAATTACTACATCAAAAGTTTCAAAAGGGTGGTGTACAACAAAATCTTTACTTCTTATAGCTGAAAAAAATTTATCATCAAATTCCTTCAATCTTTCAACTTCTCTAGGATTAAACTTTTTAAATCTCAGCTTTGGATCTTTCTTTTTACAAATTTCATCTATATCTTGTATTCCAACCAATCCTTCAACCTCATAAATATGATCTTCATCCATTTTAAATTTTTTTGAAATAAAATTTAAAAGTTTTTTGTTTGAATTAGTGATTACTTCGAGTTTAACTACGTTTCCCCTTCTTCTTTTCTTAATTGCTTTTTCAAAATATCTCACAAGATCAGCAGCTTCATCATCTATTTCAATTTCGCTGTCTCTAATTATTTTAAACTGCAAACTTGCCTCGATATTATGGTCTGGAAATATTTCATTAGCAAATTTACAAATTACGTCATCAATTGTGACAAATTCATTTATTGTTTCAGAATTATTTAGCGATACAAATTTTGGAAGTGCTCTTGGTATAACTATAATTGCATTTAGTTCTCTTTTTTTTTTAATTCTTGTCATTCTTAATAAAATTGCTTGGCCTTTATTTGGTATAAAAGGAAAGGGATGTGATGGGTCAATGGCAGTAGGTGTTATTATAGGATAAATTGTTTCCTGAAAATATTCTCTTAGATACATAAGATCCTTCTTATTTAGTTCTGACATTTTTCGAATGAAAATTTTTTCTTTCGATAGCTCTTTTTTCAATTCTAGGAATGCTTCGTTTTGCTTCTTTAATAGATCTTTAGTTTTTAATACGACCCTATTCAATTGATCCTCTGCAGTTAATCCATCTGCGCTTAATTCGTCAAAACCATCTTTAATTTGATTAAAAAGTCCAGCGACTCTTACCATAAAAAATTCATCTAAATTTGTACCTGCGATTGATAAAAATTTTACTCTTTCAAATAGAGGATTTGTTTTATCTTTTGATTCTTCTAAAACACGATCATTAAACTGAAGCCAAGATAATTCTCTGTTTATGAGTTGATTGCTAATATTAGCGTTTTCTGAAAATGATGCTTTCGACATATTTAAATGTTAAATTAAAAATATGTTTAAATTATATGCGATGAGACATGCTAAATCTAGTTGGGATTTTCCAAATTTAGATGATCATGACAGGCCATTGAATAAAAGAGGGGTAAATTCAGCAAAATTAATTTGTGAATTTTTTATTAAAAAGAAATTAAAATTTGATTTAGTTTATTGCTCATCCTCTAAAAGGACAATACAAACATTAAATATATTGTCAGAAAAAATCAGTTTTAAGAAAATTATTAAAAAAAAAGCGCTTTATCATGCTAGTGAGGATGAAATTATTCATATCTTAAAACAAACAGTTGATAATTATAAAACTTTACTTTTAATCAATCATGAACCTTCAATGAGTGAACTCATAAATCGAATCTGTCTTAAAGAAAACTCTGAACAATTTGAAAATTTAAAAAGAAAATTTCCTACTGCAGCCGTTGCTGAAATAAGTTTTAATTTCAATGATTGGGAAAAGTTATCAAAAGTTAAAGGAAAATTAATATCATTTATAAAGCCAAAAGATCTTCAAACATCTAAGGAATAGCCAGCAGATCTTACTGTTCTGATAAGATCTTTCTTGCCATCAATATTTATTGCTTTTCTTAGTCTTCTGATATGAACATCTATAGTTCTGGACTCAACATAAATATCATCTCCCCATACAGAATTTAGAAGTTGCTCACGCGAATATACTCTTTTTGGATTCTTTATTAAAAAATCAATTAGTTTAAATTCGGTTGGGCCGACTATAACTTGTTTATCTGCTCTATAAACTCTTCGTTGAACTCTATCTACTTTAAGATCCTCAAATACTACAACATCAGCGGCAACACTTGGTTTAGATCTCTTTAATAAAGCGTTAACTCTTGCAATAAGTTCTTTTTGGCTGAATGGCTTAGTTACGTAGTCATCAGCTCCTGTTTCAAATCCTTTAAGTTTGTCTTCTTCCTCACCTTTGGCTGTTAACATAATGATTGGGATATTTTTGTGAAGATTGCTTCTTTTCAAATTTTTACAGACTTCAACACCTGAAATATCTGGCAACATCCAATCTAATAAAATTAAATCAGGATTTTTTTCCTTTATATTTCTAATAGCGTCTTCTCCATTGACTGCATAATCAACTTTGTGACCCTCTTTTTCTAAATTGTATTTAAGTAAAGTTACGATGGGCATTTCATCTTCAACAATGAATAAATTTGCCCTCATTATCCTTTTGGTCGGTCTCCCTCTAAATAATCTCCTGTAATCAGAAAATAAACTTGCTCTGCAATATTGGTTGCATGATCTCCAATCCTCTCAATATTTTTAAGCATGAAAAGTAGTTGGGTTACTTTTTGTATATCGTTTTTATTTTTTTCTAAATGCTTTACTGCAGCTTCCATATTAGAATTAGTCATTTGATCTATTTCTTCATCAGAATTCCAAACATTTTCTGCTGTATCTTTAGCTCTATGTAAATACGAATTTAAAACTGCATTGACTTGTTTTGATGCTTTTAAACCAGCTATTTCGAAATTTTTAGTAATATCATTAGGTAAATCAGTTCCAATTTTAGTTAATCGTTTTGAGATGTTTTTTGCTAAATCACCAATTCTCTCTAAGTCTGAAGAAACTTTTAAGGCAACAACTGTTTCTCTTAAATCTATTGCCATAGGTTGCCTTAAGGCAATCAAATTTACAACTTGCTCTTCTATATTGATTTCATACTTATCAGTCAATTCGTCATCTTTGATAGATTTTTCTGCTAAACTAATGTCTTTTTTAACTAAAGATTGAATAGTGTTTTCAAGCTGTTTCTCAACTCCAGTTCCCATTTTCACTATTGTATCTTTTAATAACTGAAGTTGCTCTTCGTAAGATTTTACAATGTGCGGTTTTTCACTCATTAACCAAACCTTCCTGTAATATAATCCTGAGTTTGCTGATTATCAGGATTTTTAAATATTTTATCTGTTGGTCCAAATTCTATAAGTTTTCCCAAATGAAAGAAACCTGTTTTTTGAGATACCCTAGCTGCTTGTGACATTGAGTGGGTAACTATCACAATTGTGACCTCTTTTTTAAGATCATCTATAAGTTCTTCAATTTGAGCTGTTGCTATTGGGTCAAGCGCTGAACATGGTTCGTCCATAAGAATCACTTCTGGACTTACAGATATAGCTCTAGCAATACAAAGTCGTTGCTGTTGACCTCCTGATAAACCAGTTCCGATTTCATCAAGTCTATCTTTAACTTCGTTCCACAAGGCAGCTTTTTTCAAACTTGTTTCAACTATTTGATCCATTTCTTCTTTGCTCTGTGCAATACCGTGAATAGTAGGACCATAAGCTACATTTTCATAAATTGTTTTAGGGAATGGATTGGGTTTTTGAAAAACCATACCAACGTTCTCCCTAAGTCTCACAACATCTAACTTTCTTGAATTCAGTTCTAGGTTGTCCATTTTAATACTGCCTTCAACTCTACAAATTTCTATGACGTCGTTCATCCTGTTCAAGCATCTTAAGAAAGTAGACTTTCCACACCCAGATGGTCCAATTAAAGCTGTAACTTCTTTTTCTGCTATATCTATAGAGACGTCAAATAATGCCTGTTTGGATCCGTAATAAACATTTACATTTTCCGCTTTTATTTTACTCATTTAACTCCATTTCTTTTCAAATTTGTGTCTAACGATTTGAGCTGCCAAGTTCATTAAAATTAAAAAAGCTAGAAGCACCATAATACATGCAGATACTTTTTCAACGAAACCCCTCTCAGCACTTTCTGACCATATATATATCTGAACTGGTAAACTTGCAGCAGGATCAACTGGCGTACCAGGTATTGTATTCACAAAAGCAACCATTCCTATTAAAATTAAAGGGGCTGTTTCCCCTAAAGCTTGAGCCAAGCCAATTATCGTTCCAGATAAAGTTCCAGGCATTGATAGTGGCACAGTATGATGCATGGTTGTTTGCATATTACTTGCACCCATCGCTAAAGCAGCTTCTCTTATACTTGGAGGAACAGCTTTTAAAGAAGCTCTTGCAGCAATAATTATTGTTGGTAATGTCATAAGAGACAAAGTAATTCCTCCAACAAGTGGTGTCGATCTTGGTAAATTAAAAACTGCTAATAAAACACCAAGACCTAGCAAACCAAATACTATCGATGGAACAGCTGCTAAATTATTAATGTTTACTTCTATAAAATCTGTAAATTTATTTTTTGGTGCAAACTCCTCGAGATAAATTGCAGCTAGCACTGCAACAGGAAATGAAAACGCTAAACATACTAGTATACTAAAAACTGTTCCCATAAACGAGCTAGCTATACCTGCTAGCTCTGCCTCTCTTGAATCAGGACTTGTAAAAAAACTAATGTTAAACTCTGATAAAATATCCCCTCTTTCATTAAGCATATCGTAAATCTGCAACTGATAATCATTTACTCTTCTATTCTTTTCAGGGATATCTCTTGGATAATTTCCCTTATGAACTTGATCAACATCATCAGAAGCTGTTAATTTTATGGGAACTATTTTACCCAGAAAGTCTGGATTTTTTAAAAGTAGATCTTTAACCTCTGCCTCATATTTATACGAAACCATTTGTATCAATTGACGATCCTCTTCTTCAGGAAGTCCAGTATCTAATGAGGTCATAGCTTTGTAAGCAACATCATAATAGTCTGCATTTTCTAAATCATCTTTTGATGGGCTTTCTGCATCGATTAAAAGTAATTCTTTATCATAATGAACTTCTGTTACTATCCAAGTTTTTTGGAAAGCTGAGTAACCTTTTGAAAATATCTGAAACATAAAAACTGCTAAAAAGCTTAAAGCTAATCCTATAGCTATTTTGCCATACCATTGAAATCTTCTTTCAGCGTTATATCTTTTTTTTAATAAATTTTTCTTAAAACTATTCATATTTTTCCCTATATTTTTTAACAACTGAAAGAGCGATTACATTTAAGAGTAAAGTTACTATAAATAAAGATATTCCTAATGCAAAAGCTGATTGAGTTTTTGGATCTCCAAATTGTTGGTCTCCAATTAAAATTACTACAATTTGCGCTGTAATGGTAGAAGTTGACTCAAGTGGATTCATTGTAAGATTAGCCGCTAGTCCTGAAGCCATTACAACAATCATTGTTTCTCCTACCGCTCTCGATACTGCTAAAAGTATCGAACCTACGATACCAGGTAGGGCTGCTGGAAAAATTACTTTTTTTACAGTTTCAGATTTTGTTGCGCCCATTGCGTAACTCCCATCTCTTAAATTTTGAGGTACTGCCGTCATAACGTCATCGCTTAGACTTGAAATAAAAGGAATTATCATTACTCCCATAACTGCTCCTGCAGCTAAAGCGCTCTCCGCTGAAACTTCTAAACCCATAGCGTTACCAATTTCTTTAACAAAAGGACCGACGGTTAAAGCTGCAAAAAAACCATATACCACTGTTGGAATACCAGCTAAAATCTCAATAATAGGTTTCGCATATTTTCTTATGCCTCTTCCAGCATACTCAGATAGATATATCCCACTCAGCAAACCTATGGGGATGGCAACACACATTGCAATAAAAGCAATAAAAAAAGTTCCAGCAAATAAAGGCACAGCTCCGAAAGCATCCTTCATTAATTCAGGATCTGGTTGGCCATCTCTTACAAAAGTTTTAGCAGGATACCAATGAGTTCCGAATATAAAGTCAAAGATTTTTACTGCTTGAAAAAACCTAATCGCTTCGAATAAAAGTGAAAAAACTATTCCGATTGTAACTAAAACTGCGCCTAATGATGCAACAAATAACACCCATTTAAGAAAAATTTCTACTGGTTCTCTCATTCGATCATTTTTCTGAACAGATCTATACGCAAAACTCAGAGAGAAAATTAAAATTGCTAAAATAATTGCTACTTTAGCGCTGTTAGCTATTCCTTTTAATTGAATGTACTTATTAGCAGACTCATCTAGAAAATTAGTAATATCTCCCGTGTAAGTTCCTGCGGCTAATGCTTTAACCTTTGTGTAAATAAGCTGAAGCTCATTTTTAGTTAAGTTCTGATCAGTGTAATCTTGTAAAATAAATGTTTTAACTATTGATGGTTCAAAAACTGACCAAAGAGCAAAAATTATTAATGCTGGTGCAGCACACCAAGCAGCTAAATAATATCCATAAAATTTTGGTAATGCCGTAAGTCTTTGTGATGATTGAATAACCAGAGCTTTTTTTCTACCGAAATAATAACTTGTGAAAGCTAAGAGAATAATAAAAGTTACAAGTATTAAATTCATATTGAGCTTCCAGAGATAAAAAGGGGGTAAAATACCCCCTTTTTGTTTAATTGATACTACTACTTCTTAGCAGGCATGTTAACTAACTTCGTAGCGTTAGTTCTAGATGTTTTGTATAACTTGCCATCTAGAGGTACTAGCCCGATATCAGTTAAATAACCTTTATTACCCATAGCTTTTTTACTTGTGAACTCTTTTACGAATTCATGTAAGCCAGGTACAACGCCCACGTGAGCTTTTTTCACATAGAAGAATAAAGGTCTTGCAACTGCGTAACTGTAATCTTGAATCGAAGATAGACTTGGTTGACCACCTTCAATGCTTGCAGCTTGCAATTTATCTTTTGCAGCTAAGAAATAACTGAAACCAAAGAAACCGAACATTTCTTTGTCCGCAGCTAATTTTTGAATAATAAGTGAGTCGTTCTCACCAACTTCAATTACCGCACCATCTTCTCTTAACGCTTTATATTTAGCGCCAGCTTTTTTAGAAGCATCATCGATACCTTTTTTCATTACTAATGAATTCCAAGCATCTCTTGTTCCTGATGTTCCTGGAGGCACCATAACTTTGATAGGGTAGTTTGGTAATGATGGGTCGATATCACTCCAATTTTTATATGGATTTGGTACTAACGCACCATCTTTAGCAACTTCTTTTGCTAATGCTGCCCATAATTGTTTTTTTGTAAAGTTTACTGGTTTAGCATCTTTAGAATAAGCTAACGTTATTCCGTCGTTACCAACTGTAATCTCTACGATTTCTTCAACACCATTTTTTTGACATAGCGCATACTCTTTAGCCTTCATAGCTCTAGATGCATTTGTTATGTCTGGGTGCTCTGTACCAACTCCAGCACAGAATAATTTAGCTCCACCACCTGTTCCTGTTGACTCGATTACTGGTGTTTTAAATTTACCAGACGAACCAAATCTTTCAGCAACGATTGTTGCATAAGGGAATACAGTTGAAGAACCTACGATTTTAATCTGATCTCTAGCTTGAGCAGAAGTTACAACTAACATTGCAACTAATGAAGCTAAAGCGATTGATAGTTTTCTCATTGTTTATCCTTTCATTTATTAATTAATTAACAAACATTGGACTCATAGAATTAAGAGGACTCTTAATTATTACAGATATGTTACAAATTTATTAAAATGATAACTTTTTAGTTGAACTTTCTAGTTATCTCGATTTGTTGATAATCAGAGGCTAAAGACCCTCCGCAACTAAAAGGTCTTACTTTATTTTTAACTGCGTAGGATTGAGTAGGCTTTAATGTAACTTCTAGTTGTACAAAGTTAACTAATTTTTGAGTAAAACCTTTATCATATCTCCAAGCATTCCATTGTGTTGGAGCGGTGAATACTTCACTTAAATAAGATGCAGCTTTTGAGTGAATCATATTGCTCTCGTTTTGTCCTTTTAAAAGATTATTTTTAACTTTTTCAAAAATTTTTCTACATTTAATTGAGTCCACCATGTACGAGTTAGCATTTAAATGAGTGCTCATCGGTGCTGACACAATTAATTGAATTCCATCGTCTCTTCTAGAAAATAAAGCTTCAGTATAAATTGTAGATACATTTTTATTATCTACTTCAAGAACTAAATCGTTTTTAGCTTGCCTAAGATCGTTTTTAAGTCTTAAAAGTCCAAGATCAAAAACTGTGAGAGGTTGAGAACGTAAAGTTTTCTCAATTAAGTTTACATCTGCCTTAACAGTTGTAAAAGTTAAAGTTAATAAAACCAGAATTATATAATTTGTTATTCTAGTCATACTAGAATTTTAACTATTTTACTGTCTATCTCAAGACATAATTTAATAAATTTGTGATATTTGCTAAAATTTAGAAAAGTGAACCTTTATTTCAGTGCCACTTTGAGCCTCACTTTTTATTTCTAACTCACCTCTATGCTGATTAACAATGTGCTTCACGATCGCCATTCCAAGTCCAGTGCCACCAACTTTTTTACTTTTAGCTGCATCAACTCTAAAAAATCTTTCAGTAATTCTCGGAAGTTGTTCAGTTGGAATTCCAATACCATTATCTTTAATGGACACGGTATAAGAGTCTCCTATTACTTTTCCGTTACCTTGTCCACAATTAACCTCGATCTTTTTATTTTTTTCTGAATATTTTATACTGTTATCAATAATATTTGAAAAAACTTCAATTAATTTTTCATGATCGCCTTTAATAAAGAAATCATCTTTTATATTATTTTTAAATTCAAAAGATTTTAAATTTTTTTGATGGATATCTTCAACGTTACTTAAAACTTCTTTTAAATTTACTTTATCTTGAGGCTGTATATGTTCCTCTAACTCAATTCTACTTAATGAAAGTAAATCTTTAATTAAGCTTTCCATCCTATCAGCTTGCTCAAGCATTATCGGTATGAATTTTTTTTGTGCTTCTAAATCATCTTTCGCATGTCCGCTTATAGTTTCTAAAAATCCTTTAATAGAAACTAAAGGCGTTTTAAGTTCATGGCTGACATTAGCTACAAAATCAGATTTAAACCTTTGCGCTTTTATAATATCAGTTAAATCTTTTAGAAATAAAACAACTGAGTCAGGATCATCGACATATGAGGTCGGTCCAGAGAATAGATGAACTTTAAAGAACTGAAATGAGGGAGAGGATAATTCTAAATCCATAGTAATTGTCTCTTTTTTTAAAAGTACTAAATCAATATTTTGGAGTAAATCAGGAACTCTCAATAAAGTAGCCACGTGCTTATTTAAATTATTTTCTCCAAATTTTTTTTTTGCACTATTATTAAAAAATTTGATATTTTTAAATTTATCTACAATTAAAATTAGATCATCGATTTGATTAATAATCTTTACTTGCTCATTAGTTTTTTCAATATTTTCATTGGTGATGTCTTCTATCCCCTCTTCATTATTACTTGGTTTGTTCTCTCTCTTAACATCGGATCTTGCCTCCATGCCTGCTACAATGGATTTTCTGGATACTGCAATTACTACGATCACAATTATCCCAGCAAGAGAATAAAATAATAATTCCATGATTTGATTATACTTTAAAGATATAGACTAAAGAAATATTTTTTAGCGGTTTGATACCGCACTATTTAAAAAGATTTTTGCGCAATTTTCCCAGGTATATTTTTTTGCATGCTCAATGCAAGCGCTTCTATCTGACTTAAGAGCTTCAAGTGCTGCTTTTTTAAGATCGTTGTTTAACGAGCCAATGTTTGTTCCGTTAAAAATATCTTTTGGTCCAGCAACAGGGTAAGCAGCTACTGGCAATCCACATTTTAAAGCTTCTATAATTACAATTCCAAAAGTATCTGTTTTGCTCGGGAAAACAAAAACATCAGAAGAAGCAAAGTAACTTGCAAGCTCACCATTTGTTCTCTCTCCTTTAAATATCGCTTCAGGGTATTCTTTTTTAAGTTTATCTAAATCAGGTCCTTTACCAACAACTAGTTTCGTGCCTTCTAACTCTAAATCCAGAAATGCTCTTATATTCTTCTCAATAGATACCCTTCCCACATAAAGATAAATTGGTCTTTTATACTCTAAATTAATCTTTTTAGGCTTTTGAAATGCCCCGTGGTTTGCCCCTCTAGTCCAAACAACCATCTTATCCTTATCAAAACCAATATCTTGAAGTTCATCTTTCATTGACTGAGTTGTTACTAAAATTTTTTCAGCCTTTGAGTGAAATCCTTTAAGGAACTTTTGAGCAAGCTTAATTGGCAAATAAGGATAGTATAGCTTCAAATATTTATCAAATTGAGTATGGTAAGACGTAGTAAACTTAAGCTTATTTTTTACACAATATCTTTTTGCAAATATTCCTATCGGGCCTTCTGTAGCTATGTGAATTATATCAGCATCGGCTTTAGAAATTAATCTACCTACTCTAGGCCAAACATTAAGAGAAAGTTTTATTTCATTATATTTTGGCATTGGCACAGTAAAAAATTGATTAGGTTCAATATATTCAACCTGATGTCCAATTTTTTTTAATTCATCGCCAAGATTTTTTAAAGTTCTACAAACACCGTTCACTTGCGGATACCAGGCATCAGTAACGATTAAAATTTTCATTTATTTATTTACTACTTTTAAATACGGCTCGTAATCAACAACGTCACCTCTGATTTTATCCCAGTCAATAACTTCCATGCGACCATCAAAATGTTCTACCAAGAAAGTTGCACCTTCTACCCAATCACCACAATTTAAATATCTCACACCATCTAAGACTTGATCGGCAGAATGATGAATATGGCCGCAAATTATGCCATCAACATTTTTTCTTTTAGCATAAGTTGCTAAAGTTTTTTCATAATCGCCTATATATTTTACAGCGTTCTTTACTTTGTGTTTTAAATATTTTGCTAAAGACCAATTACCCTTTTTAAATAATCTTCTAAAAAAATTGATAACAACATTAAACTCAAGTAAAAAACTATAAGCGATAGCTCCTACTTTTGATAACCATGGAGCATATTTCATCACTCCATCCCAAGCATCACCATGAACAACAATATACTTTTTATTATCTGAACTTACATGTATGGCTCTATTTACCACTTCAATATCGCCAAAATGTAATGGTAAAAATTTTCTGAAGACATCATCATGATTTCCCACAATATATTTTACTTTTGTTCCATGTCTTGCTTTTCTTAATGTTTTTTGAATCACATCATTATGTTCTTGAGGCCAGTAAAATTTTGTTTTTAAAGCCCAAACATCAATGATATCACCAACAAGATATAAATTCTCTGACCTTGAATGTTTGTAAAATTCTAATAATTTGTTTGCTGCACTTTTTCTATGCCCAAGGTGCAAGTCGGAAATAAAGATGCTTTTGTAATTTAAAATCTTTCCCTTAGATTTAGTTTGAATTGTTTCCATATTTTTTATAAAACGAATCTCTAGTAAAAGTAGAATCATAAATATGTTACAGAATTGTTAAAATATGAATAAAAAATTGAATTTTGCGGTGATATTTAACGCAAATGCAGCAGGTGGTAGAAAACTTAAATTAATTAACAAGGTCATTAATCTTTTAGAAAAAAATCATATTGTAGATCTTTTTAAAACTGAAAGCGAAGATCATGCAAGGAATGTATTTAAAGAATTGTCTAATAAAAAATTTGATCGGTTAGTATTTGCTGGCGGTGACGGGAGTGTATGTTTTGGTATTAATGAAATGTTTAAAAGTGATAATCTAAAAGACAAATTAGTTGGATACATACCTGCTGGCACTGCAAATATTTTACAAATAGAAACTCAAATTAAGAAAAAGGCGGAGGAGATTTACAACGTCCTAGTATCAGATAATCATAAGAAAATTTCATTAGCAAAAATAAATGATAAGTACTTTTTCTTGATGGCTGGTGTAGGTTTTGACTCTCGAATTGTTGAGTCCATAAATACTAATATTAAAAAGTATCTTGGAAAAGTAATTTTCGCTTTAAAAGGTTTTCAGCATTTTTTATTTTTAAAAAATAATAAAATGGAGGTTGAGGTAGATAATGAAAAAATTATGGCTGATTGGATTTTATGTACTAATTCAAAATACTATGCTGGTCCCCATTCTATAACAAATGATACCAATATATTTGAAAACAGGATAGTAGCTTACATATTTAAAGACCTGACCAGAATAAAATTACTTTATTATGTTTGGTTAATTTTAACCAAAGGCGACTTAACTCCTGCAAAAAGTGTAATTAAAAAAGAATTGAACAGATTAAAAATAAATGGTGTAAACAATAAAGTTCTATCACAGGTTGATGGTGAAAATTGTGGTTACGTAAACAGTCTTGAGATCCAAAAAACAGACAGATTTATAAATTTATTAGTTCCGTAGGATTTTCTAAATTTTTTCAACTTTTAGTTTAAAAGATTTTTCTTAATTTCATTTGAAAAATTTTTTAGATTATTTTAGATTTTTCTTTTTTGGAGGAACAATATGAAAAAAAAGTTAAAAAAAAACGAAAAGAAAAAGAAAAAAATACTAAAATCAATCGATAAGCTTAAAAATAAGATAAGCACTAAACAAAAAAAACTATCAAAGATTGATCTAAAGATAGCTAGTATCGAGAAAAAAATCGCTGAAAAAAGAGCTAATAAAAATAAAGAACCTATCACAGCATCTTTAAATAATTAGTTTATAAATAAATTAAATGCCCCTGATTTAAAAAATCAGGGGTTTATTTGCACGACGATAAATATATTTTCAAGTTTTCAAGCTTAAAACCAAGAGATATTTTTGGATTTACAAATTTCTTGAACTTTTTTTGGATAGTCAGTGATAATTCCATCAACTCCGTACTCGATCATTCTAATAATATCTTTTTCTCTATTCACTGTCCAAACACAAGTAGCTAAACCATGTTTGTGTGCTAATTCTACATTTTGTTTAGTCACATCACGGTAAAAAACACTCCATACATGTCCCTCTAGCGATTTAATAATATTTGGTAGCAAAAATAATTCTTCCATAGGATAATTTTTAACCATCCATGGAGAGTTCTCGTAAATATTCTTTTTAGTTATTGAAAGTCCTTGTTGTAGAGTAATAAATCCTCTTAGGATATTTGGGTTTTGTTTTTTAAGAGCATACAAAATTCTAAAATCATAAGAAGTGATTAAAGTTCTATCCTCAAGATTAAAGTCTTTAATATCTTTAAGAATCAAAGAAACCATTTTCTCTGGATCTGGTGTTACGTTTTCTTGTGTTGGAGTTGATTTAATTTCTAAATTTAAAAATACATCTTTATATTTATCTTCCGTCACTAATTTAAAGAAATCAGTTAATTTTGGTATTTTTTCACCTGTAATAGGTTTTTGATTTTTAAATCTTTTTGCGTACTTTGTTTCGGGCTTTATACTTCCAATACTATACTTACTTATTTCATCATAATTCAGTTCTACTAATTTCATGCTTTTATCTGTGATCCAGTTCCCTGAGGCATCTTTAACTAAATCAGGATTTAATCTGTAATCATGAAATATTGTTGGAATATTATCTTTTGAAATTACAACATCGAACTCAACAGCTTTGATACCAAGATCAAAAGTATATTTAAAACCGGAGATTGAGTTTTCAACAATATTACCTCTAGCTCCCCTGTGGCCGTATATTCTTATGTAATTAGGTTTCGTTAAAAATGGATTGATCAATTAATCCTCAAATCAGTATTAGTATCAAACAGGTGTAGTTTGTCATTTTGAATGGAAAGATTAATATTTTTTCCAATAGTATCTTCTTTAACAACACCTGAGATACTTGCAACTAAAATCTCATTACTGTTTTCAAGTTTACCATGAATAAGTGTATTAGCTCCAATCAACTCTACAAGTTCAACTTTTAACTTGATTGGACCATTTTGATCTAATTCAAAATCTTCAGGTCGCATACCTATATTAACAGGTCCATTAAATTTTGAATTCACTGAAAGTGAAGCTTTGTTTGCCAAAATCAATTTGTTACCTCCACAATTACCTTTTAAAATATTCATTGCTGGACTTCCGATAAATTGAGCTGTGAATAAAGTTTTTGGTTTTGTATACACTTCTAAAGGCGTTCCAATATGTTCTACATTACCTTCGTTCATTACAATCATACGATCAGCTAATGTCATCGCTTCAACTTGATCGTGCGTTACATAAAGAGATGTAGTTTTTAATTGAGTTTGAAGTTTTTTAATCTCTAATCTCATTTGAACTCTTAATTTGGCATCTAGGTTTGACAAAGGTTCATCAAATAAAAAGGCTACAGGATTTCTTACAATGGCTCTTCCCATTGCAACTCTTTGTCTTTGTCCACCAGATAATTGATTAGGTTTTCTCTCTAATAATTCTCCAAGCTCTAAAATTTCAGCAGCTTTTTGAACTCTGGACTCAATTTCTTCTTTTGGCACTTTTGCAATTTTTAAACCATAAGCCATGTTACCAAAAACAGTCATATGAGGATAAAGAGCGTAATTTTGAAATACCATTGCAATATTTCGCTCCATAGGTTCAAGCTCATTTACTTTTTTATTATCAATTAAAATATTTCCTTCATTAGCATCTTCTAAGCCTGCAACCATTCTTAATAGAGTTGATTTTCCACAACCTGATGGTCCAACTATTACAATTAATTCACCGTCTTTAACATCAATACTTAGATCATGTATAACCTGAGTTTTTCCAAAAGATTTCTTTAAATTTTGTAAACTAATTTGAGACATTATTTATCGCTTTCTAATAACCCTTTAACAAAAAACTTTTGCATACTGATAACTACTATTACTGGTGGTACCA
This sequence comes from uncultured Pelagibacteraceae bacterium, assembly GCA_902547825.1. Classification (GTDB taxonomy): domain Bacteria; phylum Pseudomonadota; class Alphaproteobacteria; order Pelagibacterales; family Pelagibacteraceae; genus Pelagilacustribacter. The sequence continues at coordinate 41,205 of CACCPE010000005.1, read as the reverse complement.
TAGCTAACATTGCTGTTGCCATAACCGTTGGCCAGTGTGCATAATCATCGCCTGTCGGTATCATTGAGTCAATAGCCATCACAATAGTTCTCATGTCAGGATCGGTCGTCATTAATAGTGGCCATAAATATTGGTTCCAACCAAAAATAAATAAAATAACAAATAAAGCTGCGATATTAGTTTTACTAATTGGAACTAATATATCAAAAAAGAAACGCATAGGACTACATCCGTCCATTCTAGCCGCTTCAACCATTTCATCAGGTATGGTCATAAAAAATTGCCTAAATAAAAAAGTTGCCGTAGCTGAGGCAATTAATGGGAAGATTAATCCTGTGTAAGAGTTTAGTAGATTTAAATTTGCAACAACCTCATAAGTCGGCACTATTCTTACTTCTACTGGAAGCATTAGGGTAATAAAGATTAACCAAAAACATAAATTCCTGAAAGGAAATCTAAAATAAACAAACGCAAAAGCTGATAATAATGAAATGATTATTTTTCCAACTGTAATTCCGATTGCCATAATTGCAGAGTTCATCATCATCTTTATTACAGGAACTTTGGCTCCGTATCCTTCTGGTGAACCTCTAAATAATGCATTAGCATAATTTTCAAAGAACTCTGTTCCTGGTAACATTGGTAGTGGAGGATAAATAATTGCATCTTGTGTTACAGTGGATGCAACGAAAGTAAGCCATACTGGAAAGAATATGAATAATACTCCAAGAATTAAACCAAGGTGAGTTAACCAGTATCCGGATTTTTTTTTCTCAACCATTAGTAATGAACCTTTCTCTCTATATATTTAAATTGAATGACGGTTAAAATTCCGACTAAAACTAGTAGGATTACGGATTGAGCTGCACTTGATCCTAGATCTTGGCTCACAAACCCATCAGAGAATACTTTATACACTAGTATAGTGGTCGATTGTTCAGGTCCGCCTGAAGTGATTGTATGTATTACTCCGAAAGTATCAAAGAAAGCATAGACAATATTTACTACTAATAAAAAGAATGTAATGGGCGAGAGTAGAGGAATTACAATCGTTCCAAACCGTTTCCAAAAACTAGCTCCATCTATTGCTGCCGCTTCAATGATTGATTTTGGAATAGCTTGTAGTCCTGCTAAAAAAAAATAAAAAGTTATAACTTATTCTTCCCCAGGATGAAGCTAAAATAACTAAAAACATCGCTTGATCACCTTTTAAAGTATGGTTCCACTCATAACCTAAAGCTTTAAGATAATAAGAAGCTAACCCAATGTTTCCATTGAACATAAATAACCATAGAACACCTGCAATCGCTGGTGCAATAGCGTAAGGCCAAATTAATAATGTTTGATAAACTCCTGCGCCTTTAATTAATCGATCTGCTAAAGCTGCTAAGTATAAACCTAAAGCCATTGATGAAACCGAAACTGCAGTTGAAAAAATTACTGTCGTTTTAAAGCTTGCTAAGTAATAAGGGTCGGATAATAAAAATCTAAAATTATCTAAACCAACAAATTCTGTTTTTAATCCAAATGGATCTGGTAAAAATAAAGAGTTCCAAATGGCTTGTCCTGAAGGATAGAAAAAGAATACAAAAGAAATCAATAGTTGAGGTGCAACTAGTAGTGCTGGTAACCACCAGCCTTTAAAAAAAACTCTTTTTTCCATTTGATCTTAAGAATGTTACTAGGGGCTTTCGCCCCTAGTAAATTAAATTGATTTATTTATTTGCTCTTTCAAATCTTCTTAAAAGAACATTGCCTCTTCTTACAGCGCTGTCTAGAGCTACTTGAGCAGTTTTCTTACCGCTGTAAACTCCTTCCATCTCTTCATCGATAATACCTCTTATCTGATCAAAAGATCCAAGACGTAAGCCTTTAGAGTTTTGAGTAACTTTATTTCTCATCATCTGTATTCCAGCTAAATCAGTTCCAGGATTTGCTTTGTAGAAACCTGAACTTTTAGTTTTTTTAGCAGCAGCAGTTGTTACACCTAAATAACCCGTATCTTGGTGCCACTTAGCTTGAATATCAGTTTTAGATAAGAAAGCTAAGAATGCTGCCGTTGCTTTGTTCTCTTCTTTAGATTTTCCAGATAATGCCCATAAAGATGAACCACCAATAATTGTGTTCTGAGGTGCTTCAGTTCCTCCATAGTAAGGTAAATGTCTAATACCAAATTCGAATTTTGCTTCTTTTTTGATACCAGCATAACCAGCAGAAGACTCTGTCATTAACATACATTCACCGGCTCTAAAATTTTTACCAGCTTCATTTCTTCTACCCATGTATTTAAATTTACCTTCCTGCGCCCATTTACCTAAAGTTTGAATGTGCTTGATATGAACGGGGCTGTTAAATGACAACTCAGTATCTAAACCAGCAAATCCATTAGCTTTAGTTGCAAATGGTATGTTGTGATATGCTGAAAAGTTTTCTAAATGTACCCATGAGTGCCAGCAAGTACAGAAAGGCATATCAATACCTTTTGCTTTTGCAGCATCAAGTGCATTTCCAACTCTTTTCCAAGTACTTAAATCCATTTCTGGATCTAAACCTGCTTTTTTCATCAAGTCTTTATTTACCCAAAGAACAGGCGTTGATGAATTATATGGCATAGATAGCATTTTGCCATCTGTTGTAGTGTAGTAACCGCTTACTGCTGAAACAAATCCTTTTGGATTGAAACTTTGACCAGCATCTTTCATGAGTTGGTACATAGGAACATAAGCTCCTTTAGCTGCCATTAAACTAGCAGTACCAACTTCAAATACCATAAGTATATTTGGGTGTTGTCCTGCTCTAAATGCAGCTATCCCTGCGTTAAGAGTTTCAGAATAGTTTCCTTTTCTAGTATGAACTACAGTGTATTTGTTTTGGCTTGCATTGAACTTGTTTACTTGCTCATCAAGTAATTCGCCAAGTCTTCCACCAAAAGCATGCCACCATTGTATTTCTACTTTTGCTTGAAGCGACGTTCCCGCAAACATTGCGAAGAGTGCAATCGAAGCAAATATTGCTTTTAAATGTTTCATTGATATTCCCCCATTTCTTTAAAAAGAAAAAAGCTAACACAAATAATGTATAAAGAGGAGTCGGTATAAAAAAATTAATTTCTACCTAGGGTTTTATTTTACTTTACCAAAAGTATTTAAAATTATAACTCCAGAGATAATTAATATTAAACCTAAAGTTCCATAGAGGTTAGGAGTTTGATTATATTTGAAAATTCCAAATAAAGTTACCGCGGTAATCGTTAATGCTCCGTAAGTCGCATAAGTAAATCCTACAGGTATTATAGTCATCGCTCTGGATAAACAAAAAATACATATAATAATACTTAAAACGCAAAAAATAGTTGGTGTTATTTTAGTAAAACTTTCCGTTGTTTTTAAAAATCCGTTGGACGCAATTCCCGTAATTATCGCAAGAATTAAATAAATGTATCCGGAAAATAAGCTAATACTTTTCATCAGGCTTTAGCAAACTGCCCTCCATCTTTATATCTCCATAACCATTTTTTCATCTCCTCTTCAACATTTTTTGGATCTATATCAAGGTCTTTTAATGTTAAATGATTATTGGAAACAACATTATCTGCCTCAGACAAAATTTCACATTGGTCTCTAGTTAAAATTGGGGGTAAAGGAAGTAAATCCGTTATACTACTCTGTAATTTTGCAATAGGCATTGGCATTTCAATAACAAATCTTTTTTTGTTAATAGTAGATAAAATTGACTTAACCATATCTCCAAAACTAATTATTTTTGGCCCTCCAATTTCATAAATTTTACTTTCATTATTTTTAATTTCAATTGCTTTTATAATTGAGCTTACGACATCTGAAACTAAGATTGGTTGAAATTTATAGTTTTTTCCAACAACTGGAATTACAGGCAATATACTTAATTTTGAAAAAAGATTTGTAAAGTTATCTTCGGCACCACATACTACACTTGGTCTTATAATTACTGTTTTTTTAAAATTCTCTATTGCTTTTTGTTCCCCAAGAAATTTTGATTTTTGATATAGAGATTTTGATTTGTCATTAGCTCCAATAGCACTAACATGGATAAATTTTTTGACATCTGTCTCTGAACAAATCTTAGCTACAGCTTCGGGAATTTTTGAATGAATATTAAAAAATTTTTGTTTCCTTGTCTCAAAAAGAATACCAATTAAATTTATTACTACATCAGAGTTCTTAATAGCCTCTTTTAAATCTTTGAAATTTTTTGGATTCCACTCTAGTAACTCTATAGCTCCAGGAGTAGCTTGAGTCTTTAAATAACCTTTTTGAAAGGGTTTTCGTGTTGTTACGATACATCTGAAGTTTTTATTGGTCAAATTTCGAACAAGATATCTACCTATAAAACCCCCACCACCTAAAATTGTGCAAATACGATTTTTCATGGTATTTTAAGTTATATATGAAAATTAATAAGATTAAAGAGGACATAACTTCAGATATAGCCAATTCTTTTAAAAACAGTATTGCTATAGATACTGAAGCTACTGGCCTTCAAATCCCTGAGAGAGATAAGTTAAGCTTAATACAAATTTGTGATGAAAATAAAAATGTTTATATAATTCAACCTAACAAAAATAATTTTAAAGCTCCTAATTTAGTATCAGTTTTAGAAAATGATAAAATTCTTAAAATTGGTCATTTTTTGAGGTTTGATAAAAACGCATTAGAATATTTTCTTAAATGTAAACTAAAGAATATTTTTGACACTAAGATAGCATCAAAAATAGTTAGAACTTATACTGACGCCCACGGATTAAAAAATCTTGTTCAAGAATTTTGTAATAAGTCAATTGATAAAAGACAGGGCAGTAGTGATTGGAACAAAGATATAGATGAACTATCAGATAAACAACTAGAATATGCAGCAAATGATGTAATATATTTACACAAAATAAAATCTGATTTAGAAAAAATGTTAATTAGGGAAAAAAGAGTTGAATTATTCAATAGATGCTTAAATTTTCTTGATACAAGAGTTGATCTTGATCAAAAAGGGTTCAAGGAAGATATTTTTGAACATTAATGAATAAAAAGTATTACATATCTTTAGCAAAGCAAGCTGCTGAAACTCAAATTAAAGAATTAAAAAAAATCAAAGCAGTATTTAATCACTCTTTTATAAAAGCAGTAGATTTAATATTAAATTGTAAGGGTAAAGTTATTTTTGCTGGTATCGGAAAATCGGGTTTAATAGCAAGAAAAGTCTCAGCAACTTTTTCAAGTGTAGGCATACCAAGTTTTTTTTGTGACCCAGCCCAAGCTTTACATGGTGATATGGGCCAAATTGAAAAGAAAGATTTACTTATAATTATGTCTTATTCAGGAAATACTTCTGAACTAAGCAACATGTTGAGATATGCTAATCGATATCGAATTAAAATAGTAGGTATCGCATCTAAAATTGATAGTATTTTATTGAAAGCTAGTGATATAAAACTCATTCTCCCAAAAGTAAAAGAATCTGACAAAACAGGTATGGTTCCAACTACTAGTACTACTTTGACACTTCTTTTAGGTGATTGTCTTGCAACCACTGTAATGCACCAAAGAAAATTTTCTAGAGAAAAGTTCAAAATTTTTCACCCAGGTGGTAACATCGGAAATACTCTACTATTAGCAAGAGACATCATGGTTATTGGTTCAAAAATTCCAACTTTAAATCATAATAAAAATTTAAAAGAAGCTCTAAAAGTAATGAATCAGAAAAAACTTGGTGTAGTTGTTATTTTAAAAAAGAAGTTTATTGAAGGCATAGTTACAGATGGTGATTTGAGAAGAGAAATGAAGAATTATTCAAGCAATGAAAGCCCAAGAAAATTCATGACGAAAAACCCTTTAATAGTAAATGAAAATATGCCTGCATCAAAAGCTTTGGCTATAATGAATGAAAAAAAAATCACTAGTTTGCTAGTGGTTGATGACAAACAATATAGAAAAAAGAAGAAAGTTTTGAAAGGAATTATACATATACATTTTTTATTACGAAATGGAATTAAATGATTGATAGAAAAAAAAAAATTAAAATAGCTCAACTAATTTTATTGATTTTTGGTACGATAATTTTAATTTTTACCTATGTTATTAAAGAAAAATCATCTGAAGAAGTAATTATTCCAAAAGCAACTCAAGAAAAAATCAAAAAACAATTAGGAGATCAGGCGAATAATAGTGATATTTTTTACAATATTGAATACTCAGGTCTAGATCTTGCTGGAAATAGATATATTCTAAGAGCTAAGGAAGCTATAAATAACAAAAAAGATCAAGAGTTGGTAAGTTTAAAGTTTGTAGAGGCAATTTTCTTCTTTAAAGATGACACTACGCTTTATGTATGGTCTGATGAAGGACTTTACAATAATAAAACACTTGATATGAGTTTCAAAAAAGATGTTAAAGCAATTTATGAGAAAAGTAAATTATTTGCTCAAAAAGCCAATTATTCTAACTCCAAAAGCTATTTGACTATATCTGACAAAGTAAAAGTTATTGATAGTATGGGAACAATGGTTGCAGATAAACTTTTATTTGATATAAAAAAACAGACTTTAAAAATTGCATCAGTCAAAGACGGTAAAGTTAACGCTGATATAAACTTAAAATGAAAAAAGGTTTTAGAATTTTAAAATTTAAAAAAGACAAACCTATTTTTGAGGTTAAAGATGTAAGTAAATCATTTGATGGAAGACCTATTTTAAAGAAATTATCATTAAGAGTTTTTCCGGGTGAATGTGTTGGAGTTTTAGGACCAAATGGTTGCGGCAAGACGACACTTTTTTCAATGTGCATAGGAGAGCAAAATGTTGAAGGTGGAAAAATTTTCTTAAACAGTAAATCGATAGAACAGATCCCAATTCATCTTAGATCAAAGGAGGGTTTGGGTTATCTTCCTCAACAAAGAAGTGTATTTAATATGTCGGTATACGATAACATTTTAGGAATAGCTCAAATTTCTATTCCAGATACAGATAATCAAAAATCTATAACAGAAAAACTATTAGATGAATTTAATTTACAGCATCTAAGAACGCTTAATGCCTCTGTTTTGTCTGGAGGAGAAATTAGAAGATTAATGATGGCAAGGGTAATGATAAATAAACCGAAAATAGTTTTATTAGACGAGCCATTGGCAGCTTTGGATCCTCTTGTAATACAAGATATTCAAAAATATATATTAAAAATTCAATCAAGTGGAACTGCTATTTTAGTAACTGATCACAATGTAAAAAATTTGTTTGATATTACAGATAGAAGTTATGTTCTTGGTGAACAAACAGTAATTGCCGAAGGAACTTCGAGAGAGCTTTTAAAATCATCAAAGGCGATAGAACATTATTTTGGGACTCAATTTTCATAAAAATAATGTCTTTGAAAAGATTTAATTTAATCTTAAAAAATAAAATACAAAGCTACAGTAAAACTATAACCGTAGACCCTGACAAATCGATATCGATCAGAACTTTTTTGATAGGAGCAATAAGCCAGAATATTTCTAGCGCAAAAAATATTTTAGAATCTGAGGATGTTATCTCTACTATCAATTGTTTGAAGCTTTTAGGTGTAAAAATAAAAAAAAAAAAAATTGGAGAATATTTAATTTTTGGAAAAGGTTTAGGGTCGTTAGTTGCTAAAAAAAATATTCAACTAAATTTTGGTAATTCTGGAACATTAGCAAGATTAATAATTGGAATTTTATCGACTACAAATGGAATAGAAGCAAAGCTTAAAGGAGACCGATCTTTAAATAAAAGGAGTATGAAAAAATTAGTAATTTTGATGTCAAAATTTGGTGCTAGTTTTTTGCCGAAAGAAAAATATAAATTTCCTCTTAAAATGATCTCAACAGATTATCCTATTGGGATAGAATACAAAGCTGGTGTGTCAGCACAATTAAAAAGTGCAGTTATTTTGGCTGGCTTAAATTCTTACGGCAATACTATCATTACAGAGAATGAAAAAAGTAGAGATCACACAGAAAATATGCTTCTAAGCTCAAAAGTGATTAAAGTTAAAAATGGAGGTAAAAAAATAATTCATGTTTTTGGTAAAAAAAGTTTGGGTCCAGTTAATATTTCTGTGCCTGGGGATCCATCATCTGCTGCTTTTTTTACAGCTTTAACTTTATTAAATATTGACTCAAAGTTAACAATTAAAAACGTTGGGCTAAATAAAACAAGAATAGGTTTCTACGAAATCCTTAAAAAATCTGGAGCAAAAATTTATTTTAAGAATCAAAAGAGAATAAATAATGAAAATAGAGGTGATATAATTGTACAATATAGTAAAATTAAACCTATTAAAGCGTCAAAGAAATATTATGTTAATTCTACAGATGAGTACCCTATTTTATTTGTAATAGCTGCTTTAACAAATGGAGTTTCTGTATTTAAAGGGATAGATGATTTGGCCAATAAGGAGAGCAATAGAATTAGCGAAATGCAAAAAATATTAAAACAAATTGGTATAAAAACAGAGTCAAATAACAGCTATTTAAAAATTTATGGTAAAGGTATGATCGATGCTACAAATAAAAAAATTAACGTTGATAATTTAGGTGATCACAGAATTTGTATGTCAACTTTTGTACTTTCTGTTTTAACTGGTGCTCATACTAAAATTAAAAATTTTGAAACAGTTTTTACTTCTTCCCCATCTTTTTTAAAGATAATGAAAACTCTTGGAAGCACATTTGAAAAACAGAATTAAACATATACAAATTTCATGCGATGGCGGTGCTGCTACAGGTAAATCTACTGGGGCAAAAATGATTGCAAAAAAATATAAATTAAAGTTTTTATCATCAGGACTTTTGTACAGGTATGCTGCTTACTTAATAGATCTTTACAAACCTAAAAACAAAGTAAAGTTTTTAAGAAAAAAATTTAAAGATCTAAATTACAAAAAATTAGAAAAAATTAATCTATATTCCCCAGAAATATCTGAGAGAAGCGCTATTTTAGCTAAAATTAATTCTATAAGGAATATTTTAAAAAAATTTCAAATAAATTTTTCTAAAAAAAATAAAAACTGTTGTATAGAGGGAAGAGATATTTCAACTAAAATTTTACCTCACTCCGATTTAAAATTTTTCTTTAAGTGTAGTTTAGGCACTGCTGCGAAAAGGAGGTTCAGAGAACTTAAAAAAAGAAACAAGAAAATTACATTAAATGAGGTAAAAAAAGCCTTAAAAATTCGTAATAATTTAGATACTAAAAGAAAAAACAGCCCTTTACTTAAACATATAGATTCGGTAGAAATCGACACCGGAAAATTAGGTAAGCAAGAAATGTTAGCAAAAATGACTAAATATGTGGAAAAGGTAATAAATAATTAATATGGCGATTGAACCAGGATTGAAAAAGGCAACTCCACTCCAAAAAGAATTCCAAAACCTTTTAGACCAAGATTTAAAATATAGAAAACTTAAAGAAAACGAAATCATTAAAGCAACAGTAACTGAAATAACAAAAAACTTTATAGTTGTTGATTGTAAAGCAAAAATGGAGGGTATGATTCCTGTAGAGGAATTTAAAAATGACGACGAACTTTCAAAACTCAAAGTTGGCTCACAAATCGATGTTTATCTAGAAAGAATTGAAAGTTTTAAAGGTGAAATTATTATCTCTAGAGATAAAGCAAGAAAAATGAAAGCTTGGAAAAAAATGGAAAAAGTTTTTGAAACACAGGAGGAAATGACTGGGTATATAACTGGTAAAGTAAAAGGTGGCTTCATAGCTACTGTTGAAGGTCTTCCTTGTTTTATGCCGTCATCGCAAATAGATGTAAGACCGTTAAAAAAAATTGATCATCTAATGAATACACCTGTGAAAGTTATTGCAACCAGAATTGACAAAAATAGAGGCAATGTTTGTGTATCTAGAAGAGCGGTCCTAGAAAAAAGTAAAAATGCCGAGATCTCAGAAGCTTTAAAGAATATTAAAGAGGGTGACATAGTTGATAATGCAATTGTAAAAGCGACAACAGATTGGGGAATTTTTTTAGATATAAATGGAATAGATGCTTTATTACACGTATCAGATTTAAGTCATGGAAGAGTAAAAAAACCATCAGACTTGGTTTCAATTGGTCAAAAAATAAAAGTAAAAATTACCAAAATAGATGAAAAAACTAATAGAGTTTCGGCCTCTGTTAAAGCGCTGACGGAGGATCCATATGAAAATATTGATAAAAAATATAAAGTTGGTGAATTTTACAGCGGAATCGTAACAAAAATTATGGACTACGGTTGTTTTGTCAAAATAGAAGATGGCATTGAGGGATTAATACATAATTCAGAGCTTGATTGGACCAATAGAAACATCAAGCCAAATAAAGTTTTATCTGTTTCTCAAAATATTAAATTTAAAATTGTAAATATAGAAAAAGAAAGCAAAAGAATATCATTGTCTTATAAAGCTACCTTAGAGAATCCGTGGGATAAGATAAAAGACAAAATAGGTAAAGAAGTTAAAATTAAAATCAATAATGTAACTGATAAAGCAATTTTTGGTGTATTGATAGAAACTGGATTAGTCGGAATGCTACATTATAAAGAAATTTCTTACGAAGAAAATATTGAAGATTTAAAGAAATTTAAAAAGAATGAGATTATTAATGTAAAGATCCTAGAAATTAAAGATGATAAAATAAAATTTTCTAAAAGAGCTTTAGAAAAAGATCCTTTAGATTGGTTTCATGAAAATAAGAAAAAAATTGGTGATATTATAACAACGAGAATTCACGAGGTGCTGAAATCAGGCGTTAAAGTTTCAATTGATAAAGAAAAAAAAATAATTGTAAATATTAGAAAAGCAGATCTTGCAAAAGATTCGGCTGATGCAAGGCCTGAAGTGTTTTCGCCAGGTAATGCACTGGACGCAAAAATTACTGAATTAGATCTTAAATTAAGAAAAATTAAATTAAGCGTAAAGGCGGCACAGATAGATGAGGAAAAATCATTAATTGCTAAATTTGGTGAGGGAGCGACAAAATCTGGTGCTACGCTAAAAGGGATATTTGAAAAAGCTATTGGGAAAAAAAATAAAAAAGTAAAATAATTGTCTAAAGCAGAGATCATTAATAAACTCAAAGAAAAAAATTCCAATCTCAATAAATCCGAATTAAGTGAAATCTTAAATATATTTTCTCAAGGCATAAAGAAAGCTTTAATTGAAGGTAAAAATATAGAGCTTAGAGGTTTTGGGACGTTTTTTACCAAAAAAATAAATGAAAAATTCTCCGCTCGTAATCCTAAAACAGGGGAAATAATTTATGTACCGAAAAAAACTAAGGTAAGATTTAAAATGTCGAAAAAAATGAAGCAATTGATAAATAAATGAAAGAAAGAAAAATTTTTATTGCTTGTGATACAACTAATCTATTAAAAGCAAAGAAGATAATTGATCAAACAAAAACGAATAAGATAAAAATTGGTTATAAATTCGGTTTAGAATTTATGAATTCTAGAAATGGTAGGAGATTTATTTCATCTTTAAGAAATGAAATTATTTTTATTGATTTAAAATTAAATGATACAGTAAATACCATGATATCAGCGGTTAAAGCATTAAAAGATTTAAAGATTAATTATCTAACTGTTCATATTTCTTCAGGTCTAACAGCGCTCAAAGCAGTAAAAAAAATTTCAGGATCAACAAAAATAATTGGTGTTACCACTTTGACTTCACTAAATAACAATGATTTAAAATTAATTGGATACAACAAATCAGTAAAAAGTTTAGTTTCTCATCAAGCAAAGTTAGCAAAAAAAGCAGGTTTAGATGGATTGGTTTGTAGTCCGTATGAAGTTGGTGCAGTGAGAAAAATTTTCAAAAAAGAAATAATTACTCCTGGAGTTCAAATAGGAAAGAGAAATTATGATCAAAAACGTTCAATGGAAGCTAAGAGAGTAAAATCCGATTGGTTAGTAATTGGACGAGCAATTACACGCGGAAATATAAAAAGAAATATTCAAAATCTTGCTAAAAAACTTAGATAATGAAAATAAAGATTTGTGGTTTAAATCCAACCAGAGATGTCCAATTATGTATAGATCTTAGAGTTAATTATTTAGGATTTGTTTTTTATGAAAAATCTCCCCGAAATATTAATACTTCTGATATCAAATTACTTTCTACTTACGATAAAAAAAATTCTGCTTTTGTTGCGGTAACAGTTAATCCCTCTGACGAGTTTATTAAAAAAAACCTAATGGGAACTTTCGATTATATTCAGTTACATGGGTCAGAAACAAAAGAAAGAATTAATGAGATTAAAAATATGGGCTTTAGTGTCATCAAAACTATTAAAGTTAAACATGCACAAGATATTCAAAAATTTAGAGAGTTTGAAAATGCCGATGTTATTTTGTTTGATACACCTGGTATGGAGAAATCTGTGGAATTTCCTAAAAATTTAATCACGAAAATTCCTATTGGTGCAAAATACGCTTTAGCAGGTTCTATATCTGAAAATAATATAGAAAATATTGGTAAATTAGGGGTTAATTTTTTTGATTTATCATCTAGTTTAGAAAATCAATTAGGTTACAAAGATCACTATAAAATTAAAAGTTTTATAAAAAAAATTAATGAAATTAAAAATTAGAAAAAACTTAGCTCTTATCGATCAGCACGATAATAATTTTATGTACGGTGGAAAGTTTGGTGGGAATTTTATACCTGAAACTTTAAAAAAACCGATAGACGATTTAACAAAATTATTTACAAAATTAAGAAAAGATAAAAAATTTCTTAAAGAAAGAGATCATTACTTTGAAACATATGTGGGTGCCCCTACTCCTTTTATTAAACTAGATAATTTAACAGATCATCTAGGAGGAGCACAAATTTATGCTAAAGTGGTTTCTGAAGCTAATGGCGGTGCTCACAAGATTTACAATGCTACTGTTCACTGTTTAATAGCTAAAAAAGCAGGAAAAAGATATATCGTAGGTGATACTGGTGCTGGATATGCAGGAAAAATGCTTTCTATGGCGGCTAAAAAATTTGGACTTAAATGTAAAATTTTTATGGGAGCCAAGGATATAAAAAGACAAAGGCCTAACGTAGAAGCTATGAAAAAAAACGGAGCATCGATAGTTCCAGTTACTACGGGAAGTCAAACACTTGTTGATGCGGTGAGCGAATGTATGCGATACTGGGTCTCGAATTGTGATACAACTCATATGTGTGTAGGAAGTACTGTAGGCCCAAATATTTTTATTAAGATTTGTGCTTGGAGCACAGCTCAAATTTCAAGAGAGTTAATTAAACAAATAAAAGAGGAATTTGGAAGAATACCCAAAAAGTTAAAATTAATTAATTGTGTTGGAGGCGGAAGTTCTGCAGCTGGTTTCTGGAATGAATTTATGAACACAGATGCAGAATTTATTGGAGTAGAAGCTGGTGGACCAAAAAACAGCAACCTTCATGCTGCACCACTAACTAATGGTTCTAAAATAGGAATCCTTCATGGTGCTGCTCAATATGTTATACAAGATAAAGAAGGTCAAATAGGTTCAACAGAGTCTATTTCTGCAGGATTGGACTATCCTGGGATATCTCCTTTACATTGTTTTCTAAAGGATGCAAAAAGAGCAAGATACACCTCAGCTAATGATGAGGAGGCACTAAGTGCATATAAATTAGTTTCAAGACTTGAAAATATTTCTCCCTCACTAGAACCCTCGCATGCATTTGCTGAGGCAATTAAATTAGCTCCTAAGTTAGACAGTTCAGAGGTTATTATTGTGAACTCTTGTGGAGATAGCATTAAAGATAAGGATATAATTAGACAAAAATTAGGATCATATAAAAGATGAAGTCTAAAATAGCTTTAGCTTTTCAAAATTGTAAAAAAGAAAAAAGACCTGCTTTAATTACTTACACAGTTGCAGGAGATAACACCAAAAATAATTCTCTAAAAATATTAAATGAAATATCTAAATACGCTGATATCCTTGAATTTGGTTTTCCTCACAACACTCCGATCGCTGATGGTGGACAGATACAAGGTAGCTCTAACCGAGCTTTAAAAAATGGAATAAAATTAAGAGATGTTTTTCAAATTGTTAAAAAATTTAAAAAAAATAATCCTAGTAAACCAATTATCTTGATGGGTTATTTTAATTTAATTTACCAAAATGGTGAAAATAACTTTTTAAAAAGTTGTAAGCTATCAGGAGTTGATGGTTTAATTATAGTTGACCTCCCTTACCCTGAAAATAAAAATTTTGCAAAAAAGTGTAAGAAAAAGTCAATAAGCTTTATTCAACTTTTATCACCTACTACTTCTAAAGATAGAATGAAGAAAATTATTAATGACTCACATGAAATGATTTATTATATTTCAATGCTTTCAACTACAGGGGGAAAGCTGAAAGTTTCACCAAAAAAAATTTTACAAAACTATAATAAGATTAAAAGAATCAATCCAAAAAAAAATCTTGTAATTGGTTTCGGAATTACTGAAAAAACGATTTCTTCTCTTAAATCAGCAAATGGGTTAGTTGTGGGCAGTATGTTGTGTAAAATAATATCGAAATCACTCAAAATGAGACAAAATCCTGTCACAAAGTTAGCTAAAGTTGTATATAGTCTTAAAAAAAAAATTTTATGAATTGGATTACAAAATTTATCAAACCAAAGATAAAGTCTTTGTTCGAAAAAAAGTCGTCAAGAGTTGAAGAAAATCTTTGGACTACATGTAGCTGTAAAAATTTAATTTATAAAGAAGATATGGACTCCAATCTTAAGGTTTGTCCTAAATGTGGAGAACATCATAAACTTACTTGTAAGGAAAGGTTCAAAACCTTTTTTGATAATAAGGAATTTGAATTAATTGAAACTCCTCTTCCAAAAGATGATCCTTTAAATTTTGTAGATAAAAAAAAATACACTGATCGTTTGAAAACAGCACGTGAATTGACAGGGCAAAATGATGCTGTGTTAATTGCTAAAGGTAAAGTTCAAGGAATTGATGTAGTAACAGGAGCTCAAGACTTTAGATTTATTGGAGGGTCGTTCGGTGCTGCATCTGGAGAAGCTTTTATTGCAGGAGCTCAAAATGCAATAGAAAATAATTTTCCATATATATTTTTTAGCTGTTCTGGAGGTCAAAGAATGCATGAAAGTTCTATAGCATTAATGCAAATGTCAAGAACTGCCTTAGCTGTAAATGAGCTGAAGAAAAAAAATATTCCTTTCGTCGTTATTTTGACAAATCCGACAACAGGAGGTGTAACTGCTTCTTGGGCAATGTTGGGAGATATTTTAATTGGTGAACCAAAAAGCGTAATTGGTTTTGCTGGACGAAGAGTGATACAAGACACTGTAAGAGAAACATTGCCTGAAGATTTTCAAACCGCTGAATACGTAAAAGACCATGGTGGATTAGATTTAATTGTAGAGAGAAAGTATTTAAATTCTACAATAGGAACTTTGTTAAATGTTCTATTGAAAAAAACTGAGGCTCAAGCTAAACAAGAGTCCAATGTCACAGTCGATCAATCTTTACAATCAGCTAGCTAGACACCAACTATTTAATAAATCTGTGAATTTTGGTCTTAAAAGGATCAAATTGGCTCTAAGTTTATTAGGGCATCCAGAAAAAGGACTCAAAAATGTAATTTCTGTTATTGGTGAGTCAGGTAAATTCACTACATTGTTTTCTTTAAAATCATTTATTGAGGCAAACAATCAAAAAGTTACAGCTCATATTTCACCTTCTATTCAAGATATAAGGGAAAGATTTTACATGAGTAAAAAATACTTAACTTACAAAGAAATAAAAAAAACAATTAAAAAGATAGAAAAATTAAATATTCCATTAACAGTTTTTGAGTGTCTTACTTTAGTTTATATTATTAATGCCTCAACAATAAATGCAGATTATAATATTCAAGAAACTGGCGCTCTCTGGAGACTTGACTCAAATAATATCAATGACTTTCCGATAATACAAATTTGTACTAACATTAATAAACAGCACTTAAATTTTTTAAAAAAAAAGACACTTGATGAAGTTATTAAAGAAGACGTTGGCCATCTCAGCAATTTTACTAATATATATATAGGTAAACAATCACCTTATGTTTTAAAAAGAATTAAAAAAATTCTTAAAAAAAATAGAAGTAAAATTATATATCCGAATTCTTGGAAACTTATAAAAAAAAGACATCAATTTTATTATCAAGATAAAAAAACAAAAATTAAGCTTAATACTAAAAATGTTTACTCTAAAGGAATGTTTGAAAATGTATGTTTAGCTATAAAAATTGCTCTTGATATTAATATTAAAAAGAAAATTATTCAAAAAACTTTACCTAAACTCTCTTTTGTAGGTCGCTTTCAATATCTTAATAAAGGTAAAATCAAAAATAAACTTTATAAAAACGAGAATATTATGATTGACGGAGCCCATGCCACTACTGATGCAAAAAACTTAGCATCATACTTAAAAAATATAAAAATACCAATATATGGAATTTGGGCTATGACTAAAAATAAAGAACCAGATTTGTTCATTAAACAGCTTAAAGGAGTATTTAAAAAAGTTGTAACTATGCCAATAGAAAATGAGTTTAATTCAGTTTCAGCCCATGAACTTTATAAAATAGCTATTAAAAATAAATTAAAATCAGAAAAAAGTGATAGTTTCACAGAAGCATTGAAGAAAATAAGTAGTAATGAAAAAAAATTGATTGTTTGTTTTGGAAGTCTTTATAACTGCGGAAACATCTTAAATAAGAATTAAATATGTGGTTTTATGAATTCAAGCATGTCTTTTTCGCTTGAAGCACCAACTTTTGTTCCTAAAAGTTTACCCTCTTTAAATAATAGAACTGTTGGTACACCTCGCACCGAATACTTAGTTGGCTCATTAGGCTGACTTTCAATGTCATGATAATAGCAATCAATTTTATCAGACATGTCTTTTGAAATTTTTTCCACTATTGGTTTAAGCTGTTGACATGGTCCACACCATGATGCGGAAAATTGAATTAGTGAAAGTTTACTTCCGCTTATTTGATCGCTAAATTTTTCGTCAGTAGAATCTTTGAATGCCATAACCCTTAAATAAGTATTTTTTGTTTTTTGTCAACTATGTGGATGAATAATATTTTTCTAAATCTTCAACGTATGCGTTAATATCATTTAATATTTTAAGTTTTTCTGGTTGATTTTCTTTTTCGAATTTCACTCTTAAAGTATCAATCTCTGAATAAGTTCTTGGAATTGTATTCCAGTTTTCATTATTAGTACTTAAAAGTCTTTTTGAGATGTGTTTATGAATTAGATTAAAGTCAGATTTGTTTAAAATTTCAGGTTTTTCCATATAAAGAAGTTTTTTTCCAAAATATTGTAATCTTTCATCTTTAAATTTGGAGATAACTTTTAATTTTTTATCCCAATCAACATTGTGAAACTCTGGCATTATTTTATTATCTTCTGTTGAGGTAAATTTAGCGTAGATACTTTCTTCATTATATAAATCTTCTTGTGATTTTGTTTGTTCTTTATCATCAATTTCTGATTGTTTTACTGAATAAACCTTTTCAGAAAAAACTTTATTGTTTTTAATCATTTTAGCTCTTTCCTCTAATTTTTTTGTACCAATCATTTTGTATTCATCAAATTGATTTCCATAAGACGGATTCATGATAACTGGATGTTTATTGTGCCGAACAGTTCTAATAAATTTTGGCTGTTTTTTCATCGCTGCGGTTAATTCTTTAATAGACATGTCCAAAAATGGAGAAGGATCATGTCTCAGATCAAAACATAATGGCCATTGGTATTGAGGATGCTGACAAATAAAAGTTTGAACATATGGTCTACTTCTTCCATAAAAATATTCATTAGTACAAAAAAGTAACTCTTTTTTTATTAATTCTAAAGACTGATTTTTATCCAAAGTTAACATGCTTGCTTTCCAAACATTTGGGGCCTTTTTAGAAATTAATTTCGCTATTCCAATAGTTGCTATCACATCGCCTATAGCACTATGTGCATCTCCATGTTCGATACCGTTTAGAGGTGCCATTTGATCTAATTTGTAAACATCATTGCCTTTTTCGTTTACAGAATTTTTAAGTGTATTTGGGTAATACAAATTAGCGGCTCTTGCCAAGCTTAAGATATCTCCTCTAGTATTTCCGTTTGTGCTGGTAATGTAGGGATATTCTAATGTTTGAAACAAAGTGCACCTTAAAAATTCCTCATCAAACTCAATACTATTGAACCCAATATAAGTTGCCTTGCCCCACCTTTTAAGTGTTTCAACAAACTGCCTGATCATTTCATAATGAGAGAGATTAGACTTTTTTAGCATTGAGGGTGAGGTTTTGTTAACAATCAAAGCCATGGCTTCTGGAATTATTCCAGGACTTAGTCTGCACCTAGCATCAAAGCGATCTAGTTCGTCTAAATTGTCATTAGTTAATACAGCACCAATTTGAATTATTTGGCCCCAATATTTATTAGATGAACTGGTCTCAAAATCGTAAAAGACAAAGTTAGACATAATATATGTTTATTTTAGAACTTTTATCTTTTCTGGATTTTCTTTCAAGGAATCTGTTACTTGCTCTGGATCTTTTATGTTCCCAAGTGTATTCATTATGGATCTAGCGTCCCTACCAAAACCATCGGTTGCAGCCATGGCCTGCTCTAGTTTCTTTCTTAAGTCTTTAATCCCATCAAAATGTTTTTCAAACCTAGAGCTTATGTTTCTTAAGTCACTATAGATTTGAGTTGCGTGTTGTTGAACTTTAAGTGTTTGAAATCCTAAATGATAAGATTGCAACAAAGCAGATAAAGTATTAGGACCAGAAACTGTTACTTTATATTTTGTTCTAAGTTCTTGTAATAATAATTCTTTTGTCTTTGGATCTCTATAACTTGAAAGTTCTGAAAACAATCCTTCAGTTGGAACATAAACGATTGCAAAATCTGTGCTTTTAGGTGGCGCTATATATTTAGAATTTACCATTTTAGCTTTCAATCTAAAAGCAGCAGCTAAATCTTTTCTCGCCTCTGCTTGAGCTTCTTTGTTATTAGCATTGTAGGCATCGTCAATTGCTTTATATTTTTCTACTGGCCAATGACTGTCTATTGGTAATAAAACGTCTTGAAGCTTTATAGCAAATTCAACTGTTTCGGACGTATCATCTTTCATTTTTGCATTAGCAATAAATTGAGATGCTGGTAATAAATCTTTAAGAAGAGCGCCTAATCCAAATTCTGCAAGTGTTCCGTATGTTTTAACACCGCTTAAAATTCTACTAAAATTATCCTGGCTTTTATTAAGCTCACTTACTTGCTGGTTAAAAACTGAAACTTTTTCATCAACTTTAGTTAAAGCACCAGTCATATCTTTAGCAATTTCTTTGCTCATAGAACCAAAGGATTGGCCGAAGGTTTCTTTAAATGAGTTAAACTCTTCTTTAAAAGCCTGTTCTGGATTTATTTGTTTTTCAGGCTTATTTCTTATTAAAAAGAAAATAACTCCGAGATTAACAATTACTAATAAAATTATTAAAATTATGATTAACGAATCCATTAATTAATATACCACATTAAGAATTAATATATTTCAAAATATTTTTTGCTGGCAAAGTTCTTCTAACCCAGTTACTTGGAATACTTTTTGGTTTTAATGCAGCAAAATATGCTCCAACAAAGTTTGCTCTTGAACAATTGCAACCACCAGCTTTAATCGTTTTTGTAATAGCAGATTTATAACTGTTGGATGTAATAATCGCGTGAATTGATCCCATAAATGTGCCTGGATAACTACAAGCTTTCCCAAATTTCCTTACAGTCATTATATGATTTTGGTTTTTTAGTCTTAAAACTTTTTTAATATTGGTAACTACGTCTTTAAAATATTTATTCTTTTTGTATTTTTTAACAAAAGATTGAACAGGATTTCTATCTTTTTTATTAGCTAATTCTATAATCTTTAATTTAGATAAAGCATATTTTTCATTTATTCTTGAATTAGCTACAGATTTAATAACCTTTTTAAGTTCTTTTTCTTTATCATTGAAAAGAAAATATGGCAGAGCAGCACAATAACCATCTGACTCGTTTACTTTCGTACCACCGGTGATAATTTTCTTAGATTTGATATTTTGTATGGTCTCTAAGATATTTTGATGGATCCACGGGCCATTCATAGGTTTTTTCCATTTCACTTTTTTATATTTTTTTCTTAGTTTTAGATTTTTCCAATAATTTGACCCCGGCCCAAAATGTTTTATGATATTTTTTTTGAAATTCCTAAAAATTTCTGATTTTTTTTTTGATGAAATCAAAGTTTGAAACATTACTTGTCCAATATCATTATACCCTGAAACCTTTCCAGTTTTAATATTGTAAAATGGGCTTCTGTTTTTTTTTAGAAAAGCTATTTCTTTTTTTCCCTTGATATATTTCTTTAACTTTTTTGGATCGTATACCCAATGTAGAGGTCTAGTTGCTGCGTCCGCAACTGTTGCACCTAAAAAAATATGTAAATTATCCATTAAGTATAGCTTTACTATTCGCTAGTGATCCACAAGATGCATTTATGTCTCTACCCCTGCTTCTTCTAAATAGAGAAAGAAAACCTGCATCTTGAATTTTCTTAGAAAACTTATCAATATTTTCTTGAGTTGCTGGTTTAAAATATTTATTTGACAAAGGATTAAACTCAATCAAATTTAATTTTGAAGGAACTTTTTTCATAATCTTTATTAATTCTTTAGCGTGATCATCTGTTAAATTCTCATCTAAACATATCCACTCAATAAAAATAGGTAATTTTGTTTTTTCATAATACTTTTTTAGTTTTGGTAATAATGAATTAATTGAATATTTATCATTTATTGGCATTAATTCTGATCTGTGTTTTGGTATAGAGCTATGTAGGCTCCACGCAAGATAAACATCTAACTCATTTGCAGCCCACTCTATTGCATCTAAATTGTCTTTTTTAGTTCCTACTCCTACTGTGCTTACTGTAATTCTAGTTCTTCCGTACTCCAAGCCATCTTTATTTTTTGAATTATCTATAGCAACTTTAACATTATCTAAATTCAGAAAAGGCGAGCCTTCACCCATCAATACTTGATTGGTAATTTTTTTCTGTGTAGACCAATCGTTGATATAATCTTTGCTTAAAATTATTTGTGAAATTATTTCTCCAGGTGATAAATTCCTTACTAATTTTTTAGAAATTTGAGCTGTTGCACAAAATTCGCAAGAGAGATAACAGCCCACTGATACAGATAAACAAATTGTATATCTGCTTTGGGATTTATCTGGAATAAGGACTGTCTCAACATTACGTTTATCTTTAAGCTCTAAAAGAAATTTTATAGTCCCGTCCTTAGATTTTTGAACGTCTATAATTTTTGGTTTTTCTAAACTAATCAAATCTTTGATTTTGCCTCTCAGTTCAACTCCAAATGTTTTAAGCTCATCAAAACTTTTAATATTTTTTTTATAAACTGCATTAAAGAGTTGTTGAGACCTCATCTTTGCTTTTTTTGGCTCAACTTCTCCTTTTTCAATTAAAAAAGCTTTTAGCTGATCAAAATTAAGATCATAAAAATTTTGTTTTTCCATTGAGAAGATATTAAAGGCTTGAGTGGGGATTTTAAAGTCCCCACCCTATAAAAGTTTAAAGCTGATTTTTATCAGTTTTTAAATGCTTCAAAATTTTTCCGGAATTTTTTCCGTTTTTTACCAAATAACCAGTCGTTCCATTGGCATTAGCCTCGGGGGCCTTTTGGTTTTTACTTAACTGCATTGAGAGTTTCTGCTCAGCTTTTTTAACGGCAGAATTTCCATACAGTTTGCTAAATCTATTCATAGCAACTCCTTTCATTTCTACCGACTTTGCAACCCTTTATAGGTCAGGCATGTCGAATGCCTCGTCTTTTTTTCCATGACAGATGGATAAGTAAACTTTAATATAAGGTTTATATTTGTCAATGGATAATAAGCTTTTAGGAGTAATCATTATAGGTTTTGGTCTATTAGTTCTTTTCAGCGAACAAGAATATTCCTGGGTTATATCAGCCATTGCAGTGGGGATAGGTTCAGGATTTCTAATACGAAAAAATGAAAAAAATGATATAGACAAATAAAGATGTCTAAAAAAATTTTTATTGTTTACGGTCATCACGATATAAAAAAATCATTTAACGCTTCTATAAGAGATACCTTTATCGAAGAAGCAAAAAAGTTAGGTCATCAAGTTGATTTAATAAATTTACATGAGGAAAAACCAATTCCTTTTTTTGACGGTTCTGGACCTAACGATCAAATTTTAGATTATAGAAAAAGACTAGAAGCAAGTGATGTATTATTTATGATTTCACCTTGTTATAATCTGAGAGCAACTGCAATTTTAGAAAATTGGATTGATTTAACTTTAGCTCCTAAATGGTTTTTCTCTTTTAAAAGACTTGTTGGCAATTGGGGTTACCCTGTTGCAGGTGCGATGAAAGATAGAAAGGCTATAATGTCAATGTCTTACGGCGGAAATTGGTTTTCAATTCAAACCTGGTTTCAAAATATTCCATTTAGAAGAATTAAAGCAGGAGTTTTAAAGCTTGGTGGAATGGAGACAACCTACATAAGATTTTATGAGGTTTTACCAGGTATGACACAAGAAAAATTTAATTCACATATGGAAAAAGTAAGAAAACTAGTGCGAAATTTATAATAATTTAAATTTCAATTTAAAAAGTATATAAGGCAGTTATGGAAAGTTTTAAAAATTGGATGACTGAAGCTGCTAACATCATGTTTGATGATAGTAAAAATGACTTAAGAAGCTTACCAAAGTCTGTGAGGCTTCAAATTTTAATTGTTTTGTCTTTTGTTTGGTCCACTGTGTTTAGCCTTTATGTATTTAGCGTAACCTCTTTTATTTTTGGTTGGGCTGGAGTAGTTATGGCGCATATTGGATTAATCATAGCAGTTTACTTAACATTTAAATTTTTTCACAAAAAACAAGAACAACCAGTCAGTGTTTTTCAATCTGGGAATTATAATCCTGCAAAAATATTTGTAGTTTTTTTTATTGTATTTTTTATCTTTATTTTTACTAAGGGTATTGATGTTCTAACAAGGACTAATAGTTACGAAACCCCATACTCTGGTCCTGAAACGACTACTGAAGAAAGAATCAAAAGATTTGTAAAATAGCGTTTCCAAGAATAATATTAATCAATGAAATTATTAAAAGTCGGTGAATTAGGAAGTGAAATTGTTGCTGCCTTAGATGGTAATAATGTCATTAGGGATTTATCAGATCATATTAAAGATTTAAATCCACACACAATTAATGAAGAAACATTAAATAAATTAAAAAGAATAAAATTATCTGAACTAAAGGAAATTAACTCAAACATTAGAATTGGCGCTTGCATCTCAAATCCCATAGATTTTTTAGCAATAGGTTTGAACTATAAAGCACATGCAGAAGGCACCAAATCAAAATTACCAACTGAACCAATTGTTTTTAATAAAAGTTCTGGATGTATTCAGGGTCCTAATGATCAAATAATAAAACCTAAATCTGCTAATAAAATGGATTACGAAGTTGAAGTTGGAATGATTATTGGTCGAGAAGGCAAATATATTAAAGAAGAAAATGCTCAAGATTATGTATTTGGCTATTGTATCGTTAATGACATATCTGAAAGGTCTTGGCAAAAAGAAAGAGGTGGTCAATGGATCAAAGGTAAATCTATAGCAGGACCAACAGGGCCCTACCTTGTGACCAAAGAAGAAATAAAAAACTTAAATAATATTAATTTAGCCTTAGATGTAAATGGCAACAGAAGACAAACTGGAAATACAGAAAGAATGATTTTTAATTTCAATTTTTTAATTTCTCATTTAAGTCAATTTATGACTTTGTATCCTGGGACAATTATCACTACCGGGACACCTGCTGGTACGGCAATGGAAATGGAAAAACCTGAATTTCTAAAGCCAGGTGACAAACTTCACTTAAAAGTAGATGGACTAGGCGAGCAATTCCATGAAATAATAGATGAATAAGTATGTCAAAAAGATATTCAGGTAAAAGTCAAAAAGATAGAAACTTTATGAAAAAAGCAAAGTTATCTTTAAAAGAAAAGAGAAAGCTTAAAAGAGAGAGAAAAAATAAATAATGTGTGGAAGATATAGCATTCGGAAACCAGTTACTAAAACCGCTGATTTGGTAAAAACAAACATTAAGGTTGAGGATACAGATAATTATAATGCCCACCCGACTCAAAAGTTACCTATAATAAAATCCTATTCAAATGGTAAGGCTCTTGAGCTCTATGAGTGGGGATTAGTTCCGAGTTGGTCTAAAAAATTAGATAAGTTTTCTCCCCTTATTAATGCAAGAAAAGAAACCCTTATGGAAAAGGTTACCTTTAAGAATCTTATCCAGACATCAAGATGTATTATTCCAGCTGATGGGTATTATGAATGGAAAAGGGAAGATAAAACAAAAACTCCCTATTATTTTTCAAAAGAGGATGATGAATTGATGTATTTTGCCGGGATATATCAGAATGACCAGTTTTGTATAATTACAAGAGAAGCTACTGAAAAAATTAGTACCATCCATCACAGAGAGCCAATGATTATAAATCAAAGCCAGATTAATAATTATTTGAACATTAAAAAAGATGCTATGGAAATATTAAACTCTATTAAACCACCCAATTTAAAGTTTCATGAAATATCAAAAGATGTTAATAATCCAGTAAATAATGATCCTACTTTAATTAAACCTTTGAACTAAATGAATTTATCTATCTCACCAGGAAAAAATAATGTTGGAGCTTACATCAACGACATTAATTTAAAATCCCTAGATCAAGAACAGGCAACTGAAATAAAAAAGATTTTAAACAAGTATGGAGTTATATTTATAAAAGAACAAAATCTTGATCCTGAAACCTATCAAAATTTTGCAAAGAATATAGGTCAGCCCGTAGTGTATCCAAGACTTAAAGGTTTAGATGAAAAATTTCCATTTATAAATGTAATCGAGAGAAAGCCTGATGATAAAAATTTAAGTTTCGGCTCTAGCTGGCTTCATCAGGATACAAGTTATTTAACTAATGATAGACCTAGATATACAATGTTAATGGGTATAGAAATACCAGTTGGCCAAGGTAATACAATATTCTCATCTGGCTTTAATGCTTACGATAAATTACCAGACGACATTAAAGAAAAAATTAAAAACGCTACTGGAGTTTTTTCATCGGCAGGTCCGATAGCAATAACCAGACTTGAACGAGAAAAAGAAATGGGAATAAAATCTTCAGAAAGTATGGAAGCTGAACATCCAATAGTTATTACTGTAGATGGAAAGAAAACTCTTTATGTATCTCCTGGACATTTAATGAAGATTAAAAATGTAAAGGAAGACGAAGCTGAATATTTAAAAAATTATTTAGTAGATCACGTCAACAAAGAAGATTTTATATTTTCATATGAGTGGACAAAAGGTGATATCTGTCTTTGGGATAATTTAAGTATTCTGCATATGGCTAGTGAAATTAAGAACTGCAGAAGAGTTATGCATAGAATAACAATTAAATAATTATTTTTTTAAAACCGTAAGGTGTCCCATTTTTCTATTATCTTTAATTGATTTTTTCCGGTAATCATAAAAAAATTCATTTTTACTAAATGTTTTGGACCTATAAGTCTCGATATCTTTTCCCAAGACATTAAACATTTCAGCGTTAGAAATTTTTTCAACTTTTTTTACACCAAGATTACACACAGCTGCAACATGTCCAGAAAATTGACTTATGGAAAAGGCATTTATTGTTAGGTGACCTGAATTATGGACTCTTGGAGCAATTTCATTGACTAACAAATTATCCTCTTGATCGATGAAATATTCGACACACATCGTGCCAACATAATCTAATTTTTCTGAAATAAGTTTTGCATTACTTTGTGCTTTAACAAAAATTTCTTTATTTATATCTGCAGGGATTTTTGAGTGATTTAAAATTTGGTCTTTATGAATATTTTCTATAGGCTCATAAATATAAGTTTCACCATTTAAATATCTTGTTATTACAACTGATATCTCTTTTTTTAAATTTACCTTTTTTTCTAAAATATAATCAGCAGTAAAACACCAATTTTTTTTTACATCATCAAGAGAATTTAAAACATATTGTCCATGTCCATCATAACCAAGTGTATTTGATTTTAAAATTCCGGGTAATAAGTTTTTATTTTTTTCGACATCTCCAGCCTGTTTGATAAAGGCCCAGTCTGTAGTTTTAATACCTAAATCATTGACGAAAGTTTTTTCTAATTTTCTGTTTTGAATTATTCTATTTATTTCAGGTTTAGGTAAGACTTTTTTTTCTTTATCGATCTCATTTAAAATAATTATTGGAATATTTTCAAACTCATAAGTGATAATATCGACTTTGCTAACAAACCCTTTTATCTTTTCTTTATTGTCATATTGTGAGTAGATAAATTCATCCGAATAATTTTGTGCAGGTCCATTTTCATCATCTGATATTACTACAGTTTTAATATTAAGTTTTTTTGCTGCTTGGCAAAGTAATGATCCAAGTTGACCTGAACCAATGATTCCTAGGGTGCTTATTGTCATTAAATTACGGTTTTTTTTTAACGGATTTTGTTTGTAAACGTTTCCACTTTTCTAAATTTGATTTAATTTTTTCATCAAAATTTCCAATAATCGAGGCAGCAAGTAACCCTGCATTCATAGATCCATTAATTGCCATTGTAGCTACGGGACAGCCACGTGGCATTTGCACTATTGATAGTAAGCTATCTAAACCTTTAAGTTTTTTTGTTTCTATTGGAACTCCAATAACTGGCAAGGAAGATAAAGATGCCACCATGCCAGGCAAATGTGCTGAACCTCCTGCTCCAGCCACAATAACACCAAAACCGTTTTTTGAGGCTGACTCTGCAAATTCAAACATTCTTTTTGGTGTTCTGTGCGCACTTACTATTGAAATTTGATATTTAATTTTGAGAGTCTTTAAAATTTTCGCGCATTCTTTCATTATAGAATGATCCGATTGAGATCCCATAATAATTGCTACTTTATTATTCAGTTTATTACGCTTCACAGATTAATTTAACAATTATTGCTATAAAAACAATGGCCTAATTAGATTAAGCCACTGATTTATTTAGGAGGAAAGATTATGCTCGAACTCTAAAATTTAGAAATTTTGGACTATTTTGAAGTTCGAATAGAGAGATTTTTTTGAATTTCTTATCAACGTTAGTCTTAAACTTGTTTTTTTTTGCTTGTTTAATTCTCATAACTCCTTTTAACTTATTTTTAACTCTATGAGTATTGCTGAATTTGCAAACTTGAGTTGAATATAATTTATAACATAAATTAGGGCAGATATTAGGCGTTTCTTATCCAAATTTAAATTTTTGCAAAAAAATCTCTAGAAAGTTTTTTTATTGACCCACTTCGATCTACCACTGCTAGTTCCACTTCTGCACTAACAAGAACTTCCCCACCTCTTTTAACCTCTTGAAGCAAGTTTAGTCTTACGTTAGTTTTTTTTAAAACAGCTGTTTCGACACTTAGATTATCTTCAAAAACTGCTGATTTCAGATATTTAATGTTGCATTTCCTAACGACAAACATTATGTCGTGCTCGTTCATAAGTTGAGTTAAAGTTAGACCAAATTTTTCGTGTATTAGCTCCGTTCTAGCTCTCTCGATATACTGAAGATATCTAGAGTAAAATACTCGACCAAAGTCAACGTCTTCAACATAAACTTTCAATTCATAAATGTGGCTTTTAGACATAATTTCAATCATAAGGCTAAATTTTATCTTATTCAATAAAGTTTCAATTTCTTTTTTTGGTCCAAATTATGCCAAGCAAAGCACAGACTCTAACTTTAAATTTTAATCATGAAAATATTATCTACTTTTATGTTGTTGCTTATGTTGACTAATTGTGCTGGAAGCAACATGGCCAAAGTAAAATTTGGCAAAAGATGTACAGCCGCCGATGAAAATGGTTTAAAAGAAAGCTCGTATGTTTGGGTCATTTCAAAAGAAGCGCTTAAATCATTTGATAAGAGAATAAATAAATCTAATTGTTCGGATATTTAATTTCCTTTTAAATTTAATTGTCTGTGCTAATAAGGGGTATGCGAATACCCCTTATTCTGTGTATATTATTTTCATTAAGTATTAATTTAAATGCTATGGAAAAAAAACCTTATCATCATGTTTATAAAGACGGAAAATTATATGCTTTTAGAAACCTTGAGGGAGGTCCTAAAAGGGATCCTAATTTTAAATGGGATTGGAAAGTTTTTAGGGAAGAAAAAAAGAAACTTAAGATTGATTATCCACCTGAACATGTAATTGATAAAAAAATAGTTTTAAAAAATCTTGAAAAACATAAATCCGACTCATATGTGATGTGGCTTGATCACGCGAGCTTTATAATTAAACTTGGAAACACAACAATTATTACTGATCCAGTTTTCGAAAAGAATTATGGGCCTATGGTATTTGGGCCCAAGAAATACATAGAATCTCCTTTAACTCTAAAAGAACTTCCGAAAATAGATTTATTTTTGCTGACACACAATCATTATGATCACATGAGTATTCGTACGATAAAAAACTTTCCTTATAAGAATACTAAAGTTCTTGTACCTCTTAAGCTTGGGAAATATTTCACAAAAAATGGATATAGAAAAGATACTGTTAAAGAAATGGATTGGTATGATAAAATTAAAATTAATGATGAAATCACAGTAACAATGCTTCCAAGTCAACATTGGTCCAAACGATGGATATGGGGAGATGGAAATACTAATAGATCACTTTGGGGGAGCTTTTTAATTGAATACAAAGATAAAAAAATCTTTTTTGCTTGTGATACTGGACCAGCTCCATTTTACAAGGAATTAGGAAAAAAATTTGGTCCTATCGATTTGGGTTTTGGAAATTTGGGCGCTTATAATTTTTATCCACTGGTTCCAGTCAAGGATAAATCTACAGCTCACGCAAATCCTGAAGAGCTTTTATCTTTAATGAGAGACTTAGAGGTAAAAAAAGTTATAGGAATGCATTGGGGAACAGCAATATTAAGTTTAGAGCCGATCTGGGAACCTCCCGTGAGATTTAAAGAAAATGCTGAAAAGTTCGGCTATAAAAAAGACGAAGCAATTATATTCAAAATTGGTGAGATTAAAAAATTAAAAGACCTTATCAACTAACTTTTTTTTTATTTCTTTCTCTGTCAAGCAATTTAGTTAGCGAGTCAACCATAAGATCTGAAGCTCTAAATATTTCAGTTGGTTTAAATTCATAAGAGCTATGTTTTTCTGGATTTGATTTATCTTCAATTATAATTCCTTCATCAGGAGAATTATCTTTGATGTATATTAAAATTAACCAATCGTCCTCTGCAGTATCATCCCATTTTATAAATATTTCACCTGTCTCAAATCTTCGGTCAACTACCCTCATAATACTCAAATATTTTGGAATGTATCTTTTGTTTATTTGAAAGCATAAACTATGAGCAGATCTGTAAAAACTTTCTAAAGCATACTCAATTTTTTCTCGCTCCTGATTATAAATTCTCTCTTTTTCTAATAAAGTTTCCTTATTATCTGTATCTTCAATTTTAATTCCCAGTTGAGCAACTCTTTCTCTGATTGCTTCATTAACTTTTTGTTCTCTTAAAGATCTATATTTTTCTTTAATTCTCTCTATGCGTTGTTGAACTTCTTCGTAGGACTCTCTTTGTTGACTTAGTACATATTTCTCCAAATTTTTTATTTCTAAAGCTTCTCTTTTTCTAAATTGCTCTATCTTTTTTTCTAAAGCTATTTGTTCTAAAAATTTTCTCTGTTTCTCTGCTCGCTCTTTTCTAAGTTCGGCTTGCTCCAATCTTATAAATTTCTGCAATTCTATCTTTCTCTCACGGCCTAATTTTTCTTCTTCTCTAAGTTCAAGTGCTTTAGCTTTAATTGCAAGTTCTTCTTGTTGTTTAAAACGTTTTTGCGCTTCTATTTTCTCTCTATGCATCGCTTGAATTTTTATTTTTTTTTGTTTTTCTCTTTCTTCTTCAATTACTTTTTTAATATTTGAAACTCGATTAGAAATGCCTTGAAAAAATTCCTGCAGAGATTTATCCAGATTAAAATTAAATCTAAGCATTGATCTCAATTTATCACTAAAACTTAAAATTCCTGATACAACCGCTCTTGTTTTTTGCGTTTTTTTGTTTTTAAATTTAATTGGATTAATTTTCTTTTTTCGTGACTTAGTTTTTTTTCTTTTTTTTTTAATTATTCTTTTAATTTTTGACTTTCTTTTTGTAATTTTTTTTCTATTTTTTTTACTTTTTTTTGATCTGAGTTTTTTTGATTTTATTGACTTAATTTTTTTTGGTTTTTTTTTTTTTCTTTTCATACTGTTATTTTATTTAATAACAGTTTTTATGAATATATATAGTCTCTTGTTCTGTGAGCAGAATGAAAGTTCTTGACAATTTGTAATTGAAAAACAACAAGATCGCGGTATCTGAAAGCTGCCGCACAGCTTGCTAAATAATATTCCCACATTTTACAAAATTTTTCATCAAACAAATCTTTTATCTCATTCCTTTTTGCTAAAAATCTCTCTAGCCAAGCCTCAAGTGTTTTATCATAGTGTCTTATTAAAGTTTCTGTGTCAGCAACGATTAGACCAGTTTTCTCTATTGGCTTTATAAGCTGACTCAGTGAGGGACATACACCCCCTGGAAAAATATATTTATTTATGAATTGATTTGGAGCAGAAGGTTTGTCCACTACACCAATTAGATGAAATAGGAAATTTCCATTTTCATTTAAAATACTGTTAATTTTCTTAAAAAAAGTGTTATAGAACTTTACACCTAAGTGTTCCCCAAAACCTACTGAGACAATACGATCGTAGTTTCCATTTACTAATCTATAGTCTAATAATTCGAATTTAACTTGATTTTCCAAACCTAACTTCTTGGCCTTCTCTTTACAATAATTTATTTGGTTAGTGCTTAATGAAATTCCAGTTACTTCACAGTCATAATGTTTTGCTATCTCAAAACAAAGACCGCCCCACCCGCAACCAATATCTAGAACTTTTTGATTTTTTTTAATATCAAGTTTTTTTATTATATGTTGGATTTTATTTTCTTGTGCCTCTTCTAAGGTTTTAGTTTCTTCTTTCCAGTAGCCACAGCTATATTGACGATGTTTCTTATCAAGCATCACATCATAAAGAATTTCTCCTTTTCTTCCACCAATATCATAATGAGCTTCGACATTTTTTTTTGATTTACCTGGAAAATTAAAATTAGAGATAAATCTCCATGCTTGATAAACTTTTTTAAAAAAAATACTTGCTGTGCTAACTTCTTTTCTTCCTAGATTTTTTATAACTTCCATTAAAAATTCCTTCAATGAGGCATTTTCAATCATTATGTCTCCTCTCATAAAACCTTCAGGAAACTCAAGTTCTGGATTCAGTAGAATTTTCCAATTTAAATCTTTTTTCAAAATTTTTAAAGTTATAGGGTTGATCTGTCGTGGTGAACCACAAATATATTTTTGATTTTCAGAGTCTATTAGTATTATTCCACCTTCTTTAAAAATTTTTGTAAATAATTTTGCTAGGATCATAAATTATGCCGCTATGTTTTCTTCGCTAATAAATTTTAGTTTGTTTAATTTTTCAATGAGTTCCTTAAGTTTTTGCTCACTTAACAAAGTAAGTGGAGGTAATATATTCTTATAGTTTTCATCTTTTATCGAATGAAAACTGTGCAAAGCTGATATTAAATTGTAGCCGTCGAAGGTTTCACGAACACCTATTAATTGATCATTTTTTGTTTGTGGCATCTTATTTTCAAAATCATCAAATACTTTTCTGGCTAAGGAGTGCGTTGAGTTGGTTACTGCACTTATAACACCGCTAGATCCTTTTTCTAATCCTTTAAGAAGTTTAGCCTCACTACCAGGAAATATTAAAAAATTTTTAATTTTCAAATTTTCATACAAATTATAAGATGAATCTTTAACTCCAATTATATTTTTAGGAAATGACTTAACTAATTTTGTAATTGCATCAATTGAAAAAATATAACCAGATAATTTTTGAAAATTATAAATTACAATTTTAATTTTTGGGCATGCTAAAATTATTTTTTTGTAAAACTCAAAAACTCCCTCATCAGAATTTCCAACATAGTATGCGCTTGGCATTAACAAAATCGTATTAAAATTAAACTCGCTGGCATATTTTATTAACTCAATATTTTCATTAAGACTGTTGCAGCCAGTACCTAAATAAAAGTGTTTCCTTTGTTTATGTGTAGAAATTTTTGAAATTAGCTCCATTTTTTCATTTTTAGAAATCAGTTGTGACATTCCAGTGCTTCCAAAAAAGAAGCATCCATGTAATCCGTTTTTGATTAAGTTCTCAGCATGAGAAATAGTAGCCTCAACATTTAACGTTAAGTCTTTATTTAAAACACTTAAACTTGCTGCGTATACGCCTCGTTTCAACATCTTATTGTCCCAATTTATTGAAATAAATTATAATATAAGTTTCAAAAATGAAAGTTCTGATTCTAATAAATAAAGTTGGGCTAGGAGACTGTATAATTCACCTGAATTATATACATGAAATCTCGAAAAAATATGAAAAACCAGTTTCTATATTAGCCAAAGAAAATACTAGGGCAAAAGATCTTTTTCAAGACGATCCTCATATCAAAGAGGTCATAACATTAGATCGCTTAGAAGATGAAACCGGTAGCCACGATGGTTTAAATGGATTTATAAAGTTGATTAAAGATATTAAAGAAAAAAAATTTGATAAAGTATTCATATTTAATAGTTCAGTAAGATATTTTTTAGTTTGTAAATTTGCAGGAATAAAGAAAATTGCTCAATATCCTCTATTTAAAAAAAAGGGGCAGCATGTTGTTAATACAGCAAAAATTTTCACTGAGAATGAAATTGATAAAATTGTATCAACTCAACCAAAACTCTTTGTCAATCAGGATAAGATATTAAAAGCTCAAAAAAAAATGTCATTAAATTATAAATGTATTGTATTAGGTATTAGTGCATCCGGACCAACTAAACGCTGGGAAATAAAAAATTTTATTAAATTAAGTGAAAAAATAAATCAAAAATTTCCATCGAAATTTTATTTAGCAGCTGGAAAAAATGACCAGCCTTTGATAAATGAAATATCGAATTCAAATATAGGATCTAATTGTGTATCTTTGAATAACTTAAAGATAAATGAAATGCTTCCAATTATAGCAAATTGTAATTTATACTGCGGGAATGATACAGGTTTTATGCATATCAGTGCAGCTCTTAATTTAAAAACTGTAGCTTTGTTTATGGATAGTCCAGTCCTGGCTTATGGAAAGTATTCAAAAAATATTAATGTAATTATCCCAGAAGGTGAGACTGAAGAGACAACAACCCATGATACTTTAGGTGCAGACAAGATCTCTTTTGATAAAGTTTATAACAAATGTATTGAGCTTTTAACTAACTAAAATCAGTTTTTAATATTTTTTCTTTTGCTTCATTTACTAATTGACTCAATCTAGAACTGTCTACATTACGGTTCATATCAGGATGAATTTTTTTTTGTAATTGATTAGCTGCTTTTAAAACTTCTTCTTTGCTCGCACCCTTTTTTAATCCTAGCAATTTATAAGCCTCTTCTGATGTAAGGCTTGATGATCCTGGAGTTTGGCCAAACTGACCTTGAGAAAATCTTCCTGCGTTATTTTTCATAAATTGGATTAGTCTCCATAATTGATACATTTGAAGAACAGTAAACCCTTTAATCTTGAGCCCAGAGAGCAAGATCAACCACATTGGAAGGCTGAAGATGAATTTACCACCAATTGTAAATAATACAGCTAGAATCAATGATATATAAATTGCAATTTTTTTTATAGTTGTAGCTATCTTTTTTGAACTAGCCCTAGCGAACCAATTTAGAAAAAGGTAGATTACGACGAAAATGATAATTCCCAATAAAAACAAATTCATATAATTTCTCAGTATGAATATACCAAAACTTAAAAAAATAAAGACTACGAAAAATTATCACGGAATTCCACTAGAAGATGATTATTCATGGGTTGATCAGCCTAATATCCTTGAAGTTTTAAAGGATCCAAAAAAGTTAAATACTCAAGTCAAGGATTACATAGAAGCTAACAACAAAATAACTGAAGGCTACTTCTCAGACGTTAAAGAATTACAGAAAAATTTATTTAACGAAATCAAAGGAA
This sequence comes from uncultured Pelagibacteraceae bacterium, assembly GCA_902547825.1. Lineage (GTDB taxonomy): Bacteria > Pseudomonadota > Alphaproteobacteria > Pelagibacterales > Pelagibacteraceae > Pelagilacustribacter. Next base: position 6,813 of record CACCPE010000005.1, on the reverse strand, counting down.
AAATTAAATTAGATGATACTGGATTAAAATACAAAGATAAAAGATATTATTATTGGTCAAAAACAGAAGCTAAGGGTAATTACGGTAAAAGAATGAGGCAACTGATTGATGGCTCTAAATCCGAGGAAGTTTATTTTGATGGTGATTTGGAAAAGAAGAAGTCTGGTTCAGAGTATTTTGGAGTTGGCACTGTAAGCACTTCTTATTGTGATAAATTTATTGCTTATTCTCTAGATTTAAAAGGATCAGAATATTATACAATTTATTTAAGAGATCTTAGAACTGGAAAAAATGAAAAAGATGTAATTGAAAATACAAGCGGAAGCGTCACTTGGGCTTTAGATAATAAAAGCTTTTTCTACTCGAAATTAGATCAATATCATAGACCAAGACAAATTTTCAAACATGTCCTTGGAACATCGACCGATCAAGATCAACTTATATTTGAGGAAAAAGATGAAACTTTTACTTGTGGTATTGGTATTACCTCTGATGAAAAATATTTCATTATTGGGACTTCTGATCACATAACAACTGAAGAATATTTTTTTTCTACTGATGCTAAAGAAATTAAACCCACACTTTTTCAAAAAAGAAAAAATGATGTTCGATATTCAATAGACTCTTGGCAAGGTTATTTTTATGTTCACACTAATGAGGAGGCTAGAGATTATAAGGTACTCAGATGTAAGACTAGTCAGATAGATAAATTAGAAGTTTTTATCCCAGCAAAAAAAGAGACTGTTATCGGTGGGTTTGAATTTTTAGATGATTATATTATTAGATCAGAAAAGTCTGATGCTATATCAAAACTGTTTGTAAGAAATATTCAAACTAACAAAGAAGAAGAAATTAAAATTTCAGATGAACCAATAGGTGTTCCTGGTGTTTCTTTAATGCAAAGAGATACAAATACTACAATGATAAGAGTTGGATGGGAAAGTATGGCAACTCCAGGACAAGTATATGAGTATGACATCGTCTCAAAGCAAAAAAAATTAGTAAAACAAACAGAAGTCCCATCTGGGCATGACTCCGGTAATTATATTGTTGAAAGAATAAAGGCTGAGTCTCATGACGGTCAAATGATACCTATTAGTTTAGTTAGATTGAAAACAGCAAAACAAGATGGAAAATCAAAAATTCTTTTATATGCCTACGGGGCATACAAACATAGCATTTCTCCATCTTTTAGTGCCTCAAGATTTTGTTTAATTGATAGAGGAATTACTTTTGCGATAGCTCATGTAAGAGGCGGAGGAGATTTAGGAGATAGACATCATGAAAAAGGTAAAAAAAAATTTAAGAAAAATACTTTTTTAGATTATATAGCTTGCGCCAAGCATCTTATTGAACAAAGATATACATACAAAGGTGGAATTTGTTTTTATGGCGGATCTGCTGGAGGTCTTACAGGTGGAGCAGTAGCTAATATGGCTCCCGATTTATTTTTTGGAATGCTTTTGTTAGTTCCATTTGTAGACACAATGACAACTATGTTAAATGAGAAATTACCCTTAACACCAGGCGAATGGGAGATGTGGGGAAACCCGATAAAAAGTAAAGAGTACTTTGAGTATATCTTATCGTATGCACCTTATAACAATATTAATAAAAAAGATTACCCGCCGATGCTTGTTACAACATCTTTGTTTGACAACAGAGTCCTTTACTCTGAGCCAGTTAAATATATTGCAAAACTTAGAGAGACAAAAACTGATAGCAATCCTCAATTATTAAAATGCAAAATGGAAGCAGCAGGTCATGGAGGAATGTCTGGCCGCGACAATGCGATCACAGAACTAGCAGAAGAGTATTCATTTATTTTAAAAACTGCGAAAATTTTAAAATAACAATCTTGAAAAAATAAAAATAATTCCCATATCTAAATTGTTGGTTGCCAAGTGGGGCTGACATTAACCTTGCTAACAAAGGAGGACATATGACAAGTAAGGATCTATCGATCTTTAATTCACTTAGACCTTTTAGCATTGGATTCGATGACATGTTTGATCAATTCGAGTCTATGTTAGGGAATGGTAGTCTTGGTGTACAAACCAATTATCCACCATACAACATCCGAAAGGCAGGCAAAGATAAGTATGCTATTGAAGTAGCGGTTGCTGGCTTTAACAAAGATGATGTTGAAGTTGAATATGAAGATAATCTTTTAACTATAAAAACAAAAGACGTTAAAAGAACTGAAGAAAAAGAAGGAGATGAAGTTATTCATCGAGGAATATCACAAAGATCTTTTGCTAGATCATTTACAATTGCAGATGATGTAAAAGTGAATGGTGCTCAGCTTAAAGATGGTTTACTGACTATTTCTTGTGAAAAAATTATCCCTGAAATTAAGAAAAAAAGACTTATTGAAATTAAATAAGTTTACCTTGCTTGCGGAGTATTTACTCCGCAGGTAATTAAAAGCAATTTTTGCTACTAAAACCAACTACAATATTCCTTGGGTTTACCTCAAACTTGCGCTCACACTTAATTTTATATTTTTCAGTTATATAGACGTAATTTCTATTTCTTGTTTTTAAAAATTCAACTTTATCAGGTTGTCCATAAAAACTTTTAAGATCTTCTTCAGGTTTATTTAACCATTTGCTTAATTCCTGCTCTTCTTTAGTTGTCGTATCTTCAATTTTCTTTGAGACAGTTTGACAACCAATTAATGAAATTAAAAATAATGTGTATAAAATCGTAAAATAAAATCTTTTCATTCTTATCCTTATTTTATAACGAAAAGTTATAAACAGATATATTTACTCTTGGTTGAATCAAGGTAGATATGACGGATTTAGTTAAGATTTTAGCGATTATATAGAGTAATAGACTTTTAACGGAGGTTTTATTTTATGATGGATAAATATTTTGAGTACAGGAAACATAAAACAAATTTTAAAACTGAGGTAATTGCTGGTGTAACTACTTTTCTTACAATGGCTTACATTATGTTTTTAAATCCCTTTATTTTATCTGGCGAATTTGCCGGAACAGAAAAAGGTTTTTTTGATTTTGGAGCAGTATTTACTGCAACAATATTAGCTACAGCGCTAGCGTGTTTCATCATGGCATTTTACGGAAAAACTTGGCCTATAGGTTTAGCACCAGGCATGGGTATAAATGCATTTGTTGCATACGGAGTAGTTGCAGGAATGGGTTACACACCACAAGCAGCATTGGGTGCAGTATTGGTTGCTGGAATTATTTTCTTAGCTATATCACTCACACCTTTAAGAGCATGGTTGATTAATTCGATTCCAAGAAGTTTAAAACTAGGAATTGGTGCTGGGATAGGATTATTTTTAGCTATTATTGGTTTAGAAATTATGGGAGTAGTAGGAGATCATCCAGTCACATTAGTTACTTTAGGTGACATTAAGAATCCTTTAGTGCTTCTTGGTTGTTTAACTTTTGTCTTTATGATTGTTTTAGAAAAGATGAAGATAAGAGGTAACATTATAATTGGTATTCTTTTATTTAGTATAATAGCTTGGGCTACTGGTTTAGCAAAATTTAATGGCGTTGTTGGTTCAATACCACCAATGACATACTTATTTGATTTTGATCTAAAAGCAGCGCTCACTGCGGGTATGGCTTCAATAGTTTTTACATTATTGTTTATCGACTTTTTCGATACAGCAGGAACATTAACATCTGTTGCTAACGTAGCAGGTAAAGTTGATAAAAAAGGTAAAGTGCAAGACATCAACAAAGCAATGTTATCTGACAGTGTGGGAACAGTAGCTGGAGCAATGATGGGGACAACAACTGTAACTAGTTATGTTGAGTCAGGCGCAGGAGTAAAAGCCGGAGGCAGAACTGGAATGACTTCGCTTGTAATAGGAGTTTTATTCCTAGCTTGTTTATTCTTTTCACCGCTTGCCACAAGTTTACCAAAAGAAATAGATGGTGCAGCATTGCTGTACGTAGCAATATTATTCGTAAGAAATATCACTGATATTGAGTGGGATGATATAGCTGAGTCAGGCCCTGCAGTGGTTGCGATGATAACAATGCCATTAACGTATAGTATCAGTAACGGTATCGCTCTAGCATTTATTTCATATGCATTAATTCAAATATTTACAGGAAAATTCGGAAAAACCTCTCCTGCTATTTGGGTAATTGCAGTATTTAGCGTAATTAGTTTTTACGTAGCCTAAAAATTTTAGGGCCAGTTAATTCTGGCCCTTAATTCTTCTGATGTTTCTCAATTAAATCCTGAACTCTTGTTTCTTCATAATGCTCGAATGGTTGAACAATCCATGGATTACTTTCTAATCTTTGAGCACAAAAATCAGGTTCGAAAGTTGAATCTTTTTTTTTCCAGAGCACAGCAGTTTTAATCTCTTTTATATTATCTTTGAGAGGTGGATATTTTTTCAACCAATCAATACTTTTATTTAGAGTAATACCAGTGTCAGATAAATCATCGCATAACAAAATATTTCCTTTCATATCCTGAACGGTAGAACTCATTTCTCTCGAAAAAACTAAATCACCCTGTTGATCTTCCGTGCCCTCTCCTGAGTAAGACTCGACTGCTAAGTAAGCACACTTCAATTTAAAAACACGACTTAAAACATCAATGATTGGGGCCCCACCACGCATAATACCAATGAGTAAATTTGGCTTAAAGCCACTTTTATAAATTTGTATTGCTAATTTTTCTACGATTTGATTATACTCTTTCCAGTCAATGATAAGTTTATCTGCCATGAAAAAAAATAATTTATTTTAAAGGAGTTGTAAATGAAAGGATATGTGGTTTGTGTTTATAAAAATATAAGTAATGATGAAAAACTTAAAGAATACGCATTAAAGGCTAGAGCAGCGGTTGAAAAATATAAGGGAAAGTTTTTGATTAGAGGGGGAAGAGCAACGGCAAACGAAGGTGAAAAGTCACCTAGAACTGTTGTCATTGAGTTCTATTCTTACGATCAAGCTAACAACTTTTATAAGTCAAAAGAGTATCAAGACGCGCATTCGATTCTCGAAGGTTATGCAGAGCGCCAGCATCAAACAATTGAAGGAGCCTAGTATTGTATTGGTTCATCGTCAATTGACCTCCAAAGATACCATGTTGCGACTGAACAATAAGGAGTAAATTTCTTGTAAAGTTTTTTTAGAAAACTTTTTGGAGGAAGGTATTTTTTCTTATAATTATTTGAAATCGCTCTTAATAAGCCAATATCTTGCAAAGGCCAAATATTAGATCGATTATAAGTGAATAACAAAATCATTTCTGCGCTCCATCTGCCTATTTGTCTTAAAGATGATAAGTATTGAATGGCTTCCTCGTCGTTCATGTTTTTAATTAATTTTGGATCAAATTCTTTTTTTACAAATTTAATTGATAATTCTTTAATTCCCAGAGCCTTTTGTCTAGTTAAGCCACAAGATTTGAGTTGTGATATTGATAGTTTCGATACTCTTAACGGACTAATTTTTCTTGTTTTTTTTTTAAATTTATTAAACACTGAATTAGCAGCTGTTACGCTTATTTGCTGACCAACTATGCTCTTACACAAAGAGAAAAAAATATCTTTTCTGGTGGTCAAGAATTTATCATTGTACTTATCAATAAGTCTTTTCAAAACTTTATCCTTTTTAGATAAAATCTTGATAGCTTTTAACCAATAATCTGGATATTTGCTCACGGTCTTGGACTTACAACTTGTTTTTTAAGTTGAGATTCTCTCATAAAAATAATTGCAGAACTTACTATAATTAAACCAGCGCCCAAAAGAGTCAGTACTTTCGGTATTTCACCCCAAATGAAATATCCTAATAATATTGCAAATACTAAATTTAGATATTTTGTTGGTGTAACTAATGATGCCTCAGCAATTCTTAATGATACTGTAAGTAAAATATTTGCAACTGAACCAATTATGCCTGTAAAAATTAAAAGAAAGAGTTCAAATTTAGATGGCATGATCCAGCCAAAAGGAAGTGTTGCTAAACCAACAATCATGCTTAGTAAAGAAAAGTATAAGGCAATTCTGTAATTAGGTTCAGTAGATGATAAGCTTCTTATGCTTAGGGCTACGCATGCAAAGAATATACAAAAAATTATTGGAAATAAGTAATAAATATTTAATTCTTCATAAGCTGGTTTAACAATCATTAACATCCCTACAAAGCCAATGAAAACTGCAGACCATCTTCTAATACCCACTTTTTCAGATAAAAAAAATATTGAACCTAGAGTAACAAAGATCGGGCCTCCAAAAGTCAAACTTACAACATCTGCTAAAGGTATCTCTCTAAGAGCAATAAAAAGTGCAACAATTGCTAAGGTACCTGTTACAGCTCTGAAAGCATGTAATTTAGGTCTGGTAGTTTTATAAAAAGTTTTAAATTCACTTCTGGGTACAAGCATTAAAATTGGTATCAAACCGAAAAAAAATCTTGCAAACAATACTTCTCCTACAGGAAACTGGTCTAACCATTTAACACAAGCATCCATCATTGCAAAACATGCTACAGATGCTACCCCGTACAATACGCCTAATTGATTTTGTGTTAACAATTTAATATCCTCACAACTCTATATAATTACTTTATGAAGAAATGTACACTTGCTCTTGGATGTTTTTGGAAACCTGAGGAAAACTTCAAAAATAAGCCAGGTATAATTGAAACAGAAGTTGGCTATGCTGGTGGATTATCCGATAAAGTTACATATGAAGAAGTATGTAAAGGGGACACTGGTCATGCAGAAGTTGTTAGACTAACTTTTGATGAAAAAATAATTTCGTTTAGAAAAATTTTAGATTTATTTTTTAAAATGCATGA
>CACCPE010000004.1 GCA_902547825.1 uncultured Pelagibacteraceae bacterium | reverse complement strand
TTCTGTAATAAAACCAGTAACTAGTTTAGCAGGTGTTACATCAAAGGCTAGGTTTAATGACTTACTTTTTTGTGGGTAAATTCTAACCTTTTTAATTTCATTATTTTCATCAATACCCTCAACATGAGATAACTCCTCTGAATTTCTTTCTTCGATAGGAATTTGTTTATGATCTTTAATGCTCCAGTCTATCGTTGAACTTGGTAAAGCAACATAAAAAGGTACATTGTTATCTTTTGCAGATAAAGCCTTTAGGTAAGTCCCAATTTTATTACAAACATCTCCATTCGATAAAGTTCTATCGGTCCCAACAATACACATATCTACATGCCCTCTTTGCATAAGTATACCTCCAGCGTTATCAGTAATAACAGTATTTGATATCCCCTCTTCGTTTAATTCATATGAAGTTAAATTAGCTCCTTGGTTACGCGGTCTTGTCTCATCTACCCAAACATGTACCTTGATACCTTTTTTGTGAGCATGATATATTGGCGATGTAGCAGTTCCCCAATCAATAGTTGCTAACCATCCTGCATTACAATGAGTTAAAATATTAACTGTATCTTTTTTTTTATTCACAATGTCTTCAATAATTTTAAGACCGTTTAAACCAATATTTTTACAAAACTTTTCATCCTCTTCTGTAATCGCTTTTGCCTCACTTAAAGCTATTTTCAATATATCTTTATCGTTAACTCCAGATAGTTTTCTCATCATTCTCTCTACTGCCCATTTAAGATTGATTGCAGTGGGTCTTGATGCAACTAACTCCTCGCTAGATTTTTTTAGGAAAGATAAATCATTTTTTTCGATTATAGATAAAACTAAACCATAGGCAGCTGTTGCACCAATTAATGGGGCGCCTCTAACCTCCATTGTTTTTATAGCATTAATTGCATCTTTCACAGTTTTTAAATCTTTTATTACAAACTGATGAGGAAGTTTTGTTTGATCAATAATTTTTACAAAATTATTCTTAAACCAAATTGTTTTATAAGCTTTTCCCTCTATTTTCATTTATTTTTTTCTATTTTTTTTAATCTTTTTCTTAAACTCAGTGATAAAGAATTAAACCATTTTTTCTCCCGTCCTGATTTAGGTAGAACCTCCCCATACTCAATCATTTGATCCGGTAATAAATCTTCTAAGTAAACCCAAACAAAATCTCTCTGCAATTTTGTGTTCTTAATCAAAATTTTTCTTAAACCTATAATTAATTGTTTTTTAACTTTTGATGATCGCCCAGCTCTTATCTGTCCATTTAGGAAAATTTCTTTAGTTTTTACTAGCTTGCCCCCCATGAAATGAGCATTTTTTTCATTTTTTTGAAATATAACTTGAGCAAAAAAGGTATTAGCGCCAGTAAATTTACTATGAGTATTTGTTATATCATTCGCAATAGAATTTTTTTGTTTTTGTGAGAGATTAAAATTTGAATATTTTACTGTATAAGTTGGCATTAAGGTTATTTTTTATTTAAAACTCTACCAGCAATATTTTTTAATTTTTTAATTGTTTTTTTTGTTCTTAACTTTGGATCAGTTATTATGGCAACATCTAAACAGTTGTTTGCAGGATCTTTATCTACTGAATAGTTTTTAAATGTTTTTATTATTTCTTTAATCATATTTTGTGCATTAGCCGCATTTTTCATTAGAGTTTTAATTACCATGCTTACATCAACTTCATCATGATCAGGATGCCAACAATCGTAATCTGTCACCATTGCTACAGTGCTATATCTAATTTCTGCTTCTCTAGCCAGTTTAGCTTCTGGCATGTTGGTCATGCCAATTACGTCAGCTCCCCAAGATCTATATAGATTTGACTCAGCTAAAGTAGAAAATTGAGGTCCCTCCATTACTACATATGTGCCTCCAGCTTGAAAATTGATATTTAGTTTCTTTAATGAAGCCTCACAACAATTAGAAAGTCCTGGACTTGTAGGTTTAGCCATTGAAACATGAGCTACTATTTCTTCATTAAAAAATGTTTTTATTCTTGAAAATGTCCTATCAATAAATTGATCTACAATTACAAATTTTCCTGGTTTTAAGTTTTCTTTAAGAGATCCTACGGCAGATACTGAGATGATATCTGTAACTCCTAATTGTTTCATCGCATCAATATTTGCCCTAAAATTTATATTTGATGGATTAATTTTGTGACCCCTTGAATGCCTTGGAATAAAACAAATTTCTTCTTTTCCAATACTAGCTAATAAAATTTCATCTGAAGGTTTTCCCCAAGGAGTATTAATTTTTTTCCATTTAGTTTTTTCAAATCCCTCCATTTTGTAAAGGCCACTTCCCCCTATTATCCCTAACTTTCTTTTTTTCATCATTTAATTATTAATGCTTTTTTGTTAGAACTTGAAGCATAAATTATGGATTTAAAAAAATACATTCGATCTATTCCGAACTATCCAAAAAAGGGAATTTTATTCAGAGACATCACTACTTTAATAAAAGATCCTGAAGCATTTGGGTTTACAAATGATAAAATAATCGAAATTGCCAAAAAAATGCAGTTTGATAAAGTTGCTGCCATTGAGTCAAGAGGTTTTGTTTTTGCTTCAACTGTTTCTTATGCTTTAAAAAAACCTTTCATTTTATTAAGGAAAAAAAATAAATTACCTGCAAAAACTTATTCTGTAGATTTTACGTTGGAATATGGTGAGGCTACAATTGAAGTTCATAAAGACTCTATTAATAGTGGAGAAAAAATACTTGTAATTGACGATCTCATCGCAACTGGAGGTACTGCTGAAGCTGCAGCAAAATTAATAAAAATTTCAGGAGGTATAGTAGCTGGTTTTATTTTTGTTATTAATCTTTTTGATCTACCCGGGAATAAACTACTTAAAGATAAAGGTTTTAAAACTGAGTGTCTAATTGAGTTTCCAGGTCATTAAATGTTTTTTATAAAACTTTGAATATAATTTCTAAGACTTATTTTTCCAAAATATTTATATATCTTGTTAGACAAATTTTTATCAGTTAAAGCAGATACATACCTTTCACCTGCTCTTTTAGGTAGGAACTTAATTTTGGATTTGAAAAGCCTTGCAACTTCTAAGATTGAGTAAGATTTTTTATTAGAGATGCTATAATGTCTGCATAGATTCTTTTTCCAAGCTAAATAGCAAATTTTGATTGTATCATCGATATGCGTGAACCTTCGAGTCTGTGTACCTGGCCTTACTACAGGTAGGGACTTTCTTTTTTTATAATGATCTTCAAATATTCCAATTACTGTTGACATTTGCCCAGTACAAATTTGATGAGGTCCATATACATTATAAAAATAAATTATTTCGTATTTAAAATTAAACCATTTCTTTAAATTTTCAAGCAATTCAAGATTTTTTGCTTTTGTAAAAGCATAAGGAGATAAATTTTTATCATTTCCTTTATTACCTAATGATGCTGATGTTGCAGAGTAAATTAACTTTATTTTATTTTTTAAACAAAAATTGAAAACTGAGTTGGATCCTACAGAATTTGACTCAATGCACTCATTCATTTTTAAAAAACTTTGATGAATTCTTGCAAACTCTCCGAAATGAAAAACAGTTTTTATTTCACCAGGTCTTTTGATTAATTTTGAAATATCTTTTGTGCTACCTTTTATATATTTTACCCTTTTATTTTTTAAATGGTTTTTTTTAAATCCAGAGGAATAATCATCTATACTTATTATGTAATAATTTGTCTTGTTTAAAAAAAATTTAATTAAATTAGTGCCAACAAAACCAGCACCACCAGTAATTAAAATCTTTTTATTTTTTTTCATTCTGGGTTTAATATCTTTAAGATCTCCAAAAATCAATCCAATGATGGTCTATACCAGGATTTTTTTCCTAAAACAGAATTTAAAATTCCACTCATCCGGCTGAAGTATATATCTCTTTTTCTAATATTAAAGGTAAATTGATAAAACAAAGTTTTAAAAATCGAAGATATAAATTTTGGCATAATAATAATTAAGGCAACTATAAATCCTTTATATTTTTTATGATAATAATAAGTAGACCACATCCAATGCCAATTTCTATTTTTTTCAAATTCATTTTTATTATTTTTATCAACTGATCCAGATCCTTCGTGATTTATTTTTATATTTTTTGATAAAATTATTTTTCCTTTTTTCATCTTAACCATTTTACATAAATCAATTTCTTCAAAATAAAGAAAAAAGTTTTCATCAAAAAAATTATTATTAAATTTTTGTATATTAAAAAAAATAGCAAACCCTTTTAAATTATGTACTTCAAATTCGTCGGAATTATCACTAAAATTACTTTGGTCATTTGCTGGCCCTATTAACCAAAAATCTTGAAATTTTTTTGCAGTATTTAAAAAACTATTTATACAATTTTTTTCCAATGTAGCATCGGGATTCAAAACTAAAGCATATTTTGTTTTAACCTGATTAAGGCCGATATTATTTCCTCTTGCATATCCTAGATTCTCCTCAGCTAAAATACATTTGACATTACTATATTTTGATTCAATCGATTTTTTGAATTCTTGGTTATTTGAATTTTCAACTACAATTATATCTATGTCACCAGGAATAGAGTTAAGGCATGCAAATATTTTATTTTCACTTCTATATGTAACAATTACTACAGTTAGATTGTTTGATTCCATTTAATAATAATATTTGATTTTAAAAGATAATTCTTTTACTAATTTAGCACATTAATCGTATAATTCTAAAAATTTATGAAAAAAATCATTGTTACAGGTGGATCAGGGTTCATAGGTAGCAACTTAGTTAATTATCTTATTAAAAAAAAATATTTTGTAATTAATATAGATAAACTTACATACTCATCAAATAAATATTTTAATGATGTTAAAAATAAAAAAAATTATAAATTTTTCAGACTTGATATAAATAATAAAAATCAGCTAATAAAAATTATTGGGAAATTTAAACCAAAAGCAATTTTTAATTTAGCTGCAGAAACACATGTAGATAGATCTATTGATGGACCTAAAGACTTTGTTCATACAAATTTAAATGGAACATTTTATTTATTGGAATCGTTAAGATTTTTACAAAAGAAAAGAATTAAACCTAAACTTATTCATATTTCAACAGATGAAGTGTACGGAGACATTAAAGGAAATTCAAGATCTGACGAAAATTATAAGTATGAACCCAGTTCCCCTTACTCAGCTACAAAGGCTGGAGCGGATCATTTAGTTAAATCATATATTCGTACCTACAAACTCAATGCCGTAATATCAAATTGCTGTAATAATTATGGTCCATTTCAATTTCCTGAAAAATTAATACCAAAAATGATTGCTAATATTTTAAATAATAAAGAGCTACCAATCTATGCAAAAGGAAAAAATTCTAGAGAATGGATACATGTTCAAGATCATTGTGAAGCCTTATTAAGGCTATATTTGAAAGGTAAAACTGGAGAAAATTATAACATTGGTTCAGGAAAAAATTTAAGGAACATTGATTTGGTAAAAAAAATATTAAAAATCTTTAGGTCTCTAGGTATCAAAATAGGTAAAAAGTCTAAAATTAAATTTGTAAAAGATAGACCGGGTCATGACTTTAGGTATGCTCTAAATAATAAAAAAATTTTACAAAAATTAAAATGGAAAAATAAAATTTCGTTTGAAGATGGTTTAAGAAATACAGTTAAATGGTATTTAGCTAATAAGTCATTTATCAAACAGATAAAAAGAAAAAAATATGAAAAAAGATTTGGTTTAATCACATGATAAGAAAAGGAATTATTTTAGCTGGTGGTTTAGGTTCCAGAATGAGTCCATTAACCAAAGCAATAAATAAACAACTTTTACCGCTTTATGATAAACCCTTAATTTTTTATCCTTTGTCAATCTTAATGCTTGCAGGAATAAAAGATATTTTAATAATTGTAAGCAAAGGTCAACTAGGTCAATTTAGAAAGATTCTTCCTGAAAAAAATAATTTAGGTATTAAAATAACATATAAAGAACAACCCAAACCTGCTGGTTTGCCTCAAGCTTTTACAATTGGCGAGAAATTTATAGGAAAAGATAACGTATCTTTGATTTTAGGAGATAATTTTTTCTATGGTCAAAGCTTAACGAATACTCTTAAAAAAAATTTAAAATTTAAAACAGGTGCTAAGATTTTTTTACATCCAGTTAAAAACCCACACGATTATGGCGTAGCTAATATAAATACCAAAAAAAAAGTTATCCGTCTTAAAGAAAAACCAAAAATTACTCAATCAAATCTTGCTGTAACAGGTCTTTATTTTTTTGATAACAAAGTTATCGAATTTTCAAAAAAATTAAAACCATCAAAAAGAGGAGAATTTGAAATAATTGATCTTTTAAATATTTATAGAAAAAAAAATAAATTAAAAGCCGAATTCATTGGAAGAGGTGGTGCTTGGTTAGATACTGGAAATATTGATGACTTTTACAATGCATCTAATTTTATTGCAGCTATTGAGAATAGACAAGGACTTAAAATTGCTTGTATAGAAGAAATTTCATTTAGGAATAAATGGATTACTAAAAAAGAAATTAATCAAGCAATAAAATTTTACGGTAATTGTGATTACTCAAAATATCTTAAATTATTAATTAAATAATGTTTAAAATTCTCGTTACAGGATCTGATGGCAGATTTGGGAAAATACTTAAAAAATTTGATATAAAAAAGAAATTTATCTTTAAAAATAAAAAACAGCTTAATATTTTATCTGAAAAATCTATCATTAATAATATTAAAAAGTATAGACCTAGTTATATTTTACATTTAGCAGGTCTATCTCGTCCAATGAAAATACACGAAACAAACATTTCTAAAAGCATAGATTTAAATATTATTGGAACTTGCAACATTGTAAAAGCTGCTTCCAGGCATAAAATTAAAATAATCTATCTTTCGACAAGCTATGTTTATGAGGGAACAAAGGGTAATTATAGTGAAAATGATCCGGTTAAACCTTGGAATAATTACTCTCGCTCAAAGCTTGGTGGTGAATGTGCGGTAAGTATGTATAAAAATTCACTTATAATAAGACTTTGTATGACCGAAAAACCTTTTATACATAAAAAAGCATATTCAAATGTTAAATCAAATTTTATTTTTCAAGAGGACGCGGCGAAAATTATTTTTAAAGTGTTAAAAAAAAAAGGAATATTAAATATAGGCGGAAAAAGCCAAACGATTTATAACTTTGCTAAAGGACATAATAAAAGAATTAAGAAAATTTTTTCTAGAGGAGAGTTTCCTTTAAGGACTGATATGAATTTAAAAAAATTAAAAAAAATCTTATCTTCATGAAAATTAAAAAAACAAAGTTTAAAGGTCTCTTAATTATAAAACAGAAAGATAACAAAGATAACAGAGGCAGCTTAAGAGAAACATTTAATAAAAAAATACTAAAAAAAAAATTTGTGTTTGAGTATTGTACTACTTCAAAAAAGAATGTTTTAAGAGGTTTTCATTTTCAGACAAAATTTAAGCAATCAAAATATGTAAATGTCGTAAAAGGAAGAATTCTTGATGTTGTAATTGACTTAAGGAGAACGTCTAAAACTTTTGGAAAATTTTTCAAAATTATTTTATCTAAACACAATTCTTTAGGTTTATATATTCCTGCTGGTTTCGCACACGCATACTATAGTTATAATGAAGAAAATATAATTTATTATAAGTTAGATAATTATTATTCACCTAAATTTGAGAGTGGTATTATTTATAATGACCCAACTTTAGCAATAAAATGGCCAAAAAAGAAAATGAAAGTGTCTAAAAAGGATAAAAAACTTTTGACGATAAAAGAGTTCAAAAAAAAATTTAAAGGCCTTTAATTTTCTTTAAAGTCTTGCAGATCTTTAAATACAATCGGAAGAGTTTTGTATTTCGTATATTTTTTAAACCAAAATGACATAAATCTTTCAGCTAGAAATCCATAAATTCTTTTTAAACCGTATCCTTTTAAATCGAAACCAAACTCTTTTTCACATCTTTTAAGCCAAGGGAAAATACTTTCATAGTAATCTTCTAAAATTTTTTTTGACTTACAAAGGAACATATTATGAGGATTAAAAGATACCTCTGAATTTACAAAGTCAGTAAAGTCTTTTTTATCTTCATGGTCTAATAAACTAATTGCCTTTTCTAAATTTCCTTTACCGTGCATAAGATCGAAATGAAATTTTATAGTTCTTTTATCTTTATTAAAAAATAAAGACGGCTCCTTAATTATCGAAATAAGATCCTTTTTAATAAATTTTGCAAATTTAAATTGATTTATATATAAGGGATTGCCAATTACACTTTCATACATATTATCATCGTCAGAAATATCTTTTACTAAAAGTTTATTAAATTCTTTAAATGAAATATTATCAATATTTCGATCAATTTTAGCCCAAAATTTTCTATATTGACAAAAACCAATCCATTCTTCCCCCAATTTATCCAAGTAATTTTTCCATATCCAATAATGAAAAGTATACTCACCGTAAAAATCGTTCTTTTTGAAAATATTATCTTTATAATTATCTTTTAAAAAACCATTAGACTTAATATTTTTGCCTAATCCAACAGGCAGATAACCTAAAGATTTTATTAATTCAAGATCTTCATCTCTGGTAGTCAGACAATACATTTTTAATTTTTTCATAAAATTAATATTTGTGAATAGTTGGATAACCAGTGAATGTAAATGGTAACTTTAAAGGATTAATTATATTATTCAACTGATTAGACAAATATATATTTCCCAATCTCGCATAAGATAGAGCGACTCTTCTAGAAAATTTTGAAAACCAAAAGGAAGTAAATCTCTCAGCTAAAAAGGCTGGTAATCTCATATTATAATCGACACATAAATTTTTTTTTATACATAAGTTAAAACTTTTTTCTAACCAGGGAAATATTTCTTCACAATACTCTTTAAAAAATTTCACCTTAGTTATAAACATATTTAACGGATATAGTTTATTTTGTCTTAAATGTTTCAAATATAACTCTTTATTCTCTTCTTTTAAAAAATCAGCACACTTAATCAAAATATCAGTTTTATGAATATTCATGAAATCCTCTATTAAATTCTTTTTTTGAAAAATAATTGGTTGTATCTGAGCACAATCTATATCTTTAAAATTATGATTATTAGGTTTAAAAAGATTTGAATTTAAACTTGAAAAAGAAATCTTAATTTTTTTAAAATAAAGATTATTTAGCCATAATTTTCTATAGTGACAATTTCCTATAATATCTTCGTCATTCATGTCTGGAAGAATATTTTTCCATATCCAATATAAACCAGTGAGTTCACCGTAATGTTTGTTTAGATTAGAAATATTCGTTCCCTTTTTTTCATCTAACCAGTGATCTGGGAATTTACTAATTCCTAAACCAATTGGATTGATATATTTTGGAAGTTTATCAATTACCTTTAAGTATTTTATAGAAGTGCAAAATATTTTTATTTTCATTTCTTGGTAGCGAGGGGCGGATTCGAACCGCCGACCCCAGGCTTATGAGTCCTGTGCTCTAACCAACTGAGCTACCTCGCCGTTGAATATTTTATATTATATTTGATTAACTAAATCATTAGTTTAGTTGACGCTTAAATTAATAGTATTTTTTACTCTTTACAGAGTTAGTATAATTCCAAATACAGTTACAGCTGAAACTGCTGCAACGCTAAGGGCGATATTTCTTTTTCTCTCAATTTTTTTTTCTTCATTAATTCTAGACAGAAGATTTGTAAGTTTTACTTTGCTTTGCTGACTTATTTCAGAATGATTTTCAAGTTTGTAATGTGAACTCATAATTAATTAAACCACAATGAGTGTATTTTAAAATCAATTATTCGGTCAATTTGGTCTTACAATACCAATTTGACCCAAAATGAATAAAAAACTTTTTCTTAAATTATTAATTTATGATTTTAAATGATCAGAGATACCTTTACGCATTTTATCTATTATTTCGTCAATATCCTTTTTTTCACAAACAAATGGAGGGGCAATAATTAAAGCATCTCCCGTAGGTTTAATATTTACACCAGCTTCATAACATTTTTTATACACGTTAAAGCCAGCTTTTCCCGGTTTATCTTTCATACAAATATCTATACCACCCAACAATCCATAATTTCTTATACTATCAACACAGCTTAAATCTTTAAGCGAATGCAATCCTTCCTCAAAATGTTTAGATAATTTTTTTACTCTATTAAAAATATCTTCTTTCTCAAATATTTTTTGAACTGCGATAGCTGCGGATACAGCCACAGGAATTCCTGAATAAGTATAACCATGAAATAATTCCACCGCACCGTCTGGTGAAGCATCCATAACTGACTGATAAATTTTTTCTCTTACTGCAACTACTCCCATAGGAACAATCCCGTTTGTTGTAGCTTTAGCCATTGTTATTATATCCGGAGTCACTCCGAATTCCTGTGCACCAAAAGCAGAGCCTGTTCTTCCCCAACCAGTAACAACTTCATCAAAAATTAAAAGTATGCCATGCTTATCACAAATTTTCCTCAACTTTTGTAAATAATTTTTAGGAGGAATTAAAGTACCGGTGGACCCTGCAATAGGCTCAACGATACATGCAGCTATGTTTTCCCCGCCTAATTTTTTTGCAATGACCTCTAAATCATCTGCTAGTTCGGATCCTGTATCAGGTTGGCCCTTAACAAATTTATGTTCAGGTAAGAATGTATGTCTCATGTGTTCCACTCCTGGCATTAAAATATTTTTAAATTCTTTTGAATTATTTGGAATACCGCCTACGGTTAAAGCTCCAATATTCATACCATGATAACCTCTATCTCTCCCAACAAATTTAAATCTATTTGTTTGACCAATTGATCTAAAATAAGCTACCGCAATTTTTATTGCTGTCTCCACTGCGGTAGAACCACAAATAGTATAAAATATTCTATTTAAATCTTCTGGTGTTTTCTGAGCTATCATCGTTGCTAATTCAAAAGATCCACCGTACCCTTGTTGAAATGGCATTGTATAATCTAAATTTTCTAACTGATTTTTTATTGCTTCGATAATCTCTTTACGCCCATGACCAAGAGGATTGCAATACAATCCAGAACTACCATCAATTAAAGTTTTTCCATCATGAGTATGAAGACGAATGCCCTCTGCTTTTACTATGATACGAGGGTTTTTCTTAAAATCTTTATTAGATGAAAACGGCATCCAATGTTCATTTAAAGAATTAGGTATTTTTGTTTGAAATGATGTACTCACAATTAAATTATAGCAAAGTAATTTTTTGAATGCTATCTAAATATGATGAAAAAATTAAAAAACTGGGACAACAAAACTTGGTTATCTTCGAAAAATTATATTTTTCAATTCAATAAATTTTTAAATAAAAGGGTAAGATTTAATAAAAATACAAAAATACTAGATATTGGCTGTGGTAGAGCAAATATAATAAGTGCCTTGCAAAAAAGGTATAAATTCAAAGAAAAACCTATTGGCCTGGATATTATTAAAAATAAAGGAGTAAAAAAAAATATTATCTTTAAAAAAATAGATGGCTACAATTATTTAAAAAATAAAAATTCTAAATATGACCTAATTTTATTAAAACAAACTATTCATTTTTTCTCATCTTCAAAACTGAAAGTTCTGTTAAATATCGCAAAAAAAAGACTGGAAAGAGGAGGAAAAATATTAATTTTTACTCTTAAAACCGCAAATAATAAAATTCCTTGCTTTAAAAAGATGAGACAAAAGCTCGATAGTAGTCTTAAGAGAGATGAAAAATTATTAAAGATAATTGATAAAAAATTAAAAAGAACCAATGTGACTTATTTCAATTTTAAAGTAAATATTTCAAAACAAAAATATTTAAAGATGGTAAAATCAAGATACATTTCTTGCTTACTAGATTTAAAGAATTATGAAATTTCAAAAGGTGTCAGTGAACTTCAATCTAAATATAAGCATCAAATAAAATTCACTGATACCTTGAAATGTATTTCTTACAAAAAATAATTATTTACCAGGTTCTTTGTAAGAGGATGCCATTTTCTGAGCAGTATTCGCTATTTCATTTAGATTTACGTCTTCTAAAATCGTAAAATCTGAAACAGCACCACTAGAAACAGCAACCATAGCAGCTGCAGCAGCTTGTTCAAAAGTTCCCTCAATTACTGCCATAAAATCATATTTTCCTCTTAGGCCTGAGTATTGAGTTACTTTAGCTCCCACAGAAGCAGCAAGTGCAGATGTAGCAGCTTTTCTGTCTGTAGACGGATTGCTTACAAACCCTCCAAGACCTTTAGCTGTGTAACACCCAAGTGTATAAAATTTTGCCATTGTTACCTCCTTTTTCTTTATTGACCGGGAGCCTTATAAGACATTTTTGAAGCTTTTGTTGTAGCCTTAGCAAAATCTATAGCTTCTAGTGCTGATAAATTTTTTACAGCTCCAGTCGACTCCACCACTAATTTAACAGCAGCAAAATCATCAAAACTAGGAAGATCTGCAACTACACAAAAATCGTATGATCCTCTTACAATATCCATAGTGTGTAATGTTCCACCCACACCTTTAACAAGTTTTTCAACTACTGCTTTTCTGTCACTATTTGGATCTTTTAAAAAACCTTGAAAGGCTTTCTCGGTATAGTTTCCCATAATGTACATCTTTGCCATATTATTTCTCCTTTCTTATTTCTCGATCACAACTGTTCCAGAGTGAGGATCTGTTACTCCTAAGTCTGATGACAGTTCTTCTAAAGTGTGCCGAAGTGTGTCCAAGAATGCAATCATTTTTGGTCTTGCTTTAGCTATTTCATCTTCAGAATTCCATTCGCCAATCATAAAAAATTCGTTTGGTTTCGTTTCAACATACTTTGCTGAAATCTGCCCATCGAACTTTGGCATCTCATCTATTTTTTTTAAATATTCTTCTCTGTTAGATGATTTTACTTTACATCTAACAATATTCATAAACTTTGCCATGTATCTCCTTAAACGTAAATTTTATCAGCCAAACCGTAACAAAGAATAGCACTGATAATAACAAGAACGAGTGGAGCATATATTCCATCGTTTCTAGTTTTTTTAGTTAAACCTGTTTTATCAATCTTTAATGTATAAAAATTTACAACTAATATCGAAACATTCATTATAAAAACTAAGTTAAAGAAAGCCCAAGTAGCCTCTACACCGCCTGATCTTATAAAAGCTATATATATTGCCATTAATACAGTAGCGATCATGAATGAGCCTGCAAATCTCGTAATCAAGGTAGCAGTTTTATCAACTCCTCTACCCTTCAGAAATTTTTTAGTATCAAAGACTAATTGGTAAGCGTAACTACCAACTATAATAAAATGTGCTAAGTAAATTATTAAATAAAATGCGTTTCCAAATTTATCGATCATAAATATCCTATGCGTTATAGTCCATGACCTGATCTGTGCACTCAACAAATTTATGAGGAGTGAAAAAATCGTTCATTTGACCTAATTGATTAATAATTGCTTGCTCATCTTTTCCCTTCCACCAGCAAAACATTTCCATTGTATCGCCCGGTGTATTCCAAGTCATTTGACAAGCGGCATTGTCACTTTTCATACTTTTAACAATATCTTCCATTTTCATAGAAGCTACTGTTTCTGTAAATTTAGCTTTCATTTCAGCAGATTTGAAAGTGTGTGTTACCATGTAGTTTTTCATTTTTTCTCCTTTATAGATTTATTTTAGATAGTTCATATAACTGAGCACTTTCTACACACTCAGCATAAATTGCTTTAGCTGTGGAGTTATTTCCAGTTACAAACTCTTTCATTCCTGCTTCGTTATGAACATTAACTTTAAATAGCATTCCACTTTTATCTGGTATCATTGCCCCAACCGTTTTTTCTGGGTAGGCAACGCTTTTTCTAACGCTCATACCTTCATCTGATTGCATCCAACCCATAAAGGTTTCTAATTTGCCTTCTTTAAATTTAAGATGTACTAACATTTCTTTTTCCATTTTTTCTCCTTTTTTTAAACTCCTTTTATTATAATGCCATTAGTTACTGAGTTTGCTAATCGAATAGGTTTTACTGGTTTGTATTCCTCAGAGTCATACCAATCTAAAGCTTTTTCATAGGTTGGAAATTTAATTACTACTGTTCTAGGATATTTCCACTCACCATCGATTACTCTGTACTCCCCAGCACGTACAAGATATTCTCCTCCAAATTTTTGAACTGTAGGTAAGACTTTGCCAACATATTCTTTATAAGCTTCAGGATTTTTTACATCTATATTAGCTATAACGTATCCACTCATTTTTAGCCTGCATAAATCGTTCTAGATAATTTTTCAATTTTTTCTTCTGAACCTTTAATTTGCTTATAAATAAATTTATTACACTCACCATTTTTAGCTTTGTCAAAAGGCTTTCCATAAACTTTGTCTACGTAAGCATTCATACCTTTATTCATTTCATCATCTTTTACTCCTTCAGATGCAAGATACTCCCTTATAACTTTTACTGAAGCTAAAGCTAATTCCATATTTTTAACTTCAATAGTATCAGCTGGTAAAACAGCTGTCGCACTGTAGTGACCTAAACACTCTATTGTTTTTTCCTTTTGAGCTTTTGTTATATGTCCCGCAGCTATCGCTGAGCCCATAAATAACAGAGTTGCAATTAAAATAAATTTAAATTTCATAAGTAAATTCTAATTAAATTTAAATTAGTTTAACTATGTTAAAATTTAATTACAGGTATGCAAATTGTCTACAACTTGAGGATGATTTATTTCCAATTAGGCTTTGTTTTATTAAGAAAACTTTTTATTCCAATTTTTTTATTTTCACTATCAAGCAATTTATAAAACTCTTGTCTCTCTTTTATTAAAGATTTTTTTAAATTATCTTCTGAATTGACTAAATATTTAATAACTTGAAGTGATTTTTTTGGCTTCGAAGAGATTGTATTTAAAAAGTTTAAAGTAAATTCTTTAAAATTTTCTTTAGGAATAATTTGCGAAACAATCCCATACTTCATTGCAGTTTCAGCATCAATTATTTTTCCTGTCATTGCTAAATATTTTACATTTTGATTTGAAGTAAATTTTTTTGTTTTTTGTGTACCACCAATACCTGGAATTAATCCTAAATTAATTTCAGGTAATCCAAATTTTGCTTCGGTACTCGCAATTATTATATCGCTAGAAAGGGCCAATTCAAAGCCTCCTCCTAAAGCATATCCCTCGACAAATGAAATAATAGGAATATTAATTTTCTGTAAATCGTCAACTTTGGAAAAAAGTTTTAGTTTTTTAGCTTTTTTAGAATCAAGTTTTTCAAGCTCTTTAATATCCGCACCCGGTGAAAAAAACTTTGAGCTGCCAACAAAACCAATGCATCTAATTTCTTTGACTTTATTTAATTCTTTTGTTGCTTCACTAATTTCATTTAGGGTTATATGATCTAAGCTATTATTTTTATTGTTAGCAATTTCTATGATTCCATACTGATTATTTTTCTTAATTTTAATATTTTTAAATCGCATACAAAATAGAATATAAATTTATATTGTATTGAGCAACTACTTAATTTTTTTCATAAGCTCCATAGAAACATTAATATGACCTAGGGCATTAATGTGATCATCTATGATAAAGAAGTTTTTATTTTCCATTTCTAAAATAACAAAATCTAGATTTTTTAATTTTGATTTCAATGGTAAATTGATAACTTTCGTATTTTTTTCAATCAAATATAAAAAAATAAATTTTTTATTACTAATATCAAGATTGTTTATAATTAAATTTTCTACTTTTACAAAATGTTCTTTTAGATCGATCTCCAAATTTTTTTTGTTATTAAAAAAAAGATTTGTTAAGGCATTGTATGTTATTCTTAAGGACCTTTTAAATTGTCTAATAACCCACAAAGCGTTAATCTTATTTTCTTCAATAACTTCATTGAAACTGCTTTGATTGTATGTTTTGCTTAATTTTAAATTATTATTTTCTAGTAAGTCATTATGGTGATAGTGAATAATTATCGTACTGATTTCATCGGTATTATAAATTTCACTATTTAAATACCTCTTCACCTGTCTTACTGTCCCATAGCTTGAGACAGCTTGATTGTAAACTTTTCTGCCAATTTTCTTCTCAATTAAAGACGAATAAGTTTCATTATCATTTACTCCCCACCCCATTGCTAAAGAGTCTCCTAAAACAAGAATGCTATCTTTGTTTTTTAATTTTTGTAACTTAGGATTTCCATTTAATCTATATCCATCAGAAAAATTCAGAATTGTCTTAAATTCTGGATTATTAAATTTACACGCTCCTTTTTTTGGAATGTACAAGAGATGTTTATCAAATTTTACACAATCCTTTTTTTGCTGCCAAATATTTCTTAGTCCGCCTTTAAAATATATTGATTTTTGGATATCATTAATTATTGGCCAATCATAAACCTTTCCTTTTATTAATGAAAAATAGCTAAAGAAGAATATTATTGAACTAACAAGAATATAATTTATTAATATTAATATAGATAAAAAAAAGTAGTTTTTCACAAATTATACAATATAAATTTCAATATGACTGAGCAACTAATTATATTAATTGAGATCATATTGATTGATCTTGTGTTGGCTGGAGATAATGCAATTATTATCGGAATGGTGGCCTCAAAATTTGATCCTAGAAATAGAAAAAGAATTATTTTATGGGGTATTGGGGGGGCTGTAGTTTTAAGAATTCTTTTTACTTTTATTACGGCTTATTTATTACAAATTTCTGGTTTAAGATTGATTGGTGGAATTTTATTACTTTATATTTGTTACAAACTATATAGGGATGTAATTCAAAATAAAATAGAGGAAAAAAATATCGAAGTTGATAACTCAAATCTTAAAAAAGCAATTTTTACAGTAATTCTTGCAGATGTAACGATGAGTTTAGATAACGTATTAGGTGTGGCTGGTGCAGCTAAAGACCATTATACTCTTCTTGCTTTTGGATTGGGGTTATCAATATTATTAATGGCTTTTGCAGCTAACTATACTGCAAAATTGATTAAAAAATATTCTTGGATTAGTTGGGTTGGTTTGATGGCAATTCTTCTTGTAGCTATCCAATTGATATATGAGGATTTACAAATTTTATTATGATTAGGTGCGTAATATTTATATTTTTTTTATTTAATATCTCTCATGCAGTTGAATTCTCTGGAGATTTTAAACAAGGGTCTTTCATATTGGGAAAAACAGATCCAAATTCCAAAGTCTATATTGATAATAGAAAAGTAAGAGTCTCGACTGATGGTTATTTTGCTTTCGGATTGGGTAGAGATAGAAAAAATAATGTTTTGATAAAAGTAAAAAATGGGAAGGAAACTAAGTTAATTGAGAGGAAAGTATTTAAAAGAAAGTATAAAATACAAAGAATAGATGGTTTGCCACCAAAACAGGTAACTCCTCCACCTGAAGTTTATGAAAGAATTAAAAAAGATAATATTTTAATTGGAAAAGCTAGAGCTATCGATAGTAAACTAATATTTTTTAAAGATAAATTTACTTATCCTATTGATAAATATATTATTACTGGTGTTTACGGTAGTCAGAGAATTTTAAATGGTAAACCGAGAAGACCGCACTATGGTATAGATTTTCATGCACCAGAGGGAACTCCTGTTAAATCTATGATGGATGGAGTAGTCACATTAGTAGAAAATGATATGTACTTTACAGGAGGGACTATTATTTTTGACCATGGTCATGGTGTTAGTACTTTGTATATGCATATGAAAGATATAAATGTAAAAAAAGGCCAGCGAGTTAAGAAAGGTGATGTAGTAGGAACTTTGGGTCAAAGTGGAAGAGCAACAGGACCACATTTAGATATTAGATTAAATTGGTTTGAAGTAAAATTGGATCCTGCCACAATCTTAAACTTAAATTAATCTAATTCAAATTTATTTTTATAATCTTTGATTAAAGATTTATTTTGAGCATCTTTATATAGAATAAAATTTTCTATAACTAGAATATCTAAATTTGTACCCATAAAACAGTTATATGCATCCTCTATTGAGCAAACAATAGGTTCACCTCGCACGTTGAAAGATGTATTTACTAAAACTGGACAGTTAGTAATTTTTTTAAATTCTTTTATTAAATTGTAATATTTTGGATTAGTATCTTTATGCACAGTTTGTATTCTTGCAGAGTAATCAACATGGGTTATAGCTGGAACATATGATTTCTTAACATTTAGTTTATCTATGCCAAATAACATTTTATCTTTTTCAGTCATACTTATTTGTTTATCTTTTTTAACCTCTGAAACAAAAAGCATGTAAGGACTATCACAATCTAAATCAAACCATTCATTTACATCCTCTCTGAGAACAGAGGGTGCAAAAGGCCTAAAACTCTCTCTAAACTTGATCTTTAGATTCAATTCCTTTTGCATTTTATCAGATCTTGGATCTGCTAAAATCGATCGGCCTCCCAAAGCTCTTGGTCCAAATTCCATCCTGCCTTGAAACCAACCCACAGTTTTATTGTTTGAAAGTTCATTGGCTACCAATATTGAAATTTCACTGTCAGTTTTCTTTTTAAAATTTGCTTCTAGAGACTTTAATTTGTTCTCAATAAGATCGTTTTCATATTTTGGACCTAAATAAGCACCACTCATCTTATCTCTTACATCATTTCTTGGATTTTTTAATTCACTATGCCAGTAAGCCAAAGCTGCTCCTAAAGAACCTCCGGCATCACCAGCTGCAGGTTGTATCCAAATATTTTCGAAATTTTTTTCTTTTAGAATTTTTCCATTAGCTACACAATTTAAAGCTACTCCCCCTGCCAAACATAAATTGCTTATACTGTACTCATTAGCAATATTCTTAGTTAATCTTAATATAACTTCTTCTGTAACAGCTTGTATAGATGAAGCTATATCCATATGAAATTCTTTAAGTAAATCTTTCTTTGGATCTCTTACAGGTTGTCCAAATAGATTAGAAAAATTTTTATTTGTCATAGTTAAACCAGTAGCATAATTAAAATATTTCATATTAAGCTTAAATGAACCATCCTCTTTTAAGTCCATTAATTTTTTTATAATTAGTTCTTTATATTTTGGTTTACCGTAAGGAGCTAAACCCATTACTTTATATTCTCCACTATTAACTTTAAAACCTGTGTAATAAGTAAAAGCTGAGTAAAGCAATCCCAATGAGTGAGGAAAATAAATTTCTTTCAATATTCTTAAATTATTTCCCTTACCAATAGCTAAGGTTGTTGTTGCCCACTCTCCTACTCCATCTAATGTTAAAACAATAGCTTTTTTAAAAGGTGATGGATAAAAAGCGCTCGCTGCATGACTAAAATGATGTTCAGAAAATTTAATTTTATTCATGTCATTAAATTTATCATCATGTCGTTTAAGATTTTCAAAGAGAAATTTTTTTTGAAATAGTTTTTCCCTAAGCCAAATTGGCATTGATAGACTAAAAGATTTAAAGCCTTTTGGAGCAAAAGCCATATAAGTTTCAAGCAGCCTCTCGAACTTTAAAAATGGTTTTTCAAAAAAAACTATGTGGTCTACTTCATTTAAGGTTATTCCTTGTTCTTTTAAAACATAGTTGATTGCATTAAATGGGTAACTAGCGTCGTGTTTTTTTCTTGAAAATCTTTCTTCTTGCGCTGCTGCTTTAATCTCGCCATCCACAATAAGTGATGCCGCGCTGTCATGGTAAAAAGCTGATATGCCTAATATATTTGTCACTTAAAAAATTGTGTAAATAAATGGTGCTACCGCTGAGCCTTGACTTAAAACAATAAGAATCCCAAATAAGGCTAATACAATTATAATGGGTAGTAACCAGTACTTTTTTCTCTCTCGTAAAAACTCCCAAAATTCTTTAATAAATTCTATCATTTAAAATTGTTTATTCATTTTCCCGCTATCTTTTTTTCTATTTATCCAATAACTTTTTTTTTGATCAAAAAATTTTAGATTTAATAAATCTTTTCCAAATATTCTTACAATTAAACTTATCGGTGTTAAAATAAAAAAGTAAATTAAAGCCATCACTGCAGGTGCAATTAACCTTCCTAAAATTTCTCCTAATTTTATCCAAGCCTTGTTAATAGGAGTTAATATTTTTGAGTTTATAATTCCTAGAATTAAAAAAAGTAATGAAATAAAGATTAAATATATATTTGCACTTAAATCTTTAGTTAACGGCCATAAACCTAATCCAAGGAAAATAATAAAAAACAATATCCCAAAACTTTTATTTGATGATTTTTTGTGCATAAAATTTCACTATATTAACTATCAAAGCTTAATATCATTTATTATAGTTTTATGTAAAGTTAATTAAGAGTAAAATGGCAATTGTTATGGAGTTTCTTCAAAATACGAATTTAGAATTTATTGATTTTATTTTTTTTTGTAGCGTAATACTTTTGGCATCTCTAGTCAGGGGGTTTAGTGGTTTCGGCTTTTCTGCATCTAGCGTTTCATTACTAACATTCATATTACCACCAAAAGAAATAGTGCCTATAATTCTTTTATTAGAGATAATCGCAAGTTTTTTTATGATTCCTAGTATATGGAAAAAAATAAATTGGAGATTTGTCATATTTTTATTATTCGGTGTTTTAATAGGTACTCCAGTAGGAGTCTATTTATTATCAATTTTAGAACCAAGAATTGCTCATCTTATTATTTCTATAACGGTTCTCGTATTCGCAATATTACTGCTTAAAGGTTACAAAAATAAAAATTTAAATCATAATTTATCAAAATTTTTTGTTGGCTCTGTAGCTGGAACAGTAAATGGATTAGGTACCTTAGCGGGATTGCCCATTGCTCTTTACTTTCTGATAATTGCAGCAGAGCCGGCCGTTATTAGGGCCTCATTGGCAGCTTTATTTTTTTTTACTGATTTTTATGCTTTAGTTTTAGCTTATTTCAATGATATCTTAAATATTACTGTGATTTATAGAACATTACCATTGATATTCATTGTTCCGATTGGAGTTTCTGTTGGTACAAGATTATTTTCAGGAAGCTCAAAGGAAAATTATAGAAAATATGTTCTTTATTTTTTGATAATTGTGTCTATCTTTGGATTAGTAAGAGTAACAATTTAATTCTTTTTTATTAAAAATACATATTTATACCTACTTAACAATTTTCTTCCACCTGCTCCTAGTATGCCTAACAAAATTGCTAAAAGTATTGCTAATGCACCATATAAAAGTGGATTGTTTTCAGATAGTCTAGAAAAAAATTTTGAAAAAAAATTTAAATTTTCAATATTTACAATTTCGGTTTTTTCTATTTGTCTGATACCTTCGTAAAAAAAAGTGTCATATGCAATTGCTACAGCTACTGCGCATAGTAACATAGCAAATAGAGTTTTTAGGTGAGAACTATCTAGATATTGACTAATCTTTTGACCAACTTGCACTCCTATTATTGAGCCAATAACTAGAATAATAACCAATATTAAATCAATAGAGCCATAGTTGAATGCATGTAAAATAGTTACTAATGCACTAATGAACACAGTAACAAATAAAGAAGTACCTGGAATTAATTTGATGGGCATACCAATTAAGTAAATCATAGCGGGTACCATTAAAAATGCACCTCCAACACCAATTAATGCTGCCACAAATCCTACAAGTACTCCAAGAATTATTGGTGTAAAAGCACTTTCATATAATCTTGATTGAGGAAATCTTAGTTTCAAGGGAAGACCATGTATCCAATAATGAGTGTGGAGTTTCTTTTTTAAAATAATTTTTTTTCTAGCTCTATCAAGTTCGCTCGCACCCTCAATAAGCATTAAAGTTCCAATAATTGCGA
Source organism: uncultured Pelagibacteraceae bacterium (assembly GCA_902547825.1). Classification (GTDB taxonomy): domain Bacteria; phylum Pseudomonadota; class Alphaproteobacteria; order Pelagibacterales; family Pelagibacteraceae; genus Pelagilacustribacter. The sequence continues at coordinate 62,812 of CACCPE010000004.1, read as the reverse complement.
GTAAATACATATATGATAGTGAAATTATTAAACTTAGTTTTCCTGTCTCTTTAAAAAATGAGAAAGTTAAAATACCTATTATCGTTCCAATTATACCCCCAATTATAATCATCAGACCCATTTTATAATCCAAAGTATTTTTAAACCAATGAGTCATGGAACCAGATACAGACGTTGCTAAAATATTATTGATTTCATTAGGAACAGCATATACAGGCGGAATACCTAAAAAAATTAAAAATGGTGTCATTAAAAAACCTCCACCTACACCAAACAAACCTGATAATACTCCAACTGCGAAACTAACGAATAAAATAAAAATTACATCAATATGAACTTGAACTATTGGAAGATAAATTTCCATTAGGTCATAGTTATTCCTCTCAAACTAAATTGTCAATCCAGACTTTAAGAAATTTTAAGCAGCTTCTTTTAAGTTATGTTTTGAAATCATTCCGCTTAAAAAATTCCAAAGATATCTTGCAGTTGTTAATGAGGCTTTTTCAGCTTTATCTTGCTCTTCTTTTGAAAGCCCATCTAACAATTTTTCACATTCAGCCCTGTGGATTACGTCGGCTGATTTGTGAGCTTCAAAAAACTCAAGTCCCTCTTTAGAATTTACCCCGTAAAATTTCTTTAATCCTTGAATTTTTGTTTCTGCTATTTCAGGAATTTGTCTTTCATAAGTGTACAAAGATGCAAGACCTTCTGCATAAGATTTTCTTGCCTGAGAAAAAAAGTTTTCAATCATTTCTTTTGTAGATTGATCTAGCTTTACATTTTCAATTTTTCTTTCGTCAGCTCCTAAAGCTTTTGCAAAATTCTTCCATAATTTTGGATGGTCTCCGTCTTTATTTTCCTCATCTTGTAAATTTTCTAAAAGGATTCTTCTTTTTTCAATATCTTCGCATATAGAGTGAGTGGCGCTTATATAACGTGGAAAAGCTTTTACGTGTTGATAATACTGCTCAGCATAATCTTTTATTATTTCTCTATTCAATTTTCCTTCATTCCAATAAATTTGGTAGAAAGGGTGTTTTAAAAGATGGAACTTATCTAATTTTTCTCCTAAGATTTTTGAAAACATAATTGCTCCTTTTTTTTCTTTTTAGAATATTAAAAAAAAAGCACGGATAAAATAAAAATAACTTTTATTTATCCACAACTAATCGGCGAGAATATGTAATGTTCACGTTTTGATTCACTTTTGATTCTTAATTAGACTCATTTTACAACTTGAAAGTGTTATACACAGCCTATGGAATTTCTAGAAATAATCATCATAACTTTGCTTATCATTATTCAATCAATTTTTGGTGTTGGTTTATTGTTGTTTGGCACTCCATCTTTTCTAGTACTTGGATATGACTTTGCTAATACAATTAACATATTAATGCCTGTATCAATTACAATTAGTGCTCTTCAATTTTTAAGATCAAAAGTAAAAGATAAAGTTTTTATCACTGAATATAACTTATTTTGCCTACCTTTTTTGATAATATTTTTGTTAATTGCTTTAAAATTTAAATATCTTTTTGATTTTAAATTATTAGTAGCTTTACTTTTAGTTTTTTCATCAATTTTAATTTTAAATAAAAAAAAATTTTCTTCTTTTAGAAAAACTTTTTTCAAGTTGAAAAAGATTGTTTTAATAGGAATTGGTAGTGTCCACGGACTTACAAATATGGGTGGAAGTTTTTTGGCAATTTACTCTACTTTGGTTAGCGAAAACGTTAAAGAGGTGGCTAGATATTATATTTGCTATGGATATTTAATTATGGGTCTGTTTCAATACATACTTGTATTATCGATTAGTTATGAAAATCTTAATTTCAATAAATTATATTACCTTGTATTAGCTTTATTAATATATTTTCCAACTCAAAAAATATTTAAAAATATAGATGATAGGAAGTTTTCAAAATATATAAACATAATCGCTTTAACTTATGGATTATTAATCTTAACAGCTTATGTTTAGGATGTGCTTAATTTTTGTTCTATAGGTCTTTCGTCTATTGGTAAATGTATCAGAGAGGCAATAAAAGATAAAACTATTGCTAAATACCAAGCATAATCAAAGCTGCCAAAATTATCATAAAAATAACCTCCTAGATATGCGCCCAAAAATGATCCGAATTGATGATTTAAAAATACTATACCAAAAAGAAGAGTTAAATTTTTTGTTCCAAAAATTTGTGCAACTATTCCGTTTGTTGCTGGAACGGTAGCGAGCCAAAGTAACCCAAAAGATATTCCAAATAAGACTGCTGATAAATTTGAAGCGGGCAAAAAGATAAAAAGAATTAGAGTTATTCCTCTTAAAAAATATAAACCACTTAAAAGAATTTTCTTACTATATTTATCACCAAGATAACCCATTACAAGTGTCCCTATAATATTAAAAAAACCTATCAAAGCCAATATTGCCATACCCGTCCAGTCTGCTAGACCTTTGTCCTGAACGTATCTTGGAACATGTGTAGCAATTAAAGTTATTTGGAAACCGCAAACAAAAAAACCTAGAACTAGTAATCTAAAACCTCTGTGAGCAAATGACTCCTTAAGAACTTCCTTTAGACTCCGATTATCTATATTTGTATTTGAACTAATTATTTTATTTTTAGGTAATTTTACAAAAAAGCCAGGTATACACATTAAAAGTAATATCGCTGAAAATACAATGAAAGATAATTGCCAAGTCGAAAAATTTTTAAACACATTGGCTAATATCGGAAAAATAAACATACCTAATCCCCCACAAGCGGTAACAATACCTGCTGCTTTACTTCTATTTTCATTAGGAAAATGTTTAGAAATCATCGGTGTAAGGATTGTTCCTGCTGCACCCGCTAAACCTAGGCCAACGAATAAGCCTAGATTAATTTGTAACCACATACCTGAAATATAATTATTTCCCATTAATAACATTGAGATTGAATAAAAAATTAAAGCTGGGACAATAACAACATAACCCCCCAACTTATCAGAAATTCTACCGAATATTGGAGTGAAGATTCCCCAAAATATTGCGTGAACAGCAATAGCAAGTCCAAATTCAGTATTCGTCGCTCCACCTGACATTTCGAAATCACTAGAGTAAAGCCCGAAGGTTTGTCTCACGCCCATAGTTACGCATACGACAAAGCAAGCAGCTATCAATGCATATGACGCAGTTTTATTTGGAAAAAAATTTCTCATTATTTTATCTTTTTAAAACTTTTTCTTAAATCATTTATAAGATCTTTTGGATCTTCAAGGCCAATGTGCAGCCTAACAATAAATTCATCGTTTTTAAATCGATAATATTGACGTCCTTTTAAATACTCATCTTTTTTAGAACTTTTAATTTCTTGAAGTATCGCTAAACTCTCAAATCCTCCCCAGCTATATCCTATACCAAATAACTCAAGAGAGTTTACAAATGAAATGACTGACGATTTTTTTTTACTTTTTATTACTATTGAAAGCAAGCCTGTTGCTCCAGAATAATATTTTTTCCAAAGTTTGTAGTTTTTACTTGATGGATTATATGGGTATAAAATTTCTTTAACTTTTTTTTGTTTTTTAAGAAAGCTAATTACTGCTTTAGTATTCTCGCTATGTTGTTTCAATCTTGTATCTAAAGTCCTAAGACCTCTTATTATTAAATAAGCTTCATCAGCGGACATCCTGTATCCAGACAATTTATAAAAAAACATTATTTTGCTATAAACTTTTTTATTCACTGCAAGGGATCCACCCATGGCATCTGAATGTCCTGAGAAGTACTTTGTTGCAGAACAAAAAGACATATCAAAACCTATTTTTAATGGCTTGAGATATAATGGAGTTCCCCATGTGTTATCCAATAAAGTAAAAATTTTTTTTCTTTTAGCAAGATTTGTAATTTTTGATAAATCTTGGAATTCAAAAGTATTACTACCAGGATTTTCGACAAGTATCATTTTTGTTTTTTTTGAAATTTTTTCTTTAAGATCCTCAAAAGAATCTGGATTATAAAACTTTGCACTAACCTCGAATTGCTTCATAAGTTGTTGAGAGATCTCTTTAGTAGGACCATATACATTATCTGAAACTAAAATTTCATCTCCAGGCCTACACAATGACATGAGCGCTAAAGCTATTCCGCCAAATCCTGTACCAGTTAAAAAAACATGATAAGCTTGCTCTAACTCTTTTAATATATTTTCAAGTTCAATCGTTGTAGTGCTTCCGTATCTACCATAGGTGTAATAGGAAACTTTCTTGTGTTTTTTTACTTTTAATTCATGTTGATACATTTCTTGCATTGAGTTAAATAAAATAGTTGAAGCTCTAGTGACAGGTGGATTAGCAGACCTATTAGTATTATCTTTAGTGGGATGCTTTAAAAATGTGCTTATGGACTTTTTCATAAAATAAGTATATTTCAAGTTTATATAGTACTTTAATAATTAAGATATAAAAAAGGAGGCGAAAATATGGGTTACCCTAAAAAGCACCGAGGTAGAAGAAAAATTGGCTCAAAAAAGAGAAGAGCAAGAAAAAGAAACAAAAAAAAATAATCATTAAATAATTTATGCCTGATATAACTCAAATTAGAAAATTGAGTGTGTGGATTTTTTGTATTCCACTACTAGCAATCAATCTTTGTCTATTTATATCACAGAATCCAAGTTTTTTAGAAAACACAATTTTTGAGGTTGATATGATTGGAAGGTCTGCCTTTTCAATTCCTTACTTTGATGGAAGTTTATCTATTAGTAGAGCATCTAGAACATTCCCTCAGTATTTGATTTTTAAACCTTCGATGATTTTTACAGCAATATTATTATATTACTATTGGAATAGAAATAATAGTTTAGTGAATAAATTGTACTCAACTGATTTAAATTATAAATTTAAAATATTTGGAATTTTATCAGCAGTATTTTTAGCGATACACTCAGTTTTTCTAGGAATAAAATTTGATATTCAAATTTACAAATTATTTAGGAGAGTAGTTTTACTTTTGTTTATAATTTTTGAACTTATTGCTCAGGGGTATCTTGTTTATCATTTATATAAACTTAAAGATAAGTTAAATGAATTTATTAATAAAAAAATTTTAATTTTAAAAATGGTCCTTGTTTCAATTCTAGTTATTGTGGCTTTTCTAAGTTTGCCAACTTTGGTTACAAAGGGCAACACTCATTTTAAGCATATGTTGGAATGGAACTATTTTGTTGGAGTAATCTTATTTTATTTACTATCAAGATTTTTTTGGAGAACCACTTAAATTTCTAGGCTTTCGCCCAGAAATTTAGTAGTTTTGGCTCGTCGTTTTAGGCGCTACCGCCAAGCCATCCCGATGAACTATTCTAGCGCTACTAGGTTCACCTTTCTGCCCTTTAAGCTTGAACCTCTCGGTTTTTCCTTAAATGGCCAGTTAAGAGTTGCCTCTTAATTAAGTTCATTAAATCACAGTAAAAATTTTAATGTATCACTTAATGCGTGTCTGATTTTAGACTGTTAATTAAGTGGATAAATTATTATTGAAAGTCTTATAAATCCAGCCCCCGCCTAAGACTTTATCCCCAACTTCATCTTTTGAATAAAAAACACAGGCTTGACCAGGAGAAATTCCAATTTCTTTTTCTAAAATTTCTACTTTAGCTATATCATTATCAAAATTTATTTTTGCTTTTAAAAGTTTTCCGGTTGATCTTACTTTAACATTTACTATTTGCTCGAATTCCGTTTTTGAGGCTAAAATGTTTAGATCTCTTAATTGAATTTCTTTAATTTCTAAGTTTTCTTTATTTCCTACAACAACTGTATTGTCGCCAGCATTTATATTCACTACGTAAAGAGGTTTATTGCCCGAAATCTTAATCCCTTTTCTTTGCCCTATTGTATAATTTATTATTCCCTCATGCTCGCCTATTTGTTTACCTTTTAAATCAATAATTTTTCCTTTTTTAAAAGACTCTGGTCGAAATTTTTGAATGACAGAGCTATAATCGCCGTTAGGTACAAAACAAATATCCTGACTATCAGGCTTATCTGCAACATTTAAATTAAGTTTTTTAGCTATTGATCTTGTTTCAGATTTATCAATTTCACCTAGGGGAAATCTTAGAAAATCGAGTTGCTCTTGAGTTGTGGTAAACAAAAAATAGCTTTGATCTCTACTATAATCCTTTGCTCTATACATGCTCGCATGACCATTTTTTTTAATCCTTGAAACATAATGACCAGTAATTAAAGCATCTGCTTTTAAGTCTTTCGAATATTTGAATAAATCTCTAAACTTAACTGTCTGATTGCACTGTACACAAGGTATAGGCGTTTCTCCAGCTGCATAACTATCTATAAAAGAATCAATTACCTCTGATCTGAATTTTTTTTGATAATACAAAATTTTATGCTTTATGTTTATTTTCTCAGACACTCTTTTAGCATCCATGATGTCTTGTCCTGCGCAGCATTGTCTGCCTTCTTTTGATTTTTTTATATCATCATAAAGTTTTAAAGTTATACCTGTTACATTATATCCTTCTTCTTTCATTAAAGCTGCAACTACCGATGAATCAACACCACCAGACATAGCTACTACCACTTTAGTTTCTTTATTTGATTTATTAATTCCTAGAGAATTCATATTTTAAAGTATATAATACATTTATTATTTATTTTCCATAATGCTTATTGATTTTGAACCAGGTGATTATGTAAAAAACCCTGATAATAATGATTGGGGTATAGGACAAGTTCAATCTATTATAGGTAATAAGGTAACTGTAAATTTTGAGAATAGCGGAAAAAGAGTGATTAATATCAATAACATTAAACTTGAAAAAATAAATTATGAATAAATCAGAGTTAAAATCCATAACAGAAAATTTGATAGAAACATTCAACTTTGCAGGAAAAGAGTCTATAAGAATTTTTAAAGAGGGTTTAAAAATTCAAATAAAAGCAGATCGTTCTCCCGTAAGTAACGGTGATTTAAAAGTAAATGAGATAATTTCTGGCAAAATTTCTCAACTAACACCAAATATACCAATCATATCTGAAGAAACAGTTGATTTAAGTAAAAAAAATAAATCAAAAATTTTTTGGTTAATTGATCCTATTGATGGAACAAAAGAATATATTGCAGGTAAAGATGAGTATACATTAAATGCTGCATTAGTAATTAATACAGTACCGGTTATTGGATTAGTTGGAGTTCCAAAAAAAGGTAGACTTTTTTATAGTTTTTACCCTGGAGAAAGTTATATGATCGAGAGAGAAAAAACTCAAAAAATTAATTGTAAAAAACAACAACCAAAAGATCAAGTGGTTGCTCTATCAAGTGTCATAAAACCATCTGATATGATTTTAAATAAATTAAAAGAATATAATGTAACTTCAATTGTGAAGATGGCAAGTTCATACAAGTTTTGCGTAATAGCTACCGGCGAATATGATATTTATGCTGCTAGAGAAAGAGCAAATGAATGGGATTACGCTGCAGGTCATGCAATCGCACAAAATGCAGGAGCTATAATAAAAACATTAGATGAAAAACCGTTTTTATACGGTAAAGAAGATTATAGAAACCCTAGTCTATTAATTAAACGATCTGAAAATCTTAATGATTAAAACTATATCAATTATAATTCTTTCAGTAACATTTTTGGGTGTACTTTTTTTTATATTAGTGAGAAATGCTCTAAAAAAAAAACTTGATATTTTAGTCGAAGAGGAAAAAAAGAAAAAATTAGATAATCTTGATTAATTTTTTAAACTCATCAGCTTCAAGATCTAAGACTCTTTTTGAAAGCTCAAAACTAAACCCACCTCTGGCTAAAATTCCCATATCTTTTTTATAAAATAATTCTCGATTGCTCTCAGGTCGTAGTGGACCTATTCTTCTTCTTTTGCAAAGTTTTAAGGCAGAAACAAAATCTGGTTCAATTTGATCATCTTTTATCTTTTCGATGCTTTGTCTAACGTATTTATCCTCAATTCCTTTACTTCTTAACGATTGGTTAATTTTATTTAATGAATAGCCTCTCCTCAAAAATATTCTTGCTTTTGAATCTGAATACATTTCATCATTTAAAAGTTTGTTTTTTTCTAAATTTGAAATTATTTCATCGATAATTGAAGTTACCTCTTTTTTAGATTTTGTGCCCTTAATTTTCAATAAATATTTTTTAAGTAGATAAACTTTAAGCTGTTGTTTTGAAGGATTATATTTCTCAAGATAAGAATAAGCCAAATCTCTCAAATTAGTAGTTAGATCTTCAAAATCATTTTTATTTGATGTGGGATTCATTATCTTAATATACTATATTATTTTTATGTTAAATAATCTATTAGCTTACATAACTTCAGAAAACATTTATTTATTTGCTAATTGGGGTGTCATACCTTTTTGGCTTTTACTAATCTTTGCTCCCAATCATGGACTAACGAACTTTTTAGCACAATCTATTGTTGTTCCGTTTCTTTTAGCTATAGGCTATTTTTATTTATCCTATAACTTATATTTAGAAAAAAGTATTTTTGATGGTTTTGAATTATACAGTGGATTAGACGGATTATATTCAATGTTTGCTAATGAGAGTTTATTATTAATATTTTGGTTACACTTTCTTGCTATCAGTTTGTTTGCAGGTGCTTGGATAGTAAGAGATGCTAAAAAATATTTAATACCTAAAATTATTACTATTCCCTCGCTTATTTTAACTTATTTTAGTGGGCCAATTGGATTGGTAATTTATTGGTTTTTAAGAATTTTCTTTGCTAAGAAAATCAGTTTTAATGATTAAACCATTTGATTTTTATTTTGACTTTATAAGCCCTTATTCTTTTTTAGCACATAAAGAGATTAGGAAAATTGAACATAAATTTTCGATAAAAATAAAATACAAGCCAATTCTTTTAGGCGGTTTGCATAATTTACATGGAATAAAAGCTCCGGCATTTATACCTGCAAAAGCAAAACATATGATTAGGGATTGTAAATTAATTGCTGAAAGAAATAATGTAAGATTTAAATTTAATTCTTACTTTCCAATAAGAAGTCTTAATTTAATGAGAGGAGTACTGGTTGCAGAAGAGGACAATTTTAAAAGTTATTATATCGATAATATTTTTGATGCCATTTGGCAAGATGGTCTAAATATGAATGATGATAATATTATATTAAAAGTGTTAAAAAACTTAAATATTAATCCAAAAACCTTTGCTTTAAGAGCAACTTCCTCATCAATTAAAGATTCTCTTAAAAAAAGAACGACTGAAGCTTATGAAAAAGGTATTTTTGGAGCTCCAACCTTTGTTTCAAACAATAAATTATTCTGGGGCCAAGATAGAATTGAATTTGTTTTAAAGGAAGCAAGCAAGTAGTTATTTTTTTTCTTTGTCGATTACTTTAAGCCCTGCATTTTTTAAAGCATCAAATCCACCACGAGCATTAGCTACATTTTTAAAACCCATATCAACTAAGGTTTTTGTTGCCAGAGCAGATCTAAATCCCATAGCACAGAAAAAAACCATTTTTTTTGAGTCTTTAATTTTATTTTCTTGATAATAACTGCTATTAGGATCTAACCAAAATTCTAACATTCCTCTTGGAATATGCTTTGAATTTTCGATTGTTCCGTCACGCCAGAGTTCCCTTATATCTCTAACATCAATTAAAGTAATCTCATTTTTTTCCATCAGATGCTTTACTTCCTCTGGGCTTAATGTTTCAATGGTTTTGTTAGCATCCTCTACTAATTGTTGTGAAGATTTAATGTTCATAGCACTAGAATATAAACTAATATATATATTTGACCAGAATGAAAAAAATAGAAAAAAGTAAAAAAAACAACCTATTTAAAAAAATTTTTATTAAAATTTGTAGAATTATTGGATTTGAAATTATCGACCAGTCTAATTTCAGCTCCCCAACATTAGGTAAGGAATTAAATGATACGCTAAGTATTCAGGGGAAAAAATCAATAACTATTCCATTAGGTCAAATCAATTTAAAAAAAAGAGTTAAATCACTAAAAATAATATTACGTACTTGTACATCTGAACTAATTATGGATCAAAATAAAAGGAGGATTTTTGATTTTGAGAAAAATGAATATACCTTCAGAACATTGAGATCTTTAATTAAAGCAACAAATAAAGCTAAAGAGAAATTTGAAAAAATTAATTTTGAATTAATTGTGACTGATACGAACTCACCTGATGAGGATTTAAAGATAATTGAGGAAATTTTAAAAGAGTCTCAAATTAATACTAAGGTTATTTCGATAAACTTAAATGAATACAAAGATAAAATTAAAGACGGTTACTCAAAAGCTAAATTTTCAAATATGGCCAATTTCTATAATTCTCTTCTGATAGCAAAAGATGAAGAGGCAGATCTAATTTATTTTGTAGAAGATGATTATTTACACTCACTAAATTCTATAATTGAAATGATTTTTAGTTATGAAAAATTTTATTCTTTATTTTCTCAAGATGTCATTTTATTACCTTCTGATTATCCTTATTTATATACAAAAGATGAAGATACTAAGGTTTATCTAGGAGAAAAAAATCATTGGAGATTAGTTTCAGAAAGTCTAGTCACCTTTATGACTAATAAAAAATTAATTGAGAAATATTTTTCAGAACTAGAAAAAATGGGCTTAGAATGGACAGATCCTTGGGAAAAACCCCTTCACAATATTTATAAATCTCATCCATGCTTGTCTCCTATTCCCTCTTTGGCTGTTCACTGTGCAAATATCAATTCAATATTTGGAGTTTCGCCTTTTATAAATTTAAAAAAACTTTGGAATGACAATGAAAATTAAAGAAAATAAAAAAGCACCTTTATTTAAGCTTTTCGGAACAAGAAATACTAGATTTGATCTAAAAAAAATAAAAAGTAAATTAGTAGTATATTTTTATCCTAAAGATGACACACCAGGATGCACTCTTGAAACCAAGGATTTTTCAAAATTTTATAAAAAATTTAAAAAAATAAAATGTGAAGTTATTGGAATTTCAAAAGACAGTATTGAAAGTCATGAAAAATTTAAAAAGAAATACAAGGTTCCATTTGAACTCCTTTCAGATCCAAATGTGAAATCTCAAAAAAAATATGGTGTTTGGGGAATGAAGTCTTTTATGGGTAAAAAATTTCTTGGAACAATCAGAACAACTATATTCATAGATAAAGGGAAAGTTAAAAAAATTTGGTCAAATGTAAGAGTAAAAGATCATGCTAAAGAAGTGTTTAAATTTGTTTGTTCTAATAAATAAATTATGCTCCATCAAATAAAATATCATTCAAAAGAGAGCGAATTAAGCTTTGTTTTGCAACGCATTTGTCGATACACTCTTTTTGGTCGTTTAACCGATTTCAAGTATAAAATTACTCACATCCATTAAAGCTTTTAAATCTAAAACCAAATAAGATCTATATCATTTGAAATATGATGAGCTTTTAGAGAAATTTTTACAAATTTAAATTTTGATGGACTATAAAGTATAGCAAAATACAACCTGAAAAAAAATCTAATGATTTTCTAAAAAAAAAGGCCCGAAGGGGGTCTCCGGGCCTTGATATTTCTCCAACTAACGAGGGAGGAGATAAGCTAAATTGTTTTAGTCTCTTATGCCGTAAGCTATTACACCAACTTCTGCTTTGTCAGTTCCTAGTCTTTCAGCTTCTTTACTTATTCTTAATCCAATAGTATTTTTCATAATTTGGAAAACAATAAACGAGACTACAAATACGAATACCACTACTGAGATTGTTCCTAGGAATTGTGCTCCAAAAGTAACATCACTGTTTGTTAATGGCACTGCTAATGTACCCCATACTCCAGCTACTAGGTGTGCTGGGATGGCTCCAACTACGTCGTCAATTTTCATTTTAAACAATAGTTTTACTGAGAAGTACATTAATACTCCTGCTATTGCTCCAATAAAGATTGCAGCTAACGGACTTGGTGTTAATGGTTCTGCTGTAATACCTACTAGACCGGCTATCGCGCCGTTAAGCATCATTACTACGTCAGTTTTACCACCAATTAATCTTGATACTGTTGCAGCAGCTAATACACCACCACCTGCAGCTAAGTTCGTATTGATATAAATTGTTGCTACTGATGAAACGTCTTCTAAAGTACCAGAAGCTAACTGAGATCCACCATTAAATCCGAACCAACCTAACCATAGTATAAATACTCCTAGTGTTGCTAACGGAATAGATGATGCAGCAAATGGTGTCATAGCTTTGACTCCGCCGCTAGAACTAAATCTTCCAGATCTTGCTCCAAGCACTATTGCACCCGCTAAAGCGGCAGCACCACCTGCAGCGTGTACTAATGTTGAACCAGCAAAGTCTGAAAATCCAGCAGCTGATAACCATCCACCACCCCACTGCCAACCCATTGAAATTGGATATATAAATCCAGTTAAAATTGCGGCAAATAAGAAAAATGGCCAGATCTTAATTCTCTCAGCTAACGTACCAGACACTATTGACATTGTAGTTGCACAGAACACCATTTGAAAGAACCAATCAGAACCATCAGAATATCCTGTCTCTAATGCTGAATTATCACTCCATGGTGTAAATGAACCTATATATCCGCCTTCTGGAATACCATAAGCTAAATTGTAACCAACCAACCAGAACATTACTCCGGCGATTGAATATAAACCTATATTTTTAGCACAGATTGCTGATACAGATTTTGATGTTACTAATCCTGACTCTAACATTGCGAAACCTGCGGCCATCCACATGACCAAGAAACCTGACATTAAAAATAATAGGGTATTAAAAATGTATTGTACTTCTGCAGACACTGTAGTCTCAGCATATCCAAGACCAGCGAAACCAAAGTAAATGGCTGTACCTGCTAGAAAGTATCCTAAGTATTTTTTCATAATAACTCCCTTGTTGATCAAGGTTTATAGGATTAATAAAATTGGAAAAGAATTGAATTAACTTAATTTGAGCTATGCAGTTTTTGCAAGTAGTTTAGCCCTTATTTGATATTTTTAAATAAGGGCTAAATAAAACGTTTAACGATTAAACATTTCTTTTAAGCTTTTGGCAGGTAAAAACTTAACTTTTTGAGATGCAGCAATTTGAATGGATTCACCAGTTCGAGGGTTTCTTCCTACCCTAGCTTTTCTTTTTGCTACTTTATAAGTACCAAAACCAGCTATTTTTACTGTGTCATCATTCTTCAAAGCATCTAAAATAATAGTCGTTATTGAGTCAAAAGTTCTCTCAGCATCTGCCTTACTCTGACCCAGTGTGGACGATATTTTTGCTACTAGTTGTTTTTTATTCATTTATGCCCCTTAGTTATTTGTTAATCTCTATAAAAATCCAATAAAATCAACATTTTTTTGGTGTTTCACGTAAATATCAACACAATATATTGTGTGCTTAAAAATCATTGAATTTATTGACTTTTTTTAATAAAAAAATGGCTTAAAATAAGCCTAAATCTCTTAAATCATTAAATGTTGTAAAAAACATCAAAGAAAGAAGTAAAAAAAGACCGATTCGAAAAAATCCCTCCTGAGTCCTTTGAGTTAAAGGTCTGCCTAAAATCTTTTCAAAAGCATAAAACATTAAGTGTCCGCCATCTAACATAGGAATAGGCAACAAATTAATAAAGCCCAAGCTGATCGATATGTAAGCCATAATGCTTAGAAAGGCAATAAAGCCTAGTTTTGCAACTTGACCGGTGATTTTAGCTATTTTTATAGGACCGCCTAATTGAGTAGTATCTCCGGTACCCTTAAACATTGAAATAATAAAATTCCAAGAAGCATCAATTACAAACCAAGTCTCTTTAAACGCATAAAGCAAAGCAGTTGCTGGGCCTAATCTTTCTCTATTAATTTCATCATTTAAAGGAGCTATTTTTATACCGATAATCTTTTTATTTGCTTTATTACCTAAAGAGTCCTCACCTTTAATTACCTCAGGTTTTACAGAAAATGTAATTTCACTGTCATTTCTTAATATGCCGATATCAATTATCTCTGATGAAGACGAATTAATGAAAGCGGAAACTTCCATAATGCTATTTACATCTTTACCGTTTATAGACTTGATAATGTCTCCTGACTTAATGCCTGCCTCTTCTGCAGGACTTTCAATCTGAACCTCTTGTATTTGGGCAGGAGTAAAATCTTTTCCGGCAAACATGTAAATGAATGCAAAAATAATTATGGCTAACAAGAAGTTTGCAAAAGGTCCAGCCGCAACTATTATAGATCTTTGATATAAAGGTTTAACAACAAATAATTTTTCTTGATCTTCTTTGCTATATTTTTTTAATAATTCTTCTTGCTCTGCTTGGCTAAAAACATTTCTATCGCCAAAAAATTTTACATATCCGCCAAGAGGAATTGCGCAAAATTTCCATCTTGTTCCAGATTTATCATTAAAACCAAATATTTCTTTACCAAATCCTATAGAAAAATCTGTGACACCTACTCCGAACTTCTTAGCATAGTAATAGTGGCCATATTCATGAATAAATACTACAACTGTAAGTAGTATTATAAAGGGTATTATAAATGAGATTAAAATTTCCATTCGTTTACTTTGCTAAATAAAAAATTTCTAAAAGCTATAAGTCTTGCATTATTTTTTAATGATGCAGGATATACAAAATGAGTTTCCGTTGGCTTACCTGGTTCGGTTGGTAAAATTTTAGTGATGCCACTAATATTATGAGTAATATAATCTGGAAGCGCAGCTAAACCAACTCCACTTTGAACAGCTAATAACAGCCCGTAAACACTGTTTACTTTCATCACAGATTTTCTTTTTTTTCCATCTTTTGCACCTATTTTTAAAACCCAATCGGGATTATAAACTGGAGATGGAGCTCCCTTACCATAAGTTATAAATTTATGTTTATCTAAATCTTTTAGGGTTTTTGGATACCCATTTTTTTCTAAATATTCATTTGAACCATAAATATGATAATTAAAATCTACAAATTTTTTTTGTATCAAATTTAATTGTTTTGGTCTTCTCATCCTAATTGCGACGTCAGCTTGACGAGTTGCTAAATCAAGTTCTACATCATTAAAAATTAGCTCTATTTCTATATCAGGATGAAGATCCATGAATTCTTTTATTCGAGGAGTTAACCATGTAGTTCCAAAACTTACGACAGTAGTAACAACTAATTTTCCGTTTATCTTATCTTTTTGACCACTTAAATTTGACTCAACATCTTTTAGCTTTGAAATAATTTCATGAGCTGATTTAAAGAGATATTCGCCATTTTCAGTAAGAACTAAACCTCTAGCATGACGTTCAAATAATTGGACCTTTAAATCGGTCTCTAAACCTTGAATTTGGCGGCTAATTGCTGATTGGCTTAAATTTAAGATAGTTGATGCTTTGGTGAAACTCGATGCCTCAGCAACAGTATGAAAAATTTTTAATTTATCCCAATCCATTATTTAAATGATTATAGTTTATTTATTTGGATTTACTATAGTTCTTCCAAATAACTCGCCTTTAAGAAGCTTTGGATAAACATCTAAAAGCTCCGTAAAAGAAAGCTCTTTTGTAAATGAATTTACTTTTGAAAAGTCAATTAATTTTGCAGCTTCATTCCAAACAAACTCACGTCTTTTTATTGAAGATCCAGATGAGTCGATGCCCCAGAGTTTAACACCTCTGATAACAAAAGGCATGCAATTTGTATTTATCTTAATTCCTCCTGCATTTCCTGGTAAGGCCACAATTCCACCTGGTTTGGTTTGAGCTAATATTTTTGTTAAAGAAGCGCCTCCCACAGTATCAACTACTCCGTCCCAAACTCCTTTTTCAAGAAGCTTACTTTCTCCCTCGAATTCTTTTCTATCTATAATGTTTTTTGCACCTAAATCTTTTAGATAGTCGTTTTTATCTTTTTTTCCTGTTACAGCGTGAACATCATATCCCATTTTAGATAAGATCATTATGGCAATACTTCCAACACCTCCTGTAGCACCAGTTACCAAAACATCTTTTATTTTTTCACCTAACAATAATTCCTCTTTGGCTTTAACCGCAAAAGAACATAGAAGAGCCGTAAAGCCAGCTGTACCTAGCATCATAGACTTATGGGTATCTAAATTTTTTGGTATTTTAATTAAAAAATTAGCGTCAACTTTTGCATACTGAGCGAAACCGCCAAAGTAAGCTTCTCCAACTCTAAACCCAGTTAAAATTACTTTATCATCTTTTTTAAATTTATCATCTTGACTTTCAACTATAGTACCTGAAAAATCAATTCCTGGCACAAATGGAAATTTTCTTACTATTCTCCCACCGTCTTTCAAAATCATGGCATCTTTGAAATTTAAACTTGAATAATCTATTTTTACTAAAACGTTTCCGTCTTTAAGATGACTTGTATCAATTTCTTTAATTTCTCTTGTAAATTTTTCGTTTTGATTATCTATTACTATTGCTTTAAATTTTTCAGACATCTATTTAGCAATGTATCTTAAGTACCTATTTTGTATACTTAAATCTTCTCTGAAAGAACCTAAAAAATAGTTAGTTACTGTAGTAGCTTTTTCCTTTTTGATCCCCCTCATTGTCATACATTGGTGCGCTGCATCAACAGTTACCGCAACGCCTTTTGCGTCAAGTGTTTTCATTAAAGTTTTTGCTACTTGCATTGTAAGTCTCTCTTGGGTTTGTAGTCTTTTTGAAAAGACTTCTACTGTTCTAGCTAATTTACTTAACCCCACAACTTTTTTGTTTGGAATGTAAGCAACGTGAGCAACCCCAATAATTGGTGCCATATGATGTTCACAATGACTTTCAAGAGTAATATTTTTTTCAACAACCATATCGTCATAGCCTTCAACGTCACCAAAAGTTTTAGATAAATCTGCTTCAGCGTCTTGATGATACCCTTTAAAATATTCTTTAAAAGCTTTAATAACCCTTTTAGGTGTCTCAATTAAGCCCTCTCTATTTGGATCTTCCCCGATCCATTTTAAAATTGTTTTAAAAGCCTCTTCAGCCTGCTTGTCAGAAACTTCTGACTTTTTTAAGGAATTTTTATCGATGTCTTTAACTAATTTCATTGTTCGAAGGTTTTATAGGACATATTTGATTAATGCAAATTGCTATTTTGCCTTTTTTTCATTATTTTACGATCATGTTTAAAAAAAGAGAGAGTGTATTTGAGGTAGAAGAGGGAAAATTTCTATCTCCTAAATTTGATAAAGATGGACTTATTCCAGTAACAACTTCTGACAGTAGCTCTGGAGAGCTTTTAATGCATGGTTACATGAATGAAGAGGCATTAAAAAAAACAATAGAAACAAAAGAAGCTCATTATTGGAGTAGATCCAGGAAAGATATTTGGCATAAAGGAAATACAAGTGGTTTTGTACAAAAGGTCATTGATTTAAGAATAGATGATGATCAGGATGCATTGTGGATGTCAGTAGATATAGGAAACGGATCAAGCTGTCATGTAGGATACAAATCATGCTTTTATAGATCAATACCTTTAGGAAAAATTGAAAATTCTGAAGAAATAAAATTAGAATTTAAAGAAAAAGAAAAAAAATTTGATCCTGAAAAAGTTTATAAAGGACAACCGAATCCAACAAAACTATAACTATGAAAGTAATTAGTCCGTTTGGTCCTAAAATAGCTAAATTAAGATTTTCAACAAAGTTAATAAAAAAAATTAATAATGAAGTTGATAAAATTTTAAGTAAAAAGAATTTATTAAAAAGGTTAGATTATTCAAAAAAGTTAGTTGGACAGGTAAAACAAGAATTTCAGTTACCAAAATCTTTTATATCAAAAAATCTAGAAAAAGTAATATTTAATGAAGTTGATAAATATGTTTTTCGAACTTTAGGAAAAAAAGTAAAAAAAATTTCAATAAAAAATTTTTGGATAGTTAGACAATTTAATCATGAATATAATCCGATACATTATCATGACGGACATATATCTGGTGTGGGTTATTTAAAGATCCCAAAATTTTACCCAAAAAATAAAAAAAAATCTAAAATCGATGGAACAATAGATTTTGTTAATGGAAATAAGATGTTTTTGAGCGATAGTATTTATAATCATCAACCTAAAGTAGGAGATGTAATTCTTTTCCCACATTATTTAATGCATACAGCTTATCCATTTAAATCAACTGGAGAGAGAAGGTCTTTTTCATTTAATTTAGAAATTGATAGTAAAATTGCCAATGTTTTTTCAAGATGAGTGATGAAATTCAAAAAAATGTTTTTGGTGAACCTTTAGAGCCATGCTCAAATGATCCATTAACCGGATGGTTTAGAGATGGATGTTGTAATACAGATAAAAATGATAGAGGAGTTCATACAGTTTGCGCAAAAGTGACAGATAAATTTCTAATTTGGTCAAAAAAGGTAGGTAATGATTTAATTACTCCACATCCTGAATTCGGATTTCCAGGTTTAAAGGATGGTGATTGTTGGTGTGTTTGCGCAACTTGGTATGCGAGAGCGATTGAGGAAGATGCAGCTTGTTTAGTTTATTTAAAAAAAACTAATATTAAAACTTTAGAACTTATTCCAATCGAGAAGCTTAAAAAATTTGCTGTAGATTTGTCTTAGTAAACCTTAGTACCTCGAGTTTTTATTATTAACTCAAGTTCTCCAAACTCTTTACAATTACAATTTTTTAAAACTTCCAATCGTTCGTTAGCTTTATCTATACGATTTGTTTGAACATATAACTCACCTAAATACTCATTAATTCCGTTATGATTAGGATTTATACTTAGGCCTTGAAGATAAAACCTCTCTGCAATTTCAAAGTTCCCAGTTTTTCTTGATGTAAAGCCCATATAGTTAAGAATATCTGGATTTTTTTTATCTTTTTTTAGAGCTTTTTCTAATTTTGTAAACGCTTGTGAGTAAAGCTTTTTTGCTCTATCTGGTTTTTCTTTTTTTTCCAATTTTCCAGCACGTTTTACTAATTTTACAGCATCATCATACAATGAGGCTTCAGAAGAACCTCCACCATCACCTCCTGCAGCAAACGAGTTAGTGCTTAACAATAAAGAGAATATTGCTATGTAAAATTTTTTCATAAAACGAATTTAAAGGTATTTTCAGAAAATGTTATGCGACAGATGATCTGCCCCCATCTACTCCTACTATTTGACCTGTAATCCAAGAACTCTCATCGGTTAATAAAAATTTTGCCACTGAAGCTGAGTCTCCGCCTTCGCCAATCCTTTTCATTGGATGCATTTTAGCGATACCCTCGGCAACTTTTTCATTTTTAAGAAGAAAGTTAGAAATTTTAGAATTAGTCAAGCTTGGTGCAATACAATTAACTCTAACGTTAGGAGCAAACTCGGCAGCTAACGCTAAAGTCAAACCCTCCAATGCTCCTTTTGCAGATGAAACAATTGCATGGTTAGGGAAACCTTGTTTAACAGCTACTGTCGAAAATAAAACTATTGACCCTTTATTTTTTTTTAAATTATCTGCTAATGATTTAATAACTTCAGTGGCTGAAATAAGATTTAAGTTGAATGACTGCATGAAATCACTTTTTTTTGTTAACTTTAATGGTTTTAAATCAATTGATCCTACGCAAAAAGCTAAACCATTAATTGGTTCATCTGTTAAATCATTTAATATTTTTTCTGAAAAGTTTTCTTCTAATACATCACAAACAGTATAAGTAGAATTTAAATTTTTTGCTAATTCAGATAAACTTGAATGATCCCTTCCCACTAAATGAACTTGCTCACCACTTTCAACTAGTTTTTTAGCCAAGGAAGATCCAATAGATCCAGTAGCGCCTAAAATTACTTTTTTCATAATTAAAAATATCACTATTAAGGGTAATTTACATGCAAATAATGACGCGTGTAATATCTTAATAAAATATGTATTTTGTTACTTATGAAGCTTTTTATAATTTTAGGAAATCAACTATTTAATCCAAAATATCTCTCAGACTATAAAGACCATACTTTTTTTATGGCAGAAGACTATGGTTTATGCACTTTTGAAAAACACCATAAATTAAAAATACTATTATTTTTGTCTTCAATGAGATCTTTCAAGGACGAACTTAAATCAAAAAATTTTAATTTAATATATAAAGATGTAAATAAAGATTTCAAATTATCCTACGAAAAAAAATTAGAAAAGACTATTAAAGAAAAAAAAATTAAAGAAATTACTTTTTTTGAAATTGAGGATAAATTTTTTGAAAAAAGAATATTGAATTTAGGAAAAAAAAATTCCCTTAAAATTAACCAAGTCAGATCTCCAATGTTTTTAATGGAGAGACAGGAATTTAAAGATTACCTTTCTAAAAATAAACGGCCTTTCATGGCTAATTTTTATAAAATTGTAAGAACAAAAATGAATTTATTGATGAATAAAAACGGAACTCCGAAAGGAAATAAATGGAGTTTCGATGAGGAAAATAGAAAAAAACTTCCGAATACTATTAAAGTTCCTGTAATTTCTAAGGTAAAAGAAACAAAGGAAACTATTACTCTTAAAAAATTTATAAATTCTAATTTTAAAGATCATCCAGGAAATACTGACAAATTCTGGTTCCCAACAACACGAAAAGATGCAAGTAAGTGGCTAGATGAGTTTTTAAAAGAGAGAATAAAGCTTTTTGGGGATTATGAGGATGCTGTAACCGACAAATCTAATACTGTTTTTCATAGCGCACTAAGTCCACTTATAAACTTAGGTTTAATATCCCCAGAAGAGATAATAGAGAAGTTAAGAAAGATTGAAAGTAAAGTACCTATGAATTCCTTAGAAGGTTATATTAGACAGATTATAGGTTGGAGAGAGTTTATGAGAGGAATTTACCAAAACTACGATCAAAGATTAAATAACACTAATTTTTTTAATCATAAAAGAAAAATGAAAAAATCTTGGTATGACGGAAATACCGGTTTAGATCCTTTAGATCATGCTATCAATAATGCTAAAAACTATGGTTGGTCACATCACATCGAAAGATTAATGATATTAGCAAATATAATGAATCTTTGTGAGATAAATCCTAAACAAGTTTACAAATGGTTTATGGAAATGTTTGTGGATTCATCTGACTGGGTGATGGCGCCGAATGTTTATGGAATGGGATTATTTAGTGATGGCGGAATATTTGCAACTAAACCTTATATTTGTGGATCTAGTTATTTTCTTAAAATGATGCATTTTAAAAAAGGTCCTTGGTGTGATGTAATGGACGGATTATATTGGAAATTTATAGACAGACATAAGAAATTCTTTTTAAAAAATCCACGTCTTGCAATGATGGTTAGAGTTTCTGAAAAAATGAATAAAGAGAGAAAAACAAGAATTTTTAAAGCAGCTAATAATTTTATAAAAGAAAATACTAATGGTTAAAGTTTTTTTTAATAATTCATGTAATATTTGTAGAGCCGAAATCAATCATTACAAAAAACATAGTGATAACAGTGTAGAGTGGATAGATGTAACTAATAATGAAGAAGCTCAGAAAGTTACCGCAAAATCATATAAAGAACTTTTAAGAAGAATGCATGTTATACAAGATGGTAGAGTAATTGATGGAGCAGAGTCTTTTTTAGTAATTTGGAAAAATGTTCCTAAATATAATTTTTTATATAAACTATTTAAGATTAAACCTTTGTTTTTCATATTAAATATTTTCTATGAAATCGCAGCTTATTTTTTATTTATCAAAAACAAACATCTCCTTAAGTGATAAAAAAAACTGATCTTCCTAAAAAAAACTGTCCAGTTTGTAATAAATCTTTTACCTGGAGAAAAAAATGGAGATTAAATTGGCCGATGGTTAAATATTGCTCTAAAAAGTGCTCAAAATTAAGTAAATAAACAAAACTAAATCCTCTTCAAGTCAGATATGCAAAAAATAAAGTAATAGTAAGACATAAAATTAGTATTCTAAAGTAATGAGTAATTACGAACAATTTAGATCAGTTATGAAAGATGCTGGTTTTGCTCTATCGAGTAAACCAGTAACTAAAAAAATTTTAGAAAATGCTATTAAATTTTCAAAAAGTAAAGAAAAAACCGTATTAGCAAAGCAACATGAAATATCTAAAAAAATTTATTTTCTTTTAGATGGAAATGTAAAATTTAATAAATATTTTGAAAAAAATTCTCTTACATTTGCTAAGATCAATAAAAGAAATTCACCATTAGGTATTTCTGGATTAAATCCTCCAGGAAGATTTATGGCTGAAATATTAGTTGATAAAAATACTGAATATTATTCTTTTGATTTAAGCTACATAGATGAAATCGAAAGTGTTGACCCAAACTTTCTTGCAACTTTTTTATCTTATATATTATTTTTTTCAACCAATCTTTTATGGTCAACTAGAAATCTTGAAAGTGCTTATAAGCAAAATAATTATCAAATATCTAAAGGATCAAATTCTGGAATTAACGAGAGTAATTATGAAAAGATAAAAGATACAATTTTTTTTTCTTCTATACTTGAGGAAGATGTTAAAAAATTACTGAATTTAGGTGAGATAAAGTTATACTCTACAGATGAAATTATTACACTTGAAGGTAATGATAGCAGTGGATTAAATATATTGCTGTCTGGAAAAGTTGAAGGTTCATTTAATAGCAAAATAGATAATTCAATTAAGAAAAAATATAGATCGATTGCGAGACCAGGAGTAGCGTTTTCGTTATCTTGCGGTAAAAGATTAATTAAATTTCCGTATTCAATTAAGGTAACTAGAGATACAAGAATTTTACATCTATCCAATGAGGTAATTAATAATTTAATAGTAAATAATCCTGTTCTAGCCATCAAGCTTCTCAAAAGACAAATTTGGCAATTAGGAAGATATCAGCAAAGCGCAACAGGGCTAGCAAGATACGCTGCTAAAAATGAAATAGAACTCTTGAAATTTTTAATACAAGATAATTTTTCTAAACTTCCTGTAAATTCAAAATTATATAGTGTGCCACACTTATTAGAAAATCGGTACTCTCATGAATTAGCTTTTGATATCATTTATAATCTAATGGTAACTGGTAATGAAATTGAAAAGTCTATTGCAAACTTGATGTCAGATGCACTTAAAAGTTTTGAAAAGCAGCAAAGATTTTTTAAAGAGTTAAATATTATTTATAATCGTGTAGAACAATTAAAAGAAATTGAAAGTAAAGACTCATTAGATAAATTAACACTTTCTAATTTTATTAAAGCATTTGATCATGTGCCTTACGTTATAAAGGGTATGGAAAATCTTCCAAGTAAAGCTAATAATATTTTTTTTTACAATCATCTCGCAGCTAATGATGAAAATAAGTTACCTAATGGGCATGCTTTTTCAATAGATAGTCATTTCGTAAGTGCAAAAATTTTATATCCAAAATACGGTGATGGAGGAAAAAGAATAGTTCGTGCAAGTAGGAATACTGAGTATTGGAGGCATAATTTTTACGAAAATTTAGATTATATATTTGTTCATACTAAAGAGTCAGATTTACTAAATGAGACTCATGAGGAAAAAAAAGAGAGAAAAGATAAATTTTTTAAAGATGCGCAAGATATAATTAATAAAGGCCAGCCTTTAGTAATTGCTCCTGAGGGAACCTCTGAAACAGAAGAGAACTTTACTGAAACATCGCCTGGGCCCTTCAAACTTGGTGCGTTTGCTTTGGCAAGTCAGTTGAAACCTGAACCTTATTTAGTTCCTATAGCTTTAGCAAACTTCGATAAACCAGTATCCTCGACTGTTTACTCGGCGATTATTAAGCGACCTGTAAAAATTTCAAATTTTGTAAAAGACACTACTAACATGGAAGAAATAAAGTCTTTTTTACTTGATTATAGAAAAACTTTTAGAAGTTATGTTGAAGAGGCACACGAATTATCTAATAAAGTTAAGCTTGATACACATGATTTAACAAATTTAAGTACTAATTATAATCTTGTAAGTCCAATCGAGGAAGAATTTGAATTAGATGTTAGAGAACTTGAATTGAACGCTATAAATAGCTCTATTAATCAGAAAGAAATAATATTATTCGGAAGTTCTACTTTTCGTATGTGGAAAAATTATGAACAAGATCTCGGTGGAAAAAATATTTTAAATCTTGCTTTTGGGGGTTCAACTTTATCTTCATGTAGAACATATTTTGAGAGAATTTTTTCAAATTATAGTCCAAAAATACTTTTATTTTACGCAGGCGATAACGATATCGGAAGAGGCTTAAATTCTGATCAAATTAATCAAGAATTTTTATTATTTGCGACTCAAGCTGCAGAAAAATTAAAGAATACAAAATGTTTTTTTATTTCAATAAAACCAAGTCCTTTTAGAAAAAAATTTTTAAAAGAGATTACTAATACAAATAATAAAATAAAAAAAACAATAAATCATTTAGAAAAATGGAAATTCATTGATATCTGTAACCCAATGTTAAAAGCTGGATATGAAAAGTTTTATGATCAAGATCAATTACATATGAATGACTTAGGATATAGTTTGTTAAGCAAGTCTCTGAGAGACGAAATCGCAAAGTTAAATTAACTCAAATAAATTTAGCTAGAATTTTTGGAATGTTATTTTTAAAATTAAAATATCCTTTATTGGAAAATTGCCAAGAAAACCTATCTTCCTCGTTCAAAACAAAGTTTAACTCTAAATCTTGCTTTTTTCTTATAGTATTTAAATAAGCAAAATTCTCTCCGATGCTCGGGTGGAAGACATCAAAAGATTTAATTTCATGTGTTAGAGTTTTAAATTTTACTTCATCTATGATTTGTAAATCTTCAAACCTTTTTTTTTGGTCATTAATTATTTTTGACTTATAATCTAGTATTTTTTGCTCAAGCTTTAATTTTCGAGCCTCATTACTTAATAAAACTAAATAAATATTTTCATATTTTTTTAAATATTTATTTTCTAAATTTAATTCGTTTTCAAAAACAATTAAATTTTTATTTGATTTATCTTCTTTTTTAAAATTAAGTGCATTTAATTTATACTCTCTATTATCTGTTAAAGGAGAAGCATTATCGTTTAACTTAATATTCTTATATTTATTATTAGTGAACTTACTAATATTCCAAGACTGAGCAACATAGTGTTTACCCTTAGTTTGCAAACCTGCAACCCATCTCCAGCTTAAAGTATTAGAGGCGGCGTCGCCATCATATAAATGTTTCAAAAAAAATTCTGCACCTTTTTGCCAAGGTAGATTTAAAGTAAATATCCAAATGCTAGCAAACCACATTCTTGTATGATTATGTAAATAGTTATTTTCTTTAAGTTCTTTTACCCAATCATTAAAACATTCAATTTGAGTTTCACCATTGATTGCTTTTTTATAATTGTCATCTTCCTTTAATCCTTTTAAATCTTCTATAAAGTCAGTCCAAACTTGAGGTCTAAGTTCTAACCAACCTTTCCAATAAACTCTCCAAAATATTTCTTGGATATATTTTTCAACTTTTTGGTATGGAAACTTTGCTAAAACTGTCTTTGCGACTTCATATTCAGTAATTAATCTATGGGATATGTAAGGTGATAAACAAGATACATTTGATTTGTCTTTTGGCCCTAAATCAAAATTTCTTTTGAAACTATAATTTGCTAATTCACTGTTTATAAAAACATCGAGCTGTTTTAAGGCTCCTTCTCTTGAGATTTCGAATTTCATTAGTCCTCGTCATCCCTCCACTCATCAATAAAAAGTTTCCAACACGCAAAAGATACACAAACTATTCCAACGCAAAAACCTAGAAGTACACCATTATGCTTACCTAAATATATTGTTCCATAATGAGTGCTGAGTATTGGTGGCACTACTAATATCGCACCAATAATTAAGTATCGAATTGCAAAAGGAGGTCTTTTCAAATTGAATTACCTTGATCAATTGGCATTGAAACTGCTGTTGTAAACCAACAATTTGTACAATTTTCTTCGTTACCTTTACTTACGTGCCATTCATAAAAAAATTGTTGCTTCTCATCGTTTAAAACTTTCACTCCATAGACAAATTTATTTTCAGTATTTGTTATTAAATCTATCTTATGTGAAAAATGGTTTAAAAGTATTCTATAATGGACATCATAAAGCATAATTCTAAATCTAGGGTATGGCCCAGTCATCTTTTTGTTGTCGGGATGAGCAAATATCCATGTTTGTTTAATGCCATTATCTTTGTCATCATTATTTTTTAGAGCGTCTAATTGTATTTTAATTACATCATAAGCAGATAAATTTTCAGCTGGTTTTATCATTTCCGCATTTGCTGAATTAACAAAACATAGAAAAAAAATCGCTAAAATTATTTTTTTCAATTCCATATTGTTTTCAAGGTTTCTTCTCTTTTACACGCCTTTTTGTACATTAGATAACGAATAAAATTTTTTTCGTAATAATCTTGGTGATAATCTTCAGCTTGGTAAAATTCATCAAATTTCCATACTAAAGTAACAATTTTTTCACCAAATTTTTTTTCTAAATTTTTGAACGATTTATCAATAAATTCTTTTTCTAGTTGATTTTGATAAAAAATTACTGATCTATAGCTCTTACCTTTGTCACAAAATTGACCTTCCGAGTCAAAGGGATCTATATTTCTCCAAAAAATATTTAGCAACTTCTCATAGCTTACTTTGTTTGGGTCATAAGTTATCTCTAAGGCTTCTACGTGGCCTGTGTCTTTGTAAATAACATCATTGTAAGTAGGATTTTTTAAATGCCCACCTGAGTAGCCTGAAACTGTTGATAAAACACCCTCTACTCCATCGAAGGACTCCTCCATACACCAAAAGCATCCTCCAGCAAAATATACTTTTTTATAATCTTTTGATTGAATAGAAGTGCTTATTAAACAAACTAAAATTATAAATAAATATTTTTTCATAAATTAATGATATATTAATCATTATGAAAAACGATGATCATATTGTCATATACATTAGCAAAGAAACTACAGATAATGTTTGTGAAGAATGCAGAAAGGAAGACGAAAGTGTGAAGCAAAACCTAATTATGTATAGTTATAAAATTTGTAACAGCTGTAATTTATCTAAAACTATTTTTCCCCTTTAAAATCCTTTAAATAAAACAATTATTAAAAGTAAAAAAAATGCTTGAAATAACCATGATACCACTACAACTCCAAATGCTTTCCAGAGACTCACATAATCTAGGGCAGATTTAACTGCAACCACCATACAAGCTAGCATCCAAAAAGCGGAACCTATAAAAGTCACAGTCATTAATTCAGGTGTAACGCCAAAAACTCTAATCAGTCCTGGTGCGCTAGAAAAACCTATGGTTCTTAAAAGTTCTCCATGATCACTTTTTGTGTTTGGGTCTCTAAATAATTTTACTCCAACAAAATAAATCACATAAGCCCAGACATACCAACTCAAGAGTGATAATGCAGGAGCTACTAAAAAATTTGAGGCACCAAGGTGTATTGATCCGACTCCAGCAGCTAAACTAGACAAAACAACTACTACACCAGCTTGAAAAGTTGCTTTTTTATCTTTCTCTACTTCCTCATAAAGATCAATATCTATTTTTATGGCTCTGAAGACTCTATTAATAAATAAATTAATCATTTTTTGTAAAAGGTTTTAGTAATCTTATTATCTTTTTATGTAAAGCTTTATTAGATGAAGCTATAATATTTCCTCCATTTTCTGCAGGTTCATTTTTCCAATTTGTTACAATCGCTCCAGAATTTTTTATAATGGGTATTAGAGGAAGGATGTCGTACGGTTTTAAATTTGCTTCAATAACAGCATCTACTGAACCCTCCGCTAATAAACAGTAATTTAACGCATCAAAACTAGCCAATCTAAAGGACCATCCAAATTTTTTAATTACTTTTTTTTGTCTCTCGTAATTCATCGTTCCGTGAAAATTTCCAATTATCTTGATAGTTTTAAGATTTCTATTTTTAGAAGATCTCAAGATTTTTTTTTTTGAATTTTTGATTACATAAGAATTGTTTTTATCATTTATATAATACTTATTTAATTCAGGAAAGTTAGCTAAACCAATTAAAGATTTTTCATTATGAGATATACTAATTAAATTAGACCAAGTAGGAGCACCGATTACAAAAGCTCTAGTTCCGTCAATCGGGTCTATTGACCATTTGAAATTACTATTTAAAAATTTATCTTTAAATTCTTCTCCAATAATTGAGTCTTCAGGAAATTTATCATT
Source organism: uncultured Pelagibacteraceae bacterium (assembly GCA_902547825.1). Taxonomy (GTDB): domain Bacteria; phylum Pseudomonadota; class Alphaproteobacteria; order Pelagibacterales; family Pelagibacteraceae; genus Pelagilacustribacter. Next base: position 34,586 of record CACCPE010000004.1, on the reverse strand, counting down.
TATCATTGATCTTATATATTTTTCAAAGGCTTTATCAAGATTTGTAACGGGATCGTAACTATTCTTGGATTTTGATTTATTTTTAACAATTAAACCAGACTTGAATTTTTTTTTATAAAATAAATTGAGTTTTGTAGGAACATTTTTTAAAAAATTATAATATTTTGGATAATTCATAAAAATTCAAACTAAATTTCTTAATTTTTTACTAAAATATTTTTTTATTAACTGGAGGAAAGTAATTTTTTTTTCAAAAGTAAATTTTGATCTCTCTCTCATTTCAAAATTATCTTGCCAATAAAATTGTAAAATAAAACTATCTTCATAATATTTCTGAAATTTCCATGATGTTCCGACCGATAAAAACTTTTCAATAGCATCTATCTTTTTTGTATAATAAAGAATATTTTCATCATCGTTAAACTCAAACCACCATTTATGTCCTAGATCAGGTTCATCTGAACCAAATACTAAATTATCGTAAAATTTTGTGGGTAATTCAATATATCCGCTTTTTCCAATTCTAGTGAGCTCACTTTTAAATTCTAACAAATTAGGCACATGTTCTAAAACATGGCTTAATATAACATAATCAAATTCTTTATCTTTAAATGGAAGTTTTTTGTTTGGTTCAATTTTTGTATATTTAAGATTAATTTTTTTAAAACTTGCAGTATGATCTTGAATATCAGCAAAATGATTGGCTTCTTTCCAATAATTAGCCAAAGAACAGCCTAAGTCTAAGATTTTTAAATTTTTATTTTTTAATAAGAATTCTTTTTGGGTATTTTTATGAGTTCTTTTTATAGGCATGTTAATTCAATTTATAAATAGAAAAATTCAAAACAAAAGCATAAATTGACCAGAAAAAGTACGGTATCATTAGATAAAAACTTATTTTATCTATAAAAAAATATTTTTTCATCATGATGAAAATGAAAATTAAGATTACAGATAAATTAATTAGTGCTATGCCAATTTGATGAAAGCCAAAAAAGATTACACTCCACATAGCATTAAATACTAAGTGAATTATATAGATTTTTAATAGTCTAGTATCAAATGAATTAATCCATACTTTCCAAATAGCCAAAGACATTAAAATGTATAAAAATGTCCATACCGGAGCAAACACCCAACTTGGTGGATTAAAACTTGGAAGAATGATCTGAGAATACCATGGTTCCTTAAAATAAGTAGTTGTAAATCCACCTATTCCTGATGCTGTAAAAGTTATCAATAGAATTAAAGCTAGAGATAAAGATTTATTCTTTGTCATAAATTAAGGTATAACTAATTTATGTCTGAAAATCAGAAAAAAATATGGATTACAGGTGCAAGTAGTGGAATTGGAAAAGCAGTAGCAGAAAAATTTGCTTACGAGGGATGGAAAGTTGCTGTATCAGCAAGAAGAAAAGAGCTTTTGGAGAATTTAGCTAAAAATGAAAACATAAGTTCATTTCCCTTAGATGTAACTGATCAGTCCCAGATAAATAATGTTTTTAAGGATATTTTAAATTCTTTTGGTGACATTGACATATGTTTATTCTCTAGTGGAACTTATGAACCAAAAGATGAGCAAAGTATAGATCCAGATAAAATTAAAAATGTGATAAATGTTAATTTTATAGGTGTTATCGACTGCGTAAAAACTGTTGAGGATTATTTTAAAAATAAAAAATCTGGACATATTTCGATCGTTTCTTCCATTGCAGGTTATAGAGGTTTGCCAAATTCAAGTGGTTATGGTCCCTCAAAAGCTGCTTTAACTAATTTTAGTGAAAGTATTTATTTTGATTTCAAAAAATTTGGAGTGAGAGTCTCAGTTATATCACCAGGTTTCATCAAAACTCCATTGACTGATAAAAATGAGTTTCCTATGCCATTTTTGAAAACTCCTGAATACGCTGCTGATAAAATTTATAATGGCTTAGTGAATGGAAATGCTTTTGAAATTCATTTTCCAAAAGGATTAACTTTAACTTTAAAATTTTTAAGAATATTACCTTATAGACTTTATTTATTTTTAGTGGACAAATTAGTTAAACGTTAAACTTGAGACAAAAAGTCTCTAATTATTGACTGAAAATTTTATATTATTATTTATGAGAAAAAAAATTTATAAAAATATAATTGTAGGAGGATTTTACTTTTTTTTAATAAAAGGATTAATATGGCTTGCTTTGATCGTTGCTGCTGCCCTAGGAATTGGTAATTTTTTTTAATATGTACATAGCAATGAATAGATTTAAAATAGTCCTTGGAAAAGAAGAAGCTTTTGAAGACGTGTGGAAAAACAGAGAAACGCATTTAGAAAATGTGCTAGGATTTAAAAAGTTTAATTTAGTTAAAGGAGAAAAAAAGGAAGATCATACACTTTATGCATCACACAGTATTTGGAATTCAAAAGAAGATTTTATAAATTGGACTAAATCTGAAGCATTTAGACTTGCGCATAGTAATGCTGGTAAACACCAAAATTTATATCTAGGTCATCCTAATTTTGAAGGGTTTGAAAAGGTAATTTAAAAATGGAAAACGAAGAATTTAACAAAGAATTTAGAGTTTTAAATCTATCAATTGAAAAATTATCGCATTATTATGGAATTTTTTTAATTATTTGGGGAATAATAGTAAGTTTTGTTAGCGGAAGTACCTCAGCAACTTCTTATATTCCGTCTATTTTAGGTTTTCCTTTATTTGTTTTTTCATATTTAGCTATAAAGTTTCCATTAAAGAAAAAATTATTTATGCATATTGTTGTAATTTTTGGTCTAATTATTTTTCTTGGCGGATTAGACTTTATTAGGACTTTAATAAGTGGATATGCATTTGAAAATTTTTGGGCAGACACGTCTAAAATAATGATGTTGCTGACTGGTCTCTACTTTGTAATTCAATGTGTAAGATCGTTTATTTTTGCAAGAAAAAATAAAAATTAAATATTCAATTGCTATAAGTTTGATTCAACAAATTCCCAATTAATTAATTTATCAAAAAAGTTTTCCAAGTAAGCTGGTCTTTTATTTCTGTAATCTAAGTAATAAGAATGTTCCCAGACATCACACCCTAATATAGGTTTCATATTATGAATGATTGGGTTTTCGGCATTTGGTGATTTAGTTACTACAAGCTTTTCTTCTTTTAAAGATAACCAGCACCATCCAGATCCAAACTGAGTAACTCCAGCATTAATGAATTCTTCTCTGAATTTTTCAAAACCTCCAAAATCTTGTTTAATTTTATTTTCAAGTTTTGATGGAACGTTTCCGCCTCCATTAGGTTTCATGCACTTCCAAAAAAGATTATGATTCCAGTGTTGACTTGCGTTGTTAAAAATACCTGCCTTTTTTTCAGTAAATGATTTTTTAATTATTTCTACCAGAGACAATTTTTCATAATCAGAATCTTTTATAAAATTATTAAGATTCGTAATATATGTTTGGTGGTGCTTACCATGATGTAAATCCAAAGTTTGCTCTGACATTATTGGAGAAAGAGCAGAATTAGCATAATCTAATTTAGGAAGTTCAAACATTTTAATCTTTTACAAACATTACAGTTAATTCAGCGACTTTAATTCCAAATTTAGTCATTGTCGCTCTATTGATTGCCACACTTTCATCTTGCATGAAAATCCAATCGTCAAAAGTAATTTTAACATTTTTGCCTTTAACTGGCACAAGTAATACATACTCAAATTTAAAAGCTGGGCCATATGAATATCCTTTAGCTGTACCTACTACATCAGAAGCTGTTCCTTCATAATTATTTTCATCAATTTTTTTTATAGTCCATTGACGAGTTTGTCTTTCCCCATCATTCCAATCAAAAACTTCATCTAAAATTAGTTGAGAACCATCCCATTTTCCGTTTAAATCAGCTTTAAATTGTCTTGTAACTTTTCCAGATCTATTTTGTAATACTCCCCAAGCTTTGACATTACCCGATAAATAATTTTCGATGACTAGTCTTGGTTTTTGATCTTTAAAATCTGTCGGTTTCATTTTATTTGCACATCCTGTTATTAAAATTAGTAATAATAATCCTATAAATTTTTTCATGACGAATATCTATTAGACATAGAGAATTGAATCAAGTTAATGTTTCTAGACTTAAAACCACCTTCACAATAAGATAAGTAGAATTCCCACATACGCTTGAAATATTCATCAAAACCAAGTGGGCTAATTTTTTCCCATGCACTTAAAAAATTTTTTCTCCAAGTTGCTAGAGTTCTGGCATAATCGTCGGAGTATGTATTAATTTTTTCTAGTTTTAGGTCATTTTTTTTAATTAGATTTTCCATAAATTGAATTGAGGGTAAAAACCCCCCTGGAAATATATATTTTTGAATAAAATCCTCATTTGCTCTATATCTTTCGAATAAGTCGTCTTTTATCACAATACCTTGAATTGCAGCAGTGCCATTACTATTAAGCACCTTTTTGATTGTGCCAAAATATTGGTTCATATATTTTTCTCCGACAGCCTCGATCATTTCTATTGAAGCTACGTGATCGTATTTTTCTTTAAGATCTCTGTAATCTAAAAACTTAACATTAACTTTATTGTTTAAACCTGAGCCATATATCTTCTTTTTAGTAAATTCATATTGATTTTTTGAAATCGTAATACAGTCTACGCTAACATCGTAATTTTTAGCTAAATATTCAGCAAAACCTCCCCAACCACATCCTATTTCTAAAACCTTGTTTCCATCTTTTACATTCATCAAATTTATAAGTTCTTGAAATTTATTTCTCTGAGCGATTTCTAAATCATCTTTCTCGTTTTTATAAACTGCGCTTGAATAAGTAAGAGATTTATCAAGCCACGACGAAAAAAATTCGTTCCCTAAATCATAGTGTTTTGAAATATATTTTTTACTTTTAGATTTTGTATTTGATGCAAATATTTTTTTTAGAAAATTTTTGATTTTTTGTAATTTTAAACTTCCCGAAAAAGAATAGATTGTATTAATATTTCTCGCTGTAAGTTCGATTAAATTTGTTAAATTTGACGAATAAAAATCTTTTTTCATGTGAGCTTCACCTAAAGCTGAGCTTCCGCCCATAATAACATTTAGGTAAAAATTAGGTTTATTAATTTTGATATCTGAAGATAATTTACTCTCTAAGTCACCAAAGTGAAAAACTTTTCCATCATAATTTATGAGCTTAAGATTTCCTTGTGAGATTTTTTTCAATTTATTTAGGACAAATCTTTCTGAAATTTTTATTAAACTCATTAATATTCTTCGTAACTTAAATTATTTTTTAATTTAGTATTTCTTTTTCTGTATATTGCCCCTTTTTTCCATAAAAGTAATGCTTCAAAATGTATCGAACTAATAATTTTAATTGTCATTAAGGGATACTTAAAAAAGTTAAGCATGAGTTGTTTTGGGCTGAATTCTTTTCTTTCTCCTGTTTGGGTAGCTGTTAAAACTGTTCCTTTCGAGTCTGTTTGTTTTATAAAGACTGAGAGTTTATCACTGGGATTAAGTAATTTAAAATTATAGTAAGTTTCCATATCCATAAATGGTGAAACGTAAAACTTTTTTCTGCATTTTTGAGCTATTTCTTCATTATCTTTAATTTTAAAAATATATGTGTGCTGCTCATTAAAAGTATTTTTTACTTCATAAAAAATTGCCTTCAATTGATTATCTTCGTAGCAGTAAAAAATACTTAAAGGGTTGAACACATAACCAAAAATTCTTGGATAACAAAGTATTTTAACTTTATTTATTTCACCTTTTATATTGAACTTATTAATGTTTTTAAGAACCCACTCTTTTAAATCACTTCCGTCACGTTCTCCATGATCTTTATCGTAAAAGCTAAAAATGTTAAATTTATTATGAGAGAAGATATATATTGATCTGTCTAATTGATTAATTTCATCTAAATCAATTAAAAATGAAAAAGTTTTATATTTTAAAAAATGTCTTACAGGTTTAAATCTTGTATGCGTTACTTCACCGTTGTAAATACAGGAATTCATCAAATTTTAAAGTTATTTATCAAATCTATAGATGATTTTAATCCATCTTCATGAAATCCGTAACCAAAATAACTTCCACAAAACCAAGTTCTTTTTTTTCCTTGTATTAATCTTAGATCTTTTTGAAGTGCAGTATTCTTTGAATTCAAATATGGGTGGGTAAAATCAACTTTTTTTATAACAGAATTTTCGTTAATTTTACTAATAGGGTTTAAAGTTAAAAAATAGTCCTTAGATGTATCTAAATTTTGTAATTTATTTAACCAATAGGTAATGCATGTCTTTTCTCCATCTGAAACAGAATTCCAACTAGACCAGGCCCTTTTTTTATGTGGCATGAATCTCTTATCAGTATGCAAGTAAGCCTCATTCTTCACATAATTAAATTTTTCCAATATATTTTTTTCTTGTTCCGTTGGTTTTTCTATCATTCTTAAACTTTGGTCTGCATGGGAAGCTAGAACTACTTGATCATAGTCAACATATTCATTGCCGATAATTACCCTAATATTGTCATCGCTTCTAATTAATTTATCCACTTTATAATTTTTAAAAATTTCTCCACTAATTTTATCTGTTACTTTTTTTACATAAGCTCTACTTCTATTTGAAACTGTGTACCATTGCGGTCTATTTTTAAATTTAAATAAACCATGATTAGTAAAAAAATTTAGAAAAAATTTTAATGGCATTTCCTTAGCCTTATTAAATGGCATCGACCAGATAGCAGCAACCATGGGTATTAAGTGATACTCGATGAAGTATTTTGATAACTTTTTTTTATTTAGAAAATTTCCTAAAGTCTCTTCTTTAATTTCACTTTCAAGTAATTTTGGAGCAGTTTTATAAAATGAAATTATCTCTCTAATCATATTTATAAATTTTAAATTAAGAAGATTTAATTTATTAGCAAAAATACCTCCTAAACCACTTCCGCTATATTCAACATTACTATTCTTAATTGATACAGAAAATGACATGTCGCTTTTTTCATAAGGAACTTTTAATTCATTAAAAAAATTTACTAAATTTGGATAAGTAACCTCATTAAAAACAATAAAGCCTAAATCTACTGGAACAATCTTATCATCTTCTTTTATCTCGTAAGTAAAAGAGTGACCTCCAAAGTGATTTTCTTTTTCGTATAGATCAACTTTATATTTTTTTGAGAGAAAATATGCGGAAGATAATCCTGAGATACCTGAGCCGATAACAGCAATTTTCATTAAAAGAAATTAAGCAGCTTCATCTTTATATTCATCCATTGAAGGACATGAACATACTAAATTTCTATCTCCAAAAACGTTATCTACTCTAGCAACTGGTGCCCAATATTTATTATTTTTTACATATTCAGTGGGAAAAGCAGCTTCCTCTCTTGAGTAAGCATGCTTCCACTCACTGGAAGCTAATTCTACGTAAGTATGAGGTGCGTTTTTCAGAGGATTATCTATTTTATCAAACTTTGATGACTCCACTAAATTAATTTCTTTTTTAATTTTTATAAGTGCATTACAAAATTTATCAATCTCCTCCAAATTTTCACTTTCAGTTGGCTCAATCATAATTGTACCAGCAACAGGCCATGACATTGTTGGAGCATGGTAGCCAAAATCAATCAGTCTTTTTGCTAAATCCTCTTCAGAAATTCCTGAACTTGCTTTTATTGGTCGGATATCTATTATGCATTCATGTGCGACATTTCCATTTTTACCAGTATAAAGAACTTTGTAATCTTTGGATAATTTTTTTGAAATGTAATTTGCATTTAAAATTGAAACTTGTGAGGCTTTTTTCAATCCTTCAGCACCCATCATCTTTATATACATCCAGGATATTGGAAGTATGCTTGAACTACCCCAAGGTGCAGCTGATACAGCTCCCATTCCATTCTTAGGGCCTGCCTCTTTAATAATTTCATGTGTTGGTAAAAAATCAGCTAAATGCTTAGCGCAAGCGATTGGGCCCATTCCTGGTCCGCCACCACCGTGCGGTATACAAAATGTTTTATGTAAATTAATATGACAAACATCTGGTCCAAATTTCCCTGGTTTTGCAACACCTACAAGAGCGTTTAGATTTGCTCCATCCATATAAACTTGTCCGCCGTGCTTATGAATTACTTCGCAAATATCTATGATTTTTTCTTCAAATACTCCATGAGTAGAGGGGTAAGTAACCATTAAAGCAGCTAAGTCTTTTGAGTGTTTTTCAGCTTTATTTTTAAGGTCGTCAATGTCCACGTTTCCATCGTCGTCACAATTGACTACAACCACTTTCATCCCACACATTTGGGCACTTGCTGGATTAGTTCCATGAGCTGAGTCTGGGATTAGACAAACGTTACGATTTTCTTGTTTGTTATTTTTATGGAATTTTCTTATAGTCATTAGACCGGCATACTCTCCTTGAGCCCCAGAGTTAGGCTGTAAAGAAACTGCATCATATCCAGTAATTTCTTTCAAATCGTTTATTAGATCATTAAAAAGAATCTTGTAACCTTCCATTTGATTTGTAGGAACAAAAGGATGTGGAAGTGAAAACTCTTTCCAGGTAATAGGAATTAATTCTGCTGTCGCATTTAGTTTCATTGTACAAGATCCTAAAGCAATCATTGATCTGTTAAGTGCAATATCACAATCTTCTAGTTTCTTTAGATATCTTAGCATCTCAGTTTCAGAATGGTATTTGTTAAAAACTGGATGAGTTAAGTATTTTGAAGTTCTTAAAAGATTTTTTGGAAGATTATCTAATTCAACCTTAACGTCTTGTTTAATTACTTTTGATATCCCAAATGTTTTTAACAATAAGTTAACATCATCAAGTTTTTTTGCTTCATCAAATGCAACAGATAAATGATCTTCATCAACTTTTCTGAGGTTTATATTCTCTTTTAGTGCAGCCTCAAAAATTGGATTTGTTTTTTCATTGGTTTTAATCGTAACTGTATCGAAGAAATGATCTGATAAAATTTTATAACCACTTGCTTTAATATTATCAGCAAAGATTTTTGCCAATTTAGAAGTTCTATTCGCTATTTTAAGTATTCCTTCAGGTCCATGATAAATTGCAAAAGCAGCAGAAATGATAGCCAATAAAGCTTGAGCAGTGCAAATATTGCTTGTTGCTTTATCTCTTCTAATGTGTTGCTCCCTAGTTTGTAAAGAAAGCCTGTAAGCTTTTTTTCCGTGTCTATCTTTAGAAACACCTATTATTCTTCCTGGCATTGATCTTTTAAATTCTTCTTTTGTAGCAAAAAATGCTGCATGAGGCCCACCGTAACCCATTGGGATACCAAATCTTTGAGCACTACCGACAGCAATGTCGGCTCCAAGTTCAGCTGGAGTTTTTAATCTAGCTAAAGCCAATAAGTCACAAACCAAAATAGCTTTACCGTTTTTTTTATGAATTTGACTTATGCTTTCACTAGGATCGCTTATCTCACCTAAAGTTCCCGGATAAGATAAAACGCCGCAAATTATATCTTCATTAATTTTTGAAAGTTCTTGTTTTTCGTCACCAATGATCAATTCTAAACCAAAAGGATTTGTTCTAGTCTTTATGAGATCAATTGTCTGAGGATTACAATTGCTTGAAATAAATATTTTTTTTGAATTAGTCTTATCTAATCTCTGGCTTAATCCTACTGCCTCTGCTGTTGCTGTTGCTTCATCTAACAAAGAAGCATTAGCTATATCCATGCCCGTCAAGTCAATTATTGATTGTTGAAAATTTAAGAGCATTTCAAGACGACCTTGCGCCACTTCAGGCTGATAAGGTGTATAAGACGTATACCATCCTGGATTTTCTAAAATATTTCTAAGAATGACATTAGGTGTAATAGAATTATAGTATCCCATTCCAATAAAATTTTTAAAGATTTTATTTTTTTTAGATATAGATTTTAATTTTTTTAAGGCATCGTTTTCTGACATTGGCTGATCGATCTTAAGATCATCTTTTAATAAGATTTTTTCTGGCACAGTATTGCTCATTAGATCCTCTAATGATTTGTATCCAACGTATTGCAACATTTTGGACTGATCTTCTTCAGAAGGACCAATATGTCTTTTAATAAATTCTTTTGAATTATCGTCAATCATTTAACTTGGGTTCTCCTTACAAAATTTATCATATTCGTCTTTTGACATAAGGGAGTCATACTCACCTTTATCTTTTATCTTTAGCTTAAAAAACCAGCTAGCACCTTCAGGGTCAGTATTTACACTTCCGGGATCGTCTGCAATGGCTTTATTTCCCTCAGTAATTTCTCCAGAAATAGGAGAATAAACATCACTCGCAGCTTTAGTAGACTCTACAACAGCTGCTTGACCTTCTTTTTCTACAGCTTTACCTGCATCAGGAACCTCTACAAAAACAATGTCACCGAGCATTTCTGTTGCATGCTTAGTTATTCCTACTGTAGCAACTTCTCCATCTAGTGAAACCCATTCATGTTTTTTAGAAAATTTTTTTTCACTCATATTTGTTTCCCCTTATTTAACATAACTTTTTTTATAAAATGGAAGTTCAGAAATCTTACCCCCATATTTTTTTCCTCTTACTTCAAGCTGAATAAATGTGCCTATTTTAGAAAATTCAGATTTTACATACCCCATTGCAACTGGAGCGTTCACACTCGGACCAAAAGTACCACTTGTAACGAATCCTATTTCATTATTATCAGATGAAAAGATTTTCGTATTTTCTCTAGCTATAACTTTTCCATCTGGTTTTATACCTACTCTAATTTTTTCACTTCCGTTTGCTAATAAATTTTTTATTTTTTCCCATCCATTAAAGCCACCAACTTCTTTTCTTTTTTTTGCAATAGCCCATTTTAAATTAGCCTCTACTGGATTTATTTTTTCATTTAAATCATGACCATATAAACAAAGACCTGCCTCTAATCTTAATGTATCTCTAGCTCCCAAACCTATAGGTTTAACTTCATTTGAAATTAAGTAATCGATAAGCTTTTCAACTTTTGTGTTTGAAATTGAGATCTCAAAACCATCTTCACCTGTATATCCAGATCTTGTTACATATAAATTTTCACCTTTATACTCAAAATTGTTTCCTGTCATAAATTTTAAATTAGCAACACCTGGAATTAATTTTTCTAAAATCTCTACAGATTTAGGTCCTTGTAACGCTATTAAAGATAAATCGTTGTTTAAAAGATGTTTATGATGTTTTTTTAAAAATTGAGAAATTTGTTTTATATCATTTTCCTTACAAGCTGCATTTAAGATTATACAAAAACCTTTTTCTGTTCTCGTAATAATTAAATCATCAATTATTCCACCTTCATTATTAAGTAAAAAAGAATATTTTGAATGATTAATTTTCAAATTTTTTAAATCTGCTGGTATAATCTTTTCTAATGACTCTATTAATGTTTCATCCCCTTCTAAAAAAAATTGCCCCATATGTGAGACATCAAAAAATCCAGCGTGTGTTCTTGTAGAAATATGCTCTTTAACAATACCATCTTTATATTGAATAGGCATTTCATAGCCAGCAAATGGAACAAACTTTGCTCCTAAATTTTTATGATAATTGTATAAAGCTGTTTTTTGTACTTCCATAATAACTCTTATCTAACCCCATCTGTCTATGTACCTGAGAGATTTAATCCTTCGGTGAGGCTTTCGCCTGCTTTCCAGAGTTATTACGGTAACGGTCCTTTTGCCTGAGAGTTTCCGGGGTGGTTGCTCCTTCGGCGCCTAAATGGTCTCTCCCGTTACGCAAAGGACTCTCCTCTAAATACAGTAAAAAGTCAAATGCAAATTGTTCAAATCTTGCTATGTTTTTTATCAAAACTCTTCAATATTATTGCTAAAATAATGACTGCGCCACCTATAAATACACTAATTGGAGGAATTTCATTTAAAAATAACCATACCCAAAGAGGCGCACATAAAGTTTCCATCAACATCAAAATTCCAACTGTTGCTGACTCAACTGTTCTTGATCCGATTGTTATACAAATAAAGCTAACTGCTAATTGCGGAACTCCAAGAAGAAAACCCATCCATAGATCATGTTTAGTAAATTCAAAGGACTCTGCTAAGAAAAAACCGTAAATCAAACTAAATATTCCAGAATAAAAAATTGCCGGAACCATATCAACTTTGGTATTTTTTCTAATTATCATTACTAAAATCGCAAAATTGATTGGGATTGCTAACGCCACTATGTTTCCAAATAATGATCCGCCTGAAATAGAGTCTCCAACCATTATAATAATGCCGCTCATAGCAAGAAGGATTGATATTAAGCCGGTTAAAGAAACTTTTTCTTTTAGATAAAAATATCCAAATATTGCCAGAAACATAGTTTGTGTGCTTATAATAAAAACGACATTTGCTACTGTTGTATTGCTCATGGCAACAACAAAAGCAACAAAGCTAAATGATAAAACAAAACCTCCTAATAAACCTGGAAGGCCAGACTCTTTAATAATATTAAAGGTATCTTTTTTATAAGTTACAAAAAGAAAAGCTATTAGAGCTAAAAGGAAAAAAAAAGATCTTAAAAATAATATTTGCCAGATACTTGCCTCTTCAAAAGATCTAATAATAAATCCTCCCCAGCTTAAACAAAAACCGCCAAATAAGAGTAGAATATAACCCGGTATTTTATATAAAAATTGCATTTAGAATTTTTTCAAAATATTTTTAAAATAATATTGTAAAGTCAAAGACCTAAATATCATAAATAATAAAAGAGATAACCAAATACCATGATTGTCTAGATATTTTGTAAAGAAGATCGATACTCCAATATAGCTCAAAACGGATATTATCATTGCATTTCTAATTTCTTTTGTTTGGGACGCTCCGATAAATATTCCATCTAATTGATAACAAAAACAAGCAATTGGTGGAATTATAATAACCCATAAAATATGTTGAAAAGAAATAAATCTTAAAATCTCAATATCGGTAATTATGTAAATTATTTCTTTAAAAAATATTAAATAAATTACTGAAATAATTATAGCAGTAGTAAAACTTACTTGAATAGAATTTTTTACAACTTCTAAAAAAGATTTTTTGTTTCTTCTTCCTATGGCAAAACCTACAATTCCCTCAGTTGAAAACGCATAAGCATCCAAGAAAAATGATGATAAAATTATAAATTGCATTAATATTGTGTTAACTGCTAAATAATCTTCTCCAATTTTTGAACCAAGATAAGTTACCCATAGAAAAGCAAATGTGAGAAATAAAGTTCTTATAAAGATATCTAAATTTATATTTAAAAGTTTGAGTAATTTAGACTTTACTACCAAATTTTCAAATTTTGGAATAATTTTAAATTTTTGAATAATATATTTGTATGTAAATAACGTGAAAATAATTAAGGTTATATAACTTGAAATTAATGTTCCTAGAGCTACACCAAAAACTTCTAAATCATATGTTAAAACTAAAAGAGAGCTAAAAATAATATTCAAACTTGATAGAACAATTATTAAAAAACTTGAAATTTTAGTTTTTTGTATACCTAAATAAAAACCCACTAAAACGTAAATAATTAATTCTGCAGGAATTGAAAAAATTCTAACATTTAAATAAGTTTTTATTAATACCTCTGTTTCATCAGAGGGAGAAAAAAAATAACTTATTGCAATTTTTAAGGTTGGAAAGAAAATAATTATTATAAATGCTGCAATTAAAGCAAGTACTATATTTCTTAAAATTGTTTTTACTATCTCTCTATAATCACTTTTGCCATAAGCCTGTGCAACTATTCCAACAGTCCCCATTCTTAAAAAACCAAAACTCCAAACAATCATTGTCATAACTGATGTAGCTATACTAGTTGCTGCTAAATACTTGGTCTCGCTTAAATTACCCATCAAGCCTGTATCAACCATTCCTACTAATGGAATAGCCATGTTTGAAAAAAAAACCGGTATGGACAACAAAATTATTTGTTTTTTTGAAAATTTTGATGAGCTTTTGAGCAGTTCCATTTTATTCTTTAATATATCTTAATAACCTTATATACATTGATTCTCGAATGTTAGAGCAAGTAATTATCTCAGTTCAAATAATCCTTATAGATATAGTTATGGCTGCGGATAACGCGATCATAATAGGTTTAATCGCTGCAGGATTTGCTACAGATAATAGAAGAAAAATTATAGCATGGGGTGTTGCAGCAGCATTCCTGTTCAGAATTATTTTTGCTTCTGGAGCTAATTATTTATTTGAATTTGCATGGATTAAAATCCTAGGCGGCGTTTTACTTTTATGGGTTATAAATAATTTAAGACAAGACTTTTTTGGTAAAAATAAAATTAAAACACCACAACTAAAATCTGCTGAGACAAAAAGCTTTAGTGTTGGCGTTTATCAAGTTTTAATTGCTGACCTTACTTTAAGTTTTGATAATACTATCGCGGTAGTAGCTGCCTCGAAAGGTAATTTTCATTTAATGGTTATTGGATTGCTGTTATCGGTATTTTTAATCGCAACTCTTGCAAGTTATTTTGCCGATTATATCAAAAAACATATGTGGCTTGGATATTTAGGATTATTTGTAATTCTAGTAATTTCTATACAATTAATAATTGGTGGGCTTGTAAGTTATGAAGTTCTCTCAATAAACGAAAAATATAAATTTTTATTCTTATAATGTTAGACTTTTGTATTATAGGGTCAGGTGTATCTGGCTCTACAATAGCATATCTTCTTTCAAAAAGGTATACTGTACATATTCTTGATAAAGCAAGAGGTCCGGGCGGACGTGCATCAAATAAAAGATTTAAACAAAATTTAAGTTTTGATCATGGGGTTCAATATATTTCTCCAAAATCAAAAGAGTTTTTAAAGTTTATAAAAAATCTTTGTAAAAAAAAAGAAGCAAAAATTTGGACTGGAAATCATTTAGATTTTACATTTGAAAAAAAAGAAATTTCAGAAAAATTTATTGGTATGAAAGGTAACAATTTTATTTCTAAGTTTTATACCAAAAAAATAAAAAAAAGTTTTCAATCTTCAGTAAAATCAATCTTTTTTAATAAATACTTCTGGGAAATAAAACTAGATAATGGTGAGTATATTCAAGCTAAGTCGATAATATTAACTTGTCCTTTCCCCCAATCAAAAAAGATTGCAGGTAAATATCTAGAAAAAAGAATATCAAATTTAAAAATAAATATGGAACCAAACATTACAACAATGTTAGCTTTTAAAAATCAAAGTACTGTTCCAGTGAGTAGTATAAAATTTAATGATGACGTTTTAACATGGGCAGCATTTGAAAATAGTAAAAATAGATTTAATTCTTTAAATTCACTTTGGACATTACAATCCTCAATCGGGTGGGCTAGAAAGAATATAAATCATTATAAAAAAAGCAAAAAAGCAGAAAATACTTTAATATCAAAATTTCTTAACTTTACAGGATATAAAAAAGATAAAATTATTTTTAAAAGAACACACGGATGGAAATATTCTTATAATTTAAATGGCTCACCTTTAAAAAGTTATTGGAATAAAAAATTAAGGTTAGGATTATGTGCTGATTGGTTTATTGGTCCTAAAGTTGAAAATGCTTGGTTAAGTGCTAATGACTTGGCGAAAAAAATCAAATAATTAAAAAATACTTTTACCGTATTTAATTCTTGTTCTCATTTTAGGTAAAATTTCAACATTAAGCCCTTTAAGATCTTTAGGTTTTAATTTTCTCAAATTTTGAACGCATTTTAAAAATCTTTGTGACTCTTTTTTTGAAATAATATTATCTGTTAGAACTTTAAATTTGTTAATATATTCTTTTCTTCCGAATGGTCGTTTTCCAGCTGGATGAGCATCTGCAACATTGATCTCTTCTGATATTGTGGAACCATTTTTCATTTTGACAATAACTTTTCCACCAAAACATTTCTTTTTAGGATCTCTATTATGATATTTATTTGTCCATTTCTTACTCTCTTTAGTTACTATTTTTCGCCAAAGTTCAACTGTGCTTTTTCTTCTAGCTCTTTGTGGTGTGTAAGATTTTACATGATGCCAAGCTCCATCCTCTAAAGCTACAGCAAAAATATACATTATAGAGTGATCTAAAGTTTCTCTACTTGCATAAGGATCCATTTTTTGAGGATCATTAGCACCAGTTCCAATTACATAATGTGTATGATGACTTGTTTCTATTGTAATTTTTTTTATATTATTTAAATTTTTAATTTTCTTATTTAAACTTCTCGCTAAATCAATTAATGCCTGTGACTGATACTCAGCAGAATGCTCTTTAGTGTAAGTTTCTAATATTGCTTTTTTTGGCTCATTAACCTTTGGTAAAGGAACAATATATTTTTTTCCAGGGCCTGATAGAACATAAGCTATAACACTATCCTCACCCTCATAAATTGGGCTTGGAGCACCTTCTCCTCTCATACATCTGTCGACTGCCTCGACTGCTAATTTACCAGCATGAGCTGGAGCAAAAGCTTTCCAGCTGGAAATTTCTCCTTTTCTTGATTGTCTGGTTGAAATAGTAGTATGCAAAGCTTGTTGGACCGACTGGTAAATTGTCTCTGTATTCAATTTTAATAAACTTCCTAAACCTGCTGCAACACTAGGGCCTAAATGAGCTATATGATCTATTTTATGTTTGTGTAAACAAATCCCTTTAACTAAGTTTACTTGAACCTCATAACCAGTTAAGATTCCTCTAATAAGATCTAATCCATTACACCCTTTTTGCTGAGCCACTGCTAAAATTGCAGGTATATTATCTCCAGGATGGCTGTAATCTGCCGCTAAAAAAGTATCATGATAATCAAGTTCTCTGACTGCAGTGCCATTTGCCCAAGCTGCCCACTCACAATCCACTTTCACTTTAGAATTTAGTCCAAAAACATTTGCTCCATTCTTTCTGGGATGTGCTAAAGCCATTTGTCTTGCAGAAACAACAGGCTTTCTATTGTAAGACGCTATTGCAACCGATGCATTATCGATAATTCTATTAATAACCATCTCAATTGCATCTTTATTTAATTTTGCTTTGTCAGACGAGATTTCTGCAATCTTCCACGCTAGTTGTTCTTTCTTTTTTAAATTAGCTTTAGATGGGTGAACTTTTACTATGATATTTCTCATTAATTGAGCATGTTGCGTAAAACATACTGAAGAATTCCTCCGTTTTTGTAATATTCTATTTCATTTTCAGTATCTATTCTACTCAAAGCTTTTATCTTTTTTATTGTACCGTCTTTATATTTTATTTCACAAGCTACCTCTGCTCTTGGTTTAATGCCTTTTTCAATATCAATTATTGTAATGAGTTCAGATCCTGTTATTTTTAATTTTTTTCTATCAAAACCTTCCTCAAACTGTAATGGTAAAACACCCATACCTACTAGATTTGATCTGTGAATTCTTTCAAAACTTTCTGCTAGCACAGCTTTAATACCTAATAGCTTAGTTCCCTTTGCTGCCCAATCTCTCGAAGATCCAGTTCCATATTCTTTACCAGCAATGACAACTAAATCATTATTTCTTTTTTTATATTCCATTGCAGCTTCATAAACACTCATAACCTTGCCATCAGGTTGTAGAGTAGTAAATCCACCTTCTGTTCCAGGCGCCATTTCATTTCTAATTTTGATATTTCCAAAAGTTCCTCTCATCATTACCTCATGATTTCCTCTTCTTGCTCCATAAGAGTTGAAGTCTTTTTGTTGAATTTGATGTTCCATAAAATAATCCCCCGTTGGACTATCTTTCTTTATACTTCCTGCTGGTGAAATGTGATCTGTAGTTACTGTGTCTCCTAATAACAAAAGTATTCTAGCATCATTAATTGCCTTAAAACCTTCAGGTTTATCAGGGAGATTATCAAAAAAAGGTGGTCTTTTTACATATGTTGAGTTTTGTTCCCAGTTATAAATATCACTGTCAACTGTATCGATCTCTCTCCATTCTTTTGGTCCTTCTGAAACATTAGAATATCTTTTTTTAAACATATCAGCATCTAAAGAGGTAAGCATAATATCTTCAATTTCTTTGTTACTCGGCCAAATATCTTTTAAGAAAACATCTTTGCCAGCTTTATCTTTCCCAAGAGGATATTTATATAAATCAAAATTCATATTCCCAATTAAAGCATAAGCAACAACTAGAGGAGGCGAAGCAAGATAGTTTGCTTTTACATCTGGATTTATTCTACCTTCAAAGTTTCTGTTCCCAGATAAAACTGAAACCGCATATAAATCTTTTTCATTGATTGCATCTGATATATTTTTATTTAGTGGTCCTGAATTTCCAATACATGTAGTGCAGCCGTATCCTACAAGATTAAAACCTAATTCATCTAAATATTTATTTAAGCCAGCTTTTTCAAGGTAGTCAGTAACAACTTGTGATCCTGGCGCTAAAGAAGTTTTGACCCACGGTTTTACTTTTAATCCTTTCTCATAAGCTTTTTTAGCAAGAAGTCCTGCTCCGATTAGAACGCTTGGATTTGATGTATTAGTACATGAGGTAATTGCTGCAATAACAATATCCCCATCTTTTAATTTGAAATCTGCTCCTGCAACATCAGTCTCTACAACTTTAGATCTTTTAGCGTTTTCTTTATAAACTTTAGCGAACGAACTCGCTGCCTCAGTTAGTAAAACTTTATCTTGAGGTCTTTTAGGTCCAGAGATACTTGTTACAACTGTGCTAACATCTAGAGATACTGTATCAGTAAACTCTACATCATTACTTGCCCATAGCCCTTGTTCTTTAGAATATTTTTCTACCAAGGCAATTGTAGCACTATCTCGTCCAGATAATTTTAAATATTTAAGTGACTCATCATCAACAGGGAAGAAGCCACATGTTGCTCCATATTCAGGAGCCATGTTTGCAATAGTTGCTCTATCAGCTAAAGTTAAATTTTTTAGTCCTTCTCCATAAAATTCTACAAATTTTCCTACAACACCTTTTTTTCTTAACATTTCCACTATTGTTAAGACTAAATCAGTTGCAGTTGTACCTTCTTTAAGTTTACCTTTAATTTCAACTCCAACTACTTCAGGAATTAACATTGAAATTGGTTGTCCTAACATAGCAGCTTCGGCTTCGATACCACCAACTCCCCAGCCTAATACAGATAAACCGTTTACCATTGTAGTGTGGCTGTCCGTTCCAACTAAAGTATCTGGATAAGCATATAAATCTTTCCCGCTTTTAGATGACCAAACAACTTTAGATAAATATTCTAAGTTTACTTGATGACAAATACCTGTTCCTGGTGGCACCACTCTAAAATTATCAAAAGCTTGTTGTCCCCATTTTAAGAAAGAATACCGCTCTCCGTTTCTAGAAAATTCTCTCTCTACATTTTTATCAAATGATTTTCCTGAAGCATATTCATCAACCATTACTGAATGATCGATCACTAAGTCTACAGTTGATAAGGGATTTATTTTTTCTGGATCTTTTTTTTTATCTTTCACAGCATCTCTCATAGCAGCTAAATCCGCCACCGCTGGGATTCCTGTATAGTCCTGCATTAAAACTCGAGCTGGTCTGTAAGCTATTTCAGTATTAGATTTTTTATTTTTTAACCATTCTTTAATTGCTAAAATCTGTTTTTTATCTACAGTTATATTATCCTCGTATCTAAGTAAATTTTCTAATAAAACTTTAAGAGATTTTGGTAGCTTTGAAATTCCGTCTAAACCATTCTTTTCGGCTTTTTTTAAATTGAAAATTTTATAATCTTTACCTGATGATGAAATATTATCTAATGATTTAAAAGAATTTTTACTATTAAATTTCATGCGCTATACATAGAACAAAATCACACAAACGATAAGTAAAAAAGACATTGAGTAATTAAAATTCTTAATAAATTTATCACTTGTGGCGAATTTTCTCATGTATTTACCCATTAAACACCAAGCTGTTTGGCTTCCAACAGCCATCAAAAACCAAACAAATGTTAAAACAATCGAGTCTCTTAAGTAATTATTTTGTGTGTCAATAAATAAAGAAATTGAGGTTAATCCAACTATAATGCTTTTAGGGTTTACGAATTGAAACCAAAAAGTATTCAAAAAAGTTACTGGTTTTGGATCAATTTTTTTATCTTTTGTTTGTCCTGCAAAAGATAATTTGTAAGCCATGTATAACAAGTAAATTGATCCTAATATTTTAATTGTAGTTTGAATAAATGCATATTTTTGAAAAACAGCTCCAGAAGTTAGTTGTAAAAGAATGATTAAAAGCGTCCATCCAATTATAACTCCTAGCATTGTAGGAATGGCTTTTCTAAATCCAAAATTAAAAGCTGTATAAGATGTCATAATATTATTTGGACCAGGAGAAAACGCGGTTGCAATACCAAATAAGATTAATGGAAAAAGTTGCATTTAAATTTAATGAGGCGCTCTAAACTTACTATGACAAGCCGAACAATTACTCCACATCAGCTCTTTCTGCGCTGCTCTTAGATCTTCAGCAGTATCAATAGCTTTGGCAAGTTTTATCATATCATCTGATGCTTTTTTCATTAGAGCATTAAATTCATCTTTATTTTCCCAAATAGTTGGTAAAGCTTCAGTTTTAAAACCCTCTTTTGTATTCTCAGGAAAATAATCTAATAATTTAATATAATTATCTGAAATTTTTTTCATTAAGGGTTTTGCCTCTTCGATTTTTTTTGATTTTAATAATATAGATATTTTTTTAGCGTTTTGATAGTTTTCGCTAAACATTGCTTTCCTGCCTTTTATAATTTCTTCTGCAGTTTGGGCGTTAGCAGTAAAAGGAAAGCACAAAGAAAAAATAATAATAAGTGTTTTTATTATTTTTATCTTTTGTATCATGAGGTTTATATTGTCATGAAAACTGATGATTTCCCATCTTTAAGTTGATAAATAACAAAGGGTTCATCTTTATCACCTGGCATACCAGGCGTTCCAATTGGCATTCCCGGTAAAGCTATACCATCTATATCAGGTTGCTCTTTTAATAATTTGTTAACTGCTTCAAACGGGACATGACCTTCTATAAAATATTTACCGATAATAGTAGTATGGCAAGACTGCATTTCTACAGGAATATTATATTTTTGTTTTATTGTATGAAGGCTTCTCATATCTGTTTGTTTTACTTTGAATTTTTCTTCTTCTAAAAATAAAACATATCCATAACAACATCCGCATGAGGGAGTTTTAAAAACTTCAACGATTTGTTTATTGTTAATATTAGCTAAAGCGTCTTTTTTATCTGTGACAAAATTAAAGATATAAAAAGCAGAGAATAATACTACTGTAAAAATAATGAATTTAGATATGGTGCTTTTAAATGACATGTCTAGTAATAATTAGTAATGAGATTTTTTAACAGTCATAATGAATATGGGCTATTTGCCAAATTGTTCCACTGGTTAACATTTATTGTCTTAATAGCCCAAGTTCCTTTTGGATTTTATTTAGTAGGGCTTGAATTTTCTGATGAAAGAATTGAACTTGAAAATATACATATCCTAGTTGGAATAACCGTATTCTATCTTACTTTGTTTAGACTAATTTGGAAATTTTTTAACAAAAGTCCATCTGAGTCTAAAAGTTTTTTTAAAGGACAAGTCTTCATTGGAAAGGCTAACCATTTTTTGCTTTATGTATCTATTTTTTCCATAACTATTTCTGGAATTCTAAAAAAACTTTATATGGGAGAAAGGCTTAATTTCATATTTTTTAAATATGGATTTGAAAAAGATAATTTTGTTTTAGCGGATGCTTATTATGAAGTTCATATTTATGCTAATTATTTATTATTAGCACTTGTAAGTCTTCATATACTTGCAGTGATTGTTCATCATTTTGTTTTTAAGGATAAAATCTTAAACAAAATTACTTAATGGCAAGCTTCGTTAAATTTTTTTAATCTCCAATAATTATATGGCCAAGGCGTTACAAAACCAACAGCTAACATTATTGGCACAACCCACCAAGTTAAAATAGCTCCTCCTGTAAGGAAATAATCTGTAGCGTTCATAGCAATTTCCATGCTCACCATTGAAATTAAACTCATCCCAACAGCTGTTTTAAAAGCTAATTTTAAAGAAAAATTTTGTCTTAATAAGATAATTGTTTCTAAAATAATGCTTGTAATAATCCCATTGATTATCGCTAAAACCATGATTGCTAAAACAGGAAAAGAAATTTTTGTTAATTGAAAAAATAAAATGGTCCCAAAATCACCAATAGAGCAACCAAGTAAACACCAAAATGTATTTTTGGCACTTCTAGACCAAGTGTGTTTACAGCTCCAATTAAATGTTTCAGAACTCATTACGCAATATCTAAACCATTATCAGTTTTCTGAGATGGGTGCACTAGGACAACTTTTCCGTCTTTTTCAATAGCTCCAAGCACTAAGACCTCTGAAACTACTCCAGCTATATTTTTTGCCGGAAAATTACAAACTCCAATTACTTGTTTGCCAACTAAATTTTCTGGGGTGTAATAGTGAGTTATCTGAGCTGAGGATTGTTTAATCCCTATTTCTTTTCCAAAGTCTACCTTAACTATTAATGAAGGTTTTCTTGCTTTTTCATTTACTTTTACCTCTAAGACAGTGCCAACTTTAATTTGTACTTTTTTAAAATCATCGTAAGTTATTTCCATAAATTCCTTTCTATAAATAAAAAAGGGGGCCTAAGCCCCCTTTTAAATTAGTTGAGCAATTGAATTACAGTTCTTTGTAATTACCTTTGCTCCACTCATAAAATACGTAACCTGGCAAGCTCACGTCACCTTTTTTATCAAAGCTTAGTGAACCAATTACAGTATCAAACTTACCTTTTCTCATTACTTTAAGAACCTTAGCAGGGTCGTTTGATCCAGCTTGGTTAGCAGCTTGTTCAAATACTTGTAACGCAGCATATGAGTAAAGAACATAACCCTCTGGCTCAATACCAGCAGCTTTAAATTCTTTTACAACATCTGCAGCCGCAGGATTATTTCTTGGATCTGGAGAGAAAGTCATTAACGTGCCTTCACCTGCATCACCAGTAATATCCCAATACTCAGCTGTAACTAAAGCGTCACCACTGATTAATTTAGTTTTCATACCTTGGTCTCTCATTTGTCTTACGATCAAACCACCTTCTGTGTGGTAACCGCCAAGATAAACTGCGTCGATGTTATTAGATTTTAGTTTCGAAACTAAAGCAGAGTAATCTTTTTCGCCTGCTGTATAAGCTTCGTACATAGCTTCTTTAAGGCCAGCTTTCTTCATATTTTTTCTCGTCGCATCTGCTAAACCTTTTCCGTAAGCAGTTTTGTCATGAAGGATAGCTACTTTTTTACCTTTGTAATTATCAGCTAAGAATTTACCAGCAACTTCACCTTGCTGATCATCTCGACCACAAACTCTAAAAGTGTATTTACCACCTTTATCCGTTAACGCTGGATTTGTTGAAGCTGGTGAAACTTGTATAATTCCTTCTTCGTTGTAAACCGCAGAAGCTGGAATTGAAGAACCAGAGCAGAAGTGACCTGCAACATAAGCTACGCCTTGACCAGCAAATTTGTTGGCTACAGCAACAGCTTGTTTAGGATCGCAAGCATCATCTCCGATTTCTAATTTAACTTTCTCACCATTAATTCCGCCTTTTTTATTAACGTGTTTTAGCCACATTTCAGCTCCAGCTTTTAGCTGAGAACCAAATGAAGCGTACTGACCAGACATAGGTCCAGCAGAAGCAACAACGACATCAGCTTTTACTGAGGCAGTTGCTAACATTAATGTTCCGGCAATTAATGAAAGAAGTTTATTAAACATTCTAAACATATTATTTCCCTTTGTTATTAATTAATTAATTATTGATATTGAACACCTTAAATAAGATCTTGTAAATACGAAAAAAACTTAATTTTTTGTCCCACCTTCGAGGTAGGCTGCCTGAATATCTTTGTTTTTGAGTAGGTCTTGACCAGAACCCATAATGGTAACTTTACCATTAACTAAAACATAAGCACGATCCGCTAACTCTAGTGCTTTTTTTGCATTTTGCTCCACTAAAAAAATAGTAACATTTTTTTCTTTATTGATATTTTTAATGGAGGCAAATATTTGATTTACTAATTTTGGGGCAATTCCTAAAGAGGGCTCATCTAAAAGTAATACTTTTGGTTTGCTCATAAGTGCTCTACCTATTGCCAACATTTGTTGCTCTCCACCAGATAATGTTCCGCCTCTTTGTGTTTTTCTATCACTTAAAACTGGGAATAAATCATATACTTCTTTTATATCTGTCTCAAAATGCTTGCCTTTTTCATTCGTGAAGGCGCCCAATCTCAAATTTTCTTCAACTGTTAATCTAGAAAATATTCTTCTTCCTTCAGGGACTTGGCATATCCCCAGATCAACTATTTTATGAGGTTGTCTATTTTCAATTCTTTTACCATTAAAAGTTATATTCCCGTTTCTAGCTTTATTTACTCCACTTATAGTCATAAGCAACGTGGACTTACCAGCTCCGTTTGAACCTATTAAAGATACTATTTCTCCATCATTAACATCTATATCAACTCCTCTAAGAGCTTGTATTTTTCCATAAAAAGTTTCTACATTCGAAATTTTAAGCATTATTCATCCACTCCTAAATAAGCCTCTATTACTTCTTTACTATTTTTTGTTTGTTCTGCAGTTCCTTCAAATATTTTTTTTCCATAATTTAATACAACAACATGGTCAGAGATACCCATTACAACGCTCATATCATGCTCGATTAATAAGATTCCTGTTTTTTTCTCAGTTTTTATAAATTTTAAAAGCTTATTTAGTTCAGCAGACTCTTTTGGATTAAGTCCTGCTGCTGGCTCATCTAAACATAACAGCTTAGGTTCAATACACATCGCTCTTACAATTTCTAATTTTCTTTGATCTCCATATGGAAGATCTCCTGCATTATCATCAGCTCTATGAGTTAATCCAATAATATCTAACCAATATTTTGCTTTATTGACTGCTAATTGTTCTCTCTCTCTATAAGATTTTAAATTTAATAAACCATAAAGTGAATAACCTGAAGCAACCATTAATTCATTATGTTGAGCGACTAAAAGATTTTCCAATACAGACATTGCTGGGAATAGTCTTATATTTTGGAATGTTCTAGCTACCTTTGCTACATGAGCGATCTTAAAATCAGTATATTTTCTTAAAGAAACTTTTTTTTCAGCCTGATGCAAATACATCTGACCCGTTGTTGGTTTATAAAAACCAGTTAAACAATTAAATACAGTTGTTTTTCCAGCGCCATTCGGTCCAATAATAGACGTGATTTGATTATTTTTTGCATCAAAACTTAAATCATCAATGGCTACTAAACCTCCAAATTTCATTGTAAGTTTTTCAACAGATAATAAATTAGTCACTTGTTATCTCCATGCATTAAAATTGTGGGTTTTCTATTAGCTAAGATTCCTTTTGGTTTAAAAACCATGATAAGTACCATTGCTCCTCCAAAAGCGATCATTCTATACTGTTCTAGATCTCTAAAAATTTCTGTTATTCCTATTAAAAAAATTGAGGCTAGAACTACTCCAGTTTGAGAACCCATGCCACCAAGAACTACAATTGCAACTATGATTGCTGACTCAATAAAAGTAAAACTCTCTGGACTTATAAAAGCTTGCCTCGTAGCAAAAAAAGATCCAGCAAACCCTCCAAACATAGCGCCGATTGCAAATGCTGTAAGTTTAGTATTAGTGGGATTAACTCCCAAGGACTTACATGCAATTTCATCTTCTCGTAAAGCCTCCCAAGCTCTTCCAACAGGTAATTTTCTGATCTTTAATGTAAAGTAATTGGTTATTAAAGCTAATACTAAAATTAAATAATATAAAAATATTATTCTATGCATTGTAGAATACTCTAGTCCGAAAAAAGTATGGAAGCTCATCTCTCCTTCATCTGGTGATCTTTTAAAAGGTAATCCAAAAAATGATGGCCTTGGAATACCTGTAATTCCATCTGGGCCATTTGTTACTTCGTACCAATTAATTAAAATTATTCTTATTATTTCGCCAAATCCTAATGTAACAATTGCAAGATAATCTCCTCTTAATCTTAAAACTGGAAATCCTAACAAAATCCCAAAGAAAGCAGCGAACAACCCTGCTAATGGTAAGCATATCCAAAAAGACCAACCGAAAGTAGTTGCTATAAGTGCGTAAGAGTAAGCACCAACAGCATAGAAAGCTACATAACCTAGATCTAGAAGACCAGCTAAACCTACTACAATGTTTAAACCCCAGCCTAACATAATGTAAGTTAAAATCATGATGGCTACGTCCATAAAGTATCTGTCGGTGAATGGTAAGAATGGAAAAACTACAGCAAATAAAATCCCTGTTATTGCAAAATGTTTGGCCTTATCATCAGTGATATTTGAAAATTTTGATGTTAAAGTTGACAAAAACTTAAATTCTGTTTTTCTTGCAGAATTTATATTTATTAAAAATCTTCCTAAAATACAAAGTCCTACAAGTAGTAATACCACTCCCCACTGTGGAGTAATAAATAGGCCTTCACCTTTTGAAGCAGTTCGAAGCCCAACTATTGGCCCGAATAATGCTAGGGCTATTAGACCAGTAAATAGGCTATCTTTAAATGATTTAATTATATCCTGTTTTTCCATTAAACTTTTTCAATATCTGGCTTGCCAAGAAATCCTGTAGGAAAAAATATTAAAACAACAATTAAGACACTAAATGCTGCAACATCTTTATATTCAATAGAAACATATCCAGACCACATAGTTTCAATAAGTCCAATTAACAATCCTCCTAACATTGCTCCTGGTAAAGACCCAATTCCACCCAAGACTGCTGCAGTAAAAGCTTTAATCCCAGCTAAAAATCCGATGTAAAAATCAATAACTCCGTAATAAAGAACAAACATCATACCTGCTACTGATGCTAATGAAGAACCGATAATAAAAGTAATTGAAATAGTTCTATCAACATTAATGCCAAGTAAAGCGGTCATTGTTCTGTCTTGCTCACATGCTCTTTGTGCTCTTCCTAAATCAGTCTTTGTAATTAAATAAGTAAATATCCCCATTAAAATAATTGTTAAAACTACTATAAAAATTTGAAGATAGCTGACTGTAACAATAAATTCTGAATTTTTAAAAAATTCAAGTCCTCCAGAAAATAATGGTTGCATAGGCTTCACTCTTGCTCCTTGAGAAACTTGTACATAGTTTTGCAAAACGATTGACATTCCTAAAGCTGAAATTAGCGGTGCTAATCTAAAAGAGCCTCGCAAAGGCTTATAAGCAAGTTTTTCCACTGTCCACCCATAGCAAGCAGTAAAAAGCATTGCTATTAATAAAACTAATAATAAAATTATTGGTAGCGCTACTCCAGTTAAGCCAAAGATAATAAATGAAATTAATGCGACAAAAGCTCCGATCATAAAAATATCGCCGTGTGCAAAGTTTATCATTCCAATAATTCCATAGACCATTGTATAGCCAATAGCGATAAGCCCGTATATTGAACCTAAAGTAATCCCATTAACCAGTTGTTGTATAAAATATTCCATTTATTATTTATTGACTCTCTTATTTACGTTTTCAAGAGCTTTGGTAAACTTAGTAAAGAATTTTCCTTTTTTCAATTCATTAAGAACCTGCATATTAAGGCCTTTTGGTGTCTGAGAGTCTGCCACAAGTTTTTTATAACCTTGTGAGGATTTATTTAAAGCATCTTGGCTTAAAGCCAAAAATAATTCTGCAATGTAAGTATCTGCAAAACTTTTTTTAATTCCTTTTTTTATAAGCCACTTGGAACTCGTATTAAGAATTTCATAATACGCAGCCATTAAAGATGCCGTAGACCAAAATTTATAACTGAGTTTTTCATTTCTAATCTCTAATACTTTACCTAAATATTTGAATATATCTCTTGCAAACTTGCTAGGAGGACAAATAATTATCGGACCTCTCTTAATTTCAATAGGAGGTAAAGGAGTTGCTCTTACCATATCTTTAACTTTTATGAACTTCTTTAACTTCTTTAGATTAATAGTGGAGATAAGACTTATTACTTTTTTATTTTTTGAGAACTTTAATTTAGGAAGAATTTTATTGCCTACATTTGGAGTAATCCCCAAAAAAATTACAGAGGATTTGTCGATAATTTCTTGATTGTCTTTTAAAACTGTAATTGACCTGAATTTTTTATCTAGCTTTTTAGCTATATTTATATTTCTTGAGGATATATAAATCTTTTTAAACTTTAATTTGGATTTAAAAATACCGTAAATAATTGATGAAGATATCTTCCCAGTTCCGATGAATCCTAAAATCATAGATTATGCAGAATAACCAAGCTATTCCTTTAAATAAAGAAAATTTTAAACAAATCTTTTCAGTGAAATTTCTTTTGGTAATAACTATCTCAGTTCCCAGTGCTATCGTAGCTGAATATTTTAACTTACCCCTGGCTTGGTTTTTGGGTCCTATGTTAGCTACTTCGGTTGGGGCTTTAATTGGTTTAAAAATTATAATTCCTAAAATAATTTTATCATCAATATTAATTTTGTTAGGGCTTTACATAGGAAACTATATTGATAAAGATTTATTTTCACAAATCCATGAATGGGCGTTTACATCTTTAATTATGTTAGCTTACATCATTTTAAGTATTTTTATTGTATCAATTTATTTACAAAAATTTTCCAAATATGAGAAAAAAACTTCTATTTTTTCGGCAGCTCCAGGGGCTTTAGGTCCTTTAATGATTCTAGCTGAAGGTCAAAAAACTGATTTAAGTCATGTGGCAACTTCACATTTAATTCGACTTATTATAATTGTTACTGTCTTTCCTTTTTTTGTTAATAGCTATTACGATGCAAACTTAGGAGATTTTGCACAAGAAACTTTGAAAGATCAAAATATTTATGATTTTTTAATTTTAATTATTACTTCAGTAATTTTAGTTTTTATATTTGACAGGTTTAAAGTACCAGCTGCTTTACTTTCTGGAACTTTAGTAGCTAGTGGTTTACTTCAATTTACGGAGATAGCTTCTTATCAAATATCTCCTAAAGCCGTTGATTACTGTCTTTTAGTTTTAGGTGCCTCAGTGGGTTGTAGGTTTGCAGATAAAACAATTTATGAAGTTGCCAAAAATGCATTTCATAGTTTTATAGCAACCTTCTTACTTGTGCTCCTAGGAGTAATTGCAGCTTTAGCTGCAAGTTTAGTAATTGATAAAAATTTCTTTACTTTACTGCTTTCTTATTGTCCAGGAGGAATATATGAGGTTGCAGTTATAGCTATTTTCTTTAATCTTGATCCAGAATTTGTATCTTTCCACCACATAATTCGCTTACTAATGATATTATTTTTGGTACCAGTTATATTAAGATTTTTGAAAAAAACCTGAATTAAACAATCTTTTTTTGACATTAAGATTAAATCGCTTTAAATTTTAGTGAATGGCCAATGCATTTGACTTAATTGCAAGAATTCTAATCTCAACTTTGTTTCTCATTTCAGCATATAACAAATTATTTAGTATTGACGGGACTATGGGTTGGATGGAAGGTTACGGAGTTCCAGGTATCCTTCTATATCCGACTATTTTTTTAGAAATAGTATTACCTTTGTTTATCATAATTGGTTATTATGCAAGAATTTCAGCAGGTTTACTTGCATTTTTTTGTTTAATAACTGCTTTTATTTTTCACAATGATTTTTCTGATCAAATACAGTTAATACTCTTTTTTAAAAATCTTGGTTTAGCTGGTGGTTTTTTATTTATAGTTATTAACGGAACAAAAAACTGGTCAGTGGATAAAGAAAAAAAATATGTCAGGTTATAAATAAAAAACCCCGCAATAAGAATTACGGGGTTTAATTTTATTCACAAATAATTAAAATTTATAACCAATAGACGCTCTAATTGCATAATCTTCAAGATCCGCAACTACTTTGTTTCCTGCGCCTGTCGCTTCATAACTTTCGAAATTTGTATAAGTAAATTCACCTTTGTAATATAGATTGTTTCCATAAGGTATATCACCTTTTGTTCCGAAACCAACTGTTGCCCCTAAAAGATCTCTATTAGGATACTCAGCTCCAGAATTTAATGACTCAAGTGTACTTAACGTTACGTGCTGAATTCCTAAATGAACATATGTTGAACCATAGCCAGTTGGAATATCAGAGTAAAATTTAATTACGTTATCAAGCTCAGCTTTAGCTTTATACGTACCAGTATCACCTTCTGAGTTCGTATCTGATCTTGATTTACTTCCCATATCTCTTGTTGGAATGTAAGAAATACCAAAAGTTAATCCAGAGTCATCGAATGTTTCTATAAATATTTCTGGTACTTCGGCTACCTCATCATGAGAACCGTTGTTTACTTGACCGCTAGTTCTAGTTGTCTCAGATCCAGAACCGTCAATCATGTGCAATGCACCGGAGATACCTATACCCATTTCAGCTTTAACTGAAACAATTGACAAAAAAAGTAATGAACTTACTAAGCTTACTATTTTTTTCATATTTTCCCTTAATTTATAAATTAACGTTATGAGATTCATATACTGTAACTACCTATTGTCAAATACTTAGATTATCAAAATGGATCAAAAAAGTGAGTATTTAAGCCATTTATTTGTGGCATAATTGTTACAGTAGACCTTAAATTTAAGACTTTTTCTTCCAAAAACTCTTAAAAATTTGCCACCCAACTATCATGATTATAGTGAACATTATTACTAAGGTTAAAGGTCTGTCCCAAAGAAATGACCAAGAACCGTCGCTAATTAATAAAGATCTTCTTAAATTTTCCTCCATTAGGCCGCCTAGAACAAAAGCTAAAATTAATGGTGGCATTGGAAAATCGTATAAACGAAGTATGGTAGCTATTACTGCAATTCCAATCATCATATAAATATCAAAGTTATTAAATGACATTAAATAAATTCCTGTGACTGAAAAAAATAAAATTAAAGGTATCAAGAAAGTTCTTGGTGTTGCCAAGACTCTCGCAATATATGGAATTAAAGGTAAATTTAAAATTAAAAGTATAACCATTCCAATATACATAGACATTATTACTGACCAAAAAATTTCAGGATTTGTTTGATACAACCTTGGGCCCGGCTGAATTCCAAATCCAAGTAAAGCCCCTAACATTACAGCTGTAGTCCCACTTCCTGGAATTCCTAATGTTAATAATGGTACAAATGATCCTGAGCATGCAGCGTTATTTGCAGTTTCAGGTGCCGCTAATCCATTTATACTACCTTTGCCAAATTTTTGCTTTTCCTCATCATTAACGAAATTTCTCTCCATTCCATATGCTAAGAAAGAAGCTATGGTTGAACCTGCTCCAGGTAAGACTCCAATAATGAAACCCAATATTGATGAACGAGGAATAGTTGTTACCATTTTTTTTGTCTCTTCTTTGTCTAATTTGATTGAACCGAGTTGAGATAATGAAATTTGTTTCGCGACTTTGGTTGGATCGTTAGCTTTGAATATTATGGTTAATGCTTCACTCATTGCGAAGGTAGCCATAACAACTAGCACGAAACTTATCCCATCCGATAAATTCATATTCTGAAATGTAAATCTTGGAATATCTGAAAGAGTGTCTTGACCAACGCTAGCTAACATTAATCCAAGGACCACCATCATCATTGCTTTTAAGAAATGACCTTTTGCAGAAAAAGCTGAAACTGCCGTTAAGCCTAAAATCATTAGTCCAAAATAATCTGGAGATCTAAAAGCTAAGCTTACTTTTGATAGACTTGGTGCTGCAATTAAAAGAAATATAGCTGCAATCGTTCCACCCGCAAAAGAACTATAAGCTGCAATCGCTAATGCCTTACCAGCTTTTCCTTGCTGTGCCATTGGATAACCATCAAATGAGGTCGCAACAGTTCCGGGTATGCCTGGAGCATTTATTAATATTGAAGAGGTTGATCCTCCGAAAACAGCTCCATAGTAAACCCCTGCCATTAAAATTAAACCTGTTGACGGTTCAAAACCATAAGTAATAGGTATCATTAATGCTATTGCAGTCATCGGTCCTAAACCTGGAAGCATCCCTATTATGGTTCCTGCGAAACAACCAATCATGACCATCATTAAATTTTTTAACGAAAAAGCTGTTTCTAATCCTATAAAAATACCTTCGATCATCCCATTACTCCTATCAATTGTAAAAATGGATCACGAAGGTAAATATTTAATAATCCGTGAAGGAGATACATAAAAATTGCCACAAATGGAAAAGATAAAATGAAAATCCATATCCATTTTCTCTCTCCTAAAACAATATAAGATAAAACTAAAAATATCGAGGTTGAAAGAAAATATCCTATTCTTAATATAGTTAGTCCATACAAAATCATTAAAATGACTAAAGTGATTGTTTTTTTATAATCTAGAACTTTTAAGTCAACATTTGAAGGTTTTGTTTCTGGCAAGATAATGTATAAAGCTGAAAAAACTAATCCAGCATAACCTAAATAAATAGGAAAAGTTTTCGCATTAAAAGCTGCATCTTCGTCAAAAGTAAAAACCTGTATTTGATGTGCTGTGTAAAGGTAAAATCCTGAAAAAATAAAAAAGAGCAGTGAAATAATCTTTGAAGGACTTATTTTCACTGCTCTTTCCTTAAGTATTTATTTAATTACGCCTAAATTTTTTAACAACCCAGTCATTTCAACTGTTTGTTTTTCTAAAAATTTAACGAATTTTTTATCTGGGTTATAAATATTTACCCAAGCATTTCTTTTTCTTACTGCTTCCCATTCAGGTGTTTTTTGAACATCACCCAACATTTTAGCAATTTTTTTTCTCTCGCCATCGCTCATTCCTGGAGGGCCAAAGAAACCTCTCCAATTTACGAAGATTGCGTTTGTACCTTGCTCTTTTAATGTAGGAACATCTGGTGCATCAGCAACTCTTTTTGGAGCCGTAATACCAAGAATTTTTACTTGATCCCTAGCACCCATTACTTCTCCTAAACCAGTTGAAAGAATTTGAGTTTCACCTGATAAAAGTCCTGCTAAAGCTTTTCCACCTGCATCGTAAGGAATGTAAACAACATCATTTGGGTTAGCTCCAGCTTCTTTAAATGCTAAAGCACCAATTAAATGGTCCATACTTCCTCTGACAGATCCACCAGCCATTTTAACTGATTTTGGATTTGCTTTATAAGCAGCAACTACATCTTTCCAAGAATTGTACGGTGAGTTTTTAGCTGCAACGATTGCACCATAATCACCAATTACACCAGCTATTGGCACAACATCTTTGTAAGATGTAACCTTAGCTGCGTTCTTTTTATCTACATAACCAGAGTGTCTAGTTATTGATCTAAGAACTAATGGAGTTGATTGAACTAAAATTGTATCTGAAGGTTTCGTATTTATCATGTATGATAAAGCTTTTCCTCCACCACCACCTGACATATTCTCAAATGATGCGCTATTTAAAAAACCAGCTTTAGTTAAAGCTTCACCAGTTCCTCTAGCAGTTCCATCCCAACCACCACCGGCACCACCACCTATTACAAAGTGTAATTTGTCAGCAGCGAAAGATGTATTTGAAACTGAAGTAAAAAGAACAGTTGCGAAAACTAAGCTGATAAGTTTTTTGAACTTATTGAACATTATTCCCCCTGTGTTTATTTATTATACTTATTAAAATAAATATATATCCTAGAGTCAACTATGTATTAATGAAAAAATGTTCCTCTAATTCTAAGTAATTCTCTAGATAACCCAGAATGCTCTTTAAAAGCTTTTCTTCCATGCAACCAAAAATAGTTATTAGAGAAAATTGTCGAGCCAACAGGCAAAGGAAAGCTTATTTTATTTTTACTTTGTTCTAAAGCATCTGATAATTTCTGTAAAAAAAGACCTTGTTTCATATTTTGTGGTTCAGGAAATTGATCAATATATGAAATAACTGGCTTGCCATTTTTATCTTTTGAAAATACAGGATGTTCAACTTTATAATCAACATTCTTGCTTTTTGGAGATCCCCATACGAAATCTTCTTGACCCACAGGATCATTACTTAAATCTTCCAAGTGTTCCCAATCATCTAGATGTAAAATTACACTTTCTCCTCCACCTACATTCTGCTCTTCCATTTTGGTCATTATAATCCAATCGGTTTTCTCTTTCACGTACGTTCCATCTGTATGAAGATCTAAATTTGTATACGCCTTTCTTAAATAAGAATCGCTGCTGTCTTGGTGTTTTACATGAAATCTTGCATAATACTTTCCTGACATAGAGTCAAAGTTTGGATTGCCAATTAGATAAGCGAGACCTGTTGAAAGCTTGACTAAAAAATCTTTATCAAATTTCTTATTTTTTATATCAGGCTCAACGATCGCAGTTCCAGTTTTTCGATCATTAAGAATTTCACTTAAAGTTTTACTTAAATTATTTTCAAATACTTCATCTAAGCTTTTGGCTAAGCTGAATCTAGAAAATGGTTTGTATTCTAAAGATAAAATTGAATGTTTATTAAAAGGAAAAATCAGCCTATCTAGGTCGCTT
>CACCPE010000003.1 GCA_902547825.1 uncultured Pelagibacteraceae bacterium | reverse complement strand
AAGTATTTGGGAGTGTCTTTGTAACCGGCATCTCACCAAAAAGTAAAAGTTTTACTCTTACTTTCCAAAAGCCAAAATTAGGTATTGAGATAATAACCGATTTTCCTATTCTTAAAAGATTTTTTAAAACTTTCTCTGGCTCATAAAATGCTTGTAGTGTTTGACTCAGCACAACATAGTCAAATGATTTATCAGGAAATTGATGTAATTCAGTTTCTGCATTACCCTGAATAACTGGCAAACCTTTATAAATACATTCTTTAACATTATCTTGATTAAGTTCTAGTCCACGTACCTCTATATTTTTTTCTATTCTAAGAAGATGCATTAAAGATCCGTCTCCACATCCTATATCAAGAACCCTCGTATTCTTAGGTAATAAATCTGCAATTACTTTAAATTCTTTTTTCATTTTTAAATTTTTCATACATAGAGTCTATAAAACCTTTGAATGTTTTTAAAAATTCAGGTTCATTAAGTAAAAAAGAGTCATGTCCTTTATCTGTATTTATCTCAGAGTAAGAAACATCTGCACCTGACGCATTTAATGCTATTACTATATCTTTGTTATCTTTTGTTGTGTAAAGCCAATCAGAGGAAAATGATATGATTAAGAATTTAGTTTTTTGATTTTTAAATGCCTCTACCAAACCTCCTTTAAATTGTTTTGAAAGATCAAAATAATCCATCGCTCTTGTTATATATAGTACTGAATTAGCATCAAATCTTTCAACAAATGCATAACCTTGATGTCTTAAATAACTTTCAACTTGGAAGTCAGCATTAAAACTAAATTCATAATCTGCCTTCTCTTGTAATTTTCTACCAAATTTTTCTTGCATACCTTTTTCAGATAAATAACTTATATGCCCAACCATTCTTGCAACTGCTAAGCCATTTTTTGGTTGAACATTTTTCAAAACATATTTTCCATTATCCCATACAGGATCTGCCATAATTGCTTGACGAGCTAATTCATTAAGAGCAATATTTTGAGCGCTATGGCTCGAGCTACAGGCTATCGGCACCGCTGAAAAAGCTTTATCCGGAAATGTTGCACAAAATTGTAAAAGTTGCATTCCACCCATTGAACCCCCAGTCGCACATAAAAGTTTTTTAATTCCTAAATGTTCAAGTAAGGACTCCTGAGCTTTTACCATATCTTTAATTGTTATAACTGGAAAATCCAATCCGTAAGGTTTTTTTGTTACTGGATTAATATCTTTAGGACCTATCGAACCCATACATCCTCCGATCACATTCGCACAAATAACAAAATATTTATTCGTATCTATTGCTCTCCCAGGCCCTACCGCAGTAACCCACCAACCTTCCTTATTAGTAATAGGATTGGTTCCAGTCACGAACTGATCTCCAGTCAATGCATGAAAAACAAGTATTGCGTTGTCTTTGTTATCATTCAATTTTCCATAAGTCTCATAAGCGAGAGGAAAATTTTTTATAGTTTTTCCGCAGTCAAGTTTAAGCGGTTTAGTAACGTTTAATTTCTTTGTATTCTCAAGTTTTATATTCATCCAAAAAAAAAGCCCAGCTAAACTGGGCATCCCCTTTTTAGCTACATTTATTATGCGCTTGCAATATGGTTAAATCAGCGCGGTTAATGTTTACTAAATCATCACAAACTTGTCAATTTTATATACGATAAAGAGCTATAGAAAAACTTAAACAATTTAGATATTACATTAATTAGATGAGATTTCCGAAACCAAATAACATTGTTGCAGAGAAATATGTAGCTGGAATGAGCTTATTCAAGAGTAAACTAGCAAAGATTAAATTATCTGCTAATGAGTCTGCTCTTGGTCCTAGCCCGAAAGCAAGAAAACAATACTTAGAAGTTTCAAAAAACTTTGCAAGATACCCTGACTCCGATGGAACCTTTTTAAGAAATACGCTAGCTAAGAAGTTTAAGATTGATAAAAATAGAATAATCTTAGGATCAGGTTCTGATCAAATTTTTGAACTTATATGTAAATCGTTCCTAAAAAAAGGAGATGAAGTTATAGTCCCTCAGTTTAGTTTTATAATTTACCGAATTTACAGTAGAATGAATGGAGCAAAAGTTATTTATTCGAAAGAGAATAATTTTACTGTTTCAACTAAAGATATACTCAAAAAAGTTACAAGAAAAACTAAAATAGTTTTCCTAGCTAACCCAAATAATCCAACTGGAACATATATTCCAAAGAAAGAATTACTATTTTTAAGAAAAAAACTAAGAAGTGATATCTTGTTAGTAGTAGATGATGCTTATTTCGAGTATGTAAAAAATAAAGATTATTTGTCTGGTTTAAAAACTTTTGCAAATTTTAAAAATGTCGTTATGACAAGAACTTTTTCAAAAATATATGGTTTAGCAGGTCTCAGAGTGGGTTGGGGATATGGATCAAAAGAAATTATTTCCGCATTAAATAAAGTTAAGCCACCATTTAATGTGAGCAGACCAGCTTTGTTTGCAGCTTCTGCTGCTGTAAAAGATAGTCCATGGTTGAATAAAGAAATTAAACACGTAAATAAATGGACTAAAAAAATGTATTCTGAGTTCAAAAAAATGAGAATAGAAACAAATAAAAGTTTTACTAATTTCTTGTTGGTAAAATTTGATAAAACTAAAATAAACTCTGCTAAAGTATTTGGATTACTCGCTAAATCTGGAATACTGGTCCGTAAAATGGATGTTTATGGAATTAAAAATTCTTTACGTATAACCATTGGGAAAACATCAGAAAATATTGCATTAATGAAAAAAATGAAAAAAATTTTAAATGTTCGGTAAAATAACTATATTAGGCTGCGGATTGATTGGCTCCTCAATTCTGAGAGCAACGCAGGAACAAAAATTAGCTACAAAAATAAGTGTTTACGATAAGTCAAACAAAGTCATAGAATATTTAAAAAAAAATTTTACAGCTGATATTTGCTCTAATGTGACGGAGTCAATAAAAGAAGCAGACCTGATAATAATTTCTGCACCATTAAGCAGTTATAAAGAAATTTTGCTTTCTATAAAATCAAACTTAAAGGAAGGATCTATTCTTACTGATACTGGTTCCGCTAAAAAAGAAGTAAACAAAATTATAACCAATTTAGGTCTTAAAAATATTAGTTGGATAGCTTCACATCCAATAGCTGGAACAGAATATAGCGGACCTGCTGCAGGATTTTCAAGTTTATTTAAAAATAGATGGTGTATTCTTTCAGCTGATAACCAAGTTCCTAAAGATAAAATAGAAAACCTAGGAAAATTTTGGTCTAAATTAGGAAGTAAAGTTAAAGTCATGTCATTTGAAGATCATGATTATGTATTGTCTTTAACAAGTCATCTTCCACATGCAGTTGCATACAGCATTGTTAAAACTGCAATTAATAATGAGGACAAATTTAAAAATGACGTTATTCAATATAGCGCTGGAGGATTGAGAGATTTTACTAGAATTGCTGCTTCAGATCCTTTGATGTGGAAAGATATTTTTATTGATAACAGTGAAAATATATTGAAAGTTTTAGATAATTATTCAAAAAATCTTGATGATATTAAAATTGCTATTAAAAATAAAGACAGTGAAAAGCTTCTAGAAATATTTTCATCAACTAAAAAAGTAAGAAAAGAAATTATTGAGGCTGGGCAAGATACAGAGAAACCAGACTTTGGAAGAAAATAATTAATAATATTTTTTTATTTCAGAGTAAATTTTGTTTTCAATTTCTTTTATAAATTCATCATTTTCTTTACCAGGCATAATAGGGTCTAGAAATGAAATATGAATATCACCTGAAAATTTCATAAAACTATTTTTCGGCCAAACCTGTCCTGTATTCAATGCGACTGGAATACAGGGTAAATTCAATGTTTTATATATCCGACCAACTCCTTTTTTAAAAGGAGGTTGCTCGTCTAATTTTACTCTTGTCCCCTGAGGAAATATTAAAAGTGGTCTTTTATTTTTCTCTAATCTTTCTTTTATTTTATCAAAAAAATTTAGATTTTCTTTAGTGGTAGTCTCTCTAATGATTGCTATAGAACCAATTTTTCTTAAATACCAGCCAAACAAAGGAATATTTAAAAGTTCTTTTTTTAAAATAAAAATTGGACTATCCAGCGGAATTTGTAATGCAAAAGTTTCAAACATCGATTGATGGGCGGAGGCAACAAAAAATTGATCAACTTTTTTTAAATTTTCTTCACCATGAAAAATTACTTTAGTATTCATTATAAGTTTTAAAATTAAAACAATATATTTTGCTGATAACCTCCCAAAAAAAATGGTAAATTTTTCTGGAAGAACTAATGTTGGTATGGCTAATATGAAAATTAGAATAAGCCCCAAATATAGGAAGATATTAAAAATTAAAGATTTAATAAATTGCATTAAGAATTAATCAATTTTTTTAAATTTTGTTTTTTTCTAATGTATTTAAATTTATTTTTATTGATTAAAATTTCAGCGATTAAAGGTCTTGTATTATAATTTGATGATAATGAAGAGCCATACGCACCAACATTTGTAATTGCCACAAAGTCATTCTCAATTAATTTTTGATATTTTCTATAAACTCCAAATTTACAAGTGCTCTCACATATTGGCCCTACAAATTCAATTGTACTTTTCATTTTGGATGAATTTTTAGTTATAGGAATAATTTTATGGAATGCATCGTATAAAGCTGGTCGCATAAAATCGTTCATTCCAGCGTCTAAAATTATAAAATTTTTATTTACCCCTTTCTTTATAAATTGTACTTTACTGATAAGTAAGCCGGTATTTCCAATAATGGATCTACCAGGTTCAAAAATTATTTTACAGTCAAGTTTTGTTGCAAAATTATTTACTAATTTTGCGTAATTATTTAAATTTATTGGTTTTTCATTATCGCTATAATTAATTCCAAAACCTCCACCTAAATCGACATACTTTAAATTTAATTTTAGTTGCTTAATTAATTTATTCATTACATTAAGTGTCTTTTTAAAGGGGCCATCATTTAAAATTTGGCTCCCTATATGAACACTTAATGCCTCAAGTTTTATATTTTTAAATTTATTTATAACTCTTAGAAAAGACTTAAAATTTTTTATTGACAAACCAAATTTATTATCTGCTTTACCAGTAGATATATTTTTATGTGTTTTTGCATCGACATTAGGATTTAACCTAAAGCCAATGGAAACTTTTTTTCTTAAATTTTTTGCTAATTTGTTAACTAATTTCGCTTCACTCTCAGACTCACAGTTGATCAATAAAATTTTTTGATTAATTGCTAATTTTAACTCTTCTTCAGACTTACCAACTCCTGAAAAAACAATTTTTTTTGGTTTAATGCCTGCTTTAAGAGCTTTTAATAGTTCTCCGCCAGACACAACATCAGCTCCAGCACCAAGTTTACCTAAAATTCTTAAAATATTAGTATTACTATTAGATTTTGCAGCAAAACATATTAAAGGATTAGTTTTTTTAAATGTTTTTACAAAATTTAAATAATTAGAAACTATTTGATTTTCAGAATAAATATAAAAAGGAGTTTTATTTTTCTTTAAAAAATTCTGTATAGACACTCGCTCCAGAAATAAATTTTTACCTACATATCTTAAATTTTGCATAAGATTATAAAATTATTTGTATTTGATTAAATTTTCCTTGATACTTTGGCTCTGATTTCTTTCCACATCCAGATAGAGTTAAAATTATTATACAAATTAATATCAATATTTTCATTTTTCCTCCTTTTTATATTTTTTAATCATTGCTTTAACATTAGCAGTAGACGTTCCTCCATAGGATTTTTTTGAGTTCATAGAATTATTTACATCAAATATTTTTAGTACATTTTTATCTAAATTTTTATAAATTTTCATTATTTCTTGTAAAGATAACTCAGACAAAAATTTATTTTTCTTTTCGGCGTAATTCACTAATTTTGCTGCAACCGCATAAGACTCTCTAAAAGTGAGTTTCTTTTCCTTTACCAAATAATCAGCAAAATCAGTAGCTGTGCTAAAACCTTCATTAGCCATTTTAAACATTTTTTTTTTATTCGGCTTTACTGAATTCACTAATTCGAGACTTATTACCAATGAGTCATTTAAAGTATCAAATCCATCAAAGACAAGTTTTTTATCATCCTGAAGATCTTTAAAATAAGACATTGGAAGTCCCTTCATTATAGTAAGCATAGAATTTAAATTGCCATAGTTCAAACCAACTCTACCTCTGATTAATTCAGCAGGGTCAGGATTTTTCTTTTGTGGCATTATCGATGAACCAGTCAACATACTGTCATCAAATGAAATTAAATTAAATGCATTTGAATTAAAAATTATAAAGTCTTCAGCTAATCTAGATAAATGCATTGCACATATAGCAGATGCATATAAAAAATCTACTGCAAAGTCTCTGTCTGCAACAGAGTCTATTGAATTATCAGTTGGTTTTTTAAAACCAAGTTGTCTTGAAGTATAATTTCTATCTATTTTATAAGAAGTTCCAGCTAGTGCGGCTGAACCTAATGGGCACTCATCTAAAAGTTTTATATTATTTTCGAATCTTTTTTTATCTCTTTTAAACATTTCAAAGTAAGACAGAAGATAATGTGCAAATGAAATAGGTTGAGCATTCTTAAGATGCGTCAAGCCAGGCATAACAGAATCAACATTTTTCTCTGCTTTTTTGATTAAAATTTTCATTAAAGAGTTAATGTTAGCTATAGTTTCTTTTGATGATTTTTTAATCCATAATTTGAAATCTGTAACAACTTGATCATTTCTTGATCTAGCTGTGTGTAAAAAGCCTGCTGAAGGACCAATCAGTTCAAATAATTTTTTTTCTATATTCAAATGTATATCCTCAAATTTTTCTTGAAATTTAAACTTTCCCTTATCAATCTGTAATTTAATTTTTTTAAGACCATTGATAATTTTAGATCCTTCTTTTTTGCCAATAATCTTTTGTTTAACGAGCATTTTGGTATGAACAATGGACGCAGCTATATCTTGCTCATAAAGTCTTTTATCTGTACTTATAGATGAGCCTATTTTTTGAAAAGAAAGTGATGTCTTTCCCTTTAGTCTATTCGCCCAAACAGTTTTATTTTTCATTTTACTATGTTATCTACAATTTAAATAAATATGAAAATTAGTAAATCCTTTAAAATCTATATTCACATAATAGTTTTATCTCTTGTTAGCCAAAATCTTACTGGAGCAGAAGATTTTTCAAAAAATGTTATTATTCATGAAAAACCTCAAATTATCAGCGAACTCAAATTTAAAGATTCAAATCTTCAAGACGTTGATTTAATCAACAAAAGAGGCAAGATCATGATAATAAATTTTTGGGCTACATGGTGTGCACCGTGTCGAAAAGAAATGCCCTCTTTAGAAAAACTAGGCACTAAGTTACCAGAAATTGATATTTTTGCAGTGAATATGGAAAAACCAAATAATATAAAAGTAGATAAATTTTTTAAAGATATAGGAGTAAAAGATCTAAAAATTTACTACGATCCTGAATTGAGATTAGTCAAAGGGTTCAAATTAAGAGGCTTACCTACAAGTATATTAATTAATAAAGAGGGTAAAGAATTCGGAAAAGTGATCGGTGAAATCGATTTTGCTAGCGAGGAATTTATTAAACTTTTAAGAAAATATATTTAGTCTTTAAAAAAATAGGCAAGTAAAACTAAAACAATAATTGCAATAAATTGTAACAATACTCTTAATTGCATAAGTTTATTTGAATATTTTTTACTAGTACTTCCACCCTTAAATAAAGTATAAATACCCATTACTAAAACTATTGCAACAGCACCTAATAAAGTGAAACCTATAAAGTTAAATAAAAATTCTGACATTGGTATTTTATCTATATGACCTTTTCATTAAATACAATTATTTTAGAGCCGCTTTCTAAAGAAAAACCAAAGAATGCAGTAATTCTTTGCCACGGTTATGGTGGAGATGGAAAAGATATTTCAATTTTAGCCAGTTATTGGAGAGCACACTTACAAGACACTATTATAATTTGCCCAGATGCACCTGAAAAATGTGCAGCAAGTCCAACAGGTTTTCAATGGTTCGACTTAATGGACCAAACCCCTGAACAAATTTTATCGAAATCTTTAGTAGCTGAGAATAAACTTAATAAATTAATAGATGAAGTTAAGGAAAAATATAATTTAAAAGCTAATGAAATTATCATTGGCGGTTTTAGCCAAGGTTGTATGATAACTTTACAAACTGGAATAAAGAGAAAAGACACAATAAATTCTATAATTGGTTACTCTGGAAGAATTATAAGCACAGAACACCTATCTAAAAATATAATTTCAAGACCTAATATTATTTTGATGCACGGAGATCTTGACCAAGTAGTTCCAATAGAATCACTACTTGAAGCTAAAGAATTTTTTGGAAAAAATAATTACGAAATTAAAATGAAAATATTTAAACACTGTGAACATCGTATACCAACAGAGGGGTCAAGTTTGGGTCTACAATTCATTAAAAAACAATTTAATTTATAACTATTTTTACTGTAACATAATTATAACTTGATAAAATTTTTCTTATCAGTTAGCTTTAAGTATGATTATTTCTTCAATAGATAAAGTTCCGTTAGAAAAGTGTCCAGCATTAGTACTTAATGCCGATTTTAGACCTTTGAGCTATTATCCACTTTCTATTTGGTGCTGGCAAGATGCAGTTAAATCTGTTTTTTTAGATAGAGTAAGCATTGTTTCAAATTACAAAAGAAAAATTAGAAGCCCATCATTTGAAATGAATCTTCCCAGCGTGATAGCTTTAAAAAATTTTATACAACCATCAAAAAATCCAAACTTTACAAGATTTAATGTTTTTTTGAGAGACAAGTTTGCTTGCCAATATTGTGGAGACAAAAAAGATTTAACTTTTGATCACCTTCTTCCAAAATCTAAAGGCGGTCTTACAGATTGGAACAATGTAGTTACAGCTTGCTCAAGTTGCAATGTTAAAAAAGGTGGAAAGCTTTATAAAGATTGTGATTTAAAATTGACTAATAAACCTTATGCCCCAACAGTAGAAGATTTACATCGAAATGGTAGAAATTTTCCGCCTAATTTTTTACACGAAAGTTGGATGGACTACCTTTATTGGGATATCGAATTAGAACCGTAATTAAATTTTTTCAG
Organism: uncultured Pelagibacteraceae bacterium; assembly: GCA_902547825.1. Lineage (GTDB taxonomy): Bacteria > Pseudomonadota > Alphaproteobacteria > Pelagibacterales > Pelagibacteraceae > Pelagilacustribacter. Next base: position 79,052 of record CACCPE010000003.1, on the reverse strand, counting down.
AAATTGTGATCGCTATTCTTGATGAAGTTTTGATAACTTTATCTAGTAAACCAAATAAACCTTTTTTTGTTGCCCCTAGAGTTTTCATGTCTAAAAGAGTTTGAAAGGCAACATCCCACCCAACATCTTGTAGTTTTGCAGTGACTGTGCCGCTAACTTCTTCGCCTACTATAATATTAATACCGCCTATGTCGGCGAGAGAGTCCATTGCGTCTCTAAAGTCAACTCCGTTAAAATTAATGCTTACATTTTGTTTTAAATTTTCATATTCGTTAGAGATTGTTACGTAGTTTCTTACTTGTTCAGTCGTAATTGTTTTTCTTTTGTTTGCCGTGGGGTCAAACTCAGTTTCATAAGGTTTTGGTCCATATTTTACTTTTTCTTCCATATCCTTACTTCCTTCAACAACAACTTTTGAGGGATCTATTAAAGGTTCCTCACCATGAACTGATTTTTTCTTTGTTGAAGCACAGTTAGAAGTTAACATTAAAATTGCTATCAAAGATATTATGTTGAAAAATTTCAAATTCATCCCTCAGCCTTTACAAGGTTATTTTTTAAATCAAGCGAGTATTCCACTTCATTCATCTTTATAAATATGCGATCTGGGAATATATCTAAAATCATAAAATCATTTGAGATTATTGTATCCTCTTCGTATCTCGCTGTTCTTCCATCCGAGAAGGTGAAAATTGCGAATCTTTTACTTTCACCTATTACTACACCATTTAATTTCATATTCTTAAGTGATGCCGAATTATTAGATTGAGATACCCCAACTGGACCTGAACCATCTACACCGGAACCGCCAACTGATCCACCGCCAAGAAACGGATTAACTGCAGGAAGCTCTTCATCTATAAGATCTTTTTTATCTTCAGCGATGATTGGGTTTGTGAAAAGAAATAACGAAAAGATAACTAATAAAATTTTTTTACTTATATTCATCTGGTAATCCTACTATTGATAATGTTCCTACTGATTTAATTCCAGCGCCCTCAACAACTGTTATCTGTTCCCTATCAAAATTGATAACTTTATTTGATTTCGCGAGTGCTCTTCTGAATTTTAAATATCCGAGATAATTTCCAGTAATTTCGTAAGATACTGGTATTTTAAAATAAGCTACCTTTTTTGCATTTTTTCCTGGAGAAATTGGAACTGGGCTCTCTTTATTAAGGTTAATTATATTTAAACTATTTGCGGAAGCAAAATCACTTATATTTTGGTAAAGACCTTCAACTTCTTTTTGACTGTGAAATAATTTACTTTTCTTGTCATACTCAGGTTGAAGTTTTTCAATATTTGCTTTTAACGCAGCAATTTCTTGTTTGAAATTCGCGGTTTGTTGTTCGTTTTGTAACATTGTATTAATTCTTTGTTTTTGAGTCTCAACTTTTGGACTAACAAAAGCATAATAAACAATGAAAAATAGCATAATTGATCCAAAATAAATTCCAAATTTAGTAAGAAATTTTTTATCCTTTAAAAGATCGCTATTTTTTAGTTTTTCAACTAAATCTTTTACATCAATATTTTTAAGATCAATATTTTTTAATTCACTTAAATTCATATCTTTAATTTACATAAAATCGTAAATCCTTTTTTGTTATTTGCAGACTGTAAATCATTTTTACCCTTTGGTACATTCATTGCTTTTAGAGAAGCTTGATCGATTAAGTCCTTACCATTCAAATTAGATATAAAGTTAATTATATCTTGGTCAGAAAAAGCTAAACCAGATATAATTATTTCTTTATTCCCATTAAAATTAAGATCTGTAAACTGAACTCTTTGAGGAACACTTCTAGTAATTTGAGCCAACGCCCTGTATGAAACAGTTTGATTTGAATTTACCATATCTCCAAGTTTAAGAGCCTTTTTCATATCATTAACTGTTTTTGTAAGTTTTTTGTGCTCTGCGCTAACAAGATTAAATTCTTGTTGTATATTTGTTTCATTGGCAAGTTTGCTTTTATTTGTACTGATTTGAAAAAAGGAAAATCCAATCAGAAATAAATATAAAGCAGCTATTCCGCCTACTAACCCTTTCATCGCAAAACCTGAAAGGAATTTTAATTTGCTTTGTCTTTTCAGCGACTCTCGATTAGGCAAAAGGTTTATATTCTTAACTGCCGTAACAAATTTATAATACCCAAAAACATCTAGTTTTCTATAAGCTAAACCAAGAACTGAGGTATATATAGATCTATTTCTCAAATTTGTTTTTTCTTGATTGTAAGCTGGTATTTGTATCTCATTTAGTGGATCAAAAACTTGAAGACCAGTATTTAATAAGTTTTTTTTAAATAAAGGAATTAATTCTTCAATATTTCCAAGAGAGCTCACAATCTTCATATTATTTATTTTTGAAGAGTATTTACTCTCATAATCACTTAATGCTTGTTTAAGCTGCATACAATATCTTCTTACTACACTTTCGGTGTCAGTATTTTGAATGCTTCCATCGAATTGGCCTAAAAGATCTTTTTCATTTGGTCTTAAAAATATATCAGTGATGATTGGAATATTATCATGAACAATAATAAGATAGTTATCTTCAGTTCCAATTTCTAAAAGAGCGTTGTTAGCTTTATTTTCAATTTTAAATGAATTATCAAAAGCGTTTTTAAGTGTGAAACATTTTACATCCATTATCACTGGATTTAGCCCAGCTTTTTTTACTATTGATGAGTAAGCATTTACATCACTTAGTTTTGAAGCTACGAAAAGTATCTCCATAGTATTTGTTTTATTATTTCTGCTAATTACTTGATGAAAAATAGAATATTCGTTCAAGTCATCTGTAAGCTGAACTAAATTCTCCCAAAGAGAGTCTGTTTCAATAGCTTTTTGAAGTTCATCATCAGACATTAAAGGACTTGTCACTACTCTTATGATTGCACTAGTAACCGGAATTGAGATAGCAACGTTAGTTGTTGAAACCTTTGCGTTTGCCATAGCTAATTTTAATTCTTCAGATACATAGTCTTTAGCATTAATAACCCCGTCAGCCGTTTTGTTTTTATCAAGTAATCGCAGAGAAATTTTTTCTAATATCCAATCATTATCTTTTTTGCTTAGTTGGGCTATTTTTATTGAATCTTCGCTTATGTCTATTCCAGCTATTTCCTCTCCTGCTACATTCGCTTTACTTATTTTCTCTGAAAATAATTTTTTATATTTAGATAAATCAATTTTTTTATTTTTATTTTTTTCTTTATTATCTTGATTATTTTTTTTTAAAGAGAATTTATCCTTTAAAGAAGATAAATCAAAATTGAATAACTTTTTTTTCTTTTCTTCGTGTGTTGCAGAAACAGAAGTATTTTGTAATTGATTTTCTTTTGTTATTTCTGGTTTAGTATCTGATACTTTTTCTGAAGTTTTTGATGTTTCAATATTTTGATTATGGACAGTATTATTATTATTTAAATCATTATCAGTATTATTATCTAATTTTCCTGAAATTAAATCGTCATACCATTGTTCTAAAATTTTTTTTGCTTCCTCTAAGTCCGTAGTACCTGAGGATACAACTTTTTGTTTACCTTTGTAGAAGGTTCTGCCTACCCAGTTCTCAGATTTCAACTTTCCCTTGTATTTATCTTGCCTTATATAGATGTGCAATCTTCCATCTTTAGTTGAAATAATATTAGTCATTAACGAATCACTCCTTAATAATTTGTGTTATAATACAATTCTAACACAATTTTGTCAATTATTTTGTGTTATAATAATTAATGCTCTAAAATAATGGAATTATAAGCTTTTATTTTGTGTTATAGTTATTAAATTTTAATCTTATTTTGTGTTAGAATACTTAAATCTTGTGTTAGATTAAAATTTATTTTGTGTTAGATAGATTTAAAAATTTATTATTACTAAATTTTTAAACTCTTAATTAAAAAAGTCATTAAAATCAACAATTTTTTAATATTGATAAAATTTAATAAATAGTTTATAAATTTTGTGTTAGAATAGCTAAATTTAATTATTCTAACACAAATTATCAAATGATTTTAAAACATTTGATAAAAATCAAGTAAAATGGAGGTTTTTGCTAAATGATTAGTAAAATTGTTAATGTCGTAAAAGATAACCCAAAAGTATCTGATTTCCACTTAAGAGCGAATTGTCCATTTTCCTACAGATTAATGGGAGAAATAGTCATTTTAGAGGAAGAAAAGGTTAAAAAAGACGATATTCTTAACCTTTTAGAAAAATATTGCTCAAAATCCGATGTTGAGCTTTTTAAACAAAAAAACGAGTTAGATAGTGGTTTTATGCTTGAAAACATGAGGTTTAGAGCCAATTTCTACCAAACACTGCAAGGGCCCGCTGTAGTATTACGTAAAGTAGAGACAACTATTTTAAATATGGAAACTCTGAATTTACCACCTGTAATGTACAGTATCGTAGACATGCATAAAGGTTTAGTGCTGGTTACCGGGCCAACAGGTTCAGGTAAGTCCACAACTTTAGCGTCAATAATAAATCAAATTAATGAAACAAGACAAGCCAACATTATTACCATTGAAGACCCTGTTGAGTTTATTCATAAAGATAAAAAAAGTATTGTCTCTCACAGAGAAGTTGGTAAACAAACTGAAAGTTTTTCTACAGCTTTAAAAAGTGCGCTTAGAGAAGATCCAGATGTTATTTTAGTTGGTGAACTTAGAGACATTGAAACTATTAGTATGGCTTTAACAGCAGCAGAAACAGGTCATTTAGTTTTTGGTACTTTGCACACAAGTGGCGCTCCAAATACCATAAATAGAATTATAGACGTATTTCCATCAGAACAACAAGCTCAGATCCAAGCTCAGCTTGCAGACTCTTTGAGAATGGTGATTACACAAAAATTATTCAAAACAACTGATGGTAAAGGAAGGGTTGGAGCTTTTGAAATAATGGTTTGTAATTCTCCAGTAAAAAATTTAATTCGTGAGAAAAAAATTCATCAAATACCAAGTGTTATGCAAACAGGAACACGTGATGGTATGATCTCGATGGAAAAATCAATTGAAAACTTAGTTCAATCAGGAAAAATAAGTAATGTTGATGCGAAACAATAAAGCATTTTCAATTATAGAATTATTAGTTGTTATAACAATTTTTGCCGTTTTGGCAGTATTTGGTTATCCAAAAGTAGATCAATGGTTAACTGAAAGAGAGGTGAAAAAAGAGGTGAATAGACTTGTGCAATACATCGAGGATAGAAAAGATGAAGTAAATTCTGGTAAATATCCTATTATTGTAATTGGTTTTTACACGAATATGGAACTATGGCATATGACACAAGAAGAATATGCTACTCAAATGAAGGTTCCTGCACCTGGTTGGACAAGAAGAAACGATGGAAACACTGGCGGAAAGAGTTATTTAAATCATTATAAGATGGGTCCATGTTGTTTGGAAACAATTGATTACTCCAATTGGGTAAAAGAGAATTCAGGACAATTTCAATGGAGTGGAGATACTTGGCACTGGATGAATTCGAGGATGTTTTTATCAAAAAATGCTATAATTGATCCTGGCACAAATCATTTTACGGTTATGGATAATAATGGAAACAACCAAGATGCTTTCATAATGATTTGCTCAAGATCAAATACATCTGATCATTATCGTGGTAGTGGAAGCGGTCCAAAATGTAACAATTCTTCAACTGCAGATAATAGATATGTTTTGCAAATGGATCGTTCATTAAATGTAAATTTATTTAAATATAACTCATCAACTTCCAGATGGATAAAAACAAGATAAAGGGTGTTAGTTTAATAGAGTCTTTAGTTTGTCTAGTCATAGTTGGTATTGGTTTCATTGGAGTTAATCAAATGATTAGTTACGCAACAACTTCTATTGATAGGTCTCTAGATGCAAATAAAATCAATTTTTTATCTGAAACGGCAGTAGAAGATATTATTGGGGATCCAAATAACGCATCTAATTACAACTTTTCTCAACAATGTACTAAAAATTATAGTGCTGCTGGATCATTAGCAGACAAAGCTAAAGCAAAGTGGGCTAAACATTTTATGCAAGAAAATCAACTTAAAATTAATGATCAGTTTAAGAAGCTTCCTTGTGAAATGTTAGACTCTAAAGAGGCTACTATAAATTCTAGTTTTGAAAGAACCTCGGTTAAATTTAAATTTAGATCTGGCAATGGTAAAAAAGAGAAGTTTATCGGAGTAGTTGTGAAATGAGAAAAACAAAAGCATTTTCTCTAATTGAAGCCTTGGTGGCCACGGTCATTGGTGCCATCTCAATACTTGCTATAACTTATTCGTATATATTTTTTAATAACACTTACCAAAAAATTACGGATAAGGCGAAAATGAGCCAGGCAGGAAGAGCATCATTACAAATGATAGCAAAAGATTTAAGAAACGCTGGTTATAAAAATATAAATTATGAAGACGCAACTGGACAAACTTGGGATAGATGGATTGAAAAAATCGATGCTCATGGTGGAACTAAAGGGGATAAACTTAGAATTTGGTATAATACATCAGCTCGAGATAGATTGGAAATACAGTACTTTCTTAAAACGGATAATTCAGGTGAAACTTATTTAGTCAGAGAAAGTATAGAAAACCCAGTCCGAAATCCAATGAGGATGAATTGTCAACGATTTGATACGCAAAAAAATTGCGAGCCAATAACAATTGTTTCAAAAGCAACTGATTTTCAAGTATTTTTTAATGATCAAAATGGAAATAGAGTTAATAACGTTACTGTCGGTTCTGACAATCAATCAAAAGTTCATACGGCTGAGGTCTATATAACAGTGAGATCACCAAATGAACTATTAAAAAATCCAATTTCTTTTGAGATGTTAAATGGTGGAACTGCAGGTAATTTTACCAAGAGAGATAAATATTTAAGGGAAACATTTTATATAAGTGTATATTTGAGAAATGTCGTTAAATTATAAAAAAAGAAAAAATGAAAAAGGTTTTGCGATCGCTTTAGCATTATTAATGCTTGTGGCGATGTCTTTAATGGGTGCAACGTTAATGGTTGTAGCTGCTGGAGACCACAAAAAAAATGGAAATCTAAATATAAAACAACAAACTTTTTATGCTGCAGAAACAGGAATATCAGAGGCAAAAAAATGGTTAGCTAGTCAGTCCAATCTTCTGCCGGGTAGCGCGCCAAATAATTTAAGTTTTTGTAAAACATCTTTTTTTCCAGAACTGTCAAATGCAAAGTTAATAAAAGATAAAATTGAGAAAAAGAAATTAAGTGATTTGATCGCCGGCGAGGATGCCAAACTTTCAAATTATAGCTATGAGTATTTTATAACCTACACACCCGATCAAAACGGCAATACACAAACAGCTAAAACTTCAACCGTTTCTGGAACTACTGGTGGTGATATTTCAGAGGGTACAACTTATAAAGACTCAGGAACATCAGAGTCTGTTTTCTATAATATTTACTCTTGTGGTCAAGACTCTGAGAGTAATGTAATAACAGTGTTACAATCAACTGTATCAGTGGTAAATTAAATGAGAAGAATTTGTGTAATATTTACTATATTAATTTTTAGCGTTGTTAATGCTAACGCTTGTGATTACGAATTTTCTAATTTTGGTGACTCAAAAGACGCTATTTTCGCAAAAAGTGAGGTGCCACCTATATCTTTTCCAGATACGTTTGGGGGAGAAAGTGTAATAATTCCAATTAATGAAATTTGTAACGATGAAAAGTTAAAGTTTTCAAAACTTGAATATTTTTTTATTGAGAATAAATTAGTTAGAATTGACCTAATAAGAATACTTCAAAATGATCGAAATCTTATGGATCATGCTATGCAAAAATATGGAAAGTTTGATTTACCCAAAAAAGTTCAGGTAAACGACTGGCGAGGAAGCTATTCGTGGGAAAAAGGAAATGAACTTATAACATATGCAGTTTTTGATATACCAGATGGACACGCTGAGAATTTAAGAATTTTAAATAAGTTATATTTTAACAATATAGCTGACTATTATGAAAAGGTAGGAAAATGGGAAGACTCACAAAAAGAATAGTCCATATATTCATAGGTATTTTATTTTTTTCAAATTTATATGCCAAAAATCCCCCTCCGGGTACAGGTACATCTGATTTACCAGCAAATATTATGATTATGCTAGATAACTCCGGGAGTATGGATAATCCAGCCGATAGAACATCTTTTTTAGAACTACCTTTAGATGTCAATGTTGACAGTAATGGAAATATTTATGTTTTAGAATATTTGCGTGATCGAATCGCAAAATTTGATGCAGATGGAAATTTACTTACTAGATTTGGTTCAACGGGTTCGGGTTGCAATCAATGGTATAATGCATTTCAATTCGAAGTGTATGACGGACACGTATACGTTGCTGACACTCAAAACGGTAGAATTGTAAAATTAGATTTAAATGGAAATTGTGTAGCGACCGCAAGTGTTATGGGCACTCTACGAGAAAGGCCAAGAGCAATATCTGCTGGAGCTGGATACATTTGGGTGGCAGGTGCTGGCCGTGATCTTAGAATAGCAAGTTATAATAAAGATCTTAGTATTAATAGTGGAGGAAACGTTTACAATAATGAAGGTGGAGGAAATAACTGGTCTTGGGGAATGAGCTTTAATAATAACGGCTCTGAATTGCTGTATGCTAATAATGGTCAAAGAGAATTGAGGTTGGCAAAAAGATCAGGCCATCAATTAATTGCTGAAAACAGTCCTTACAGTTCTAATCGTGTTAGAACTTGTAATGCAAATTTCCCTACTGATGTAGCTTGGGATAGCGCAGGCAATGCCTATTATTTATCTGATAGACGGCATCAAGTAATAAAAATAAACATGACTACTTGTGCAGAAACTGTTTTGGTAGGAGGTTTTGGTCAAGCATCATCTCAGTTTAGAGCTCCGCGTGGAATTGAGATAGATAGTAACGATAATATTTATATCGCAGACTTTCGTAATCTTGTTTTCAAAAAGTTTGATATTAACGGTGACGTATTAATTGAGGCAGGTGGAGGTGGAACGAGAATTGCTGCAGCTAAAAGAGTGATTAAGAAAATTGTGTCTAATACCGATCTTACATCTGGAGCGTATTTTGGCTTAATGGAGTGGGGGAGTCCAAGAAACTCTAGAACTAGAATAAGAGTACCAATCAGCGCCAATGGTGCTAGTAGAATATTCACTAATGTAGACGGAATAAGGGCTGATGGAGGGACAGATTTAAAAAATGCCTTAAATAAAATGCGAAATCAATTTGTCAATGGTAGAGTTCCAGATTGGACTTTGGAATGTTCGGCAAACTACCTAATTGTTATAAGTGATGGTCAATGGATGCAGCCTGGCCAAGTTAATAGTCGTGCTAGACAAATGGCTGCGGGACTTAGCGATGGTAAAGGTAACGTTGGGAAGATAAAAACTTTTGCCGTTGGATTTAATGTTGGAAGTGGCGCTCAACCAAATTACCAATCTCTAGCTACTGCAGGACAAACAAACGCTCCGATGTTTGCAGATAATGAAGCCCAATTACTTTCACAATTAACTGATGCCATAAAACGAGCTATCTCAGGAAGATTAACATTTACAACTCCAGCTGTAATGTCAGATGTTCAAAGAAATAATTTTGTTTATCAATCGACATTCGAATATGAAAAAAATATTCAATGGAAAGGAAGCGTAAAAAAATACAAGTTAGAGACAAACGGTCAATTTGGTCCTGAACAGTGGGATGCGGCTACAAAATTAAATAATAAATCTTCAAATAGTAGAAATATATGGACTGTTGGGCTTTCAACGACAGGATTAAATAATTTTGTGACAAGTAATAGATCTGAATTGAAAGGTCTCATTTTTCCAAATACGCCTGCAGCAACAGATGACGATACGGACAATCTTATAAATTTTATCAGGGGTTTAGATACCTACGATCAGGATTCTGATAGCTCAACAACTACCATTCACAAATTAGCTGATATTTATCACTCTAACTTAATAGTGGTAGGTCCTCCAGAGGCATCTACGGTTGCTAGCAGTGCTTCAAATTATGACAAGACTGAAGTTAAATATAGAATAGATAATAATTATAATAACTTTAAAACTGGATCAAGCTGTGGAGGTCCTTGTGCATTCAGAACAGAGTTGCTTTATGCTGGTGCTAACAATGGGATCCTCCATGCATTTAAAACTTCCGACGGAGAGGAACTTTGGGGTTTTATACCGCCAATGGTGTTAGGTAATTTAGAGAGAATACCATCGAATAAAGCAAACGCTACTAACCCGATATATGGAGTAGATGGATCACCGGTAGTTAAAGATGTATTTATAGATGATACTCCAAATGATAACGTTAATAATCCAAGATGGAGAACAATTTTATTAAGCGGTCTTGGAGCAGGGGGGCATGGTATATTTGCACTTGATATCACTGATGCTAATAATCCAAAACAGTTATTTGCAATTGAAAATAATCCAATCGATAAACAAATACATCATTGGGATAATACAGGTAATGTTCAAAGTTATGGATACGCTGGAGGAGTAATTCAAAGCGACCTGGATTATAGAAAACTTGGAGAAACTTGGTCAACACCAAGGATAATTAGACTTAAAATTAACGGAAAACAAAAATGGGTAGCAGTGTTTGGGGCGGGATATAATGGTGGTGTTAATCCCGATGTAGGTTCAGCAGTATTTGTAATGGATATTGAAAACGAGGGAAGACTGATAAAAGTGATTGACCTATATGATCAAGCAAATATTATTCATAGTTATGTTAAGGGTTTAGTTCCAAATAATACTCAAACAGAATTTTCCCTAGCAAACTGGGGATTGCAGTCTTATAACACTCAAATAGTAAAGCCTCGTCTGTCTGGTCACGGAGGTATAAAATACGCGATCACAGGTGACGAGAATGGTGATATAATAAATAATCTAAAGTTGACTTTAGACTCTGCTCCCCAAGGAATTTTGATACTAGATCTTGTTGATGTTAACGATATCGTCAACTCTGTTCCTGCAGACATTAGTTTGATAACTCCAGATGGAACCTCTAAAGCAAATTATTTTGGTGCGATGGCATACGTTGCTGATTTAGAGGGTAAGATAACTAAAATAAATCTCACAGATCAAGGAACGCTTTTTGAAAAAACAACATTATTTGACTCTGAGTCAAATACAACAAATGGACGATATTTGTATAATAGACCGGTGATGACATTTAACGATGGTAATCTTTGGCTATATTTTGGAACTGGGAACACTCAACATTTACAAGAGCAACAAAACGGAATACAAAATAGACTTTATGGAATTAAAGACATCGATTTTCCAAATTTTAGACAGGTTAATCCGACAATAAATGTCCAAAAATGTAAAACTTTTCCAACCTGCCCTACAAGTTCTGACAAAGGTTGGTATGTGGATTTAAATGAAAGAAAATTATCAGCTGAAACAACAATTGATAAAGATAGAGTGTACGCCCCGATTTATCAACCAGCTATGGGTCTAAAAAAATGTGATCAGGGAGAGGCGATATTAGGTGCTTACGATACAAAATGTGGTCAATCTATTTTTAATATAAATATGGGTAAAGGAGTTTTATCAAAAGTAGTTGTACAAGGAGATAATCTTTACATCGGAATTGCTGGGAAACCAAAAGAAAATATTGGTGAAGGATTTACATCTACTGGTAATATTATTACTGGAAAATCACAAGCTAGCGGGGGGACAGGTACAGTTCAAACAGAGTACTGGAGAGAAATTGATTAAAATCATATCAGTTAGTCCTAAATAACGCAGCTTATAACAAATAATTGAGGTTTTACTTTAATAAATTTTTGGTTGTTTTCTTTCATAAATATATAAAAATGGCTATAAATTTTTTTTTTATGAATTTTAAAGATACTTTTATAAAAGCTGTATTAGCTACTTTTTTGATTTGTCCTAAGTTTTTGTTGGCAGAAACCGTTACGATGCCATCAAGTTTAACGGCTGATACTTCAGACTTTGTCACTCTTGCTGACTCTGGGACGACGCCAAGTATAAGTGGTTTCACAGGAACATTGTTAGTTACGGTGGTAGCGTCAGATGGAAATGTAAAAATTACAACTACCTCGAGTTTATTACAAGCTTCAGGGTATTGTGGCTACAGCGCAGATAATGCTGCTGAACCGTCAGATTGTAATGGTAATAGTTTAACTGAAATAGGTTTTAGAGGAACGCAAGCTAATATAAATACAGCTTTAGCAACTTTGGCTTTTAAAGGTGATGGAACTGCAGGTTCACCAACAGTAACGGTAGCTGTAACTCCTGCGGGAACAAACTATTATTCAGGTACAGGACATTATTATGAGGTAGTATCTGCTACTAAAACATGGAGACAGGCAAAAGCTTTAGCTGCTGCTTCAACGTACAAAGGATTAACAGGATACCTAGTAACAATTACAAGTGCTGGTGAAAATGCTTTTATAAAAGCAAAAGTTAATGCAGACTCTTGGATTGGGTCTTCAGACGCCAATGATCAAACAACAGGAGATACAAATGAAGGTCATTGGCAGTGGGTAACAGGACCAGAGGCAGGCAAAACTTATTTTTGTGATGGTGAAGTTGCTGGATGTACAGTTGATGATGGGTATTCCTACAGTAATTGGAATGGTAGCGAGCCTAACAACTCAGGTGAAGAAGAAGTCGGTCAATTTTATACTGCTAGTGGTAGATGGAATGATTTGCCAGGCAAGTCGACTGATACTACCACTCAAACTGCTTACATTATAGAATACGGAGGTCTCGATGGAGAATCAGCTACTATTTCTGGTACAACAACTCTAACCATTAACTCTATCGAGGCAAGCGAAAGTACATATAATGCCTTTGATGACAAACAATTAAAGGGGATTGTTGAAGCTCACAATGAAAGTATAAAAAATTCTTTGTCTCAGTCTACAGACTCAATTTTAAGAAGAATGGAGCAATATAGAAGGTTTGAAAATAATCAAAGTTTAAAAATGAAAGATTTAAAATTTGTATTAAATGATAAATCTAATAATGAAGATATTGAGAAAAAATTGATTGAACACTATTCAAAAGAAATAATTGGAAAAATGAAAATTAAAGATTACATGGCTTCAAATCTAGTAAATCTGGTTAGTGATAATTCAGATGATAAATATAACGATTGGGTTTGGTGGGCCTCTGGTTCAATAAGTAAAGGATCATTTAATTTTAGATCTGATCAACTTGGAAGACAAACAGACTCTAATGGTTTTGTGATAGGAGCAGATATTGACTACGATCATAACTCTTTATTTGGTTTTGCTTATAGAAATGATGATATTACAACCTCCATCAGTTTAGATGGTACAAAATCAACTTCTCGGGGTCAAAATTTAATGATGTATCACACATTAAAGATAAATAATCAAAATTACTTTGACTCCTTTATTGGTTTAGGACGAACTGATCAACATACAGACCGAGTAGTAGATGTTGCTAATGACTTAAATGTTATTGGATTAAATCAAGCAAGACATTTCTTTGGTGCTTTTAAGTATAATTTTTCAAACGACTTAAATATTTTCAATATATCTAATTATTCTCAATTTAACTTTGGATACTCAGAAATTGATGGATACACCGAGAAAGGTTCAAGTAACTCAAAAATGAGTTTTGATGATAGAGATTTATTAAGTTCTTCAGCCACAATTGGAATGAAAATAAATAGAAGTTTTAATTTAAGTAATTCAGATCTTCTTCCGCACTTAAAACTGGATTATAATGAGGATTTAACTGAGGACTCTGTTTTAAAAGGAAATTTAGTGTCATCCCCATCAAATCAATACAGTACAACAATTTCAAAACATTTTAGCTCAAGTATAAGATTTGAAGCTGGTTTTGATTGGATATTTGATAATGGATGGAATATAACATCTATTTTCAATAGACTCGAAAAAGACGGTTTTGGTCACGAAAACGGTTTAACCTTTTCAGCCTACAGAGAATTTTAAAAATTTATAGACTGCTTAAGTAGAGATAATAAACAATAGCACTTATAATTAAAAATGGTCCAAAGGGAATAGCAGTATTAAGAGAGCTTTTTCCAACAATCAACTTAGGAACGGAATAAACCAGTCCAATTATAGATGCTACAAATAAGATTATGAAAACAGATTTTAGACCAAATAAAAAACCGAAACCTGCTAAAAGTTTAGCGTCTCCTAGACCCATAGCTTCAATTTTTTTAATTTTTTTGTATAAGAAAATTATTATCCATATTAAAAAATAACCTATAGCGCCTCCAATCAGAGTTTGAAACATATCCTGATTTAAATTTAATGACGTTTCTGGAAAAAAATTTTTTATTATACCTAAAAGTATTAAAGAAAAATTGAGACTATCAGGTATTATATAATGCTTTAAATCAATTACAAAAATTACTATGAAAATATAAAAAATTAAACTTAGTAATATTAAATCAATTAAATTCGAGATAAAAAGCAATGTTAGGCACAAATACACTGCGGAAACTAACTCTACCAAAAAGTACTGTATTGAAATACTTTTTTTACAAAAACGACATTTAAATTTTAAAATTAAGATGGAAATTAAAGGAATATTATCAAACCACTTTATCTTTTTTTTACATCGAGGACAAAATGATCTTATAAATATTATATCTAAATTTTTCGGCAACCGGTATATACAAACATTTAAAAAACTACCGATAACAGCGCCAATTATGAATAGAAAGAGAAAATTATTTAAAAGCAAATTAAATTTTTATTTTTGCAGTGATTTCAATCACCTGTTCAATAATATAATTTAGAAAGAATAAGCCTTCTTGATAAACTATCTCTAAGTTAGGAGTGTAAATTATAATTTCCATTTTAATTAAATAGTGACCTTACATCTTTCACCAACTCTTTAAAAGCCTCTGGTTTCCAGATAAAATAAAAGATGTACACAGCCAAGAGAGGGATTAAACCAAACCATAACCACTCTTCCCAGTTAAACCCTTTGTAACGGCCTGAGGCTTTTAAGCCATTATACCAAGTTAAGTATCCTATAATTAGTAACCAGGATAAAGAGAGAGTTATAATCAATTTTTTTTTTCATAAATTTATTTATTTTATCTTAATATTATTGTTATTAAAAATCTTTCCTTAGATTAATTGAACTTAAATAATTATCTTCTTCACTTAAGAAATCATGGGAATGATCAAAGCTTAGCTTATAGTTCCCTATTTTTTTACTGACTAAAACCTTTGATCTTAAGTTATCTTTTGCGTCGACTGTAAAAGCATAATTAGTATCTTTATTAGGTAAATAACCAAGCGCAACGTGAATTTTGTCAGTATATCCGTCTTTTAATGCTTGCTTACGTTCATAAATTAAAAATAAACTAAAACTATTTGGCATAACAAAATCTAAACCAATTTCCCCATTTAAATTATGTAAAGCCCCAGTACTTAAATTCTCTGCATACTTAAGTGATTGGTCAGAAAGATAAGTATATTTAAAATTTGATGAGCGCTCTAAATCAGCTAAATATTCTAATTTACTATGAGTTTTAAATGTATAATTGTCTTTTGATAAATCTTGAACCATCGCCATTGCAGTTCTTAATTTTCTTGTACTGACATGTTGATCTTCAACCTTTATCGCTCCTTTGCCAGTTTCTTTATATGCATTCAATATTGTATGGCCAAAATCAAATTGTCCTGAGGGGATTATGGTTAAATTTCCATTTTTAATTTCGTCTTTTATTTTAAAAGCTCCATATAATTGGTTCCCAGACCTATCAGCTTCTTTTTTTTGTCCATCGATAACTGTTAGAATATCTGAATTTAATCTTCCAAATCCTAACACAGTATCAAGAAGTTTTGTGTCGTCATCGATTTGAGAAGTTGAATAATAAGTTAAATTAAACGTATCAGTGTCTAAATTACTCCCCGCAGAACCTACATCAACATCATCTTTTCCTACACTGACTGCAAAACCTTTGATACCATTATTTTCAGTTAAACTATCTGCTCCGAATGTTATTGAGTTTGTATCGATATTTTTTGCCGAAGATATGCTAGAATCACCAACTTTGCCAACTGCAATACTTCCCTCACTCCAAAAAAATATATCCTGTTTATCATCAGTGTTTTTTTCTTTAGTATTTAAACTACTAATTTTTTTGGTTAATTGAGCAATTCTAGGATTTGAAAAATTAAAATCAATATTATGATTTGTTAAATTTTGTCTTTCTTTATTTCGTCTAATCCATTTCAGACGATTTAAAGCGCTGTCTGTTGAATATTGCATTGTTCTTTTAGCCATCTCGATTTGTGCTTCTGCTATACCAGTTCTATCTTTATTTTCTGTAATTGGAGGGCATTTTCCAGCAATAATATTAAATGGACAAACTAAATCAAATTCATAAATACTTTGTTGACCATCATCACCGACATACATTTTTAAACCAGATTTACTAAACGCAATTCCCCCTGGTTCAGTATGATCACTATCTAGATCAGCCACTCTAACACGTCCATCTATAGTAAATGAAGATGTATCGTATGGATTGGAAAGTGAAACTTGATGAACTTCGCGACCATTCGCATTACCTAGGTGGTCAACAATAAAAATTCTTTTACCATTTGCGCTAAATTTCATTGTTTGTGGGTTACTGACCTCATCTTCTAATTCAATTCCTGCTGTAGTAACAAGTGTTAGATCAGTTATGTCATAGGGAGTTGAGAGTTTATACTCTAAAAGTCTAGTTAGTCTGGGTCCACCTCCATCATCCTCTGGAAGAGTGCTTTGACCATGGAAAATTAAAAAAAGTTTTGTACCAGTCTCATTAAATTCAATTCCTTGAACACGGTTTTCTTTTTTATTAGCAGGAGTATCTCCGCTACCTCTTGACCCAGCTTTACTTCCGTTTTGAAGTGCCATGCTGTCAAGATTCGTAGTTTCACTCACATAAAAACAGGTTGAAATATCATAAGGTGAGGTTAAATCAAATCTAAATACTTTATCATCGTCCATTGAGCTATTACGTATTCCTTCTACTACAAATACTTTCATTCCATCATTACTAAATTCTATATCAAATATCCTGTCAGATGACGGTCCATTACCACTACCATCAGACTCAGTATTCAATTCACATCTTTCGTCATTTCCAGCATAAGTTCTGGTAGAGATATCGTATGGAGTAGATAGATTATATTCATTTAACTTGTAAGTAGCCTCCTCTTCACCTCCAGGGTTTGCTTTGAATTGGTAACTAGTAAACAATTTGGTTCCATCTTCATTAAATGCAATACCTTTTAATTCACGAGAGCTATTATCACTAAATGTTTCGTTTTGCACACTAGTTACCATGCCTGCAAAACAGTTTGCTGCTGGAAAAAATAAAAATATCAAAAATATTAATCTTTTAACAGAATTCATAATTTTTTGCATATTAGATAAATTATATTTTTTTTGAATAGTAAATTAATCCCTATTTTTGTGTAAAATATTCTTGGTTTTGAACCTTAATTCATTTTTGATATTTTTTTATACATTTCAAATGTATTTAAGTGATAAAATTTTTGATTACTTTCTACTCCGTACAAGTTTTTTTCGTTGATTAATTTATTCCAAACTTCATTCATAGAAAATACTTTCTTATTTATTAAATTAAGACTATCTCTTGTTATTATTTGAAGACCTGTAAAAATGTATTTATTCTTTTCGTCTTTAGAAACTAATTTGCCATCTAAATTAAAATCTCCTTCGAAAGATTTATCTAGAGATAAATCTTTATTCACTAACAACAAGCATGGTTTCTTATTTTCGATATATACTTTTTCCAAAAATTGGACTTCCTTATAATACTTATCGCTCCAAAGTGTATCTGGATTTATTATGAAAAATGGATTTTTTTTAAATTCTTTTGTTGCTTTTTCTGCTCCACCTCCAGTATCTAATAGTAAATCTTCTTCACTTGAAATTTCAATATTCGCTTTAAATTTAAATCTTGAAAGATATTCCCTAATTTGGTCACTAAGATGATGAGTGTTAATGCATACTTCCTCCACACCATTATTTATTAAAAGGTTTAGAGCTCTTTCTAGAAGTGTTTCTCCCTGTATCTCTAAAAGAGGCTTAGGTGTCTTTAAAGTTAAAGGTTGCATTCTTTTCCCTATGCCAGCTGCCAATATCATTCCATGTTTTATTTTCATAAATTACGAATTCTTTTTAAAGTTTTGATTTTTAAATATTTTTTGAATAAATAATTTAAATTTCCAAACACAGGATTTTTAAGCCGTTTCTCAATTAAGCTCCAAGTGTAGGGTAAATATTTGAGATAATTAGATTTACCATCTCTTATATAAAGTCTCACGAAGATTCCTAAAATTTTTAAATTTCTTTGAACAGATAATATATCAAAATCGTTTTTTAAATTTTCATATTTTTCTTTTTTTATCTTTGAAGTTCTATAATAATAATTGAATAATTTTTCCTGAATGTGTGAAGGTAATTTAATTCTAACATCATCTATTAAAGAAGCGACATCATATAAAGGATTACCGATTATCATATCTTGGCTATCTATTAACCAGTAATTATCTTTATAAACCATAATATTTGAAGCATGAAAATCTCTATGAACGAAAACATTTTTTGTAAAATAAATCTTTTTGTATATTTCATTTAATTCTTTTTTTAAAATATTTTTTAATTTTTTAATTTTTGCTCTTTTCAAAGAATATTTTAAATACCAATCGAAAAATAAATCTGATTCTTTATGAAGATTTTTCAATGTATATGTATCAAAAGTGACTTTAAATTTTTCTAAACGATAAGTTTTCTTAAGCTTTATGTTTTGTAATTTTATGATTAACTTAATTAAATCTTTGTAATAATTCAGTTTATTTTTTTTCTTGATTACAAGATCATAAAATGATTTTTTTCCTAAATCAGTTATCTCAATTATGTTATCCTCATAATAATTTTGGAGTAATTTTGGCGCATAAATTTTATGTTTTCTCAAAATGTTGTTTACTGCAGAATATATAATTAAGTTTTTAAATTTTTCTTTTCTAGCTTGAACAATAATGGAGGTTTTTTTGCCTTTTTGTAATCTATAAAATTCCCGAAACGAAGCATCTCCTGAGATCTTTTTAAGTTTATAATTCATTTAAAATTTTCCACCTGTCTGCACCCTTGAATTTTATCTCTCTTTCATTTTCATTTTTAACGTAATCTAAATGTACTTCTAACTTATCAATTAATGGAATATTAATAAGTTGTGGCCACTCTATAATTTTAATTGCTTCTTGTTTATCTGAAAAGATGCCTAAATGTTTTAATTCTTTTGTATCTACTATTCTGTAAAGATCATAATGCATAATTTTAATGTTTCTTAAATCATACTCATAAAGTAAATTAAAAGTAGGGCTGAGTACTTCTGTTATCTTTTTTCCATTTTTTTCTTGTAAGTAATTTATCAAATATCTTGTAAAGGTAGTTTTTCCTACACCAATTTCACCAATTAAAAAAATACAGTCGTTTTTTATTAGTTGATCTGCAACTTTTTTTGATAAAGAGTTTAAATGTTCTAAGGATTTAACAATCATTAGCTACTGTTTTAGTAGCGGTAAGTATCTGGTTTAAAAGGTCCTGATGGTTTAACGCTAATATAATCTGCTTGCTCTTTTGACATTTTTGTTAATTTTGCTCCTACTTTCTCTAAATGAAGCATGGCAACTTTTTCATCAAGATGTTTTGGAAGCACATAAACTTTCTTCTCATACTTATCTGAGTTGTTCCATAATTCAATTTGGGCTATTACTTGATTTGTAAATGAAGCACTCATAACAAAACTAGGATGCCCTGTAGCACATCCTAAATTAACTAGTCTTCCTTCTGCTAAAAGAATTATTCTTTTTTTACTAGGTAATTCTATTTCGTGTACTTGCGGTTTTATTTCATCCCATTTGTAATTTTTTAATGCCTCAACTTGAATCTCGTTATCAAAATGACCTATATTACATAAGATGGCTCTATCTTTCATGTTTCTCATATGATCTGCTGTTACTATGTCTTTATTTCCAGTAGCGGTTACAACAATATCTGCATCTTTTATTGCGTCATCCATCAAAACTACTTCATAGCCTTCCATTGCTGCTTGTAATGCACAAATAGGGTCTGTTTCTGTTACCATCACTCTTGCGCCTGCTTGACGTAAGGAAGCGGCACTGCCTTTACCAACATCTCCAAAACCTGCAACAACTGCTACTTTTCCTGACATCATTACATCCGTGGCTCTCTTAATTCCATCGACTAAACTCTCTCTGCATCCGTATAAATTGTCAAATTTTGATTTAGTCACTGAATCATTTACATTGAATGCAGGAACCATTAATTGTTTATTTGACTCCATTTTTTTAAGCGCTAACACTCCAGTCGTTGTCTCCTCTGAAATTCCTTTAACACCCTTTAACATATCTTTATAATCTTTATGCATTAAACCAGTAAGATCTCCTCCATCATCCAAAATCATGTTAGGTTTCCAATCTTTTTTACCCTCTATAGTTTGTTTTACACACCACCAATACTCTTCCTCGGTTTCGCCTTTCCAAGCAAACACCGGTATACCTGCTTTAGCTATAGCTGCCGCAGCATGATCTTGAGTAGAAAAAATATTACAAGATGACCACCTTACCTCTGCTCCTAGATCAACGAGAGTCTCAATTAAAACCGCAGTTTGGATTGTCATATGCAAACAACCTAAGATTTTGGCACCTTTTAAAGGTTTTTTTCCTTTATATTCTTTTCTAAGCGCCATTAACCCTGGCATTTCTGACTCAGCTATAGAAATTTCCTTTCTACCAAAGTCAGCTAGGCTTATATCTTTTACTTTATAATCTTCTCCCATTTTGAGTTTGTTAATATCAATATAAGCTTATCTTATCAAGAAAGAACACTAAGAAAATTTAGGAAGTAGCACTTCCACTTGAGCACCTTTAGTATTTAGTCTATTTGAAGCTGCTATGGTACCTTTATGAAGTTCAACAATATTTTTGACTATATTAAGACCTAAACCTGAGTGCTTTCCAAAGCTTTTTGGCCTATTACTGTAAAAACGCTTGAAGATCTTTTGTGGCGACGTTTCTGAAAATCCTGGTCCCTCATCTTTTACTGTCATTACAAGGTTTTTTGTTGTTTCCTCAATGCTTATTTCAATTTTTTGGTCATCTTGACTAAATGAAATAGAATTGTCTAATAAGTTTGCAATTACTTGCTCTAATCTATTTTCGATACCTAATATATATTTTCCATTTTTAGAACTTATTTTTTCTTTAATATTTATTTCTATGTTTTTGTTCTGATTACTTAGGTCTTGTTTAAAATCATCCACAACATTATTTATAACTTCTATTAAATTAATCTTGCTCATTTTCTCTCTCGATAGTGAGGCCTCATCTTTTAGCATTTGTGAGTAGTCAGTAATTAATCTTTCTATTCTTTCTACATCGTGGTTAATAATTTTAAGTAGCTTTTCACTTTCGCTTTTCTCTGTTGTCTTGTCTAGTAATTCAGACGCGCTTTTTAAAGAGGCTAGCGGATTCCTTATTTCGTGTGCTAAATCGTTAGAAAATGTTTCAGCCCTATTCGTTCTGTGTTGTAAATCTTTTGTCATCTCATCTATAGACGTTGTTAATTTTCCAATTTCATCATCCCTAATAAAAGCTTTTTTTATGTTTATACTTTCTGAAGATTTACTTTTAATTGAGTCACTGTATTTTACTAGTAAGCCTATTGGTTTAAGAATATACTTGTTGAGAAACATTGAAAAAATCAAAATTACTAGAGCAACAGCAAAAACTGTTCTTAGGATGAAATCTTTTCTTTCTTTTACTGCGTTTAATATATCATTTGCTTGCTCTGAAACTAGGATGTAACCAATTTTTTCATCCTCTAGATTTACATCGCTTAAAGTTTTGACAAAAAAATTATTTTTATCAGTTTCTGAGAGTGTTAGCGGTTTATTTTCGTATTTTTCATCTAATATTTTTTTAATATTATTAATTTCTTTTTTATCTCTAACCATTAGATCAGTATCAATTTTTGATTTCGTACCGTCTATGCTTTCCTCGATGATTTCATCAGATTTTGAAAAGACACTTTGATCTAAATCTAAAATATTCGTATCTCCTATGAGTTTACCAGAAAGGTCATAAAATTGGACTCTATCTAAACTTTGAAATAAAAATCTTGTTGAAAGTAAAAAGGTTCTAATGCCATCTGCGCTATAATCTACATTAAGCCTCTTTAAATGATCAATTGTATTGCTAATTATAATTTTATGATCTTCTGCTCTATCTTTGATTAGATTTGGTTGAATAGCTTTTAAATAAAATATAGTAAATAAGCCTAATATAGAAAAAGTTGTTAAATTAAATAGTAAGAATTTTTTTAATATTGATGCTGTTTTTCTCGGTTTCATTAACTAACATTCCATCTATACCCGCTTCCATATCTAGTTTCAATCGCTGAAAATTTTTCATCTACCTTTTTGAACTTTTTTCTTATCCTTTTCACATGACTGTCAATCGTTCTGTCCTCAATTTCTGTATTTTCCTTATATGCTATATCCATAAGATGAGCTCTTTCCTTAATAACTCCAGGTCTTTTCGCCAATTCCTTTACTATCAAAAATTCCGTAGTTGTTAACTTATCCGGCAAAGATTTACCATTCCATTCACACTCAAGCTGAGCTGGATCTAACTTCAGCTTTCCATGAGAAATAATATTTTTTGTATCATCAATTACATTTGTTTTTTTTCTTAATTGAACTCTGATTCTTTCAATCAAAACTTTTGTTGAAAAGCCCCCTGATTTTTTTACAAAGTCATCAGCGCCTAATTTCAATCCTAATAATTCATCTACTTCCTCGTCCTTTGATGTCAAAAATATAATTGGAATAGACATTTTCTTTTTTAATTTTTTTAAAAGTTCTTCTCCATCCATTCTTGGCATTTTGATATCTAGAACTGCTAAATCAGGCGGGTTTCTGGAAAGACCAACTAAAGCAGACTCTCCATCAATGTAAGTCTGAACTTTGAAACCTTCTCTCTCTAAAGCCATACTTATTCCAGTAAGTATGTTTCTGTCGTCATCGACTAAAGCTATTGTGTGTACCATAATTTTATTTTCAAGATATTAATGTCAAAATTTAGGCGTTAATGAGCCTCTCCCCAGTTATTTCCAGAGCTTATATTTACCTCTAAAGGAATTGAAAACATGTGATGTTCTGAGGTTGAAACAGATACCATCGCTTCTTTGATAATTTTCTTTACATTGTTTTCATTAGCTTTTAAGCACTCAAAAATTAATTCGTCATGAATTTGAAGCAACATATTTGCCTGTTTTTTTTTTAAAGTATTGTCAATTTTTATCATTGCCAACCTAATTATATCAGCTGCAGATCCTTGTATTGGTGCATTAATAGCAGCTCTTTCTTGGAAACTTCTAACACTAAAATTTTTATCATTAATACCTCTTAAATGTATTCTTCTTCCAAAAATATTTGTAACATAACCTTGTTTCCTGCAACTTTTTACAGTTGTTTGCATATAATCTTTTATCTCAGGGAATTTTTTAAAATATGAATTAATAAATTCTTGAGCATCTTCATTAGAAACTGATATTTGTTTAGCTAGTCCATATTGTGTAATACCATAAATTATACCAAAATTTATTGCTTTTGCTTTTCTTCTTTGATCTTCAGAAACTTTATTAATTGGTATATCAAAAACTTGGCTAGCGGTGAGGCTATGAATATCTTGATTGTTTTTAAAAGCTTTTTTTAACTCTTTCACATCTGCTATATCTGCAAGAATTCTCATTTCTATCTGATTGTAATCTGCTGAAATAAGGACACTATTCTTTTCAGCAATAAAAGCTTTCCTTATTTCTTTTCCATCGAGTGTTTTTATTGGAATGTTTTGTAGATTTGGATCACTAGATGCTAATCTACCAGTATTTGTTGCTGCTAAAAGAAATGAAGTATGAACTCTTTTGGTTTTTTTACTAATATGATCTTGAAGTGCATCAGTATAAGTACTTTTTAATTTAGAAACCTGCCTCCACTCTAAAATTAAATTAGGAAACTTATGACCGGAAAGAGCAAGATCCTCCAATATTTTTGCGTTTGTAGCTAAACTGCCTTTTTTAGTTTTCTTTAATTTAGCAATTTTTAAATCGTTATAAATAATTTCACCAAGTTGTTTTGGAGAACCAATATTGAAATCTTTTCCAGATATCTTATAGATTTCTTTTTCTATTTTTACCAATCTAGTTTGGAATTTTTTTGATAATGTCTTTAAATAATTATCATCAACTTTAATACCATTGGTCTCTAATTTTGATAATATTTTGATCATTGGTTTTTCAAAAATTTCGTAGATTTTGTTAAGTTTCTCATTTTCAACTCTTTTAGAAAGAATTTCATACAGTCTTAAAGTTACATCTGCATCTTCTGCAGCGTAAGCTGTTGCTTTATCCAAATCAACTTCAGCGAATTTCAATTGTTTTTTTCCTGAACCTACCAAGTCTTTATATTTGATTGTATTATGTCCTAGGTGTAATTCTGCTAATGTATCCATATTATGCCGATTATTTCCTGCATCAAGTGTGTATGAGAGAAGCATTGTATCTTCAATTGATTCAAGTTCGACCCCATATTTTTTTAGAATAATGTAATCGTACTTTATGTTTTGACCGACTTTTTTAATACTAGGATCTTCAAAAATTTTTTTTAACTTAGTAATAACTATATCTAATTTCAAGTTTGTTGTATTTTTATGTGCAATAGGAATATAAAAAGAAGCACTTTGATCATAGCTAAGTGATATACCAATTATTTCTGCTTCTTGTGGGTTTAAAGAGGAAGTTTCAGTGTCTACTGAGATAATGCTCTTTTCGTTTAAAACATTGATTAATTTATCTAAATCTTTTTCTTGAATAATTTTTTTATATTTTTTGGTATCAATTTTTGAAAAATTATTAATTTTCGTGCCAGTATTTAAAATTTTTTTTCCCGGCTCTCCATAAAAACTGATTGCCTGGCTTAGCAATCTATTAAACTCCATTTCTCTTAAAAAATTATAAAGTTTTTCTTTATTAATCGATTTTATTATAAATTCTGCTGGATTATTTTTTATTGGCACATCATCTTTTAAAGTAACTAATTTCTTACTTAGATATGCTTTATCCTTATTTTCTATTAAAGTTTCTCTTCTTTTTTTTTGAGTTATTTCTGTGGCTTTTTTAATTAAGTTATCTAAATTTCTATATTTATTGATAAGTTCTGAGGCTGTTTTGATACCTATTCCGGGCACTCCAGGTATGTTATCAGATGTGTCTCCAGCTAACGACTGAACATCTATTACTTGTTCTGGCTTCACACCAAATTTTTCTACAACTTCTTTTTCTCCAATTATTTTACTTTTCATTGGATCAAACATTCTAACTTTATTCGAAACTAATTGCATCAAATCTTTGTCTGAAGATATCACTGTAACTTTTGCACCGACTTCAGTAATTATTTTTGAATAAGTAGCTATTAAATCGTCCGCTTCATAATTTAAAAGTTCTATTGACGGTAAATTAAAAGCCTCTACAGATTTTCTTATATATTCAAATTGTGGAGCAAGATCATCTGGCGCTTCATCTCTATTAGCTTTGTAATCACTATAAATTTCATTTCTAAAATTTTTTCTAGCGGAGTCAAATATTACTGCAAAATGAGTAGGCTTATTTTTGGAGTCATCGGATCTCACATCTTCCAATAATTTAAATAACATAGAGCAGAAACCACTAACAGCCCCTGTTGGAAGACCATCACTTTTTCTTGATAACGGAGGTAGTGCATAATACGCTCTAAAAATATATCCTGAACCATCAACTAGATAAAAATGATCTGTTTTTTTTATTGAACTCATATATACATATTACATTGAATTCTTATTGATTAATAAAAAAGTATGAATAAATTTGCCCTATCTGTTGAAAATCTAACAAAGATTTACTCTAACTATAAAAATAAAAAACAAAACAGGGCTTTGAATGAATTAAATTTCAAAGTTAAACAAGGTGAAGTGTTTGGTTTGCTTGGTCCCAATGGTGCAGGCAAAACAACATTTTTGAGTATCTTAGGGGGAACAGTTATTAAAACTAGTGGTAAAGTAAATGTATGGGGTTTTGATCTAGACCAAAACCCACGTCAAGCAAGAGCTTCCTTAGGAATAGTTCCTCAAGAAGTTAATTTAGATGCTTTTTTTAGTCCTAAAAAACTTTTAGATCTTCAAGCTGGGTTATACGGTATAACAAAAAATGACAGGATTACTGATCTAATTTTAAATATGGTATCTTTAGAAGATCAAGCGGAGGCTTATTCAAGAAGTTTATCTGGAGGGATGAAGAGACGCCTACTAATTGCTAAAGCAATGGTTCATCAACCACCAATTTTAATTTTAGATGAACCTACTGCAGGAGTTGACGTAGAATTGAGGAATAACTTATGGAAAAATGTAAAACAGCTTAATAAGGAAGGAGTTACTATAATTTTAACAACACATTATCTTATCGAGGCACAAGAAATGTGTGATCGGATCGCTATTATTAGCAAAGGAAATTTAGTTGCATTAGATACTACAAAAAAATTACTTGATCGTATAAAAACAAAAAAAATTAATTTCAAAGTAAAAGATGTTGATCTAAATAAGAATTTATTTATGAGAAATATAAATTTCAGTATAAGATCAAAAAATTCTATTTCTGTAACTTACGAGAAAAATTTGTTAAATTTTGGAGAAATTGTGAATTATTTGAACCAAAATAATATTAAAATAGAGGATATTTCAACGGAGGACGGTGACTTAGAAGATGTTTTTGTTCAATTAACAAAACACTAGATTTTAATAAAAAAAAAGTTAAATTATCTTTATGGAATTTGTTAAAAGTTTTAATTATACAAAGTTAGTAAAATATATTTTTGTAGCTCTATTGGGATCGATTTTATTAGCGATTTCCTCTAAAATTAAGATACCTTTTTACCCAGTACCAATGACAATGCAAACTTTTGTTGTTTTATTTATTGGAATAGCTTTTGGTTGGAAACTTGGTGTAGCTACAATATCTTTATACTTGTTGGAAGGCATTATGGGACTACCTGTGTTTTCGGGAACACCTGAAAAGGGAGTGGGAATGGTTTATTTTGCAGGACCAACTATGGGTTACTTAATTGGGTTTATTATAACAGTATATTTAGCTGGAAAATTTGTATTTGATAATAACTTAATAAAAAATTTCTTTAAATTGACATTTGCAATAAGTTTTATTTATATTTTTGGAATGCTTTGGTTAGGAAGTCTAATTGGCTGGGAAAAACCAATATTTAAATTAGGAGCTCAACCTTTTTTAATGGCAGAATTATTTAAAATTTTAATTGCTACATTAGCAATAAACCAAATAAAAAAATTTAGAAAATTAATTTAATATTACCGTGGGGATCTTTTAGAAAGAATTCTCTGTAGAGTTCTCCTGTGCATTTTTAATCTTCTTGCTGTTTCTGATACATTTCTATTGCAAAGTTCAAATACTCGATGAATATGTTCCCATTTTACTCTATCAGCTGACATTGGATTTTCAGGTGGTTTAGCTTTAGACTCAGGAGATGCCAATAAAGCAGCTTCAACATCGTCAGCATCTACAGGTTTAGCAATATAATCTATCGCTCCAACTTTGACCGCCGCTACAGCTGTAGGTAGATTCCCGTATCCGGTTAACATTACTATTCTGCTCTCTTTATTAGTTTTAGCTAATTCCTTAACCACATCTAATCCATTACCGTCCTCTAACCTTAAATCAACGACTGCAAAGGCTGTAGGCGCTGTCTTGGCAATATTTAGGCCTTCTGCAACAGATTTGGCTTCTTTAACCTGAAAACCTTTCTTCTCCATAGCTCGTGCTAAACGCCCTCTTAAAGGATCGTCATCATCAACTAATAGCAACGATTTATCAGCAAAGTCTGCTAATTTTAGCTGTTCAGGTACGTTTTTTTGAGCTCTCATAGAAGTTCATATAAGCACTATTGAAAGAATTTCAACACGACAAATATGTCCTTTTTTTCTTTACATAAAGTAAAAATAGCCCTATATGCCAAATAATAAGGTTTTTTTTATTAAATTTTTTAAAAAATCTTTGTGTAATTTAACGTGAGGGACACATGAAATGGGAAAATTTAAAACAGTTAACGAATTAGTTAACTCATTACAACCAGATTACCCCGTATACTGCATACGGCTAAACGAGATTAAAAAATCTGTAAAATTTTTTAAAGAGAATTTTCCTGGAAAAATACTCTATGCCGTAAAAACAAATCCAAACGAAAAAATTATTAAACAAATAATTAATAATGGCATTAATGAGTTTGATGTCGCTTCTTTAAATGAAATTAAGATTATTAAAAAAATTAAATCAGATTCTAAGTTACACTTCATGCATACTATTAAAAGTAAAAATAGTATTTCTTCAGCTTACTTTGACTACGGTGTCAAAAGTTTCTCTCTGGATAGTAAAGATGAGTTAAGAAAGATTTTAGATGCAACTAAACAGGCTAAAGATTTAGAATTATTCGTAAGAATTGCCATTTCGAATGAACATGCAGAAATTGATTTATCAAGAAAATTTGGTGCTCTTCCATCTGAAGCTTTGGGCTTAGTGAGATTATGTAATGAGCATTCAAGAAAACTTGGAATAAGTTTTCACGTTGGTTCTCAATGTATGCATAAAATTTCTTACTCAAAGGGTATACGTGAAATAGGAAATATCATTAAAAAGACAAAGATAATCCCAAACACAATCAATGTCGGTGGTGGTTTCCCTTCTGTTTATCCAGATCTAAATCCTGAACCATTAATTAATTACATGGATGAAATTAAAAGAGAACTTATCAATTTAAAACTTAAAAAATTGCCTGAAATAATCTGTGAGCCAGGAAGGTCTCTTGTAGCGGAGAGCGGGTCTACAATTGTTAAAGTTATTTTAAGAAAAAAAAATAATCTTTATATCAATGATGGAACTTATGGATCTTTATTTGATGCAGGTGCACCAAATTTTATTTTACCGTCAAAAATGATTACAGATGGAAGAGTTCAGTCAAAAAAGCTTACTGCCTTCAGTTTTTTTGGACCTACTTGTGATGGGTTAGATTATATGAAAGGTCCTTTTTTGTTACCAAATAATATTAAAGAAGGAGATTATATAGAACTAGGTCAGTTAGGTGCTTACAGTCTTACCTTTAGAACAAACTTCAATGGTTTTTACTCAAATGAAATTCATGAATTAAGTGACAAACCAATCATATCTATGTACGATAGTATGAATGATAAGGTTGGTTCTTTAGTAGCTTAATGAGTAAAAAAAATGTTCCGAATATCGGACACAATAAAAAATCTCTACTTAATTCTCCGGTTGAACATATTGACATAAAATCTTTCGATGCTCGTAAAATTATTGAAGGTATGAGCAAAATGTCTTTTACTTCTAGGGATACAGCCAGAGCAGCAGGTATTTATAATGAGATGCTTGCGGACAAGGATTGTTCAATTTTTTTAACATTAGCAGGATCTACATCGGCAGGAGGATGTATGGACCTGTACACTGATTTAGTAAAACATAATATGATCGATGCTATAGTTGCAACAGGCGCCTCTATTATAGATATGGATTTTTTTGAGGCTCTAGGATTTAAACATTATCAAGGATCTCAATTTCAAGATGATACTGAATTAAGAAATAACTATATTGATAGAATATATGACACCTACATAGATGAAGAGGAGCTACAAGCATGTGATAAGACTATTTGTGAAATTGCGAATTCACTTGAACCAAAGCCATTTACATCAAGAGAGTTTATAAAAGAACTTGGAAAATATTTAAAGAAAAATTCAAAAAAAAAAGAGTCATTAATAGAATCAGCTTATGACAACAATGTTCCAATTTTTTGCCCAGCTTTTACAGATAGTTCAGCAGGATTTGGTCTAGTTATGCACCAAGAACAGAATCCTAAAAATCATATAACTATAGACTCTATTAGAGAGTTCAGAGAATTAACTGAAATTAAACTCAAATCAAAACAATCGGGATTGTTAATGGTTGGAGGTGGGGTGCCCAAAAATTTTATTCAGGATACCGTAGTTTGTGCGGAATTATTAGGTAAAAAAGTAGATATGCATAAATATGCTATTCAAATAACTGTGGCTGATACGAGAGATGGAGCTTGTAGTAGTTCTACTCTAAAAGAAGCAAGCTCATGGGGAAAAGTGGATGTTACGAAGGAGCAAATGGTATTCGCTGAGGCTACAAGTGTATTGCCCCTAATAGCAAGCGATGCCTATCATCGTAAACATTGGCAAGCAAGGCAAAAAAGAAATTTTCAAAATTTATTTAATTAAATACAATGGGTAAAACAAAGATAGCATTAGTTCAGATGAAAATGTCATTTGA
Source organism: uncultured Pelagibacteraceae bacterium (assembly GCA_902547825.1). Taxonomy (GTDB): domain Bacteria; phylum Pseudomonadota; class Alphaproteobacteria; order Pelagibacterales; family Pelagibacteraceae; genus Pelagilacustribacter. Next base: position 48,490 of record CACCPE010000003.1, on the reverse strand, counting down.
TCCGAAAAAAAATATTCGTAATGCTATCAATAAAATTAATATGTCGGCAAAAAGAGGTGCAAAAATTATTTGCTTACCTGAGTTATTTTTAACAAAATATTTTTGTCAAACTGAAAATCATAAAAACTTTAATTTCGCTGAGAAAATACCAGGGCCTAGTAGTAATTTATTTTCTACTCTTGCTAAAAAACTCAAAATAATTTTAATAATTTCGTTATTTGAAAAGAAAACTTCTGGGCTTTATCACAATAGTATTATTGTAATTAACGAGAAAGGTAAAATTTTGGGAAAATATAGAAAGATGCATATTCCTGATGATCCACAATTTTACGAGAAGTTTTATTTTACTCCTGGAGATTTAGGTTTTAAATCTTTTAAAACTTCAGAAGGAAATTTAGGAACTTTAATTTGCTGGGATCAATGGTTTCCTGAGGCAGCAAGATTAACTGCACTTAAAGGAGCAGAAATTATTTTTTATCCAACTGCTATTGGATGGCACCCAAAAGAAAAAAAAAAATTTGGTAAAGCACAACTCCAATCATGGCTTTCTATTCAGAGATCTCATGCCATAGCTAATGGTATTTATGTTGCCGCAATAAATAGAGTTGGAATTGAAAAACAAGGTAATAAAAAGATAGAGTTCTGGGGCAATAGTGTAATATTTGATCCAAGTGGTAAAGTTGTTAAAAAAGCCAATTTAAAAGAAAACATTTTAATTTGTGAAATTGATTTTAGAAAAGTAGAAAACTCAAGGCAACATTGGCCTTTTTTTAGAGATAGAAGAATAGACTATTATAAAGGACTACTCAAAAATCCAATAGATGCCTAGAAAAATTAATTCCTTTTTCAGGATGCCAGCTGAGTGGGAAAAACAACAATCTACATTAATAGGGTGGCCTTATAATAAAAGTGATTGGCCAGGCAAATTTAAATATATTCCTAGAGTATTTGCTCAAATAATTTCTAAAATCTCAGAGTATCAAGAGTTAAATCTTTTAATAAAAAATTTTAAATCTAAGAAAACAATTAAAAAATTACTAAAAAAAAATAATGCAAAATTAAATAATATAAAATTCATAATTTGTAAAACAAATAGAGTATGGATGAGAGATACAGGACCGATATTTATTAAAGATAAAAACAATCGAAATGTAATATTAAATTGGAAATTTAATGGTTGGGCTAAATACAAAAATTATAGAGCAGATAACAAAGTCACTTTAAGAATAAAAAAACATTACAAAGTAAATACAATAAGTCCTAAATTTAAAAAAAAATCAATAGTTCTTGAGGGGGGATCGATTGATGTTAATGGTAAAGGTTTACTACTTACAACAAAAGAATGCTTATTAAGTAAAATTCAACAAAGAAATTCTTTCTTAAAAATAAAAGATTATAATTACATTTTTAGAAAATTTTTTGGGACAAAAAAGGTTATTTGGCTTAATAAAGGTATCGAAGGAGATGACACTCATGGTCACGTTGATGATATTGCTAGATTTGTTAATACTAATAAGGTTTTTCTTGCTTACGAAAATAATAAAAAAGACAAAAATTACAAAAATCTCGATGAAAACTTTAAAATTTTAAAAAAGATCAAAATTAAATTATCACAAATAAAAATTAGAAAAATTCCAATGCCTAGACCTATTTACATAAATAAAGTGAGAGTACCGGCATCATACCTTAACTTTTATATCCTGAATAATTGCGTTTTGTTACCTACTTTTAATGACCCGAATGATAAAATAGTAATAAAAATTTTTAAAAAGGAATTTAAAAATAGGAAAATTGTTCCAATAGATTGTTCTGAATTAATTTGGGGTTTTGGGGCAATTCATTGTTTAACACAACAAGAACCAAAATAATTTTTATTTTATACTAAAATATTTTTAGGAGACCACCTAATTACAACAGAAGCTCCACCTAAATTCTTATCATCTTTAAATATTAGTTTAGCATTTTGCCTCTCTAATAAAGTTTTACCCAAGAAAGTTCCAAGACCAAGACCTGAGTTCGTATTTAATTCCAATGATCTAGATTTTATATAAGGTTCTCCTAATTTCTTGACTATATCCTTTGGAAATCCTGGACCGTCATCGTTAACTGTAATTTTGATTTCTTTCTCATCACTCGAAAGAAAAATATTAACTTTGCTTTTCGAAAATTTAATCGCATTACCTATAAAATTTCTTAAGCCATAGATCATTTCTGCTGACCTCTGGATATCAATTTTATTTTTATCATTATTAGATACTAAATTAATTTTTTTAGAGGAAGTTTCTTTAAAAGAACTGATGATTTCTTCGAGTAAATGTTCCAATTTAGTTGAGCTAAAAAATTTATCTTCTTCTATCTGTTTTTTCGAAATTCTTTTCAAAATTTCACTACATCTTTTTGATTGACTTATCAGTAGATCAATATCTTTTGAAAAATCACTATCATTTCCGATTTCTTTTTTTAATTCTTTCGCAACAACACTGATTGTAGCTAAGGGTGTTCCAAGTGAATGTGCTGCTGCTGCTGCTTGACCTCCTAGGGACTCTAATTCATATTCTTTATAAATCACTTCTTGAAGTTTTTTAAAAGCTTCCTCTGTCTTTTTTTTTTCTCCCGAAAATCGAATACCGAAATAACTTAAAAATATTAAACCAATTAAAATAGAGATTATAATTCCATTCTTATAAAAATTTGGAAAATGTAACAAATTCATATCCTCTCCTGGAAGAGGTAAATGAAAAAATGAGATAGTTAATAAAAGTATTGATGTAATAAAACCTAAAATAATTGTGGTTCCCATACTTAAAAATGTTGATGAAACTATAGCTGGAATTACCAATAAAAAAGAGAAAGGATTAAATATTCCCCCTGTTAGATAAAGAAGTGCACTTAACTGTATCAAATCGTATAGCAGAAAAGGGGCTGCGTAGAAATCTTTAAGTTGATTAATTTTAACACCAAATTGAAGATACAAATTTGTGACTAAACCAAGTGAAATAATTATATAACTCTCAATAATCGGAAATGGCAAATTTAAAAAATAATAAACAATACCTATTGCTAAAAACTGGCCAAAAATAGCTATATATCTTAAAATTGTGAGAGTATTTTTATCTAAGTTTAAGTTCTCTTTTGTGCGGAAAAGAGTAGAAAAATTCATTATATTTAAATATCTAGATTAGTAACTTCTAACGCGTTGTTTGTAATAAAATCTTTCCTCGGAGCTACGTCATCTCCCATCAAAACTTCGATCATTTTTTGATCCTCTTTTGATTTATCTTTGGTGCCTTTGGTGTATTGAACTTTTAACATAGTTCGATTGTCAGGATTTAAAGTAGTTTCCCATAGTTCTTCGGGATTCATTTCTCCTAATCCTTTAAACCTTTGAATAGATAATTTTTCTCTTTGAGTTTGCATGAATTTCTTATATTCCGAGGAACCTTTTTTTATTTTTTTATCTATTTTAGAAATTTCTAAAATATAATCTTCTAGCGCTTTTTCATCTTTAATGTAAATACTTTTGTTAGCTTTTGTTACTTTGAACAAAGGCGGTTGGGCTAAATATATGTGTCCATTTTCGATTAGTTGATTAAAAGGATAATTATTAAAAAACGTTAATAGTAAAGTTCTTATGTGTGATCCATCCACATCTGCATCAGTCATTATCACTATTTTATCATATCTTAAATTTTCAATATTAAAATCTTTCGAGCCAGTTCCTAATGCGTTTATCAAAGTAACAATCTCGCTTGATGACATCATTTTCGAAAGTGCTTTAGTGGATTGATCTTCCCCGTTTTTTTTTCCATTCACATATGTATTCAAAATTTTTCCCCTAAGTGGTAAGACAGCTTGAAATTCCCTTACTCTACCTTGTTTAGCTGAACCACCTGCTGAGTCACCCTCAACAATAAATAGTTCGGTGCCTTCTCTTTTTTGAATTTGGCAATCTGCTAATTTTCCTGGTAAACCGGATAGTTCAAAAGTTCCTTTTCGTCTTACACTATCTCTTGCTTTTCTAGCTACATCTCTAGCCATGGCTGCTTGAGTAATTTTGTCCAAAACTGTTTTTGCAATTGATGGATTTTGGTCAAGCCAGGTCGAAACTTTATCTCCTATAATTTGTTCAACAATATTTCTTATCTCGGAAGAAACAAGTTTATCTTTTGTTTGTGATGAAAATTTTGGATCTGGCATTTTAATTGATAGTACAGCCGTCAAGCCTTCTTTAATATCTTCACCTGATAGAATAATTCTATTTTTTTTATTATTCCTATCTCCAGCATATTTATTAATGACTCTCGTTAAAGCGCTTCTAAAACCTAAAAGATGGGTACCTCCGTCCTTTTGAGGAATATTATTTGTGAACGGTAAAACTTCCTCTGAATATCCTGCATTCCATTCAAAAGAACACTCGACAATTACATTATTTTTTGTCGAAGTAATATATATTGGTTTTTTAAAAACTTCTTTTTCATTTTTGTTGATTAAAATTGGTTTTTTATTATTGATATGTCTTACAAATTCGATTATCCCACCATCATATTTGTGCACGAATTCTTTAGATTTTTTAGAAAAATTATCTATAAGAGATATCGATATTCCCTTGTTTAAAAATGCCAACTCTCTTATTCTTTTTTCAAGAATAGATGGACTAAATTTTATAGAGGAAAAAATTTCTTTTGATGGTAGAAACGTTATTTTTGTTCCTTTCTTCTTTGTTTTACCTATGTGTTTAAGGGGTTTAATTGAATTTCCATCTTTAAATTTAATATTATACTCTTTACCGTCTCTAAAAATATTTAGTTCTAATTTTTCAGATAGAGCATTTACAACGGATACACCAACACCATGCAGTCCTCCGGAGACTTTATAGGAGTCGTGATCAAATTTTCCACCAGCATGTAGTTGGGTCATGATTACTTCAGCAGCAGAAACTTTTTCTCCTTTATGAATATCAACTGGAATTCCTCTTCCGTCGTCTTCAATGGTAACTGTATTTTCTGGATTAATTGTAACTATAATTTTTTTACAATATCCTGCTAAAGCCTCATCGATTGAGTTATCGATCACCTCAAAAACCATATGATGAAGACCTGAGCCATCATCAGTGTCCCCAATGTACATCCCTGGTCTTTTTCTGACTGCATCAAGACCTTTTAAGACCTTAATCGAGTCCGCACTATAAGATTTATTTTTTTTTAATTCAGAATTATTTGACATTATGTTCTTTTATAAGGACAAACAAATATACCATTTTTTTAATACAAGATAAAACGTATCTATAGCTTGAGGGCCCAGAATTATTTAATAGCAACAGTTTTGAGCTCAAAATAAAAAAAAAATCTATTTTTAACTAAAATTAGATTTTCATTGGCATTATAACATAATAGCTATTCTTATCAGAAAAATCCTCTATTAACACAGGGGAAACAGAATCTTTTAAATTTATTTTAAGTTTTTTATCTTCAACTTCAGAAGCAATATCAATTAAATATTTTGAATTAAAACTAATGTTTAATTTTCCTGAATTAAAATCTGCTTTGATAATTTCATTTCCTTCTCCTGAATTTGCACTATTCACAGAAAGTTGAACATTATCTTTGTTTATAGATAGTTTTACACCCTCTTTTCCATCTAAAGATACACTTGCTACTCTCTCTATTGAGCTGATAAAATCTTTCGATGAAACTGTTAAAACTTTATCGTTGTTAACTGGAACAACTTTTTTGTAATCTGGAAATTTACCATCTATAACTTTAGAAATTAATTTCATTTTTCCTAGTGAAAATCTAATTTTATTCTCACTGGTTTGGATTACTAATTTATCACTATTCTCAGTTAACAACGAGCACAACTGAAACACTGTTTTTCTTGGAAGAATTAAGGGTGAAAAGTTATCTATATTTTCTACTTCTAAACTACATGAGGATAATCTATGACTGTCAGTCGCCACCCCTGTCAAAAAATTTCTTCCATGGGCCTCTGTTAAATGTATAAAGATTCCATTTAGATAATGTCTTGTATCGTCATTTGAAATTGAAATTCTTGTTTTATTTAATAATTTTAGAAATTTCTTATTATCTATTAATATCTCTTGATCTTCAAATTCGTCCGTAAAAGTGGGAAAATTATCAGTTGGCAAACATAATAAATTAAAATCTGAGTTTTGACTTTTAAGACTTAATTTATTTTCAGACTTCAAATCGAAATTAAGTTCTGAGTTTGATGAGATTTTTCTTAATATGTCATAAAGTATTGCTGCAGAGGTTGTGGTGCTACCTTCATTTAAGACTTTAACATCTGTTATCTCGTCATAAAAAATTATGTCTAAGTCTGTCGCTATAATTGAAAGTTTCTTATTTTTGAGTTGAATTAAAACATTTGATAGAATTGGTAAAGTATTTTTCTTTTCAACTATGCCTTGAACAAAATTTAGTGATTTTAATAAAGTGTCTCTTTTAATTACAAATTGCATGTCTTATTGTTCTAACAAAAGACTTTTTATCTGATTTATATTTTTTTTCATTTCGTCGTCTTGATCTGAAAGTCGAGTGATAGTTTTTACAGCATGTATCACTGTTGTATGGTCACGGTTCGCAAATCTTCTTCCAATTTCTGGTAATGATCTTGTTGTTAATTTTTTTGCTAAATACATAGCTACTTGCCTAGGTCTTGCTAACGGGCGCGATCTTCTTTGAGAAAGCATTTCACTTAAAGGAATATTGTAGTAATTAGAAACTATAGTTTGAATTTTATCTACGGTGATAATTCTTATTTGATTAAAAGCATCTTTTAAAATATTCTTGCAATCACTTATATTCAGAATTTTATTATGAACTCTACTAAAAGCTATAACTCGGTTCAAAACACCTATCAATTCTCTAATGTTAGTTTTGCTTTCACTAGCTATATAGCTAATTACTTCATCGTTTAAATTTATATTTTCTTTAAATTGATTTTCAATTTCCTCAATCTTTTTTTTGATAATTTTTATCTTTAAATCTAGGTCAGGAGTTTCAATATCAACCACCAGTCCTCCGGCTAGTCTTGATTTAATTCTCTCTTGAATTCTCTCAAGCTTCATGGGAGCTCTATCAGATGATATGATTATTTGTGAGCCTTTGTCCATAAGGCTGTTAAATGTGTGAAAAAACTCTTCTTGTAGGCTCTCTTTTCCACTAATAAATTGAATATCATCAATAATAAATACAGAAGATTTTCTAAAAAAATCTTTAAAATTGACCATGTCGTTTTTTTTAATTGATTTGATAAAGTGATACATAAATCTTTCAGCAGATATAAACATAACATTATTCTCATTTTGTAATTCTAACCCTATAGCATTTAAGAGGTGAGTTTTTCCTAAACCAACTCCACCACAAAGATATAATGGATTATAACGGGATAATTGCTCACAAACTTTTTTTGAATAAGACAATGCAATTTCATTACTGCTGCCTTTAATAAAGTTGTTAAAATTTAAACTAGGGTTTAGTCTATTGTAATTAAGTATTGAGTCCTTGATTTCGGTTACTTTATTGAGCTCATTGATTTTGATTATCTCTTGATTTTGCTTTGTCTCCTCTATTATTTTAAATTCTATCCTGTTTAGGCTTAACTTGAAGCTTTTTACCTGTTCTAAAATCTTATCTAAATATCTAGAAACAATCCAATCTCTGAAAAATCTTGTGGGAACACCTAGCACTAAAAAATCGTTATATTCTTTAATTAAAGAAATTTTTTGCAGCCAGCTATTGTATATTTCATTTCCAAAAGTTTTTTTAAATGAATTTTGGATTTCAACCCAGTTTAATGTTTTTTCCTCTTCTGAAACATAAACGTTTTGTTTTTTAATTATTTTATCCATGTAATTATTTACTAAGAGATTCTTTTTAATCTTCTTTTTAACTTCTTTGCAACTATTCGGAGGTTGTAATTAAAAAAAAAATTTAAGATCGGTTGTAGAATAATCGTAGCGATGGAAAAAAATAAATAATTTGCAACTTGAGTAAGAAACTATATTTAGTTTTTAAAATCAAAATGTAGTTAAAAAAGTAACAACTATGAAATGTAAATTTAGCTAATTATTTTTGAAATTCTTGAAATTTTTCTTGCTGCAGTTTTTTTGCTTATAATTTTTGTTTTAGCAACCTGCATTAGAATTGATTGAAATTTTGAAAAATATTTTTTTAATTTCTCTTTATCTTTTGATCTAAGCAACAGTTCCATTTGCTTTATGGCGTTTTTATACTTACTTTTTCTAATTCTATTAATCTGGGTCTGTTTTTTTACCCGTCTCACTCTTCTAATTGCTGATTTTGTATTTGGCATTTTTAAAACTATATATATTGAGGTATTATAGCGGTCAACTTTATTATATTTGGCATTTTTTACATAGATATGTTGCTCGATTAGATATAACTGTTCTAATTATTCTTAACTTACAATCCACATTAGAACATTCTTGATTTTCTCTTCCGTAAACTTTGAATTTTTGTTGAAATAATCCTTTTTTTCCATTTTCACTAGAAAAGTCTTTAATTGTAGATCCGCCAAGTTTTATTGAATTTTTTAAAATTCTCTTCGAAAATTTAATAATTTTTTCTATTTCAAAATTTTTAAGTTTAGTGGCCTCACGGGCTGGTTTTATCCCTGAAAAAAACAAAATTTCGTTTACGTATATGTTTCCTAAACCAGAAACGCATCTTTGATCCATCAGAATATTCTTTATTGATCTTTTTTTTCCACAGATATAATTTTTTAAATATAAATAATTCCAATTTTTTTCCAAAGGTTCAGGTCCTAAATGTGTAAGATGCTTCGATTTTGTTAATAAACTCGAACTATATATCTTAATAAAACCAAATTTTCTTACATCGTTATAAATTAATTTTCGTTTTTTATTTAATATAAATATTACCCGATCGTGTTTTCGATCTTTTTTATAATTTAAAAAATAATAAAAGCTTGTTTTAAATTTATTATCTTTATTATCGGTGAAAAAAAATTTACCTGTCATTCCAAGATGTACTAACATTTTATAGGTCTTTCCTATTTCAAAAATCAAAAATTTTGATCTTCTTTTGATTTTTGTGATTTTTTTTCCTTTTAATTTTGATAATCTTATTTTGTCTACCTTGTATCGAAGGTTACCATCATTGATTTTTACTTTTTTGATAATTAAATTTATTATATTCCTCTCTAAGGACCTTTTAACAACTTCAACTTCTGGTAATTCTGGCATATAATTCTTATATGAAAAGTACTATTCAAGATAAAAATAAGTTAGTCAATTCTGTATTTTCAGATGTTCATAAAAAATATGATTTAATGAATGATATTATGTCTCTTGGGATACACAGAGCTTGGAAAGAAAAATTAATTAATTGGATGAATCCTCAGCCCGGATCAAAATTGATTGATGTTGCTTCTGGAACCGGGGATATTGCAAAACTTTTTTCAGAAGAAACTAAAAATACTGGACCAATCACATGTGTGGAACCTAATATTCAAATGTTAAATCAAGGTAAGAAAAAGTTGAAAAAATATGAAAATATAAAATGGATAAACGCTCCAGCTGAGAAAATTCCAATTGAAGATAATACTTTCGACTATTACTCTATAAGCTACGGAATAAGGAATGTTTCAGATATTAATACTGTTTTAAAAGAGGCTTTGAGGGTATTAAAGCCAGGGGGTCGTTTTATGTGCCTAGAATTTTCGAAAATTGATAATGAACTGCTAAATTATCTTTACAGTCAATATTCAAAAACTATTCCGCTTATTGGAAAATTGATAGTTGGCTCAGATAAGCCTTATAAATATCTGATAGAAAGTATTAAGAAGTTTTATAATCAAGAACAATTAGCTGAATTAATTTTAGGTAACGGTTTTTCAAATGTAGAATATAGAAATCTTTCTAACGGAATATCAGCAATTCACTCAGGTTGGAAAGTTTAAATGTTAAAAAGAGTTTTTAAATTATTCCAAATAGCTAGAAAATTTTCTACCTCTGGAGCGGTAGCTACAATCAATGAAATACATCAATTACCAACAATTATTAATTTATTTTTTAATTTTATTTCGATTGGTGCAAGTTCAAATCTACACGATAAAAATAGATCCTCAGGTGAGAAGCTTTGCGCTGCCCTTCAGGGAATGGGTACGACTTTTATAAAATTAGGTCAATTTCTGGCTACAAGGCCTGATATCATAGGCGAGCAACTTGCAAAATCTCTTGAAAAGTTACAAGACAAGGTTCCTGCTTTTGATCTGCACGATGCAAAAAAAATAATAAAAAAAGAAATCGGAGAAAACTATTTTAAGGATATTCAGGAGTTAAGTGAACCGATCGCAGCAGCATCTATAGCTCAAGTTCATTTAGCTAAAATTATGTATGAAGATCAAGAAAAACAAGTTGCAATTAAGATATTAAGACCTGATATAGAAAAATTATTTAATGAAGAATTAGATGCTTTAATGTTATTTGCTTATATAGTCGAAAATACTATTTCTAAAGCAAAGAGATTAAAATTGGTTGAAGTTGTCCATTTGTTGAGAGAAATAACTAATATAGAAATGGATTTAAGATTTGAAGCTGCTGCGGCTAATGAACTTTATGAAAATACTAAAAATGATCAAGGGTTTATTGTACCAAAAATTTATTGGAATTATACAACTAAAAAAATATTAACCTTAGATAAAGTTGAAGGTGTTTCTATACGTGAAATACAAAAAATTAATAATTTAGGAGTAGATCTTAAAAAACTAGCAGAAAATTTAATTCAATTATTTTTAACACAGGCTGTAAGAGATGGTTTTTTTCATGGTGATATGCATCAAGGAAATTTATTTGTTGATCCGAAAGGAAATATAATCCCAGTGGACTTTGGTATTATGGGACGATTAGATAAAAATAATAGAAAATTTTTGGCTGAAATTTTATATGGTTTTATAAAGAGAGATTATGTTAAAGTTGCTGAAGTCCATTTTCAGGCTGGCCTTGTGCCTAAGGATGCCTCGAAAGAAGAGTTTGCTCAGGCTTTAAGATCCGTTGGAGAGCCGATTTTTGGACAATCTATTAAAGACATTTCGGGTGGGAACCTATTGGCTCAGTTATTTGAGATCACAGAGAAGTTTAATATGCCTACGCAACCCCCCCTTCTTCTATTACAAAAAACAATGGTGGTAGTTGAAGGGGTTGCAAGGAGATTATATCCCGAAACAAATATTTGGGAAGTGTCTAGGCCAGTTCTAGAAAATTGGCTGAAAAATATAAAAAGTCCAAAATCTACTATCGATACAGCAATCAATACTTCATCTGAAATTTTAAAAAGAATACCGGATCTTCCAAAATTAATGGATAGAGCTGATTATGCTCTTAAGTTAATGGCTGATGGAAATTTAAATTTGGCAATTGGAGCAAATAAAAATTTAGAACTAGAACAAATGAAGATTAAAAACTTTAGAAATAATATAGTTATTAGTTTTTTTGGTGTTGTAATTATCTTTCTATTAGTATTTTAATTACCTATGACTGTAAAAAATAAAAAAATCCTTATAATCATTGGTGGCGGTATTGCAGCCTACAAATCCTTAGATTTGATAAGATTGCTTAAAAAAAATAATAATGAAGTTAAAACTATACTTACAAAAAGTGGTAGAGAATTCATCACTCCTCTATCTGTTTCTACTCTCGCGAAAAGTAAGACTTTTGAGAATATTTTTGACAAGGATTCTGAGGTTGAAATAGATCATATTACATTATCTAGATGGGCTGACTTAATAATTGTGTTGCCTACAACTGCAAACTTTATGACAAAGATAAGTCAAGGAAAAGCGGAAGATTTGGCGACAACAGTAATTTTAGCATCAAACAAAGATATTTTATTAGTTCCTGCTATGAATGTAAGAATGTGGATACACAAAGCAACACAACAAAATGTAAAAGTTTTAAAGGATTATGGCTATCTTTTTATAGGTCCAGATAAAGGTGAGATGGCCTGTGGAGAATATGGTGAAGGAAAAATGTCAAGTCCAAGACAAATTTTTTCTTTTATAAACAAATACTTTAATAAAAAAAATATCGTTAAGAAAAAAAATCTAAAAGCCTTAGTAACGGCTGGTCCAACAAAAGAATATTTGGATCCAGTTAGGTATATTTCAAACGATTCTAGTGGTAAGCAAGGATACGAGATAGCAGAAGCATTAAGTAGATTGGGCATAAAAACAACTTTAATTACTGGACCTTCAAATCTTATTTCCAAAAAAGATATTAAAACAAAAAAAATAATTACAGCAAATGAAATGTTTGAAGAAGTAAAGAAATGTTTGCCTGTCGATATTGCTATATGCGCAGCTGCTGTTTCAGACTTTAAGCCTGTAAAAAAAAATAAAGCTAAAATTAAAAAAAATAATGTTAAATTCAAATCTATTGAATTAGAAAAAAATAAAGATATTCTTGAATTTCTTAGTAAAAATAATAAACATAGACCAAATTTAGTTATCGGTTTTGCAGCTGAAACTGAAAATTTAAGCAGCAATGCATTTTCTAAATTAAAGGAAAAAAATTGCGATCTTATAATTGCAAATGATATTTCCAAAAAAGATAGTGGTCTCAACTCAGATTATAATAGAGTGTCAATAATCGATGGTTCAGGAAAAATAAAAGTAATTAGAAAAAATAAAAAAAGTTTTATAGCTAACACAATCGCAGAAATCGTCTTAGATAAAATCTTAACTAATGACAGAAGTTTTAATTAAAAGATTATCAAAAAATATTGAGCTACCGAAATACGAGACGAATAGTTCATCGGGAATGGATCTTTCAGCTAATATTGAAAAACAGTTAAAAATAGAACCAGGAAAAACATCAATAATTCCAACTGGTATATCAGTGTCCATACCTAAAAATTTTGAAATACAAATTAGATCAAGATCAGGATTAGCTGCTAAAAGTCAAATATCAGTTCTTAATTCACCCGGGACAATAGATGCTGATTATAGAGGTGAATTAAAAGTGATATTAATAAACTTGAGTAATAAAACTTTTGTTGTTGAGAGAGGCACACGTATTGCTCAAATGGTATTATGCCCTATAGTTAAAGCCAAGTTAAAGGAAGTAGATAACCTGGATGACACGGACAGAGGTGTTGGTGGCTTTGGATCTACTGGGTTGAAATAATATATGCAATTAGGAATGAAAGATTTTAAAAGGTTTGAGAAACAAATTATTCTTAAAAATGTTGGAGTAGCTGGACAAAAAAAAATAATTAACGCTAAAGTATTAATAATCGGTATTGGTGGTTTGGGTTGTCCACTTTTGACGTACTTAGCAGCATCTGGGGTTGGAACGATAGGAATTGCAGATCCAGATAAAGTTGAAATAAGTAATTTAAATAGACAGACGTTATTTACTACTAATGATATAGGTAAATACAAAGTCGATCAGGCTAAATCTAGTATTTATAGAATAAATAAAGAAATTAAAATTAAAACTTTTAAAAAAAAAGTAACTCTAAAGAATATTAAATCAACAATAAGAAATTTTGACATAATTTGTGATGGAACTGATAACTTTGAGACAAGGTACTTGATTAATGATGAGTGTAAAAAAATGAAAAAAATACTCATCTCTGCAGCAATCAGTAAATTTGACGGTCATTTATACAAATTTAATTTTAAAAAAAAAACATCTTGTTATAGATGCTTTATGCCAGATAAGCCTGTTTTAGAAAAAAATTGTGAAACAGATGGGATTTTCTCACCAGTAGCTGGAATTTTGGGATCACTACAAGCTAATGAAGTTTTAAAATCAATTTTAGGATTAAAGAATGGTTTAGATAACCAGATGATGATTTTTAATTCAATTCAAATAAATTTAAGAAAAGTAAAATTATCTCTAAATCCTGAATGTAAAAACAAATGTTAAAAATTATTTATATTGCTTTATTTTTTTGTTTTTCATCCCAAAGTCTTTTCGCAAATGAATATTTTTTAACATTGAGAAATGACAAAGTAAATCTTAGACAAGGTCCATCTTTAGAATATCCTATCAAATTATTTTATAAAAAAAAATTTTTGCCTGTTTTAATTCAAGACAAATTTGAAAATTTTAGAAAAATAAGAGATCATGAAAATAATACTGGTTGGATTCATATTTCACAATTATCAAAAAAAAAAGCGGCAATCACAATTGAAGATGATAAATTAATTTTTAATAAACCTTCTATTTATTCCAAACCTTTTGCTATTATTAAAAAGGGTAGATTATGCAAGGTTCATAAATGCAAAGATGATTGGTGTAAGATAAGTGTTGCGAAATATAAAGGTTGGGTCAAAAAAGATATTTTGTGGGGTCTGTTGTAAACTATTTTTTGTACTTAGCTGTCCAAACTTTATCTAGCACAAAATACCAAACCGCGTTGGCAATCGGTTCAACTATCGCGTCGGTTAATGCAATCAAAAATGGAACTTCAGCAATTAGCATCAAGACAGTTATAGCAATCGCGAAGTGTCCTATGGTATAAATTAAAGTTCTTAATAAAGAACCTTTATTATTTTCGTAAATATCTTTTGCTGTTACGTATATTCCTTTATTGAATTCTGCCATTTTCTTTAAAAGGATTTTCTAAAACACATGCAACTAGATGTATTCTGTCTTGTTCCCCTCCATTAAAAAAATTGTGGTATTTAGTATTATTTGTAATAGTTACTGATCCATCTGCTGGCATATGCTTACAAACATCTTCAATTACCATTCTACAACCTTTATTTGTGATTATGGGAATATGAAGTCTTGGTTCTGGATCTCTATGCCAGCTAAGAGTAGATCTAGGTTCTTTTAATAATATTCTTACTCTTCCAAGTTTAAAGTGTTTTCTCAAAGTATTATAAACTTCCTCAAAATATGTCCCTTTAAATTCAGAAACTATTTCAGTATATTTTGACTCATCGATAGGTTTATCTCTCTCAATTTCTTTACCTTTTTCATCGGGTATGGTCCAGTATGTACCTCTAACATTGTGGCCCTCTGTAGAACTTTTGTCGCCTGGTATCTGGTTTAAAGAGATCGCTCCAAAGTTTTTAATACCTAATGTACTAAATCTCTTCTTTTTAAGTACAGTATTTAAATCAGCTCTCAATTTATCAATATTGAATTTTAAATTTGGAACAATATAAAAATCATCTTTTATATTTTGATGTAATGTTTCTAAATTTGGCGTTTTAACAATTTCCATATTAATTCAACTTTTTTAAATTAATTCTATCTGCGTTCATAATTTTTGTCCAAACTTTGATAAAATCTTTAATAAATTTTTCTTTATTGTCGTCTTGTGCATAAACTTCTGCATATGATCTAAGAATAGAATTTGATCCTAAGACTAAATCAGCTCTAGAGGCCGTAAATTTAATTTTGTTAGATTTACGGTCAATAACATCGTATGAGTTTTTTCCAGTTGGTTTCCAAGTATATTTCATGTCAACTAAATTTACAAAAAAATCGTTTGTTAGAGCTCCAACTTTATCAGTCATTACACCTTTTTCTTTTGCAGTTGAATGATTTGTTCCGAGCACTCTCATTCCACCTACTAAACAAGTCATTTCCTGTGCAGTTAAACCCATAAGAGAAGCTCTCTCTAATAGAAGTTCCTCGGGCATTACTGAATAATCGGTTTTAAAATAGTTTCTAAAACCATCATGATGAGGTTCTAACCATTTGAAGCTTTTAATTTCAGTTTGATCTTGTGAAGCATCACCCCTTCCAGGATTAAATGGAACTTTTGCTTTAGAACCGGCTTTTTTAATAGCTTTTTCAAGGCCTACATTTCCTGCTAATACTATTGTATCGGCAATTGTTGCACCAGTTTTCTTAGCAATTTCCTCAAGCACTTTTAAGACTTCAGAGAGTTTTTTTGGCTCGTTTGCTTCCCATTGGTTCATTGGTTCTAAACGAATTCTTGCTCCATTAGCACCACCTCTTTTATCAGTTCTTCTATAAGTTCTTGCGCTATCCCAAGCAGTGGTGATTAAATCACTAGAATTTAATTTTGAAGAGGAAATCATTTTCTTTACTTTCTCCACGTTATATTTCTTTTTAGGTTTTGGAACATTTCCTTGCCAATATAAATCCTCTTTAGGAGCCCAAGGTCCAATATAATTTTCTTTATTTCCCATTGTTCTATGAGTTAACTTAAACCATGCTCGTGCGAAAGAGTCCTCGAAGAATTTCGGATCTTTATAAAATCTTTCTGAAATTTTTCTGTACTCTGGGTCCATAGCCATTGCCATGTCAGCATCAGTAAACATTAATCTGGCTTTTTTATTAGGATCTCCCAAGTCTCTTGGTTTTTTTTCCTCTTCAAGATTGATTGGTTCCCACTGCCAAGCTCCTGCAGGACTTTTTTTACTTTCCCACTCATAATTAAGTAAAAGGTCTAAATATTGATGATCCCACTTATCAGGATTTGTTGTCCAGGCTCCTTCGAGACCTGATGTAATTTGATTTGCACCAGTTCCATTTTTCTGGTTCCAGCCAAAACCTTGTTCATGAATATCAGCTCCAGCAGGTTCTGGCCCTAAATTGTCAGGATTACCATTGCCATGCGCTCTTCCAATAGAGTGACCTCCAACTGTAAGTGCTGCAGTCTCAACATCATTCATTCCCATTCTTCCGAAAGTTTCCCGGACATCCATAGCAGTTCTTACCGGATCAGGTTTACCCTCAACACCTTGGGGATTCACGTAAACTAATTGAAAATGAGAAGCTGCAAGAGGTGCTTCTAATGAAGATCTATCTTGTGGATCTCCGTACCTGTTAACTGCTAATGGAACTGTTTCTTTCCCCCAGTAAACATCTTTTTCCGGCTCCCAAATATCCTCTCTTCCGAATGAAAAACCGAAAGTTTTAAATCCAGCATGCTCATAAGCCATAGTACCAGCTAGGACCATTAAATCTGACCAACTTAATCTATTACCGTATTTTTTTTTAATTGGCCATAAAAGACGCCTAGCTTTATCTAAGTTTGTGTTGTCAGGCCAAGAATCTTGTGGTGAGAATCTATGTGATCCAACATTAGGTCTTCCGTCAAATTCTCTGTAAGTGCCGACCTGATGCCAAGTTAGTCTCACCATTAATCCGCTGTAAGTTCCAAGATCTGCTGGCCACCACTCTTGGCTGTCTGTCATCAACTTAAATAAATCTTTTTTTAAAGCTTTAAAATTTAATTTTTTAACTTCTTTTTTATAATCGTATCCCGGAAGCGGATTCGTTTTTGTATCGTGTTGATGTAAAATATCCAAATTAATACTATTAGGCCAAAGTCTAGCAGTATTGGACTCTCCTGCTTTAGTAACGCCGCCGTGCATAACTGGACATTTGCCATTATTATTTTTTTTAAAATCTACACTCATAATTCTAGTTTATAATAATTCTAAAGTGAAAAACAAGCGACAAACTGTCAATTTTTCAAATTTATAAATACCTCTACATTTTTAATTTTTTTACCATTAGGTGCTTTCGGAATTTTTTGAATGACTATATCACTTGCGTCTATATCGATTAGTTCAGAAGTTTCACTATCATAAAAGTGATGATGGTTAGAAACGTTAGTATCGAAATAAGTTTTGTTACCTCTCACTTCAACTTCACTTAAGTGCCCAGCAGCTTTAAAGGAGTGAACTGTGTTGTAAATTGTGGCTAAAGCAAATTTAGAATTAATTTTTTTTGTTAGAAGTTTGTTTAAGCTTTCAACTGTAAAATGAAATGTTTTCTCTCTTTCGAATAAAAATTTAGCTATTTCAACTCTTTGTTTAGTTGGTCTTAACCCTGAAGATCTTAATTTTTTATAAATGTCTATTTTTTTCACGTTTTAATTCGCTTTTATACCTACTTTATAATCATTCTAAATACAAATATATATGAAACGTTTGCTAAATCAAGTAAAACAGTTCTAAATCATGCAAAAAAACAATTACAATTACGATGAGCTAATTTCGTGTGGAGAGGGAAAACTATTTGGTGAAGGAAATGCTAAACTACCATTACCTCCAATGTTGATGTTTGATAGAATTACGGAAATAAAAAAAGATACAGGTCAATTTAAAAAAGGTTTTATTAAAGCGGAGCTTGATATTAAAGACAACCTATGGTTTTTTGACTGTCATTTTAAAAAAGATCCAGTTATGCCAGGTTGTCTTGGATTAGATGCTATGTGGCAGTTAGTTGGGTTTTATTTAGGATGGATTGGCGAACCAGGAAAGGGTAGAGCTTTAGGTGTAAATTCTGTAAAATTTACAGGTGAGGTATTAAAAAATATTAAAATGGCAACTTACGAAATAAATATGAAAAGAATTTTAAAAAAAGAAGGTACTGCTGTGGGGTTAGCTAATGGTATTTTGAGCGCAGATGGAAAAATAATTTACACTGCAGAAAATCTAAAAGTGGGGTTATTTAAATCATGAAAAGAGTTGTAGTTACTGGAATAGGGGTAGTATCTTGTTTAGGAAATAATCAAGATGAAGTTTATAATTCATTAATCAACGCAAAATCTGGAATAACATTTTCTGAGGAATACAGAGAATACAATTTAAAAAGTCATGTACACGGAAAACCAAAAATAAAACTAGAAGATCATGTTGATAGAAAATTTATTAGATTCATGGGACCTGGCTCTGCCTATAATTACGTTTCAATGAATGAAGCAGTTAAAGACTCTGGACTTGAAGAAAAGGAGGTAAGTAATGTATCGACTGGTATGATTATGGGATCAGGCGGCCCTTCAATAGAAAATGTTATATTAGCAGCGGACAAGACTAGAGAAAAGAACCCCAAAAGAATGGGTCCTTTTGTTGTTCCAAGAACTATGTCTAGTACAGCATCAGCAACTCTTGCAGTACCATTTAAAATAAAAGGTGTTAATTACACAATTAGTTCAGCATGTGCAACAAGTGGGCATTGTATTGGTAATGCGATGGAACTAATCCAATTAGGTAAACAAAAAATTATTTTTGCAGGTGGAAGCGATGAAGTACATTTTGCAATGACAGCGATGTTTGATGCGATGACTGCTCTCTCTTCGAAGTATAATGATACTCCTGAAAAAGCTTCTAGACCTTATGATAAAACACGAGATGGATTTGTTATATCAGGTGGTGGTGGAGTTTTAGTTTTAGAGGAATATGAACACGCTAAATCGAGAGGTGCGAAAATTTATGCAGAATTAACAGGCTACGGAGCTACATCAGATGGTTATGACATGGTCGCCCCTTCAGGAGAAGGAGCAATTAGGTGCATGAAAATGGCATTAAGCACTGCAAAAAATAAAATTGATTACATTAACACTCATGGCACATCTACACCTGTTGGAGATATAACTGAATTAAAAGCTGTTGGACACGTGTTTGATAGTTACAAACCGAAAATCAGTTCAACTAAATCACTTGCTGGCCATTCCCTTGGAGCTACCTCTGTTCATGAAGCTGTTTACAGTTTAATTATGATGAAAAATAATTTTATAGCAGCATCAGCGAATATAAATGATATGGATGAAGAGGCAAAAAAATATCCAATCGTTACTAACGTTGAAAAAGATGTAAATTTAAATTCTATAATGTCTAATAGTTTTGGTTTCGGTGGGACTAATGCTACTTTAGTATTTGAAAAGGTAAAGCAATGAGTTTAATGAAGGGTAAAAAAGGTTTGGTAATGGGTGTTGCTAACGAACGATCAATAGCTTGGGGAATATCTCAAAAACTTGCAGAATCTGGAGCTGAATTAGCTTTTACTTATTTAGGTGAAGCTTTAAAAAAAAGAGTAATACCTTTAGCAGAAAAGTTAAATTCAAATGTTACTTTTAGCTGTGATGTCGAAAAAAAAGAGGAAGTTGTAAAACTTTTTGAAGATTTAAAATCAAAGTGGGGAGAAATCGACTTTGTAGTTCATGCTGTGGCATTTTCAGATAAATCTGAATTATCTGGAGAATATTTAAACACTACAAGAGAAAATTTTTTAAAAAGTATGCTTATTTCATGTTTTTCATTTACTGAAGTATCTAAAGAGGCTTCTAAAATAATAAAGGATGGTGGAAGTCTACTTACACTCACATATGAATCTTCTAAAGCAATTCCTAATTATAATGTAATGGGTGTTTGCAAATCTGCTTTAGAAGCAAGTGTAAAATATTTGGCGAGAGACTTGGGTAGAAAAAAAATTAGAGTTAACGCTATTAGTGCAGGCCCTATTAAAACCCTTGCAGCTTCTGCAATTGGAGATGCAAAATTTTTGTATAAATGGAATGAAGATCATTCGTTTTTGAAAAGAAATGTTGATATCAACGATGTAGGAAATTCAGCTTTATATTTACTCAGCAATTTAGCTGCAGGTGTAACTGGAGAAATACATTATGTTGATGCAGGATATAACAAAGTAGGAATGCCTGATCCTAAAAATATGAGTTAAGCAGAAGCTTGTTTCATTGATAGTTTTACTTTTCCTCTATCAAATCCAACGACTTTTACTGATACTTCATCACCTTCTTTTACCACATCACCAACTTTAGCTACACGTTTGTCAGCTAGCTCTGAAATATGAACAAGACCGTCTTGTTTTCCTAAAAAATTAACAAAAGCACCAAACTCCATAATTTTTACAACTTTTCCTTTATAGGTCTTACCCATTTCAGGCTTTGCAATTAAATTTTTAATAAATTCAATAGCTTTATTTCTTGAAGCTTCATCTGGTGCAGCTACTGTTACTTCTCCTGTATCTTTTACATCAACTTTAGCACCTGATGTCTCAACAATCTCTCTAATGGTTGCGCCTCCTTTACCAATAACTGTTGCTATATCTTTTTTATCAACTTTAATTGTTTCCATTTTTGGAGTGTGCTTTGATAATTCTTTTCTGGAAGTTTTAATAGCTTTATTCATTTCTTCCAAAATCTGTTCTCTTCCCGCTTTTGCTTGATTTAAAGCTTTTTCCATAATCTCAAAAGTTATACCTGTTATCTTAATATCCATCTGAAGTGAAGTAATACCATTTTTTGTACCAGCTACTTTAAAATCCATATCACCTAAATGATCTTCGTCTCCTAAAATGTCTGATAATACTGAAAAATCTTCACCCTCTTTAATTAACCCCATAGCTATTCCTGCTACTGGCTCCTTAATCGGTACACCCGCATCCATTAATGATAAAGAAGTTCCACAAACTGTAGCCATTGATGAGGAACCATTAGACTCTGTAATTTCAGAAACTACTCTTAAAGTATATGGAAAATTTTCTTTGGATGGTAGTGATGAATTTATTGCTCTCCAAGCAAGTTTACCGTGTCCAATTTCTCTTCTACCTGTGCCAATTCTACCACATTCTCCTACAGAAAAAGGAGGAAAATTATAGTGCAACATGAAATTTGATCTTTGCATTCCTTCTAGGCTTTCTAATCTTTGTTCATCATCGGACATTCCAAGAGTAGTAACTACTAAAGCTTGCGTTTCTCCTCTAGTAAAAATTGCAGATCCGTGACTTCTGGGCAAGACTCCAACCTCACATTTTATCTGTCTTACATCTGCTAATCCTCTTCCATCTATTCTCTTCTTCTCTTTCAAAATTGCCGTTCTAACAATATCTTTTTCTAAAGATTTTAATTGAGACATTACTTGATTGTCAGTTATATTCTCATCTTCAGAAAACATTTCTTTACATTGAGACTCTATTTCAGATATTGCTGTTGATCTCTTTTTTTTATCAATTTCTTTAAAAGCGCTTCTTAAATTTTTTTCATATTTTTCAATAATTTTATTTTTAATTTCAGAATGATCGACTTCTTCTACTTCCCATTTTGGTTTACCAGCCTTTTTTGCTAACTTTTCAATAACCTCTATTATGGGTACAAATTTTTCATGGCCAAATTTTACTGCATCAAGCATTACTTTTTCAGATAACCCTGAAGTTTCAGATTCAACCATTAGAACCGCATCTTTAGTTCCAGCTACCACCAAGTCTAATTGGGATTCTTTTAATTCTTCTATAGAGGGATTTAATAAATATTTTCCGTCTTTATACCCAACTCTACTAGCTGCTATTGGCCCTAAAAAAGGTAATCCTGAAATTGCCAGAGCTGCAGAAGAGGCTATTATTGATAAAATATCTGGTTGATTTTCGCTATCATAAGATAAAACCGTCGGAAGCACTTGTACCTCATTCATAAAACTAGATGGGAAAAGAGGTCTAATAGGCCTATCTATTAATCTAGAAATTAAAGTTTCAGCCTCAGTAGGTCGCGCTTCTCGCTTGAAATAACCACCAGGAATTTTACCTGCAGCATAATATTTTTCTTGATAATTAACTGATAGCGGAAAATAATCTTGACCATCAGCTACTTTTTTTGCACCTACTGCTGTTGCCATTACAACTGTATCTCCCATTGATGCAATTATAGCTCCATCAGCTTGACGCGCTATTTTACCAGTTTCTAAAATTAATTTTTTACCATTAATATTTATTTCTTCTTTAAAAATTTTGAACATTATTTCCTTAAATTTAATTGTTTTATTACTTTGAGATAAGACTCAGGATTTTTCTTTTTAAGATAAACCAAAAGTTTTTTTCTTTTATTTACTGATTTATTCAATCCCAAAGTAGAGTGTTTATCTTTTTTAGATTTTTTAAAATGATCAGATAACTTTGAGATTTTATCGGTTAATAATCCAATCTGAATTTCTGTAGAACCAACATCTTTGCTGTGTTGGGCAAGTGATTTAATTACGTCTTTTTTTTTCATCATTATCTTTATTTTTCTTTATAATTTTTTCAATCTTTTCAGCATATTCAAAAGAGTTATCTTCAACAAATGTGAGTTTAGGAAGAAACTTTATATCTAGCCTTTTTGACAGAGCTTTTCTAACAAGATGAGAGTATTCCGTCAAGATTTTTACTGTTTCTTTTGTATCTACACCTCCTAATGGAATAACGTAGACTCTAGCCGTTTTAAGATCCGGTGTCATTCTGACTTCAGTTACGGTAACTAATTTAGAGTCAATGGATGATATTTTTGCCTCGTTGCGTATAAAAATTTCACCTATATTTTGTTTAACTAATTCTCCTACTCGGAGTTGCCTTTGACTAAACGGCTGTTGAGAAATTTGATTATTCACTATATAGACCTTCTAACTTCTTCTGCTAAATATGATTCGATTAAATCTTTTTCCTTAAAATCTATAAAATCTTTGATACTTATTCCGCACTCTAATCCTACACCAACTTCTTTGACTTGGTTCTTTTCCCTATATATTGAAAGTATTTCTCCATTATGAACAACAACTCCGTCCCTAATAATTCTTGCTTTAGATTTACTTTTAATTTCACCGCTTAAAACTTTCGAACCAGCTATTTTTCCTGCATTTGAAACTTTAAAGATTTTCTGAATTTCTGCACTACCTAGTACTGTCTCTTTTATATCCGGTTCTAATAGACCGGACAAGGATTTTTCTACATAATCAAGCGCTTCATAAATTATGTTAAAGAAATTTATTTGAATTTTTTGATCCTCAGCTAACTTCTTTGCTTCTCTGCTGGGTTTAACATTAAATCCAATTAAAATTGCATTTGAAGCTTTTGCTAATGAAACATCGGTTTCATTTATCATTCCAATATCTGAAAGAATTATTTTAGCTTGTACTTCTTTATGTTCAATCTTATTTATTGCAATTTTTAGTGCTTCACTTGAACCATGAACATCAGATTTTATAATTATATTTAATTCATCTTTATTTTTTGAATTATCAAATAACATAGTCTTGTCTTTTGAGATTATTTGATTTTTTGAAGACTCTTTTTTCTTAAATTTTGACATTTCTTTAGCTTCATCTTCGTTTTTTGTTACAATAAATTCTGCTCCAGAAAAAACTGAGTCATTCATTCCTAAAATTTCAACCGGCATAGAAGGAACAGCCTCTTCAATATTTTTTCCATCATAACTAATCATCGCTCTTATTTTTCCCCAAGTGTTTCCACAAATAAAATAGTCTCCCTTAATAAGTTTACCGTTGTTGATTAAAACTGTTGAAACTGGACCTTTTCCTTTATCTATTTTTGACTCGATTACCACTCCTCTTGCTTTATCTGAGTATGAAGCCTTCAAGTCTAGCATTTCAGATTGGAGAAGAATATTTTCCTTTAATTTATCTAAATTCACTTTTTTTAATGCTGAGACTTCAACAAAAAGTGTGTCCCCACTAAGATCTTCAGATATAAGTTCATATTGCATCATTTCATTTTTAATCTTACTTATATTTTTATTCGGTAAATCACATTTATTAATTGCGACAATGATTGGAACTTTAGCAGCCTTAGCGTGTTTTATTGCCTCTACAGTTTGTGGTTTAATGCCATCATCAGCTGCAACTACTAGCACAACAATGTCAGTAATTTTTGAACCTCGAGCACGCATTTCTGTGAAAGCAGCATGTCCTGGGGTATCAATAAATGTTATAAGTTTACTACCAGCGTCTACTTGATATGCGCCTATATGTTGTGTAATGCCTCCGTACTCACCTGATACAACATTACTTTCCCTTAAAGCATCCAATAAAGAAGTTTTTCCGTGATCTACATGACCCATAATAGTTACAACTGGAGGTCTATTTTTTATCTCGCCTTCTAATTTTTTTTCTATTTTATCAGCCTCTATCGCAGGTTTTTCCTCAAGTATTGGCTTATGACCGAATTCTTTAACAATATATTCTGCAGTATCTTTATCTATATTATGATTTATAGTAGCAACAACTTTCATGTTAAATAAAAATTTAATAATCTCACTAGATTTTTCGGCCATTCTGTTTGATAATTCTTGAATACTAATCTGTTCAGGGATTTTTACTTCTCTTATTACTTTTTTAAATTCTTTTTTTTCTTCACTCCCTGGTTTTATTTTTTTTTCTTTAAGTCTTGCCCTTTTAACTGACGCTAAACTTCTTTGTTTAATTTCAATTTCTTCTACGTTTAAAGCTCTTGAAACTGTCAGTTTAAAACTTTTTTTATCTACGGGAGTTTTTAGTTTTAATTTACTTTTAGTTGCAGGTTTATCATCTTTTTTAATAAAGTCCTTGGTTGCTTGTTGTTCAATAAATTTTCTAGCGAAGTTCTTCTTTACCTCTTTAGAATTTTCAAAATTTTTATTAAGTAAACTCCTACTCTGAATTTTATTTTGTCTAAATGGCTTTTTTTTCTGAACAGAAAACGATTTTTTACCTTGTGTTGAAATTGATGAGGTGTCAATTTTTTTCTTTAGATTTGTAGATATTGTGAGTGTCTTTTTTTTATCTTTTTCCATAGCATTATTTATAAACAATCTCTCTTGCCGCCATTATCAAATCATCTGCTTCTTTACGTGACAAAGCGAATTCTTCAAGATATCCCTCTATTCTTATTTTTTTTCCTTTAATTTCATCAAAACCTCCAATTAGTTCATCTGAAGATAAATCGGCAAAATCACTAATTTTTTTTATGTTTTTCTGACCTAAAATTACCAACATTCCTTGGGTCATACCTTTTAGATTAATTAATTTTTCATCTACTCCAAGTGCTTTTAATTTAATTGAAACTGCTTCTTTTTCTTTTACCAATGTTTCCTTTGATCTATTTATTAATTCTTTAGCGGTCTCTTCATCAATAGCATCTATTTTAGAAATTTCTTCTGAGGATGACTGAGCTATTTCATCTATTGATGTAAAACCTTCCGAGACTAAAAGTTGTCCTAAAGTTTCATCAACTTCTAGATTTTTTATAAGGTTCTCAGTTCTATCTTTGAATTCAGCTTGTCTTCTTTCAGAGTCTTCTTTGTCTGTTAAAATATCAATTTCGTAGTTTGTTAATTTTGAAGCTAATCTAACATTTTGACCTCTTCTTCCTATGGCTTTACTTAGATTTTCCTCAGAAAGAATAATATCAATTCTCTTATTATCTTGATCGATTAAAACTTTCTGGATTTCAGCTGGCGAGAGAGATTCTGAAATTAATGTTGGTAAATCTTCAGTCCATTTTATTATGTCAATTTTCTCTCCATGCAGTTCATTTACAATTGTCTGAACCCTGCTTCCTCTCATTCCAACACATGCTCCTACTGGATCAATAGATGAGTCCTGTGAGTGCACACAGATTTTTGCTCTACTTCCTGGATCTCTTGCAACAGATTTAATTTCTATAGTGCCCTCATATATTTCTGGAACTTCTTGAAAAAAAAGTTTAGCTAAAAATTGAGGATGAGCTCTTGATAAAAATATCTGATGTCCTTTAATTTCTTTTTTAACTTCGTAGCAATAAGCTTTTACTCTATCACCTGTTTTTAAAATTTCCCTTGGTATTAATTCATCTTTTTTGATAACACCTTCTGCTTTTCCTAAATCAACAATTACGTTTCCATATTCTAATCTTTTTATTATTCCGCTTAATATTTGACCTTGCTTGTCTATGAAATCTTCGTACTGTCTGTTTTTCTCTGCTTCTCTTACTCTGCTACTTATTACTTGTTTTGCACTTTGAGCAGCAATTCTACCGAAATCTATTTGGGGCAATTCCTCATAAATTTTCTCACCAACTTTAAGCTCGTTGATATTATTTCTATTTTTTTTGGCATCATTTAGAGTAATTTCACGAGCTGGGTCTTCCACTTTTTCCACTATTTCTAGTACTTTTTGAATTTTTATTTCACCACTATCCCTATCAATAATAACTTCGATATTATTATCATTTCCAAATTTTGTTAATGCAGCTTTTTGAATGGCACTTTCCATAGAATTTATCACTAATTCTTTATCTATAGATTTTTCATTTGCAACTGCTTCAACAATTCTCAAAAGCTCTAATTTATCTAATCCTCTGTTTAACATTTTTACTCCTCCTAAAAAAAAATGGGCTAGTGCCCATTTTCAATTATTCAATAATTTAAGATAGTTTTAGAAGAAATTTACGGTTTTTTCAAGATTACAGATTGAATAATTCTACTTTATCTGTTTTTTCCCAAGAAAATTCACCCTTATTTGTAGGTTTTCTTCCAAAGTGTCCGTACGCGGATGTTACTTCGTAAATTGGGTTGTTTAGTTTTAACATTTCTCTGATTCCTCTAGGAGATAGATCGAAATTTTGATCAATAATTTTTTTTACTTTTTCAACTTTTTCACTATCTTCATCTGCTAATTTAATTAATATAGACAATGGTCTTGAAACTCCGATTGCATAAGCTAACTGAATTAAACATTTATCTGATACACCCGCTGAAACAATATTTTTTGCTAAATACCTTGAAGCATAGGCTGCTGATCTGTCAACTTTAGTTGGATCTTTTCCAGAAAAAGCTCCACCTCCGTGTGGAGCAGCTCCACCATAAGTATCAACGATTATTTTTCTTCCCGTTAATCCAGTGTCCCCATCAGGTCCTCCAATAATAAACTGTCCAGTTGGATTGATGTAAATTTCTTCAGGTCTTAAATCAACTAAATAATTTTGAGGGATTGTTTTCTTAATGTACGGAATAACTATTTCCCTTACCTTGTCTTGATTTAAATCTGCAGAATGTTGAGTTGATATTACAACTGAGGTGACCTTTACAGGTTTATTATTTTCGTACAGCATTGTCACTTGACTTTTTGAGTCAGGTTCGATCCCTCTTAGAATATCTTTTTTTCGATCTTCCGCCATCAATCTTAATATTTTATGTGAAAAATGTATAGGAGCTGGCATCAAATCTTCGGTTTCTTTGCATGCGTAACCGAACATAATTCCTTGATCACCTGCACCTTCATCTTTATTTTCTTTCGAGTCGACGCCCATAGCTATATCTGTAGATTGTTCGTGTAAGAAGGTTTCAATATTTACCGTTTTCCAACTAAAACCTTTTTGGTCGTAACCAATTTCTTTAATACAATGTCTTACCTTATTTATTAGTTCCTCTTTCTCTATTTTAGGTCCCCTTGTTTCCCCTGCCAATACAACTCTATTAGTTGTAGTTAACGTTTCACAAGCAACTCTCGAAATTGGATCTTTTAACAAATATGAGTCTACAACCATGTCTGAAATTCTATCACATACTTTATCAGGATGACCTTCTGAAACTGATTCGCTTGTAAATAAGTAGTTATGTTTCATTTCTATTTCTATAAAAGTAAAAAATATATGTAATTAAAACAACAAAAAATATCAAATCATTTTTGTTTTTATTTTCACTTTGAATTAATGGTATGTCTAGCTCAATATTGCCTGCTTCATTAAGATTGAGCTTTTTAACTACTTCGCCTTTATTGTTAATAATGGCAGTTATCCCTTTATTTGCAGATCTAAGGAAAAATGTATTTTGTTCAATTGCTCTATAGACTCCTTTTGCAAAGTGTTGACGAGGTCCAATTGAATTTCCAAACCATCCATCTTCAGAGATATTAATTATTATGTTTGTATCTTGATAAGATTTTTGTATAAATTCTGTGAATATAATTTCATAGCAAATCAATGGTAAAATGTTTAAACCTTGAAGTATTAAATTGCTCTGTTGACCGCCTTTTAAAAAAGATCCATGTCCCTCTGTGATTTTTTTGAGGCCGAGTTTTTTAAGAAACTTTTCAAATGGTAAAAACTCACCAAAAGGAACGAGTTTTTGCTTTCTATACTCTTGTATGATCTCAAAATTGTTGTTAACAATTACTAAACTGTTATAAATCCCGTTTTTTTTTCTATCTTCTCTATTTACTCCAAACAAGATGTGGTGATCTTTGTCAAAATTATTAGAGAAAATTTCTTTAAGACTTAATAATTCTTTATAACTATATCCACTAAAGACCCCTTCAGGCCAAATAAAAAGTGTTTGTTGATTTTTTGTAGGTTCACTATATCGAATTATTTTAGTTAATCTTAATTTAATTTCATCAGCAGAAAGACCATATTTAAGTTCAAAATTTGGTGAAATCACTTTTACATTATATTTTTTAGTTTGCTTTTCTAATATTTTTTTATTCAAATTGATTGTGTAGCTTCCATATAAATAAAGGGTGAGAAGAATCGACGGAATCAAACAAATGCAAAAAAATTTTTTTATTGAACTTATTTTTAAAAAAAAAATAGCTGGTAACATAAAAATAGTTATTGAAAATAAGTTGAATATAAATAATCCTGTTTTATTTAGTATCTGTATAATCTCTATGTTCCATGAGAAGCTATAAGACCACAAATTCCAAGGGAAACCGGTAAGAATTTTAGCACGAAGGTAATCTGATAATGCTAGTCCACCAGAAAAAAGAATTATTGATGATAAATTCATATTTAAAATAGGACCCAAAATTAATGTTATAAGAGAAAAAAAAATACTTAAAAATAAAGGTATTAGAATCAAACCTAGGGGAATCAAAATTTTAAAGCTCTCATCAAAAGTTAAGGAGTAAGTTATCCAATGTATACCTCCCAAAAAAAATCCGAAACCAAATGAAGTTCCAAAAATAAATAAATTTTTTTTGTAAGGTTTTTTTCTATAAATACTCTTCGATTTTTTTTTTATGTAAATTACTAAATAAAAATAAAATGGAAGTATTAAAAAATTTAATATTGTTAAATTAAATGGTTGAAACGAAAAAACTGTCAATAGTCCCATTATAAAAGGAATTAAATATAAAGTTAATAATCGATTATTTAAATAATTTTCAAGCATTTATTTTAAAAATGATAAGAACTTTTTTTCAACTTTAATCATTCTATAAAAATCTTTATCTTTTTTATGATCGTATCCGAATAGGTGAATTAATCCATGTATCCAAAGTTTATTAAACTCTATTTTAAAGTTAACCAATTTTTTTTTATTTCTTATTTTATTAAAATTCACAATTATATCTCCTAAATAAATTTGTTTATTTTTTTTTAGCATTTTTTTTAGTTCAATTTTTTTATAAAATGGAAATGACAATACATCTGTAGATTTATTTTTTTTTCTAAATTTTTTATTCAATCTTTTTATCTCATGATCTCCAGACAGTAATATAGTGCAAAAAATATCTTTTTTTTTATATAGTTTAAAATTTTTATTTAGATGGTAAGCTTGTTGTTGAATATATGTTTCAGGATTTTTTATATATTTATGCCAGCTTTTGTTATTAGAAATGATATTAATCGTTATCATCAGTGCTTTGTTTTTGATAAGCCCTAATAATCTTTGAAACTAATGGATGCCTTACAACATCATTATAGTCAAATTCTATAAATTTAATTTCTTTCAAATGCTTTAAAATATTTTTTGTTTTTATCAAACCTGATTGAGATTTATTTATTAAGTCAATTTGTGATGGATCTCCATTTACTACTAATTTTGAATTTTCTCCGATTCTTGTTAAGAACATTTTAATTTGTGTTTCAGTGGCATTTTGAGCCTCATCCAAAATAGCAAAGCAATTTTTTAAAGTTCTTCCCCTCATAAATGCTAATGGTGCTATTTCAATTTCTCCAGTTTCGATTTTTTTATCAATTTTATCAGGACCAAATAACTCATACAGAGCATCATACAAAGGTCTTAAATATGGATCTACTTTTTCTTTCATATCTCCCGGTAAAAAACCCAATTTTTCACCAGCTTCTACAGCTGGCCGAGATAATATCACTCTTTCAATTTTTTTTTCTATTAACATAGTAACTCCTACAGACACAGCTAAAAAACTTTTTCCTGTTCCTGCAGGACCTAAGGACATTACGATATCATTTTCTTTTAAAGCCTTAATATAGTCTGATTGTTTTTCCGATCTCGCTATTACATACTTCCTTGGAGTTTTAATTAATTGTTTAAATGACTTGATATTTGATTTTTTGACATCTATATTTTTTTTCACTGAGAGAATTATATCCTCTTTTTCAATAATTTTTGTTAAAAGATGTTTATTTATCAAAAATTTCATAGCTTCACAGAATATTTGAATATCCTCTCTTTTACCTTTACAAGTAATTGAGTTTCCTCTGAAAAAAACACTTGTAGATGTTAGTTTAGCCAGCTCTTTTAAATTCTGATCAAATTGTCCCACAATTGACATTAACATCTCATTATCGGGCACATTAATATTCACAGTTTCGCTATCAATTTTTTTAATAATCAAATTTTGATCTAATTTAGAAATTTCTGACATAATTTATGCTGCAAAAATATTATTCATCTTTTTTTGATATATTTCTCCAAATAAGGTGTTTTGATTTGCTTTGGAAATTATGGTTTCTTTAATTTTGCCTTTTAAATCATAACTAGAGTCTACAATTACGGAATTAAGGTATTCGTCTCTACCAAAAAATTTATTTTTGTTTTTTGTCTGGTTTTCAAAAAGAACACAAACTTTTTTATTATAAAGGCTTTTTCTATAATTTATTTTTATTTCATTTGCTTTTTTTTGAAATACTAACAATCTTTCTTTTGCTAATTTGTTATCAACTAGCTTCATTTTTGCTGCTGGTGTTCCTGGTCTAGGGCTAAAGATAAAAGAATAAGAATTTATAAATCCAACCTCCTTCAAAAGCGTTAATGTATCATTAAAATCTCCATCTGTTTCCCCAGGATAGCCAATAATAAAGTCACTTGAAAATTTTATAGCTGGATTAGTTTTTTTTAATTTATAAATCAAGTTTAAATAATCTTTTATTGTATGTTTTCTGTTCATACTTTGTAAAATTTTATCTGATCCACTTTGCACCGGAAGATGGATCAAAGGCATAAGCTTTTCTGAATTTTTATAAATTTCTATTAAGTCATTGGAAAAATCAATTGGATGTGAGGTTGTATATCTTATTCTTTTTAAATCTTTAATTTTTGAAATTTCATTTATAAGATTAGAAAGCTTTTTTCCCTTAAAAGAGTAAGCATTAACATTTTGGCCTAATAAAGTGATTTCTCGTGATCCACTATCAACTAAATGTTTACACTCACTTACTATTTCATTTATTGATCTCGAAAATTCAGCGCCACGTGTGTAGGGTACAACGCAGAATTTACAAAATTTATCGCAACCTTCTTGTATAGTTAAATAAGCTGAAATATTGTTTTTAGAACTCTCAACAACATTTAAACTGTCAAATTTTTCTATTACCTCAAATTCTGTAAAATTTATTCTACCAAAATCTTTTTCAATCTTTGAAATAATTTCATTAAGTTGATGGTATGACTGTGGTCCAACTAAAGCATCAATGTATTTTTCCTTTTTTAATAATACGTCTCCCTCTGCTTGAGCAACACATCCTGCTACAATTATAATAGGTTTTTTCTTGTTTCTAAATTTTTTTTTAACACGTCCAATATCATGATAAACTTTTTCAGTAGCTTTTTCCCTGATATGGCATGTATTTAAAACGTAACAATCTGCTTCTTCTAATTTTTCTGTCTTTTGGTAATTAATTTTTTTAGCTAAGTCAAAAATACGATCACTATCATACTCATTCATTTGACAGCCAAATGTTTTTATAAAGATCTTTTTTTCCAAATTATTTTTTTATTTTTGAACCGTAAAGCTCAAGTTTGTGATCCACAAGATTATATCCTAATTTTTTTGCAATCTTTTTTTGTAATTCCTCAATATCTTTATCAACAAATTCTACGATCTCTCCACTATTGATATCAATTAAATGATTATGATCATCGTTTATTTCATAGCGCGCTTTTCCAGCTTTAAAATCGTGTTTCACTAATATTCCAGATTCTTCGAAAAGTTTTACTGTTCTATAAACTGTAGCAATGCTTATTTTGTCATCTAAGGTTGAAACTCTCTTGTGCAGTTCGTCTACATCTGGATGATCTTTAGACCCATAAACCTCTTTAGACTCGGAAAGAACTTTTGCAATAATCTTTCTCTGATCTGTAAGTCTTACTCCTTTTTGTTTACATTTTTCTTCAATAATACTCATAAGCTTATTTAACTTAAATAAATGGGCTTTATCAAATTTTTTTCAATTAAATTATTTTTTACCAATTTTTCAACGTTTTTTTGATCAAATACCTTTAAATCTTGGTTTTTAAAGCCAAATAACTTTATTTTTTTTGATATTTCTAGCCCTTTTGCTACAGCAAGAGAAGTTCTTATACTAGAAAAACTACCAGGACCCTGATTAACAATTACGCTAAAATTTTCATCTAAAGGCACATCATAAATTTTCAAAAAATTATATATTTCTGAGACAAGTTTTTCATTATTCATTTTAACATTTTTAGAATATTGAATAAAAAAATCTTTATTTATTCGTAAACCTAATTTATCATCGTTCCCAATGCAGTTAATAATCAAAAAGTTATCTATCATTATTATCCTAAGCTTAAGTTTTGAGACAAATCATTCAAGCCTATCTGCAGCGGACAATGCATCTTTTGATGATTTTGGCCTCATATCAATAATGTATCACAGATTTGGAGAAAGCAAATATCCCTCGACTAATATTCAATTAGACATTTTTAATAAGCAACTTGAGATTATAGAGGATGAAGGGATAAAATTTATCCATCCAATGGATTTTGAAAAATCTCTTTCAAACAACAAAGAAGATAGGAAGATTTTGCTTACTATAGACGATGGGTTATTATCATTTTACAACAATGCCTGGCCTATTTTAAAAAAGAAAAAAATTCCCTTTGTATTATTTGTAAGTACTAGAGAAGTCGGATCATATAATTACATGAGTTGGGATCAAATAGTCGAACTTCATAATTCAGACCTTGTAGAGATCGGAAATCATAGTCACTCTCATGAATACCTTGTAGAGGAAAATCCAAATTTCATTAAAGAAGATATATTAAAATCTATTGAAATTTTTAAAAAAAAGCTTGGGAAAAATTCAATTTTTTTTTCATATCCATTTGGAGAATATAGCTTAGAGTTTAAAAAAATTATAAAAGATTTAGGTTTCAAATACGCCTTTGGTCAACATTCTGGAGTAATAGATGAAACAAAAGATTTGTGGGAGCTACCAAGATTCCCAATTAACGAAAAATATGGAAAAATTGAAAGATTTCAGACTTTAATTAAAACTCTTCCTCTGAAATATGACAATATTTTTCCTAAGGAAAGATATTTGTTAAACTCAAAAAATCCACCTAATATAAAAATTTCATTTTATCCAGGAATAAGAAATTTACGTCAAATCACATGTTTTTCAAATGAAGGAAATCAATGGAGAAACTCAAAAATTTTATTTATAGAGGAACATATTTTAGAAATAAAAATTATGGAAAAATTTGTTGGTGAAAGAGGTAGGATAAATTGTTCATTAAAAGAGTCTGACGGTTTCTGGAGGTGGTTGGGTATTCAATTTGTAATAGCTGATAAGTAAATTAAGAGTTTACTTCAATTACTTTTTTCGATTTTGTTAATGTAACCGGCTCAAAATCAGTAAGTCTGTTTTCTTTAATTATTTGAGCTATAATTGTTGTGTATTCTTTTCCTGTCTCAGCATAATTGTCCAACGTAGCTGATAATTTCAGTCCTGCTATATTTCTATTTTTATTTCTTAATTCAATCCGAATATCTCTTAGTTTTTTGTAACTTTTATGAGTATTTAAATTGTTTATATATGATTTAACTGAAGCTCTTAAAATAGGAAATTTCAAGATTTTGTGTTTTTTTGTTTTATCTTTGAATAAAGGCTCTATGCCATTACCAGTCCAAGTCCATTGTCCAAACATTGCATTTCCTTCAAGAGCAAATCTAGAAGTTCCCCACCCACTCTCTTTTGCTGCTTGTGCTAAAGCTAATGAAGTAGGAATAATATCCATTCTTTTTTCTAACTCATCTAAATTTCCATTCTTAACTTTATATTCTAATAATTTCTGTCTTAACCATTGTTTTTCTTGGTCTGTAGTCATTTTTTTTGATGAAATTGATTTTAATTTGCTTCTATCCTCTAATATTTTTTCATTTTCTGCTACGATTAAAGGCAAAACGATTTTTATAAAAGTTTCTTTTTTTAATTTTACACTTTGTAATTCATCAAGATCTCTTGGGAATTGTGTGAAATAAATGGGTTTTACTTTCTTTTCTTTTCTTACTTTATTCAGATCATAATTAACATCTTCAAAAAGGTTCAGAACTGTTTCTGTTTTTAAGTTTAAATCAGGTAAAATTGAGTCTGTTACTTTTTTATCTTTTTTGATTTTTAATTCTGGTTTTTTTGCCTCCTTTTTAAGTTTATCTTTTGGTATTTCTGGTTTTTTCTCGACTTTATTCTCTGATAAGTTAGTTTCTTTTTTTTGTTTCAAAAGGGGCTTCTTTATATCGCTTTTATTTTTACTATTAGACTTTTCTGTAACTATTCTTTTTTCAGAAAAATCAAGATTCTTGTAGGCATTTAAGCCAGCAATTATTGAAGTTGTTAAGGTAGCAACTACAAAGAGACCAACAATTACGTTTCTTGCACTTTTTTTATCAACTTGTTGATTATAAATTGAGTTAAAGACATCAGTAAATACATTTCCAAAAAAAGATACTACTGAACTTCCTAATTTGGGAAAAATATCAATAAGATTTATTGCTGCTATTCCGACTCCTTTCCATAAATTAATTACTCCATAGTTTACTTTTCTTTTAGTATCATATTTATAGTTTTCTACTCTTCTAAAAAATCTATTTTTATCTCTAATTTTTTGTTCTTTAAAATCTTTTAAACTTGATTTAAATTTTAAAATTGGTTTGGTAAAATTCTCTTTAAAAAAGTTCGTTTTAAATTCTTTTGGTATAATAATTTTATTTTTTTTAAGAATTAATTCAATTTGTCCCGAAGTTAAATTTTTTCTTCTTTTAGTATAATCTTGAATTTCTCGTACGTTATAAATATAAGCTAATTCTAATAACTTATCACGATAGGACAATTTTTTTTTCATAGACTAACTTGCTTCCACTGAGTTAACTTCTTTTACATAATGTTTTAAAAGGTTTTGAACACCTTGTTTTAATGTCATTAAAGAACTAGGACATCCTGAGCAACTTCCTTGTAATTCAACTTTTACTACTCCATTATCAAAAGATTTGAACTTGATGTCGCCTCCGTCCCTTGCTACAGCTGGGCGAATTTTAGTATCCAACACATCTATAATTTTTTTTACTGTTTCATCTTTATTGTTATCAGTAGATTTAGATTTTTCGGATTCTCTTAAAATTGGTTCTTTATTATTTTCAAAGTAATGGTTAAGATGCGAGATAACCATTGGTTTTAAATCACTCCAGGATGCGGCATCTGTTTTTTTTACAGACAAAAAATTTTTAGACAGCAAAACTAATTCGACCCCTTTGAACTCTAAAAGCTCTTTAATAAAAGGGTTCGATAAATTTTTAATTTCTCCTTTTTGAAACTCTTCTGTCCCAACATCTGAAATGATTTTTTCAGACAGAAACTTTAAAGAATTAGGATTAGGTGTAGTCTCAGTTTGTATCATAAGAAATTTATATTATATCAATCCTACTTTTTCACGTATATTTTTAAGGTTTTCCTCAGCGATAATATTGGCTTTTTCTTTGCCTTTTTTCAAAACATTCTTAAGATAAGCTTTTTCAGCTAATAATTTTTTAATTTCTTTCCCTACAGGAGTAATCTCATTGATGACAAGTTCTGTCAGCTTTGTTTTAAGATATGAATATTCTTTACCAGACATATCAATTAATGTTTTTTCAAGACTTTTCTTTGAAATCTCAGAAAAAATATTAATTAAGTTCAAAGCTTCTGGTTTTTTTTCTAAATCTTTTAAATTATCTGGTATTGATGAAGAATCTGACTTCGCTTTTTTAATTTTTTTACTAATTTCGTCAGGACTATCTTTTAAGTTAATCCTTGAGTAATCTGACTCTTCCGATTTACTCATTTTTTTAGTTCCATCTCTCAAACTCATTACTCGGGAGATATTTTTTGCAATTAAAGGTTCAGGTAAAGGAAAAAAGTCTTTACAATCAAAATCGTTGTTAAATTTTTGAGCAATATCTCTAGATAATTCTAAATGTTGCTTTTGATCTGCTCCTACTGGAACATGCGTTGCTTTGTAAAGAAGAATATCGGCTGCCATTAGATTTGGGTAAATATATAGTCCAACACTTGCTTTCTCTTTATCTGATCCTGCTTTATCTTTAAATTGTGTCATTCTATTCAACCATCCAATCCTTGATACACAATTCAAAATCCAGGCTAACTCTGCATGACCGGAAACAGAAGATTGATTAAATATTGTGCTCTTTTTTGGATCTAGGCCGGTAGCTAAAAAACTAGCAACAGTTTCTAAAACATTGTTCTGTAGCTCATTTGGCTTTTGAAAAATAGTTATGGCGTGTAAATCTACAACGCAATATATACACTCTGTATTTTTTTGGAGTGATACAAAATTTTTTAAAGCTCCCAAATAATTTCCCAAATGCAAATTACCTGTTGGTTGAACTCCTGAAAATACTAATTTTCTACTACTCATTTAATTTAATCTAAAATTTTTTATTTTTAATAATCCTAATAAATTACAAGATAACAAATAAATAATTCCAGCGAAACCTATAATAATTATTAAATAAATTGATTTATAAGCGTAATTAAACTCTAAATAATTTGCAAAATAATCTAGAGATAGTATCAAGCTGACAGACATAATAACAGATGAAATAATTATTTTTATAATATTGTATAATAAATCAATTTTTACCAGAATAAATTTATTTTTTAAAAGTAAAAAGATAAAAATTAAAACACCAATCCAAGATGAAATTGATGTAGCTATAGGGATTATAATAAATCCATAAATATTAAAAAAACTTAAACTTATTAGAACATTTAAAAAAACTACGAATGAAGAAATATAAAAAGGGTTTTTAGTATCATCCCTTGCGAAGAAAAAATTAGCTAAAATCTTTATAAGAGCAAAAGCAACGATCCCATAACCAAAAAAAGTTAAAGCACTTGATGTCAACTCTACGTCTTTTGAAGTAAAAGATCCATAACCAAATAACCCATTCACAATTTCGCTTGAGGCGAATATTAGTCCTAGGCTAGCAGGTACTGAAAATAATAAGGATAATTCGATTGATTTATTTTGTATTTTAAAAGCCTTTGAAAAGTTTTTTGATTTAAACGCTTTTGATAATACTGGTAATGAAACGGTTCCAACGGCTATGCCCGCTATTGCCAAATTTATTTGATAAACTCTATCTGCATAATATAAATAGGACACTGCTCCACTTTGAAATGAAGCAACTATCGTTCCAACAAGAATATTAATTTGGGTTACACCAGAAGCTAGTATACTAGGTAATAATTTTTTGAAAAAAAATTTTACTTTTGTAGTGATTATAAAATTAAAATTTATATTTGGTTTGTAAAATACAGAGGTTACATATATAAGAAAAATTAGTTGTAAAAATCCTGCAAATGTAACACCATAAGATAATTGTTTTGCAATATTTAAATCATAAATATAAGAAACAAAAATGCTAACAATTAAAATTAAGTTTAAAATTATTGGAGCTGCGGATGCTGCTGCAAATTTATTATTAGAATTTAAAATTCCAGAAAAAAAAGATGATAAGCTAACAAATAATAAAAATGGGAAGGTAATTCTGGTAAGCTCAATTGCTAGATGAAATTTAATATCATCTGCGACAAAACCTGGGGCAATTAAATAAACTAAATAGGGAGTAAAAATTTCTGCAACTGTCACTAAAATTATTAAAATTAGTAACAATAAACTCAAAACATCATCTGCAAAATTTTTGCCTATCTTTTTACCACTTAATTTTGCAGAGGTGTAACTTGGAATAAATGCTGCATTAAATGTACCTTCCGCAAAAAGTCGTCTGAAAGTATTGGGTAATCTGAAGGCGACAAAAAAAGCGTCGGCAAAAATCGACGCTCCTAAAAAAACAGCTATTAAAATGTCTCTAATATAGCCTAAAATTCTGCTGATAAGTGTAAAAAAACTAAATATTGATGCTGAGGATAACAAGTTCATATATAATCTAAATTAAGCCATAAATTTATAGTGAATTAATTTTCTTTATATAACATACTCAAAAAAATAAATGCCAAAGAAAACAGAAATAGATCACTATTCAGATAAAGAGGCACTTGATTTTCATATAAAAGGTAAGTCGGGCAAAATTGAGATAAACTCTAGTAAGCCTTTAACCACAAAAAGAGATCTTTCTCTTGCTTACTCCCCTGGGGTCGCTGCTCCAGTCAAGGAAATAGCGAAAAATCCTGATCTAGCTTATGATTATACCAGCAAAGGAAATCTTGTTGCAGTTATTAGTAACGGGTCTGCAATACTTGGGCTAGGTAATTTAGGAGCTTTAGCCTCGAAACCAGTGATGGAGGGAAAATCCGTTTTATTTAAAAGATTTGCTGACATCGACTCCATTGACATAGAAATTAATAACAATAATCCAGAGTCAGTAATTGAAACAATAAAAAATATTGGAGGGACTTTCGGTGGAATTAATCTTGAGGATATTGCTGCACCTGATTGTTTTATTATTGAACAAAAATTAAAAGAAGTTCTAGATATTCCAATTTTTCACGACGATCAACATGGTACAGCTATAATTACTACTGCTGCATTAATAAATGCTTTGGATATTTCAGAAAAGAAAATAGATAAGGTTAAAATTGTTGTCAATGGAGCTGGAGCTTCAGCACAAGCCTGTGCAAATTTATTTAAAAGCTCTGGTGTAAAAAGTGAGAATATAATCATGTGTGATAGCAAAGGTGTTATTTATAAAGGCAGAAAAAATGTAGATCAATTTAAATCCGCTCACGCTGTTGATACCAAACATAGAACTTTGGAGGAAGCGATTAAAGGAGCAGATGTATTTTTGGGATTATCTGCAAAAGATGTAGTTTCAAGAGACATGGTAAAATCCATGTCAAAAAATCCAATTATTTTTGCTTGTGCTAATCCAGATCCAGAGATTAAACCTGAGCTTATTCTTGAAGTGAGATCTGATGCAATAATTGCAACTGGGAGATCTGATTATCCCAATCAAGTTAATAATTTAATAGGGTTTCCATATATATTTAGAGGAGCTTTAGATGTTAGAGCAAGGGAAATTAATGAAGAAATGAAAGTAGCTGCGGCAAATGCAATTGCTCTTTTAGCGAGAGAGAATGTGCCTGATGAAGTCGTTTCTGCTTACGGAGGTGATAGACCTAGATATGGAAAGGATTACATAATACCTTCAACGTTTGATCCAAGACTTATAAGTGTAATTCCAGCTGCCGTGGCTGAGGCTGCAATTAAAAGTGGTGTTGCAAGAAAACCTATCAAAGATTTAGAAGTCTACAAAGACCAGCTTACAAATAGGCTAGATCCTACAATGTCTCTTATGCAAGGAATAAATGCTAAAGTCAGGAAAAATCCTAAGAGAGTGATATTCGCTGAGGGAGAGGATGAAAACATGCTTAAAGCAGCAATTGAATTTGGAAGAAATAGATTAGGAACTCCAATACTTATTGGTGCAGAGAAAAGAATTAAAGAACAATTAAAAAATATAGGACTAGACGAAAATTACAAAATTGAAATTGTAAATTCAACAGATAGAGAAAAGAGAGAAAAATATGTTAAACATTTATACAAGAGGCTACAACGAGAAGGCCAACTTGAAAGAGACGTTGATCGTTTAGTTAGAAATGATCGAATAGCTTGGGGAGCATCTATGATTGCATGTCAAGATGCTGATGCTATGGTAACTGGTAATATTAGGCATTACGCGGCCTCAATTGAAAAATTAAAAAGGGTTACTAACCCTAGACCAGGAGAAGAAATATTTGGTATGACCATGATTACATTAAAAGGTAAAACTATTTTAGTTGCTGATACTAACGTTCAGGATTTTCCATCTCCCGAGAGATTAGTAAAAGTATCAAAATCATGTGTGCGAGTAGCAAGACTATTTGGATTTGATCCTAAGGTTGCTTTTTTATCTCACTCAACTTTTGGAAAACCCATATCTAAAAATACTAAACATGTAAGAGATGCAATAAATTTATTAAAAACAGAAAAAGTAGATTTTGATTTTGATGGAGAGATGCAGCCAGACGTGGCTCTAAATCCTGTATACCAGGAAATTTACCCTTTCTCTAAGATTGTTGGTAATGCAAATATTTTAATAATGCCAGCATTGCATAGTGCTGCTATTTCAACAAAGTTAATGAAGGTTTTTGGTGGAGGAAAATTAATAGGTCCACTTCTTATTGGATTGGGTTCACCTATTGAAGTCGCGCCTTTAAGGGCGACGACTTCCGAAATTTTGAACTTAGCTTCAATTGCTGCATACTCTTCAGATGTAATTGACTATTCGAATTAAAGTTTATTTCTACTTAGCTCAGTTGCTAAATATATCGACGGATATATATTTCTTACATCATATATTTTATTAGCCTCGTCGATAACCTCTTTTTTTTCATCACGGTCCATTGCTATTCCAAAAATATATATGTTCTTATTTATTGTCTCCAAAGTATAATTTCTTGCTTTAGTTTTTTTATTCAATATCAGAGCTGTTCTTAATTGGCTTGTTATTAATATATCTTTAGCAGTGCTCTTAAAATTTGTTTGACCTTTTATTGTTATAGCATTTTTTACTGAACGAACACCATTGGTTTCCCATGCCATTTTTGTAATTTTTATTTTTTCTTCAGCTTCATCTACTTTTCCTGATAAGAAAATGTTTCCATCTCTCACTTCTGAATTTATAGACAAAAAGTATTTTTTATCTTTTAAGGCTAATCTTGCGGTAAGATTTTTTTGCATAATCGTATCATCAATTTGCATTCCTATTGTTCTTGGATCAAAGGTAATATCAACGCCAGCTCCAAACTGTCCTACTGAGCTACATGACGTAAAAAAAAATATAATTATCGTGCTAATTATTTTTTTCATTTTTTATTTTTAAACATAATTGATAAACTTCTTTTTTATTAACTTTTTCAGTTTGTAAAATCAAATCAACTGTGTCTTTTAAGCTGTATTTTTTTAAATATTTTCTGACTCTGTGAGTAATTTTTTCTTTATTAATTGGTTTTTTGGTTTTATTTTTTTCAGAAATTATGACGGTCAATTCACCTTTGATAGGACTCTTGAAAAAATCAATACTATCAACTTCATCTCTATAAAATGTTTCATGGATTTTAGTCATTTCTCTTCCAATCATTAGCCTTCTTCCGGGAAAAAATATTTTAAATTTTTTTATATAAAAATTTATTTTTATTGCCGGCACAAAAAAAATTAAAGTGAAATTATAATCAGTTAAAATTTTTAGAGTTTTTTCTAGTTCAATTTCACTTTTTGGTAAAAAACCATAAAAAATAAATTGATCTCTAAATCCTGCAACGCTCATTGCAGTTGTTATCGAGGATGCACCTGGAATAGGCACAACTTTTATATTTTGTTTCAAGCATTCATTAATTAGAAGACGGCCAGGGTCTGATAAAAGCGGAGTTCCGGCATCAGAAATTAGAGACAAAATTTTGCCCTGTTTTATATATTCTATAATGTTTAAAATTTTTTTGCTTTCGTTGAATTTATGGTAAGAAATGAGCTTCTTTTTAATTTTAAGGTGACTCAAGAGTTTCAGGGATCTTCTAGTATCCTCGCAGAGAATTATGTCAGATTTTTTTAAAGTATTAATTCCTCTTAAAGTAATATCTTCAAGATTTCCAATAGGAGTAGAAACAATATATAAACTGTTATTAGATAAACTCATTATATGAAAAAAAAATTTTTCTTAATATTATCTTATATAATTTTATTTTTTTATTCTAATCTTTTAAGCAATGAAAACATTGGTAAATTGAAAATTGGATTATTAGCTCCATTAAGTGGTGAGTATAAAGAACTCGGCAACTCTTTATTGTATTCATTGCAAATGGCTTTAGAAGAAATTGGAGACAAAGATGTTTTTATTATACCTAGAGACTCTGGATACAATGATAATGAAAAATTAGATTTAGCAATCAATGACATAAAATCGCAAGGTGCTAAAATTATAATTGGACCAATTAGTCATGAAGAATTTAACAAAGTAAAAAGTTACAACGACTTAGTTTTTATTTCACCCTCAAATGTTTCTCCAGAATTTACTAGCAACATAATAAGTATAGGAATTAGCCTTGAGTCTCAATTAATGGCTTTAATAAAATTTATTGAAAAGAATAAAAAAAAAAGAACTTTAATTATGTTTCCAGAAAATCAATATACAAATTTTGTTGAGAAAAAGCTAAAAAGTTTTGATTTAGTTAATTTTAAAATATTTAAATATAGCTCTAATCCTGAAGTATTAACAGGTGAAATTGAAAAATTAACTAATTACGCCCAAAGGAAAAAAAATTTAGAGATTAGAAAAAAAATGTTTGAGGATAAAGACGACGAACAGTCAATTAAACAACTTGAAAAGTTAGAACAGCTTTATACTTTGGGAGAAGTAAATTTTGACTCTGTTATAATCATCGATTTTGGGAATAATCTCAAGAGTGTTTTGACTTCATTAGTTTATTCAGATGTTAATCAGGATAAAGTTTTGTTCACAACTGTGAATCAATGGTTCGATGAAAGCATTTTTTATGAGAACACTATAAGAAATCTCTACTATCCATCAATAAACTATAAAGAATTCAAAAAATATAATGAAAATTATTTTAAAAGATTTGAGTCCTATCCTAATGAAATAACTATTCTAACATACGATGCATTAGGTCTTATTTATTACGCATGGAAGAAAAATGGAAGAATAGATTCTATTAATGATTTTTCGTTTAAAAATAAAATCAAAGGTAAAATAGGAACATTTCAATTTAAAGAGAGAAAGGTAATTCAAGAATTAAGTATCTATAAAACTGAC
The DNA here is from genome assembly GCA_902547825.1 of uncultured Pelagibacteraceae bacterium. GTDB lineage: Bacteria > Pseudomonadota > Alphaproteobacteria > Pelagibacterales > Pelagibacteraceae > Pelagilacustribacter. The sequence continues at coordinate 4,642 of CACCPE010000003.1, read as the reverse complement.
AAAAATAAGTTTACAAAATTTTAATTTTTTTTTTTAACTTTTTAAATGCTAAATACCTGTGATCTAAATTAATTTTTTTTCTTTTTGCCATTTGACCAAAGGTAATACTGTGGGACTCAGGAATAAATATAGAGTCATATCCAAAACCTTTATTTCCTAAAATTTTATTTGATATCTTTCCCATAATTTTTCCTTCGACTGTAATGATTTTTCCTTTAGGTATTTTGTAAGATAAGCTACATATAAAAAAAGCAGATCTATTTTTTTTACGTTTCATTTTTTTTAAAAGATATTCCATTGCCTTGAAAAAACTTCCTTTTCGTTTGGCTAATCTTGCTGAAAAAATACCTGGACGATTATTCAGAGATTTAATACAAAGACCCGAGTCATCTGAAATTACTGGATACGCGACGTACTTAGAAAAATATAAGGCTTTTAATTTTGAATTTGACGCGAATGTCTTGCCTGTTTCTTTTGGACTTTTAATCTTTAGCTTGTTTGGCGAAATTTTTCTAAATTTTTTTGATATTAAATATGAAATTTCTTTATATTTTCCCTTATTATGGGTGCCAATCAAAATTTTTTTCATCAGAACCTAGTAATTTAATAATTATTTACTATATAGCAATTAGATGTCAGAAAATAACGAAAAAAAAGTAGAGGAAGCCAAAGAAGAAGTAGCCCCTAAAAAGGCTAATGATACTATTGATAAAGACTCTGGAGCAGAAAAAGATATCAAGATTTCTATAGAAGAAAAATTAAAAATTTCAGAAGAAAAATCACTCAGATTATTAGCTGAAATTGAAAATCAAAGAAGGAGATTTGAGAAAGAAATTAAGGATGCTTTTGAATTTGGCTCCTTTAATTTTGCCAGAGAGAGTTTGGCTATATTAGACAATTTGCAGAGGGCAAAAGAAGCAATAAAAAATGATAATGTTTTAAAAGACAATAAAGACTTGGAAAAATTTTTAGAAAATATAACGATTATAGAAAAAGATTTACTTTCTATATTTGAAAAAAATAATATTAAAAAGATAGATGCAGAAGGCAAAAAATTTGACCCAAATCTTCACCAAGCAATGACTGAAATAGAAGATGATAAATCTGAAACTGGGACGATTTTGCAAGAAATACAGACAGGCTATATGTTGGGAGAAAGATTATTAAGACCTGCATTAGTAGGTGTTGCAAAGAGAAATAATTCAAAAAATGATGAAAAAAACGATAAAAAAGATAAAAAATAACCTTGTAGAAAGTAAAAAAACACCCATATAGAAATCGTACAGAAGGAACTTATATAATGAGCAAAGTAATAGGAATAGATTTAGGAACAACAAACTCTTGTGTGGCTATAATGGATGGCTCGCAAGCTAAAGTTTTAGAAAACGTTGAAGGAGCGAGAACAACTCCTTCAGTTGTAGCATTTTTAGAAAATGACGAAAGATTAGTTGGTCAACCGGCTAAGAGACAAGCTGTAACAAATGCAGGTGATACTATTTTTGCAGTCAAAAGACTTATCGGAAGAAAATTTGATGGCCCTTCCGTTCAAAAAGATATTTCAAAAGTTCCATATAAAATTATCAAATCAGATAACGGTGATGCATGGGTGGAGGGTAAAAGCAAAAAATATTCACCAGCACAAATCTCCGCTTTCGTATTACAAAAAATGAAAGAAACTGCGGAAAAATATTTGGGCCAAGCAGTTACTAAAGCAGTTATAACTGTTCCAGCCTATTTTAATGACTCGCAAAGACAAGCTACTAAAGATGCTGGAAAAATTGCTGGGTTAGAAGTTTTAAGAATTATTAATGAACCTACTGCTGCCTCTCTAGCTTATGGATTAGATAAAAAAGGTGGAAAAAAAATAGCCGTTTATGATTTAGGTGGTGGTACTTTTGATATTTCTATTTTGGAAATCGGTGACGGTGTATTCGAAGTAAAATCAACTAATGGAGACACTTTTTTAGGTGGAGAAGATTTTGACGATGCTATCGTTGAATACTTAGCCTCTGAATTTAAAAAAGATAATGGCATTGATTTGAAAAACGATAAGCTTGCGCTTCAAAGATTAAAAGAAGCTGCAGAAAAAGCTAAGATTGAATTATCATCTGCAGCCCAGACTGAAATTAATTTACCATTTATAACTGCAGATAAATCTGGACCTAAACATCTTAATTTAAAATTTACAAGAGCTAAACTTGAAGCTTTGGTTCAAACCTTAGTTGATAGAACTTTAGAGCCATGTAAAACTGCTTTAAAAGACTCAGGTTTTTCTGCGGCAGAAATTAACGAAGTAGTTCTAGTAGGTGGAATGACAAGAATGCCGAAGATAATTGAAACAGTTAAGAATTTTTTTGGTAAAGAACCAAACAAAAGTGTTAATCCAGATGAAGTGGTAGCAATGGGTGCGGCCATTCAAGGTGGGGTATTGCAAGGAGATGTTAAGGATGTATTGCTTTTAGACGTAACTCCTCTTTCTCTAGGAATTGAAACACTTGGAGGAGTTTCAACAAAACTGATTGAAAAAAATACAACAATTCCAACTAAAAAAAGTCAGGTATTTTCTACAGCTGAAGATAATCAACCAGCAGTTTCTATAAGAGTGCTGCAAGGAGAAAGAGAAATGGCAGCTGATAATAAAATTCTTGGAAATTTTGAATTAGTGGGAATTCCTCCTGCGCCAAGAGGAACTCCTCAGATAGAAGTTACGTTTGATATTGATGCTAATGGTATTGTGAGCGTTTCAGCAAAAGATAAAGGCACTGGAAAAGAGCAAAAAATTCAAATACAGGCCTCAGGAGGTTTATCTGAAGAAGAAATCCAAAAAATGGTGAAGGATGCTGAAGCCAATAAAGAGGCAGATAAGAAAAAAAGGGACACTGTTGATGCTAGAAATCAAGCAGACAGTTTAGTGTTTTCAACTGAAAAAAGTTTAAAAGAACACGGAGACAAAGTTTCTGCAGAAGAAAAGAAAGCTATTGAAAATGCAGTAGGTGACCTAAAAAAATCTTTAGAGGGAACAGATGTCGAAGATATTAAGAAAAAAACACAAAATTTAATCCAAGTTTCTATGAAATTAGGTGAAGCTGTATACAAGAGTCAACAAAAACCAGATAATAATGATAAAGGTGATGGTGGAACAAATGATACTAAACCTAGTGATAAAGATAATGTTGTAGATGCAGATTTTGAAGACGTAAAAGAGGATAAAGAAAAAAGCGCCTAAGATAAAAAACAAGGAGACGTCCTGTGGCTAAAAGAGATTGTTATGATGTCTTAGGTATTCCAAAAGGTGCATCTAAAGACGATATAAAAAAAGCATATAGAAAATTAGCATTAAAATATCATCCTGATAAAACTAAAGGCGACAAAGCTTCTGAGGAAAAATTCAAAGAAGCAAGCGAAGCCTACCACATACTTTCAGATGAAAAAAGAAAAGCTAACTACGATCAGTTTGGTCACGCTGCTTTTGAAGGTGGTGGAGGTGGAGGATTTCAAGGTTTTGGGGGATTTGATAGTTCATCTTTCTCAGATATTTTTGAAGATTTTTTTAGTGACTTTGGTGGTAGTTCTTCAAGAAGAACTAGTAATAGAGGAAATGATTTAAGATACGATGTCAGTATAAGTTTAGAAGACGCCTATAAAGGTACTGAAAAAAATGTAAGATATACGACATACAAGTCTTGCAAATCTTGCTCTGGAAGTGGAGCTGCGAAAGGTTCCAAGCCAATTAGATGTGATTATTGTTCTGGAAGAGGAAAGGTAAGAACAAATCAAGGATTTTTTACAGTCCAACAAACTTGCCCTCAATGTAGTGGTTATGGAGAAATGATAGGCACTCCCTGTAATATTTGTAGTGGTAATGGAAAGACTCAGGCAAATGAAAACGTTACAGTAAAAATTCCAAAAGGTGTTGATGATGGCACAAGAATAAGGTTATCAGGTAAAGGTGAGGCTGGTTCTAAAGGCGGTTCAAGTGGAGATTTGTATTTGTTTATATCCATAGATAATCATAACATTTTTAAAAGATCAGATGAAAATTTATATTACGAATTACCAATCAGTTTCTCAGATGCAACGTTAGGAACCTCAGTCGCGGTACCGTCAATTGATGGGGGAAAATCTAAAATTAAAATTCCCTCAGGCACTCAACATGGGAAACAGTTCAGGTTAAAAGGAAAGGGGATGCCAGTTCTTAGAAGAAGTATATTTGGAGATCTATATATAAGAGTTGTAATTCAAGTTCCAACATCTCTCTCTAAAAGACAAAAAGAAATATTGGAGGAATTTAATGAAATTGAATCAAACAAACCAGATCCAGTGATTAAAAGCTTTTTTGAAAAAGCTAAAAAATTCTGGAGGAAAACTTAATTTTAATGGAAACTGATCAAATAATGTCTGCAATATTTCTTATTGCAGTACTTGCTTTAATACTACCTGGTTTTTTATCCACCAATAATAAACTAAAGCAATTTTTAAATAATTTATCTATCTGGACTATAATTGTGCTAGTGATTATTGTAGTTATTTATTTGATTAGACAATGAAAAAGATTAATTTAGCTATTTCGGGGTGCATGGGACGAATGGGTCAGCAACTCATTAAATCAACTATTAAAAATAAAAATTTTAAACTAGCTTCT
>CACCPE010000002.1 GCA_902547825.1 uncultured Pelagibacteraceae bacterium | reverse complement strand
AGACCTGAGGTAAATAATTTTATAGCGGTTTCTCCTCAACCAAATGTTTATGATTTTTCTTTTTTAGCCCCTTGCCCTACATCTGGACAAGTTATTTATAGCGAAAATGATGAACTTGTTACTAAGGAAAGTATTACAGAACTAGATAACAGAATTAAAAGTCAAAAAGGAGTAGAGGTAACTTTTTCTAAAATTAAAAATTCTAATCACTTTTTCAAAAATAAAGAAAAGGAATTAACTCATGAAATTGAAAAATATATAAAAGAAAAAACAGCTCTTATTTAATCTCCTATTATTTCACCCCCAACACTTGGTATTTTACAATTAGTAGTGTTAGGAAATGTAATTGGTAATTTTTTAAAAGATCTTACAGCCAAATAACCAAAAGCTTGGGACTCTACAAAGTCTCCATTTATTTGATAATTATCAATTAATTCAATTTCTATTTTTTTAGAGATGTTTTTTTTTATTGTATTCAAAAGAATTTTATTTTTCCTACCTCCACCACAAATTAAAACTTTATTAAAAGAATTTTCTTTTTCCGACTTCATTAAAGAGTTTGCTATTATACTACCTGTGAAATTAGTAATTGTTGCGGCACCATCTTCTAAAGATAATCCTCTTGCAAATGATAAATCAAAATCACTTGTATCATATGATGCTTTATTTTTATCTATTCTATTAGTGTAAAGATCTTGAGCTTGTTCATATATTATTTCATTTATGTTTCCAATATCAGCTAATTGACCATTCTTATCAAATTTTTTTTTAGAATTATTTCTCACCCATGCATCTATCAAACAATTTCCAGGACCAATATCTTTACTATATATTTCTCTGTGACTTGTATATCCCTCTATTACAGTTATATTAGAAATACCACCTATGTTGAGTATACAAACTGGTAAATTAATTTTTTTTGAATTTGCAAGAAGTTGATGGAATATTGGAGTTAAAGGAGCTCCCTCTCCACCATTAATTATATCCTTCGCTCTAAAATTATACACTATTTTTCTTTTTGTTAATTGATAAAGTAAACCTCCATCACCTAATTGCTTTGATATTTTTTTTTTAGAATTGTGGTAAACCGTTTGACCATGAAAACCAATCAAATTTGCTTTATGATTTTTATCCAATTCTTTTACTATTTTAGCGTGAAATAAAGTAATTTCTCTCTCTAAGCTTTTTAAATCTAGGTTAATCTTTTTTAAGTCAGTTAAATTAAAGATTTTTTCTTTTAAAGAATGAATTTTTTTTGAAATATTAGAATCATACTCAAAATATTTATCTTTAATTACTTCAAATTCTTTCAGACCGTCTGAACTAATAATTGAAGCATCAACACCATCGCCAGATGTTCCACTCATCAAGCCTAAAGAAGTATATTTTTTTTGCATATTTTTATTTATTTATAATAATTTTTGTATAATAGTACTTTATCAAATTACACTATGAAAAATAAATTTTTAATAGAGATGCAATCTCGAGGTTATCTAAATCAGTGTACAGATATAGATAGGTTGAGCGAAATTTGCAATAAAAACTCAATTTCTGCATATATAGGTTTTGACTGTACAGCTAGCAGTCTACATGTTGGCAGTTTACTTCAAATTATGATTTTAAAACTAATGCAAAAACATGGTCATCGTCCAATAGTTCTTTTGGGCGGTGGGACGACATTAATTGGTGATCCTTCAGGAAAAGACTCCACAAGAAAGATGTTAGAACAAAAAGATATCAAAAAAAATATTCAAAGTATAAAAAAAGTTTTTAATAAAATTTTAGATACATCGAATAAAAAAACAAAACCAGTATTTGTAAACAACGCTAAATGGCTAACAAAATTAAACTATATTAATTTTTTAAGAGACGTTGGCACTCATTTTACCTTAAATAAAATGCTTACATTCGATAGCGTGAAATTAAGATTAGACAGGGAACAGTCACTTAGTTATATGGAATTTAATTATATGATTTTGCAAGCTTATGATTTTTATCAATTATTCAAAAAAAATAATTGTATCTTACAAATTGGTGGTTCGGATCAGTGGGGAAATATAGTAAGCGGTGTTGATTTGATAAGAAGAATGATTAAAAAGGAGTCGTTTGGTCTTACGTCACCTTTGATAACATTAGCATCTGGCTCAAAGATGGGTAAAACTGAAAAGGGAGCTATTTGGTTAAATGAAAATCTTTTATCTCCTTATGAATACTGGCAGTTTTGGAGAAATACTGATGATAGAGATGTTAAAAGATTTTTTAATTTTTTTACAGAAATTGATCCTAACGAAGTTGATGAATTATTTAAAAAAGAAAGTAATATTAACAAACTAAAAGTAATTTTAGCTAATGAAGCTACTAAAATTCTTCATGGAGAAAATGAATCTGTAAAGGCTGAAAAAACTGCAAAAGAAACTTTTGAGAGAAAAGGAATAAGTCAGAATCTTCCAGAAATTAAAGTGCTTTTAAAAAATATTGAAAAAGGAATAAATCTTTTAGATTTTTTATCAAATCACAAAATTACTTCATCTAAAAGTGATGCAAGAAGAATTATAGCTAGTAGAGGTTTGAAAATTAATGATGTTCTGGTGATAAATGAAAAAAAAGAATTAATTTTGAATGATTTTAAAAAAAAATTTTTGAAGATCTCTTGCGGTAAAAAAAAACATTATATCGTTAAAATTATTTAATTTTTTTATTTCTATCTATTATTTTTTGAATAAATCTTGGAGTAATAGTTCTTATTGGATTAATTGTAGTTTTCGTCTTTCCGGGAGGACCTTTTATTTTAAAACTTATTCCAAACAAACCTTCCCCTACTTCTTTAGGTATTACAATATCTCCGATCAAGGGAATTTTTGAAATCATTCTATTAAGAGTCTTAGCTGGTATTAGTGTCCCTCTTAAACTTGTAACATTTACATCTTGATAACCCTCCATTAAAACGGAGATACTTGGACCTAAAGCTAGTATTTCATTTATTTGTAATTTTTCATCACTTTTTTCCATTGTGATATCTAAGGACTCAAATGTTATACCGTCACCTTTAGCTAAATCGGCTAAGCCACCTAAGTCTGCTAATGATAGTAATTTAACCATTCCAGGTGCATTAATAACTTTAAAGTTTTCAATTTTTAATTTTGAGTTTGAAGAGTTTTTATCAATCACAGAGGAATATAACAACTTACCGCCTGTCAAACCTTTAAAAAAACTATATTCTGTTAAAAGCGGTTTGGTTAAATCTGAATAGACCTCTAAATATCTCTTATTGTTATTTTTATCATTTTTCATAGAGATGTCTAAAAAATTATTGTTACCAAAATCTCCTTTAGAGGAAATCTTAGAAAATTTTCCGTTTTCAATTTTTCCAATTAATTTAAAATTTTTAATTTTTTCTGAAACAGGGGCAATTATATTGGAAAGATCAATATCTATTTGTGTATTTAAATTTGAAAATCTATTTTCACTCTCTTTATTATTTAAAATTTTGGGTAAGTTTCTTGCATCAAATTGATTGCCTTTAATAGAAATAATCTTTTTAAATAAAATTGTAAAATCATTATTTTTTTCATCATTGTCATAAGTCTTAATCGAAATTTTATCTAAAGAGTGAAATTTTTTTTTATGAAATATTAAATTTTTAATTAGAATTGAATTTTTTTCTTCTTTATAATTTATCTCATTAAACTCAATTTTATTTTTTTCTTTTTTAAGATCTAAAGATAAATTTGCATTTATACCTTTGGGCTTATGATAATTTATTAAATCAAAATTTATAGCTTCTTCGTAATCAGCATTTAATTTTAATTTGAGAATGTTGTCTTTGATGATATTTGCAAAATTGAAATTTAAGAAATTTTTTTCATCAAAAGCATATTTTCCATCAAAATTAATTTTGTTTTTTTCTAAATCAAAATCAGCTTCAAATTTTGTATCTTTTAAGAGTATTTGATTAACTTTTTTATTTAAAAAAGTGTTTTCAAAAGGTTTTGAAAAAATGAAACTCATGTCCAATACTTTTCCACTACTTCTATAATTATATTTTTTAACCTTGTAGGTCTTATCAAAATTTAAAGTGATAAAGTTGTTAAGCTCGGCTTTCAGATAATTTATATCTCTTAAACTTTCAATTTTAGTAAAAAAATCGATATAATTATTGGCTTTATTTTCAACCTCTACAACAGTTTTAAAATTAGTTTGTAAAGATATTTCTGGAGATAAACTAAGTTTTAAGTCACCATCATATATTTCAAAAAATTCATTTTTAGATAATATATTTTTTAGTAAAATATCAGTTTGATCAGCAAAAAAAGTAAAGTTTGTTTTATCTATTTCAATTCTGTCGATAACTTTAGCCTTTAAATCTACAACTGAACCTTTGGCTATAAAGTTTTCTATCAAATTATCTTCATTAAGATAAATTTCAATTTCCGTATTCAATTTTCCTTTTTCAACTTTGTTATTAAGGTAACTAGTCAGATTAGAAGGTTTTAATATAAACGATAACTTTTTAAGATTTTGTAAATCCAATTGGTTCAATTGCAAATTAACCTTTTGAATATTAATGTCAGATTTTACAATAGATAAAAAATTAATGTATACCTTCAAATTTTTAGCCGGAATTTTAACTTTCCTATAATCTAATAAAGGATCTTTAGTTTCTAAAAATAAACTTAATTCTTTCAAATCTATTTTGAATTTTATTGTAGAAAGTTCAATATTAATATTATTATCACTATCATTTATCTTCTGCGAGATAAGATTATTGAACTTATTTGTTTCTATTCCAAATGTTGATAAAATGATGACAAACGAAATTGCAGAAAGAAAAATAAATATTAAAATGAAAAAGAATATTTTTTTCATTATCTATTCTTTATTCCTTCCTCAATAAATTGATCAATGTTCCCATCTAAAACGCTTGAGGGATTAGTATTTTCTGTTTTATTTCTCAAATCTTTAACTAGCTGGTATGGCTGAAGCACATAAGATCTAATTTGGTGACCCCAACCTATATCTGTTTTATTTATGAGCTCTTTTTGATTTTCTTCTTCTCTTTTTTGTAATTCATATTCATATAATCTTGCTTTAAGCATCTTGAAACATGTTTCTTTATTTTTATGTTGTGATCTCTCATTCTGACATTGAACTACTATTTTAGTGGGTAAATGGGTTATTCTAACTGCACTATCAGTCGTATTCACGTGCTGTCCACCGGCACCACTTGATCTGTATGTATCGACTCTTATTTCTTTCTCATCAATTTTAATATCAATATTTTCGTCTACTACAGGGTATACCCATACACTTGCAAAACTTGTGTGTCTTCTGGCGCCACTATCAAAAGGAGATATTCTGACTAATCTATGAACACCTGACTCAGCTTTCATCAATCCATAAAGATAATTTCCTTCAACTTTAACAGTTGAAGATTTAATACCTGCTTCCTCACCTTTGTGTTCACTTATAATTTCATAATTAAATTTTTTTTTATCAAACCATTTTAAATACATACGTCTCAACATATCTGCCCAATCTTGGCTCTCAGTTCCCCCTGCTCCAGCATGTATTTCTAAATATATATCACAATCATCGTTTTCACCCGAGAGAAAGCAATTGATCTCAATTATTTTGATTTTTTCATTTATCTCGGATATTTTTACATTACAGTCTTCAATAATTTCGCCATTTCTTTCTTCAGTGGCCAGTTTAAATAGATCTTTAATATTTTGAATTTCTCTTAATGAATTTTGGTATGAATTAAAAGTTTCTTGTAATATTTTTTTTTGTTTTACTATTTTTTTAACATTAGACTGATCTTTCCAAAAATTTTTTTCTAATGATTTTTTTTCTAGCTTTTCTAGCTTTTCTTTAACTTTATTCTTTTCAAAGGTACCCCCTTATACTTTCGAGCATCTTTTCAACACTAATTATTTTATTTTCAAAATTTGACATTAATAAAATTGTCTAAACTTTATCAGATTATCACTTCCTTTAATCAAAATTAAATCATTATTGTTTAAATTGTTAATATCTTTAGCCTTAAGAGCCTCAACAATAGTATTTTTATCGCTCTCAGAAGATTTTATACCTGTATCGTAATTAATAGAAGTAAGATAAATGTTTTCTGGTATTTTAAAATCATTAAAATCATCTTCGAATAAAGCATTTTCGATAAAGTTTTTAAAAATTGGTAATGCGGCTTTTGAACCGGTCTCATATTTGCCTAAAGTTTTAGGATTATCAAAACCAATGTATACGCCTATAACAAGATTTGAAGAGTAACCTATAAACCAAGCATCAAAATTGTTGTTGGTTGTGCCTGTTTTTCCAGCAAGTGGAACTTTTAAAGACTTAAGCTTTTTAGCAGTGCCTCTTTCTACGGCACCTTTCAAAATTGATGTCATTTGATAAGCAGTCTCCTCGCTAATAACTTGTGTATTTATATTTTTTATTGAAGGGTAATTGTCTTTGTCATCAATAAACTTGTCACAACCAATACAGGTTCTATCTTTTAATTTGTAAATAGTTTTTCCTCTTCTGTCTTGAATTCTTGAAATAAGAGTTGGTTCTATTTTTTTGCCACCATTAATGAAGCTAGCGTATGCAGAAGTTAAACTTAATAAAGTTGTTTCTACAGCACCAAGTGAAACTGATAAAAGCTCCGGAATGTCATCATAAATTTCTAATTTTTTTGATAAATCTAAAATTCTTTCTAATCCTAAAATTTTTGCAATTCTTATTGTCATTAAGTTTCTTGAATATTCTATTCCTTTTCTAAATGTAGTTGGACCATAAAATTTTTTTCCGTAATTTTCTGGTTTCCAATTTTTTAACCCTATTCCTTGACTTTCAACGAATGGAGCGTCTAAAATAATAGAATTAGGTGAAAACCCACCTTCTAATGCAGCAGCATATACTATAGGCTTGAAAGCGGATCCAGGTTGTCTTTTTGCTTGAGTAACCCTATTAAATTCACTTGTTTTAAAATTAAAACCTCCAACTAAAGCTTTAATGTTTCCTGAAAAAGGATCTATAACTACTATTCCGCCATTAACTTTAGGGTATTGTTTTAAATTCCATGAATTATTTTCTTTTTTAACTAAAATAATATCTCCTAGTTTAAATCTATCAGAAACAAGTTTTGACTTTGGTAAAGTCCATTTAATATCTTGATAACTTAATACACCAACAATCTCTTTTTGTTTGTTGCTTAATATTTTAAATTCTAGTTTAGAATTATCTAAATTAATTACTTCTGCAAATTGCCAATTAAGTGTTGGGTCAAGTTTGTATCTTTTTATTATGTCTTCCCAATTTTTTTCTTTTTTTTTGTTAGTAATTGGACCTCTCCAGCCATGTCTTCTATCGTAATCCTCAATACCTTTCCTAAGTGATTTAATAGCCTCGATTTGATAATTTATGTTTAAAGGTGTTCTTATGCTAAGACCTTGAGAGTATAATTTTTCAAAACCATACTTTTCTTTTACTATTCTTCTTACTTCCTCAGTATAAGAGTTTGCCTCATTTACAATTTCGATTTTTCTTTTTTTTAAGTTTAAGTTTGAATTTTTAAATTTTTCTAACTCACCATTTGATATAAAATTATTATCCTTTAAATTCTGTAGAACTAAATTTCTTCTAAATTTCCCTACATCGGGGAATCTGTAAGGATTATATTTACTTGGAGCTTTAGGAAGTGCAGCTAATAAAGCTGCGTCTGGATAAGTTAATTCTTTTATAGATTTATCGAAATATTCTAAACTAGCTGCTGCAATACCGTAAGTTCCTTGGCCTAAATAAATTTGATTTAAGTACAATTCTAAGATTCTTTCTTTTGAATAAGCTCTTTCAATTCTAAAAGCTAAAATTGCCTCTTTAATCTTTCTTTTAAGAGAAACTTCGTTTGTTAAGAGAAAATTTTTTGCCACTTGTTGGGTTATTGTAGAGGCCCCTTCTAATCTTTTATTTTGAGAAACATTTTTAATATTTTTAAATATTGCTCTTAAAATACCTTTAGCATCAATACCTGGATGATTAAAAAAATTTTTATCTTCTGCTGAAAGAAAAGAGTTTACAATTACTTCTGGAATTGACGCATAAGGAACAAATAATCTTTTTTCTATTGCATATTCGGCTATTAGTTTTCCATCATCAGAATATACTCTACTAGAAATTGGAGGTTGGTATTTTGATAATTTTTTATAATCAGGCAATCCAATAGAAAAATACCATAAAGTTGAAAATCCAAAAATCAATATTATGATAAAAAACGCAATTAAAAATTTTATCGAAAAGTTAACAAAATTTAACATTTTACCATTTATTAATAACAATTTTGACTTTCTTTAGGCATTTAATTTTTAATTATGTGTATTTTTTAATAAAATTGTATAAAATAAAATTTATGGCAAAAACTAAATTAACAGATTTCACAAATATTAAAGGAATTCAATTAAAATGGAGAAAAATTTATATATCGATGCTTCGCATCCTAATGAAACACGTATTGTTCTTAAATCAAATAATTCAATTGAAGAGTACGAATTTGAAGATAAAAATAATTTAAATTTTAAAAACAATATTTATCTTGGTACAATTAGCAGAGTAGAACCGTCTTTACAGGCTGCTTTTGTAAACTTTGGAAGAGAGAGACATGGTTTTTTGGCATTTAACGATATTCAATCTGATTACTATCAACTGCCACTGGAAGACAAAGATAAGATTAAGGAAGCTGAAGAAAAAATAAGAGAAGATTTAAAAAATCAAAACTTAGAAAATTCTCAAGATAACAATAACACAAATAATATTTCGAATGATGAAATTAATAAAGAAGAAAATATTGAAACTGCAAAGTTACAAGAAATAGAAAAAAGACAGTATAGAGAGGAAATAAAATCTTCATTTGGAATAAAAAGATATAAAATTCAAGAAGTAATTAAACCTGGTCAAGTAGTTTTAATTCAAGTGATTAAAGAGGAAAGAGGTCAAAAAGGAGCTGCACTAACCACATTTATTTCTTTAGCTGGCAAATATATAGTTTTGATGCCTAATACCCCTAAAGGCGGCGGTATCTCAAGAAAAATTTTTAATTCCTCTGATAGACAAAAAATAAGAAATATTTTAAATGAAATTGATATACCGAAAACAATGGGTGTAATAGTAAGAACTGCAGGTGCAAATAAAACTAAAAACGAAATTGAAAAAGATTTTCAGAATACTTTAAAAACCTGGAAAGACATTACTGCTAAAGCTTTAGAGTCTAACGCTCCTTCATTGGTTTACGAAGAAGGCGATATCATAAAAAGAACAATTAGAGATATTTATGATAATGAAACAAAAAATGTTTATATTGAAGGAAATGAAGCCTACCAAAAAGCTAAAAAATTTATGAAAGAATTAATGCCCAAAAACCTTAAAAACATAAAAAAATATCGCGGTAAGATACCTCTTTTTCATGATGCAAATATTGAAAAAGAGTTAAATAATATTTTCGAGCCCACTGTGAAACTTAAATCCGGAGGATATTTAGTTATAAATCCAACGGAAGCATTAGTTTCAATTGATATAAATTCTGGTCAATCTACAAAACAAACAAATATTGAGAAAACAGCTCTTAACACTAATTTGGAAGCGGCAGAGATGATAGCTCATCAAATTAAACTTAGAGATTTGTCAGGTCTAATTGTAATAGATTTTATAGATATGTTAAATTTTTATAATAGACGAACAGTTGAAAAAAAAATGAGAGAGAGTATTAGAAAAGATAGAGCAAGAATTCAAATTGGAAAAATAAGCAATTTTGGTTTGCTTGAGATGACTAGACAAAGGTTAAGAGAAGGTTCAATCAAATGGGAAACTCAACTGTCATTAGGTTCGTTTTCACAAAAGATACTTAAAAAATTACAAATGTTTGCATTTACTGAAAAAGTAAAAAATATTAAATGTTTTATACCGGAAAAAGTGAGATCTTTTATCGAAATAAATTTTATTGATGAGCTGAAGTATTATCAAAAAAAATATCCTGTAAAAATAGAAATTTTACCAGATAAAAGCTTAATCATACCTGAATATAAGATCGAATTATTTAATAAGTCAAAAAAACTTTTAAATAATGTTGAACACATCAATATATTAGATGATAGTCAAGAAGTTAAGAAAATTAAATTTAAAAAAGAAAAGAAAGAAATCAAAAAAACTAAGAAAGAAAATAAAAAAACTAAAAATAAAAAAAAGTTAAGAACTTTATGGGTAAGACGTAAGAAAAAATTAAATTAAACCTTTAAAAGTTGAGCTTGCCTTTGCAAAAAAGTTTTTTTTCATTCTACCTGCTAAAAAAGAATTTCGGCCAGATTTAACTGCTTCTTTAAAAGCTTTGGCCATTAATATTGGTTTGTTTGACTGGGCTATTGCACTGTTTATTAAAACCCCATCACAACCCATTTCCATAGCAATGCATGCATCCGAAGCTGTACCAATGCCAGCATCTACAATTACTGGTACCTTAGTTTGTTTAATTATAATAGACAGATTTATTTTATTTTGTAAACCCAAACCTGACCCTATTGGTGATGCTAACGGCATAATTGCTGCTGCACCATTATCCTCAAGTTTTTTTGATAAAATTGGATCATCTGAACAATAAACCATTACTTTAAAACCTTCTTTAGTAAGCACTTTCGTAGATTTTATTGTCTCAATCATGTTAGGAAATAAAGTTTTTTTATCACCAAGCACCTCTAATTTTACCAATTTCCAACCACCCATCTCTCTCGCCAGTCTTAAAGTTCTAAGAGCCTCTTCAGAATTATAACATCCTGCAGTATTAGGTAAGTAAATTATTTTTTTGGGATTTAAATAATCAGTTAAAATAGGTTTTTTTTTGTCTAATATATTTACTCTTCTCACAGCTACTGTAACCATATCAGCTCCTGAAGCTTTAATTGCTTTTGCAGTTTCCGCAAATGACTTATATTTACCAGTACCTACAATTAGCCTAGATTTTAATTTTTTGTTTGCAATTTTTAGTATATCAGTTTTCAACTTAACCACCGCCAATAAATTGAACTATTTCAAGCTTATCATTATTTTTAAGTATTTTTTTCTTACAAATAATTCTGGGAATTATTTTTCCATTGTGCTCAATTGCGATTCTTTTATTATTTAGTTTATATTTTTTTAATAAATCTAATATTGATATATTAGCTTTTATAAGAACTTTTTTTCCATTTAATTGTATTTTTGCCATAATTAAGTTAATCATTGATTATAAGTATTAACGATGAAAAAAATTATAATTCTTAATGGACCAAATCTCAACCTTTTAGGTGAAAGGGAAAAAAGCCAGTATGGAAGTTTTACATTAAAAGATATTGAAAAAACCTGTAAACAATACGCAAAAGAAAATAATCTTGATATTTTTTTTTTTCAATCAAACATTGAAGGAGAAATAATAGAAAAAATCCAAAATGCAAGAAATAGTCAGAATGGTCTGATAATAAATGCGGGTGGATATACACATACATCAGTAGCTATTCACGATGCATTGAAAATACTTAAGATTCCAATTATTGAATTGCATATAAGTAACATTTATAATAGAGAAGATTTCAGACACAAATCGCTTATAAGTAAAGTTGCAAAAGGAGTAATTTGTGGATTTGGTTCAAACGGTTATACTATGGCTTTAGAAGCAATGAAAAATTACTTAAATAAATGAAAATTGATAAAAAACTTATTAAGGAACTTGTTGATAATTTAAAAGATTTCAACCTTACAGAACTAGAGTATCAAGAAGGTCAAACAAAAATCAAAGTTTCAAGGGTAACACGAGGAATAGACCAAACAAAATCTAATGCAATCGTTTACCAAAATAAAGCTGTGTTGAATACCTCTGATCATGATGAAGGTATAAGAGTTAAGTCGCCTATTATTGGGACTGCCTATCTTGCCCCAGAACCTGGAGCAAAAAAATTTGTTAAAGTAGGTGATAAAATAAAAAAAGGTCAAACAGTTATGATTGTTGAGGCAATGAAAACAATGAATCATGTTCCATCGACTAGTGAAGGAGAAGTTTCAAAAATTCTTGTAGAAGATGGTCAACCAGTAGAGTTTGGTCAAACATTAGTCATTCTTAAATAAAAAAAAATGTTCAAAAAAGTTTTAATTGCTAACAGAGGTGAGATTGCTGTTAGAGTAATTAGAGCATGTAAAGAATGGGGTATTGGGACTGTAGCTGTTCACTCTGATGTAGATGCTGACTCAATGCATGTGCGTTTGGCAGATGAGAGTGTTTGTATAGGTTCGCATCAACCACAAAATAGTTATTTAAATATTTCTTCTATTATGTCTGCTGTTGATTTGACAGGTGCTGAGGCTATACACCCTGGTTATGGTTTTTTATCTGAAAATGCAAAATTTTCTGAAATAGTAAGTAAACATGGTATTAAATTTATTGGTCCTAAAGCAGAAATAATTTCAAAAATGGGAGATAAGATTGAAGCTAAAAAAATAGCAAAAAAATATGGCTTGCCTATTATTGAGGGTTCTGAAAGCGGTGTAAAAAATTTTTCTGAAGCAAAATCTATTTGCAAAAAAATTGGTTATCCTGTTTTAATTAAAGCTGCAGGAGGAGGTGGTGGAAAGGGGATGAAAATAGTTGATAAAGAGGATCAATTAGAAAATTTGTTCTTAATTGCTAAATCAGAGGCCAAAAAATTTTTTGGTAACGATGAATTATATATTGAAAAATATTTCAAAAATCCGCGACATATAGAAGTTCAGATTATGTCTGGAAAAAATAGAACTGTTCAATTAGGTGAAAGGGATTGTTCTGTTCAGAGAAGACATCAAAAATTAATTGAAGAAACTCCAAGTCCTGTTTTGTCTGAAGAGCAAAGAAAAGATCTTTTAGAAAAAACAGTAAAAATGGTAGAGCAGTTAAATTATGAAGGAGCTGGAACAGTTGAGTTTATTTATGAAAATGGTAAATTTTATTTCTTAGAAATGAATACAAGAGTTCAAGTAGAACATCCAGTTACAGAAGTTCAGACTGGAATAGACATTGTAAAAGAGCAAATATGGATCGCCTATACTGGAGATACAGCTCTAAAGCAAAGTGATATCAAACCACGTGGTCATTCAATAGAATGCAGAATTAATGCAGAAAATCCTGCCTTAAATTTTCAACCAAGTCCTGGAACTATTTCTGTTTGCCATCAACCTTCTGGTTTTAGAACTAGGGTAGATGGTTCTATATTTCAAGGATGTAAAGTTACACCATACTATGATAGTTTAATTGCTAAGGTAATTTGCAAAGGAAGAAATAGAACAGAGGCTATACAAAGAACCTTGAGGTCATTAGATGAATTTGTTTTAGAGGGCATAACTACAACAATAGACTTGCATAAAAAAATTCTTAATCATGAAAAATTTAAAAAATCTGAGTTTGACACAAACTGGTTGAGCAAGGAAAAATTTTACTAGACATTATAGCAATTTAACAATTGTAAGTCATAAATTGCATGATCAAAAGGTGTCAGAGTTGGATCTGAAGAAAATGTCCAACCATTAAAGATAAAAACTTTTTCATTTTCTGTCTTAGTAAGATCTTTAACTTGCATATAAGCAACATTAGATAAATTATTATTAACATTTACTTTACTGCATTTTAGAATCTTTATTTCAAGAGGGCCGAATTTTTTAGCCTCATCAAAAAAAATAGTTATCTTTGATGATTTCGCAGTAATTTTATCAAGACCAATCAAGGTGGCATGCGATAATTTAGTATTTTTTGAGATATGTTTTTTCTTTTTTAAAGATTTATTTGTTGTCAAATTCTCTTCTTTTTTATTATCGTCTTCCTCGTCAAAACTTGGTTTGATTTGCTCTAAATTTAATAATGGAGAACTAATAATCTTATCCTCCGCTGAAATTGAAATATTTAAAAATAAAAAAAAAAGCAAGTAAACGTAAATTTTAAATCCAAGTTTCATATTTTTTTTTTATGTTATTTTTTTTAATCTTATTCGGTTTAAAACTTTCAGCTGTACCAGTTTTATTTTCAGAATGTTTTTTTTGCCAACTGTATTTATTTTCTTTAAAAGTTGGAACTAGATCTGTAGTATGATGCATCCAAAGATACCAATCAGAGGTAATTTTTGTCGCTTCAATATCATTTGAATAAATTACCCATCTCTCATTTTTGCTACTTTTATAATATTTGTTTCCATATTCATCAGTTCCAACGTATTTACCAAAAAACAAAGTTTTGAGCATAGTCCCAAATGTTTGTTTATTCCACCAAGTAAAAATAATTTTTAAGCCCATATTTGAAATTTAAATCCACACAAGTTAAAATTGTATATTAATTATTAGACACTAGTAATTAATAATAATATATATCTAAAGTACTCAGATTCCAAATAATAATGAAAAAATATTTAGTTGAAACATATTATACATGCACTTTTAAAACGGTGCATTCCTTAAGCGATTTAAATGATCAAGAGCTAGCTAAAATTGACACTCGAACTGATGGAGATGTTGAGGTTATCGACGTAAAGTTAAACAACCGAAAAACCAAAAAAATTGGAAATGTAGCGAATGACAAAAAAATAGAAAGTAAAATTACTAAACCAATTTCAAAAAATTTCTCAGAAAAAATAGTGGGTGCTAATAAAATCCCAACAAAAGAATCAGGTGGAAATTTAAAGATGAAGAACCAAGCTAGATTCAAAATGCCTGATAGAAGAAAAGGATATATTCAAAAAGCCCAAATAGGAGATCATAAAGTTTACCTTCATACTGGGGAGTATGATGATGGAAAAATAGGTGAAATTTTCATTGACACTAACAAAGAGGGTGAACTTGTGAAAGCTATGATGAATAATTTCGCTATAGCTATATCACTAGGTTTACAATATGGAGTTCCATTAGACGAATATGTTGATGCTTTTATTGATACAAAATTTGAACCATCTGGAAATGTATTGGGTAACGATAGAATTTTAAGTGCGTCTTCGATTTTAGATTACGTTTTTAGAGAATTGGCTATTTCATACTTGGGTAAGGAAGAGTTAGCACACACACCTTCTATTGCAAGCACAAAAAGTTTAATTAATGATAATGCCGATGATAAATTTTTAAAGATAATGAAAAATATTACTTCGAAAGGTTTTGTGAGAAGTAATTTAGAGGAAAAATTAGTAGATCTTTCAGATGTCAGAATTAATTTAAAAACTAAAACTAAAAACTAATTTTTTTTAATATCGATTTTAATTTTAAGTTCTTTTAATTGTTTAGCTTCTACATTTGATGGAGCTTCCATCATTAAGTCTTGAGCATTTTGGTTCATAGGGAATAAAGTAACCTCTCTTATGTTTTTTTCATCAGCTAATAACATTACAATTCTGTCGATACCTGGAGCTATTCCACCATGAGGAGGTGCTCCATAGCTAAGAGCATTTATCATTCCACTAAATTTTATGTTTACATCTTCCTTTGAATATCCTGCAATTGAAAATAATTTATACATTAGCTCTGGTACATGATTTCTTATGGCACCAGACGACAATTCTACTCCGTTGCAAACTATATCGTATTGAAAAGCTTTTATTTCTAAAGGATCATCAAAATTCAAGCTATTTATTTCTCCCTGGGGCATAGAAAAAGGATTGTGGCTAAAAATGACTTTATTGGTTTTTTCATCTAACTCAAACATTGGATAATCTACTATCCAACAAAATGCGAATTTGTTTTTCTCTATTATATTTAAATCATCTGCAATTTTATTTCTAGCTATAGACAAAATCTGTTTAATTTCTTTTTCTTTTCCACATGATAAAAAAACACTATCTCCAATTTCTGCCTTTGTTGTTTTCATAATTTCCTCTATAGATTGCTCGCTAAAGAACTTACCTACAGGTCCTTTTCCTTTTATAGATTTATCTTTTTCTATACTAAAATAAGCTAGCCCGGATGATCCTTGCTCTTTAGCCCATTTATCAATGTTGTCAAAAAAGCTTCTTGGTTTACTTATAGTATTTTTTGTGATTATTCCTCTGACCTTTCCCCCATCTTTCACAATATTTTTAAAAATATCAAACTTTACGTCATCTCGGGTAAATATGTTTGTTAATTCATGAATTAATAATGGGTTTCTTAAATCTGGTTTATCTGTGCCATATTTCATCATGGACTCTTCATAGGAAATTCTTGGAAATTTCTCAGAAACTTTTTTTTTTTTAGAAAAATTTTTGAATAAACTTATCATTAACTTCTCAACAACATTAAAAACATCTTCTTGTTCAACGAAAGACATCTCTAAGTCTAATTGATAGAATTCCCCTGGGCTTCTATCAGCTCTAGCATCCTCGTCTCGGAAGCATGGAGCTATCTGAAAATATTTATCAAAACCAGAAACCATAATTAATTGTTTAAATTGCTGTGGTGCCTGGGGTAGAGCATAAAATTTTCCAGGATTTAATCTACTTGGAACTAAAAAATCTCTTGCTCCTTCAGGACTCGATGAAGTCAAAATTGGTGTTTGAAACTCCAAAAAACCTAATTTTAACATTTCAGCACGAATAAATGAAATAACTTCAGATCTTAGAACAATATTTTTATGCATTTCTTCTCTTCTTAAATCCAAAAATCTATATTTCAATCTTAACTCTTCAGGATATTCTTGATCTCCAAAAACTGGTATGGGTAAATCTTTTGCTTTTGATAAAACTTCAAAAGACTTTATTTTTATTTCAATCTTACCAGTTTTAAGATCTAAATTTTCTGTACCCTCTGCTCTTCTTATTACTTCCCCATTTATTTTGACTACAGTTTCTGGTTTGATTTTTTCAATTAAAGGAAAAAGTTTATTATCATTTTCTATAACACACTGAGTTATTCCGAAGTGATCTCGTAAATCTATAAATAATAAATTTCCATGATCTCTTTTTCTGTGAATCCATCCAGATAAAATTACATCTTTATTAATATCACTTTCACTAAGATCTAAACAATTATGTGTTCTATATTTATTCATTGATTCAACACTTTTTTTATTAAATTAATATTTATAGATTTTCCAGAAGATAAAGACAATTCATCAACTTCTTTAATAAATTTGAACGTTTTTTCATAAGAACGATCTACATTTTTAATAATATACTCAGAAATTTTTGGATTAATGTTGATCTGTTTTTCAGAAAAGTACTTTGAAATGATAACTTTTAGAAGATCGTCAGTGGGTAATTCTATTCCTATGAAAACAAAACTATTAATTCTTGATTTTAAATCATTCAACTTAAAATTTTCTTTTTTAAGAGAACATAAACTATTTATAACGACATACTTTTCATATTGTTTTGAGTGATTTAAAATTGAATATAATAATCTTTCATCAGTTTTATTTTCAAAATTGTCAATGATGAGACATTGTATGTTTGATAATTCAGAAATAGTTTTGTCATTGATATGTTCTTCTTTAATAATTTTTACTTTTTTAATTTTTTTCTCTAAAATTTTGGATAAGTGAGTTTTGCCAGATCCTTTGAAACCAAAGACATTGAGCCAATTTCCAGGCCAGTCAGGCCAACTCTCTATTAATTTGTATGCAGAAAAATTATTTGATGAAACAAAAAAATCCTCTTGATAATACTTTGTTTTAAAAGGAAATTTAAAAATTAATTGGTTCATTTCTGTATTTCTAATCTCCACTGATCATTAATTAAACTTAAATTTATTTGTTGATCATTTAATTTTTTTATTATCTTATCTAATTTTCCTAAATATTTTATTTTTAATAAAACATATTCGTTATTAAATTCTTGCACATATAAATCATCAATTAAATCGATTTTCTTAAGTCTTTTATTCAATCTCACTAAATCATTTTTTTTGTCAATTGAAATTACTGTATTTATAAAAGAGGGTGTTCGAATATCTATTAAATTTTGCGATTTGACTAAATTTATAATTTCTTGACTAACTTTTAAAATAATCTTTTCATAGTACTTTTTGTCGTCTAAGTTTGATCTATCTACAATAATACTTTTGTCAATTTTTTTTTGCATAATGTTTGCTCTTAAATAAATTTTTTCATTTTTTGATTTGGTGTCTTCAATTAAAATTAATGCTAAATTTTTATTTTTGTACTCCGTAAATAAATCTTTAAGATTTAAATTAAGCATATTATTTTTATTTGTATTAATATTTTGTATAACCTCTATATTTTCAATAGGCAAAATAAATTCAATTAAATCCTCTAAATAAATTTTATTCCATTTTTCGTAGAAAAAATTTTGACTATAAATGTAAATTTGATCATTTTTTTTAAATATAGGTAAAAGATAAATTTCTTTATCTACTATTTCAGAGTACAAAATATTCTTTTTAAAAAATAAATTATGAAATTTATCTCTATCGAAGAAAATATTAAAACTTAATTTATTATCATAATTTTCATTCTCTTTTTTACTAATAATCTGGTAGTAAGAAACTAATTCTTTTATTTCTGTAAAATTTAGCTGTATCAACTTTTTTTTATCCTCATCTAGAAGAATTTTTTCGATTAAATCTATATATCCTTTCTTGATAGCTATATTTGCTAAAGCATCGTTTGATAAATTACCTTTTTTAAGAACATCTATATTATTAACATTAAAGATATTATCTTTTGATAAAACGTTTCCAGTTTTCGAAAAAATAATTAAAATAATCGATATTAATTTTATAAAATTCATAAATCTAAATATCATTTTTATAAATGAAAAAAATACAAAATAGTTACAAAAAAAGTGGTGTAAATATTTCATTAGCAAATAAGTTAGTAAAACATATCTCTAATTTATCCAAAAAAAATGTCAAAAAAACGAATAGTCATTTTAACAAAGAAGTTATTGGTGGATTTGGATCAATTTTTGATATTAGCAAAGAGAACATTAAAGATCCTTTAATAGTTTCTTGCACTGATGGAGTGGGAACTAAAATCGATCTAGCAAATAAATTTAATAAATTCAACACTATTGGTATAGATTTAGTTGCTATGTGTGTGAATGATCTAATAGTTCAAGGAGCAAAGCCATTATTTTTTTTGGATTATATCGCAGTAGGAAAATTAAATTTAAAAAAAACAAAGAAAATTTTGAATGGAATTTTCAAAGGATGTAAATTAGCTAATTGTTCTTTAATTGGAGGTGAAACTGCTGAGATGCCAGGTATATACTCAAAAAATAAATTTGATTTAGCTGGATTTAGTGTTGGGATAGTTTCTAAAAAAAAATTACTAAGTAAAAAAAAAGTAAAAGATGGAGACTTAATTCTTGCGATACCTTCAAATGGTATTCATTCAAATGGTTATTCATTAGTCAGAGAGATTATAAAAGGAGTCAAGATAAAAAAAAAATTAAAAGAAGATCTATTGCAACCAACGAGAATTTATACTAATGAAATATTAAAACTTTCTAACAAAAGTCTTATAAGTTCAGCTGCACATATAACAGGTGGAGGTTTAATCGAAAATTTGATGCGATCTATACCAGATAATTTATCTTTAAATTTAGACTTATCACTTATTAAAATTGGATCTATATTCAAGTGGCTTAAAAGAAAAAATATTTCTGATAAAGAAATGTTAACAACGTTTAATTGTGGAGTCGGTTTTTGTATTATTGCGCCAAAAAAAAATTTAAAAAAAATAGTTAAGATATTTCCAAAAAAATATAGACCTTACAAAATAGGTTACTTATCCAAAAATGGAAAAAAAAATAATATCACCAATTCTTTATTATGGTAAAAAAAAACACCTGTGTATTTATCTCTGGAAAAGGTACTAATCTTAGAAATTTATTACTTAAATCAAGAGAGTATATTTTCCCAATTAATATTAGACTTGTGATTAGTAATAACAAAAAAGCTAAAGGTTTGAATTATGCGAGGAAAAATGGAATTCCCATATTAATTGTAAATACCAATAATAGAAATTATGAGAGTAAAATTTTACTCAATTTAAAGAATTATAAAATATCTTTTATATGTTTGGCTGGTTATATGAAAATAATTTCAAAAAGAATTCTTCAGAAATATAAAAAAAAAATTATAAATATTCATCCATCTCTTCTACCAAAATTTAAAGGTTTAAATACATTTTTAAGAATTAAGAAAAATAATGAGGTAAAATCAGGATGTACAGTACATTATGTCAATGAAAAATTAGATAGTGGAAATATAATAACACAAAAGAGTTTTTTCATTTCTTCCGAAGATGATGAAGAAACTCTTAAAACTAAAACGCAAAAGTTAGAATACACTTCTTTTCCAGAGGCTATAATTAAGGTTTTTAGAAATTAGTTTTTAAAAAAAAATTTTATTTCTTTTTTCGCGTTTTCTAATGAGTCGGATCCATGAACAGAATTTTTATCAATAGAGACACCATACAATTTCCTAATTGTGTTTTCTTCCGCTTTTAAAGGATCTGTAGCTCCCATTAATTTTCTATTTGAAGAAACAGCATTTTCTCCCTCTAAAATCATTACTAGTATTGGGCCAGATGAAAGATACGAGCATAAATCATCATAAAAAGGTTTAGATTGGTGAACTTTATAAAATTCAGCAGCTTCCTCTTTTGTTATATGGATTTTTTTATTCTCTTTAATAATTAAATTATTTTTCGTAAATATAGATTTTATTTCATCTACAAGATTTCTTTCGACAGCATCAGGTTTTATAATTGAGAGAGTTTGCTCAATTTTTCTCATAATTTTTTTCTACTAATTCATTAAGAAGTCTTACCCCGAAACCAGTTGCTCCTGCCGAGTTGAGCGCTCCTCCATATTTAGAAAAAGCCATGCCTGCTATATCTAAATGGGCCCATGGAGTTTTATTTAAAATAAATCTTTGTAAAAATTGTGCTGCAGTAGTTGAACCAGCTCCCCCTACGTAATTTATATTTTGAACATCAGCATTTTTAGAATTCATTAATTTATCATAATTTTTATGTAAAGGCATTCTCCATACTTTCTCTTCAACTTTTTCACCAGCATCAAAAATTTGTTTTGATAATTTATCATCATTTGAAAAAAGACCTGCATATTCTGAACCTAAACAAACTATTATAGCTCCGGTTAAAGTAGCGAGATCAACAATAAATTTTGGTTTATATTTTTTTTCAGTGAAAGTAAGTGCGTCAGCTAAAACTAATCTACCTTCGGCATCTGTATTAAGAATTTCTATAGTTTTGCCACTGTAAGATTTTACAATATCTCCAGGCCTTTGTGCATTTCCGCTTACCATATTTTCAACTAAGCCTACAACGCCAACTGCATTAATCTTTGCTTTTCTTATTGCAAAATTTTTCATTAATCCAACAACAGTCGCAGAACCTGCCATATCATAAGTCATGTCTTCCATAAATTTTGCAGGTTTTAATGAATAGCCACCGGTATCAAAACATACTCCTTTTCCAACAAATGCTAACGGTTTAGAATTATTTTTTGCACCATTCCACTCCATAGTAACTAAATATGATCCTCTAATACTTCCTTGGCCTACGCCAAGTAAGGCATGCATACCAAGACTTTTTAATTTCTTTTCATTATAAATATTTACTTTTAAACCATCTTTCTTCAAAGAATTTATTCTTTTGGCATATTCATCTGGATGCAAAATATTACCTGGCTCTGAAACTAGATCTCTAGCATAAAAAGTACCTTTTTCTAAGGCTTCAAATTTTAATTGCGTCTGCTTTGATGGTTGGTTTTTGTTTCCTACAACGCTAATTGAAATTATACGAGATTCTTTTTTTGTTTTATATTTTTTAAATTCGTAAGATTTCAATTTAAGACCATGAAGAAAATGACCTAAAAAATTGTCATACTTATCTGAGATGCTATCAGAAATTAATAAGTAATTACTATCCTTTCCATGATTTGCCCGCCCGTAAAGTTCTGCTCCTAAATTTTCAATATCTGAAATTTTTAAATTATTTTTGATTGATATAATTATAATCTTTTTTTTTGAATTCAATTCAAAAACTAATAAATTTTTTTTTAAATCACTATTTTTAATTAAATCGTTAATATAAGAAAATTCTGAAGTGGATAAGAATTTTTTTATCTTATTTAAACCAAATTTATCATCTGAAAAAATGATCAGATTGTTTAAATATTTAGCAGAGCTTTTTTTTGAGTAATTAATTTTTACAGACATAAATTTTTCATAAATTTGATCGAGATGAGAGCTATATATGTCCAAATATATCAGATTTCAATGGAAAATTGGACATAGTTAAACCATAGATTGAAATTTATTGGAGGTTGCTTTATTTATATACAATAAATTATCATGCTACGAAACAAAATTTATCGAAACTTTTTTATAGAGATAATTAAAACATTTTTTGTCATTTTGTTTGGTTTGTCTCTCATAGCACTAACGGTAAGGTCAGTTAGCTTTTTAGATCTCATAGTTGAGAATGGTTATCCAGTAGGTACATATTTTAAATATTCTTTGTTAAATCTTTTTGGAATAACACCAAAATTTATACCATTATCATTTTTGTTATCCTTATCAATATTTATAATAAAACATATTCAGGACAGTGAATTTGTAATTTTGTGGACCTCAGGAGTAAAAAAAATGAGAGTCATTAACTTATTTTTTATTATATCTATTTCAGTTTTAATTTTTTATTTAATTTTGTCGACCTTTTTAACGCCTCATGCGTTAAATAAGTCAAGAAAACTTTTAAGCCAAGAACAATTTAACTCATTTTTACCAACTGTTAAAACACAACAATTTAGCGACTCCTTCAAAGGATTTACTTTTTTAGTTGAAAAAAAAATTAATAATGAGTTAAAAAATATTTTTCTCCATGATAGAGGGAATAATCTAAAAGGGCTTTCGTCTAATATAAAAAAATCAAGTAGTACTACTATAATTGCTAAAAGTGGAATTGTAGAAAAAAGGAAAATGTTTTTATTTAATGGTCAAATTATTTCTTCGAAAAACAATAGCGACGAAAATGAAATCATAAAATTTGATCAACTTAATATAGATCTGAGTAGTCTTTCAACTACTACAATCAAAAGTCCTAAATTGCAGGAGACCGGAACAATAAAGCTCTTAGGTTGTTTTGTTAGCAGAGAGAATAACAATGAAATATGTAAAGGAGATGTTAAGAAAGAAATTTTGCCTACACTGAACAGACGAATAATACTCCCCTTTTATATACCTGTTTTAGCGTTAATTTGTTCATTGCTATTAATCAAAACTAAAAAAATATATTTAAATAAGCCAAGTATATTTATTTATAGTTTCTTATTACTAATAGTAACAGAAATGACTGTAAGGTATACTGGAATTAATCATCTTACAAGAATAGCTTTTGTTATTTCACCTTTTTTACTATTTTGTTCAATTTATACATATTTATTTTTAAAATTTTCTAACGAGTCAAAGATTTATGAATAAAGTAATTTTAAATTATATTTTAAAAAATTTTTTAAAAAGATTTCTCATAGTAGTTTTAGTTTTTTATTGTTTCGGAATGATTTTAAATTTATTTGAAGAAATTGAATTTTTTAAAAATTTAAATGTGAGTATTTTTACGCCTTTAATTCTCACGAGTATACTTATACCAGGAATGCTAATTAAGATACTTCCATTTATAATTTTTATTTCAAGTATGTGGTTTATGTTAAGTATAAGAAATAATAAAGATTTATTAACTTTAAAAGTATTTGGATACTCAAATATTAAAATATTTTTTATTTTAGCATTAACATCTTTTATTTTGGGTTGGGCAATATTAATTTTGATCAATCCAATAACTTCTTCTATGTCAAAATACTATGAAAAAACTAAATCAAATTATTCAAGAGATATTGATCACTTAGTAACATTTAATAAAAATGGACTTTGGATCAAAGAATATTTTGATGACACGCATCGTGTTATTTCAGCAAATAAACCACAGGGTCTAAATTTATTAGATGTAACAATTTTTCATTTGGATGAAAATTCTAATTTAAAAGAAAAGATTACTTCAAATAAAGTTAATATAAGCGATAAAAAATGGATATTAGAAAATGTAACTATTTTTAAACCTATAAATGGAGTTTTAGAGAGTAAAAAATTGGAAAATTTTGAAATTTTTTCGAATTATGATTATGAGAAAATTAATAGTCTTTTCAAAAACTTCGATACTATGTCTTTTATTGATATTGTAATTAACTATGACGATTTACTTGATAGTGGTTATAATAAAAGTTTCTTAAAACAAAGCTTACATACAATGTTATCTATACCTTTTTTCTTACTTTTAATGACCGGTTTAGCCTCTGTTTTTACTATGAATAATCTTCAAAAATCAGACAATGTAAGGCTAATTGTTTTAGGATTGATAACTAGTGTTTTAACTTTCTATTTTAAGGATCTTTCATTGGCCTTGGGACAAACAGACAGGATACCACTTATATTAGCAGTTTGGGCACCAGTAATGGCACTTAGTTTTTTTACTTTTATTGGGGTATTACAAATTAATGAAAAATAAATTTTATATCCTAATCATTTTTTTTTTAGTTTTTTTTAAAAATACTTTACTTGCAGATAATTTATTTATTGAAGCTAAAAACATATCTATTAACAAGAATAATGAAACCTCAATTTTTGAAAAAGATGTTTTGGTGCGAACTGGGAACAATAGTACGATTGAAGCTCAATTTGCAGAGTATAACAAAAAACTACAATTCATAATATTAAAGAATAATATTAAAGCCATCGATGTAAATAATAATATTGTTCAAACTGAATATGCTGAGTATTTCGAGAAAAAAAAATTATTCAAAAGTAAAGGTAAAACGAAAATTATTACATCAGAAAACTACATCATAGATGGGCAAAATATTTTCTTAGATGATAAAAAAGGTATAATTAAATCTTCAGATAAAACTATTATTACAGATACTGATGATAATAAAATATATTTGGAAAATTTTGAATACCAAACATCATCAAATATTTTTAAGTCTATAGGATCTGTAAAGCTCATTGACAAGATGGAGAATTCTTATGAATTTTCTCAACTTTACATTGATACAAAAAAAAAGGAAATGTTAGGTACTGATATAAAAGCTTTTCTCAACCAAGAGGATTTTAAAATTAACACAAGAAATAAGCCCAGAATTTTTGCTAATACTGTAAAGCTGCAAAAAGACAAAAAATTATTTGGTAAAAGTGTTTTCACATTATGCGATTATCGAGAAAATGATAAATGTCCTCCTTGGACTATCCAGTCATCAAAAATGCTTCATGATAATAAAAAGAAAACTATCTACTATAACAATGCGGTTGTGAAAGTTTACGATATTCCAATTTTTTATTTACCAAAATTATCTCATCCAGATCCTACGGTTGACAGAAGATCAGGTTTTTTGCCACCTTCATATTCTGATACCAAAAACCTTGGATCGGGAATGTCTATTCCGTACTTCTGGGCAGTAGGCAAGGATAAAAATTTTACGATCACAAATAATTTATATTTTACTGAAAATCCTTTATTTTTAGGTGAATATCATCAAGCGTTTAAAAAATCAAATTTTTTAGCAGATTTTGGTTATACAAAAGGTTACAAAAAAACAAGTATTACAAAAAAGGCCGGTGAAAAATCACATTTTTTTTCTAAATTTATAAAAAACTTTTCTAATAAAAATGGTTCAGACAGTAGCTTAAGTTTGTCATTGCAGAATGTATCTAACGATAAATATTTAAAATTATATAAAATTAAATCTAATTTAGTTGATTTTAATACAGATACTCTAGAAAGTTCTTTGAATTATACTCATCAAGATGAAGATATGTTTTTAGGCTTTAATGCTAGTATTTATGAGACCTTAAAAGATACTTACAATGATAAATATGAATATTTATTACCTGAGGTTACAATTGATAAAAATCTTTTTAGTAATAATAATTTTGGAAATCTTGATTTGCAAACTAATTTAAAAGTACATAACTATGATACAAATAAGACAACTCGTTTTTTAATAAATGATTTAAATTGGAACTTTGTAGAGAAAAATTTTGAAAAGGGATTAAATACAAAAGTTTTAGGGAACATAAAAAATATAAATTACGAAACTAAGAATGTTGATCTTTATAAAAAAGATACTACCAGTGAAATTTTTGGTGCTTTAGGTTTGTTTTCTCAAATTGATTTATATAAAAATGTGAATAATACTAATCATTTTCTAACACCAAAAATGCTCATTAGGTATGCACCTGGTAGTATGAGAAAAGATACTGCTGGTAGCAGATTAACACCAATCACTGCATTTGAAATGGATAGGATTAATAAAATTAACAACTTTGAGACTGGTTTAAGTTCAACAATAGGTTTTGATTATAATTTAAAACAAAATAATAAAGATTTTGATTTTTCTTTAGCACAAGTTTTTAATCAAAAAGAAAATAAAAAAATGGCGTCAAAAACAAGTTTAGATGAAAAAATATCGGATGTATTTGGTTCAGCCAATTATAAAATAAACGATAAAATTAGTTTAAATTATGATTTTTCAATTGACCAAAACTACACTGATTTTAATTATAATGAAATAGGAACGCGCTTTAATTTAAATTCAATTGAAGTAGATTTAAATTATCTTCAAGAAAATAAACATGTTGGAGATAAAGAATATTTTAAAACAAAAGTAAATCTTTTAAACAAAGATCAAGGTGTCTTTTCGTTTGAAACAAAAAGAAATCTAGTAACTGATTCATCTGAGTTTTATAATTTAAGTTATGAATATTTAAATGATTGTTTAAGAGCTGGATTAGTTTATAGGAGAGAATTTTACACAGACTCCGAGCTTGAACCTGAAAATTCTTTGATGTTTAAAGTTACCCTAACGCCGTTTGGCAATATTAATTCACCATCGTTTAGTAAATGAAGAATTTTGTAAAATTGTGTCTTTATCTTAGTATTTTCATTTTGACTCAAAATCCTTCAATGGCTAAAATTGAAAATAAAATTGTTCTTAAAGTAGAAAACGAAATTATAAGCAATTATGAGGTAAAAAATAAAATCTTAAGTTCACTTATATTGAATAATCAGGAGATAAACCAAAAAAATATTGATAATATCAAGAAACAAGCTTTAGAGTCTTTAATTCTTTTTAAACTTAAAAAAATCGAATTATCAAAATATAATTTTAAAAATAATCCGAAACAAATAAATGAATACTTAAATTTAATTTCATCAAATGATGTAGCAACATTAAAGGATAAATTTGAAAAAAATAATTTAGATTACGCTTTATTTCTTGAGGAAATAGAAACCCAATTTAAGTGGCAACAATTTATTTATAAAATTTATTCAAATAAAATAAAAATTGACGAAAATTCTATTAATTTAGAAATTGAAAATTTAGCGAATAATCAAAAAAAAATTGAAGAATTTAGAATTTCTGAAATAGAAGTACTTTTAAATAATAATGATAAAGATAAAGAAACTATTTTAGAAATTAAAGAAAATATTAAATCAGAAGGATTTGAATTAACTGCAATAAAATATAGCACATCTTTGTCTTCTGAAAAAAGAGGTGATTTAGGATGGATTAATTCAAAATCTTTGTCTCCTAGAATTTACTCTATAGTTTCAAAAATGAAAATTGGGGAAATTAGTGAGCCTATTTTATCTCAAAATAGCTTATTATTTTTAAAAATTGTGGATAAAAGATTGTCTGAACCAAAAAAAATTGATTTAGTAAAACTTAGAGAAAACTTAATAAACAATAAAAAAAATGAATTATTCAATTTATATTCTAGAAGTCACTTATCTAAGCTTAAAAATACAAGTCTAATTGAATATAAATGAAAGAAAAAATAATAATCATTTTTGGAGATCCAAACAGTATAAATACTGAAATTATATATAAATGTTGGAAAAAAATTCCAAAAAATATTAAAAATAAGATTTATTTAATCTCGAACATTGATCTATTAAAAAAACAATTAAAAAAACTCAATTATTCAATCAAATTAGAAGCAGTCAAAAATATTGATGAAAACATAAGAGAAAATAAATTGAAAGTAATAGATATAGATTTAAAATTTAAAAACCCTTTTGACGTAAATAAAAATGAATCATCGCGTTTTATAACCAAGTCTTTAAATTTAGCCCACAAATATGCTATTAAAAATAAGGTTAAAGGAGTAATAAATTGCTCAATAAATAAAAATTTATTAAATAAAAAAAAAATTGGTGTCACTGAATATTTAGCTGCAAAATGTAAAATTTATAACAGATCTGAAGTAATGTTAATTAGTAATAATAAATTGTCAGTTTGCCCCATTACAACCCATATAGACATAAATCAGGTTTCAAAACATATAAATAAAAATCTAATAGTTAAAAAAGTTTCTAGAATTAATTCTTGGTATAAAAAAAGATTTAATAAAAGACCTAAATTTGCAATTTTAGGATTAAACCCACATAATGCAGAATTAGATAAAAAATCTGAAGAAAAAAAAATAATAATACCCTCTTTAAAAAAAATTAAAAAACTAGGGATTAGTGTAAAAGGACCTTTTTCAGCTGATACTATTTTCATAAATGATTATAAAAAGTACAATGTGATAATCGGCATGTACCATGATCAAGTTCTTGGGCCGTTTAAGTCAATTTTTAAATTTAATGCAATTAATATCACATTAGGACTTAAATACCCTAGAGTTTCTCCTGATCACGGAACAGCCAAAGAGATTATAGGAAAGAATTTAGCCAATCCTTTAAGTCTTAAAAAATGTATAGAATATATTAATAAAATTTAATTAAATGAGTTTTGTTAAAAAATCTCTTGGTCAAAACTTTTTAATTGATAAGAACATAATAAAAAAAATAATAAATTTAGTTGATATTAATAACAGAAATGTAATTGAAATTGGTCCTGGAAGAGGGGCTTTGACAGAAGAAATTTTAGCAAAAAAACCCCGCTCTTTAATATTAGTTGAAAAAGATCTTAACCTATCTAAAAAATTAAAATTTAAATATTGTAATAATAAAATTATTAATGTTCTTAATAACGATATTCTGAAGTTAAATTTAGAGAAAACAATAAAAAATAACTCAATAATATTTGGTAATTTACCATACAATATTTCTTCTCAAATAATGGTTAAAGTTTTGAAATTAGATAATTTAAAAAATAAACTCTCTAATATAATATTTATGTTTCAGAAAGAATTAGGACAAAAAATTATAGGTGAATACCAGTCTCCTAATTATGGAAGGCTGTCAATTTTAACAAATTATAAATTGAATTTTGTACAAAAATTTTTTGTTTCTCGCAACTGCTTCACTCCAAAACCTAAAGTAACATCAATGATTATTCACTTTATACCAAAATTCAGTTCAAAACATAGGATCTCTAATTTACATACTTTAGAAAAGGTAACGAATATTATATTCTCAAAAAAAAGGAAAATGATAAATAAAAGTTTAAAGAGCTTATTAGATGATTTTCAAATTAATAATATTAAGGGTTTAAAGCTTAACTCTAGGCCTTCAGATTTAAAGCCAGAAATTTATTTCAAAATTGCAGAATTAATTGATAAGAGTAATTAATTTACTTTTTTGGTTATTTATAATTTTTTCTATTTGTTTAAAACATACTTCAAGATTGTCATTAATAATGATGTAATCGTAATCATTCCAATGTTTAATATCAGCGTCAAAAGAATTAAACCTTTTTTCAACTTCTTTAAATGTATTTTGATTCCTATTAATCAATCTATTTTTTAGTTCTTCTTTGTTTTTTGTTATTAAATATATTTTTATTAAATTTAAATTTTTAAATTTTGACAATTGTTTTGTACCTTGCCAATCTATATCAAAAATGATGTCATTAGAGACGATTATTTCATCAACATTTTTTTTTAATGTTCCATAGTAATTTTCAAAGATTTTAGCGTGTTCATAAAACTTACCTTCGTTTACTAAACTCAGAAATTTCTCCTTTGAGATAAAGAAGTAATCAAGACCATCTACCTCGTTTGACCTTGGTTTTCTTGTAGTATTTGAGACAGATATTTTAAAAGACTGGTATTTTTGTTGAATTTTTTTTGTTAAGGTTGTTTTTCCAACACCTGAAGGAGACGATAGAATAAGCATAATATTTTTTCCACCATCTTGCATGAATAACTTAAGAAAAATTAGCCAGTTTTGCTCTCGATAAATTTTATTGCATCCCCAACAGTTAAAATTTTCTCTGCTTCACTGTCGGAAATCTCCGATCCAAATTCTTCTTCAAAAGCCATTACTAATTCAACTGTATCTAAACTATCTGCACCTAAATCATCAATAAAGCTAGCTTCTTCAGTAACTTTTTCCTCTTCTATACCTAAATGGTCTGCGACTATTTTTTTTATTTTACTTTTAACATCGTCCGACATGAATTCCTTTCGTATTTATAATTTCTTATTAGATTATTAATTAGAATTGTCAAGCCATATACATACCACCATTAACATGGATAGTTTCACCGTTAATGTAGTTGGCCATGTCAGAGGCTAAAAAAGCAACACAATTTGAAACATCATCACCTGAACCTAGAGTTCCAGCTGGTATCTTGTCGACTAGCTTATTTTTAAAGTCATCGTTTATCTTATCTGTCATTTCCGTTTTTATAAAACCCGGTGAAACGCAATTTACAGTAATGTTCTTCTTTGCATATTCAAACGCTAAACTCTTGGAGAAAGCAACAATGCCGGCTTTAGAGGCAGAATAATTTGCTTGGCCTAAGTTACCAGTATGACCTACAATAGATGTTATATTAATTATTCTTCCAAATTTTCTTTTTAACATTTTTTTAATGGAATATTTACACATCAAAAATGTAGAAGTTAAGTTTATATCCAGAACTTTTTTCCAATTATCCTCTGTCAATCTTATCGCTAAATTATCCAATGTTATTCCAGCATTATTAACTAATACATCAATTCCGTTTATTTTTTTATCAATTTTTTCAATAAATTCTTCTATCCTATTGTGTTCATCTAATTTAAATTTTTCAATATGGATATTTTTATAGTCATTTTTTAGTCTACTTAATTTTTCTTCGTTCGTTCCTGTAGCTAAAATTACACATTCTAATGCATTAAATTTTTTTACAAGGCTATTACCTATTCCACCTGTTGCTCCAGTGATTAAAATTTTTTTATTTTTTAAATTCATCATTTAATTTTCTTATTTCATCAATTGTATTAATTGAATAACAATTACTATTTTTTATAGTTCTTTTTACCATTCCAGTCAAAACTTTTCCTGGTCCAATTTCAACATAATTTTTTACACCTATATCTGACAAATTTATGATACTCTCACGCCATCTTACTGTTGAATATATTTGCTCAACTAATAAATTTTTAATTTTTTTTGGATCGTCTTCTGAATTTGCAGTAACATTGCAAATTACTTTTTTAATCGGTGAGGAAAAATCTACATCATTAATTTTTTTTTTCATTTTTTCTGCAGCTGGCTTCATCAAAGAACAATGAAATGGTGCACTTACTTTTAAAGGGATGGATTTTATATTATTTTCTCTTAATATGTTTTTAAAAGCATCAATTTTATTTTTATCGCCACTTAAAATAATTTGACCGTTAGCATTGTCATTAGCAACTTCACAGACACCTTTTTCATATTTAAAGTTATTAAGCAAATTATCAATTTTAACTAAATCTGTACCAAGCACAGCTATCATACCTCCTTGACCAACAGGAACAGCTTCTTGCATAGATTTGCCTCTCTCGTGAAGAAGGTGTAATGCATCTGTAAATTTTAAGCTATTTGAACAAACTAAGGCGCTGTACTCACCTAAAGAATGTCCCGCAAAAAATTGAAATTTTTCAAAATCAAAACTAAATTCTTCTTTCATAACTTTGAAGATTGAATAACTTACAGTTAAAATTGCAGGTTGGGTATTTTTGGTTAATTGTAATTGATTTTCAGGTCCTTCAAGTATTATTTTTGAAATTGGAAATTTTAATTTTTCGTCGGCTTCTTGGAAAATTTTTTTTACAATATTAAAGTTTTTAAAAAAATCTGATCCCATGCCAACTATTTGAGATCCCTGACCTGGAAATAATAAAGCGTTCATTTTAAACGTTAAATTAATAATTATTACTATTGCTATAATTAATTTTTATAGTATAAACCAGCTTTTAAAACACATATACACTTAAATATTATGGCATTTTACGAAAACACTATAATTGCTAAGCAAGATTTAGCTGTAAAAGAATTAAAAAATATTAAAGAAAAATATAATGATATTATCAACACAGCTTCCGGAAAAGTTATAAAAATAGAGGAATGGGGCTTGCTGAATCTAGCTAGTAGAATAAAAAACTACAAAAAGGGTTTTTATATACATTATAAATTTGAGGGCAATAAAAAAACTCTAAATGAATTTGAAAAAAAAATTAAAATAGATAACTCTGTAATAAGATATTTAATTGTTAAGTATAAAAAACTTGATACCAAAAACGAATTTTTTAAAAATAATAATCATCAATAATGAAAAGAAGAAATAAAAAATTTCAAAAAAGAAGTTCAAATTCTCTAAATAAACTAAGCTTGTTTCAGAAGAACGAGGGGAAATTTTCAAAAAAATGTCCTTTATCAATCAAGAACGCTCCAATTATTGACTACAAGAACACTGGTCTTTTGAAGAAATATATTTCTGAAAATGGAAAAATTATCTCTTCAAAAATTACCTCTGTTTCTTTCAATAAGCAAAAAAAACTCACCAGAGAAATTAAAAAAGCTAAAATCTTGGGTCTTGTATAATGGAATTAATACTTCTAGAAAATATTTTGAACTTAGGTAATATTGGAGATAAAGTAAAAGTCAAAGACGGCTATGGGCGAAATTTTCTTCTTAAAAAGAGAAAGGCTTTAAGGTTTAACAAAGAAAACTTAGATTTAGTAAGTAAGCAAAAAGATCAGCTGAATAAAAAAAATATAGAGTTAAAAAATAAATATAAAGAAACAGCAAATCTTATAAATGGTAAAAATGTAATTTTTAAAAGAGAGTGTAAAGAAAATGGAGAACTGTATGGTAGTGTAAAACCAAAAGAAATCACTAATTTGATAAAAGAAAAAATGAATGTAGAAGTCAGTCCTTCCCAGATAATATTAAAAAATGAATTAAATAAAATAGGATCTTTTAAAGTTGAGGTGCATTTTCACTCAGAAGTAAAAGCTAATATTACAATTAAAATAGAAAAATTTCAGTCTAAGTAACTTTTCCACAGATCTAATAAATTAGTGTGTAACTTTTTTCTTTATAAAGAATATCATGGATTTAATATGTTTTTGTGAAAGAAATAAACTCACTCAAAAATAACCATAACAACGTTCAACCTTCTAACCTTGAAGCTGAGCAAGCTCTTTTAGGTTCAATCCTTATAAATAACGATATAATTGATGAAATATCTTCAATTGTAAATTCCTCTATTTTTTATGATCCTGCGCATGTCAAAATCTATGAGGTCATAGAAAACTTAAATAATAAAGGGATGATAGCAAATCCAATCACTTTAAAAAATTTTTTTGAAAAAGATAATATGCTTAATGAAGTCGGAGGCACGGAGTATTTAGTTAAACTTACAAGATTTTCTAGTTCTTCAAAGCAGGCTGTAGACTACGCTAGAATTATTCATGAAATGTATTTGAGAAGAGAGTTAATTATGATTTCTGAAAAACTTTCCTCAGAAACTTTAAGCTCTTCTCAGGAACATAATGCTGAAAATATTATCGAAAATACAGAAAAGTCTCTTTTTGATTTAGCTGAGAGAGGAACTTTCTCTCAGTCTTTTTTAAAATTTAATCAAGCTTTAGATCAAACAATTGAAATGGCTACTGTAGCTATGCAAAATGAACAAGGAATTGTTGGAGTGCCAACAGGTTTAACTGATCTTGATGAAAAGTTAGGTGGGTTACACAAATCAGATTTAATAATTCTAGCTGGTAGACCTTCAATGGGTAAAACAGCTTTGGCAACTAATATTGCATTTTACGCTTCACAAAATATTTTGAAAAGACAAGAGAAATCATCTGTGGCTTTCTTTTCTCTTGAAATGTCCTCGGAGCAATTATCAACAAGGATTTTATCAGAACAAGCTAGAATTAGATCTGACGATATAAGACGCGGAAAAGTTTCAGAAGAGGAAATTAATAGATATATTGAAACTTCTAGGAATATTTATAACCTACCTTTGTATATTGATGAGACTCCAGCAATTACTATTGCCACTTTAAGTAACAGGGCTAGAAGAATTAAAAGATTATTTGGTTTAAGTTTAGTAGTAGTTGATTATATTCAGTTAATGAGATCAAGCTCGAATAAAAATGATGGTAGGGTTCAAGAAATATCTGAAATTACTCAAGGATTAAAAGCTTTAGCAAAGGAATTATCTGTACCGGTGCTAGCATTATCTCAACTATCTAGAGCTGTTGAACAGAGAGATGACAAACAACCTCAATTGGCTGATTTAAGGGAGTCTGGATCAATAGAGCAAGACGCAGATGTTGTAATGTTTGTGTACAGAGAAGCTTATTATCTTGAGAGAAAACAACCAAAACTTGGTTCTATAGAACATGCCGAATGGCAATCCAAAATGAATGATGTCAACGGTTTAGCAGACATTATACTAGGTAAGCAAAGACACGGTCCTACCGGTACTGTAAAAGTAGAGTTTGAAGGAATATATACAAAATTTAAAGATTTAAGTAAGAATTAGACCTAATTTTTTCTTTTGTTATTAATTAATTAAGATATATCTGAAATATCTAAATGTGGTCGAAAATTTATAAAAAAATAGTTATAGATTTTGCAAAAATTAATCTTCTATTTTTAGCGTTTATAGTTATTTACTCTTTTTATCAGGCAAAAAACTTTAATTTAGATGCATCTTCAGATGCATTATTATTAGAGGGAGACAAGGATCTAAAGTATTTGAGAGAAGTTAATGAAACTTATGGAAATAAAGATTTTCTAGTTTTAACATATACGCCCGTATCTAATTTTGCTGAAAAAGAAACAATTCTGAATTTACAATTACTTAAGTCTAAAATCGAAAAATTAACATGGGTTGACTCGGTAATTACTATTATCGATGTGCCTTTGTTGAAAAGCACTGACGAAAATTTAATGGATAGATTAAAAAATTATAAAACGTTAGCTTATCCAGAGATTGATAGAAAAAGAGGATTTGAAGAAATCATAAATAGCCCGATATACAAAAATTATGTCATAAGTGAGGATGGTAAAACATCAGGAATTGTAGTTTATATAAAAAAAGATGAAAGGCTCGCAGAGTATATAAAAGTCAAAGATAAATATTATTATCAATCAATTGATACTGGTTTAACAAAAGAAGAAAAAAAAAATTATAAAAATTTTCTAGAAGAGTACGAGGAATATAAAAATCTTTATAATACAAGAAATCACCAAAATATTTCAGAGATTCGAGATGTAATAAATAAGTATGGAGAGAATGCAAATATTCATCTTGGAGGAATTCCAATGATTGCTGATGATATGATGAGCTTTATTAAAAGTGATATAATAGTATTTGGTTTTGGTGTATTTGTCTTTATAGTTTTTACTCTTTGGTTCATTTTTAGAAATATAAAATGGGTAATAATACCTTTACTAGGTAGCTCTACATCAGTGATAATCATGATTGGATTACTTGGATTAATTGGTTGGAAAGTCACAGTTATCTCCTCAAATTTTATTGCTTTAATGCTTATACTTAATATGGCAATGAATATTCATGTGTCAGTAAGATTTTTACAATTTAAAAAAGAATTTCCCAATTCATCAAAAGAGGACGCGATATTAAAAGCAAGTAAAAAAATGATGCTTCCAATTCTTTACACTGTGCTTACAACGATTTGTGCTTTCCTCTCACTAATTTTTAGTGGGATAAAACCTATAATAGATTTTGGCTGGATGATGACTTTAGGTCTAATTGTTTCTTTACTAGTAACTTTTTTTCTTTTGCCGTCATTAATAAATATTTTTTCAAGTGAAAATGAAATAAACATAAGAAATACTGAAAAATCTTTTGTTACCTCGATTCTTGGGTCATTTGCAAAAAAAAGTTATGTAGTAATATTTGGTTTAACGGGAATAGTAATAATCGCCAGTGTTATAGGTATATTTAAATTAGAAGTAGAAAATAGTTTTATCAATTATTTTGATAAAGAAACAGAAATTTATAAAGGTATGAAAAAAATTGATGATGAGCTAGGCGGGACAACTCCATTAAATATAATTTTAAAATTTCCTACAAATCAAAACGGTGATGATAGCGCAAATGATATTGATGATGAGTTCTCAGAATGGGATGAAGACACTGAAAAAAATGAGAAAAAATCGAAATATTGGTTCACTAGAGACAAAATGGATAAAATATTAATTGTTCATGATTATTTAGACTCCTTGCCAGAAATTGGCAAAGTTTTATCTTTTGGATCAATTTTAAGGGTTGCGGAGGACTTAAATAAAAAAAAATTACAAAGTTTAGAGATAGCTGTCTTATATAGTAAAATTCCCGAAGAGATAAAAAAAGAAATAGTAACTCCTTATATTTCAGTAGAAAAAGATGAGGCAAGAATATTTGTGAGAATAAAAGACTCATTAAAAGATTTAAGAAGAGATGATCTAATAAAAAAGATTAATCTAGATCTAAAAAATAAATTGGGTTTAAAGGAAGATGAGTATAAATTAGCTGGTGTTTTAATCTTATTTAATAATTTATTGCAGAGTCTATTTAAATCACAGATTCTAACATTAGGAATTGTTATGCTAGGAATATTTTTTATGTTCCTAATTTTATTTAAAAATATAACTTTATCCTTTATTGGCATAGTACCTAATTTTATTGCTGCATTATTTATTTTAGGAATAATTGGGTTAATGAATATTCCTCTAGATATGATGACAATAACAATTGCGGCTATCACAATAGGTATAGCTGT
The DNA here is from genome assembly GCA_902547825.1 of uncultured Pelagibacteraceae bacterium. GTDB lineage: Bacteria > Pseudomonadota > Alphaproteobacteria > Pelagibacterales > Pelagibacteraceae > Pelagilacustribacter. The sequence goes on along the minus strand of CACCPE010000002.1, from coordinate 65,114 downwards.
TGATAACAGTATTCATTATATTTACAGATTTAGAGAAGAGTTTGAACTATTGAAAGATTATAATAAAACCTTAGACAGATGTCATAGAACTGTAGGTATAGCTATTTTAAACACATCAATCACTATAGTATTTGGTTTCTCTATTTTAATTTTATCTAATTTTATACCTACTATTTATTTTGGTATTTTTACTGGAATAGCTATGTTGCTCGCTATGATTTTTGTTCTTACTTTGCTGCCTAAATTGTTGTTAATTTATAAGCCTTTTGAAAAAGGATAGAGTAATAATAATGTTAACTGATTTTTTTGAAAAAATAATAATAGTTATAAATATTTTTGATATCTCAGTAATTTTTATTTTTATATATTGTGTAGTTCAGTGTTTTTTTAAAGGATTTTCGTTAAGCTTAATATCATTTATGAAGTGGGTTATCTCTACTGTGGTCACAATAATAATGGTGCCAAAACTTCAACCTACAGTAAGTGATTATATAGAATCACAGTTTATTAACAATGTTGGCCTTGGTATTGGGATATTTATTTTAACTTTATTTTTCATGATCGTCATCAGTAAAGCTATTGGAAGGGCCGTGAAATGGACCGGGGTTGGCTCAATAGATAAAATATTTGGCTTGATATTTGGATTTTTTAAGGGATACATTGTTTCAGTGTGTATTTTTTCAATATTAAATTGGTTTTACCCATATAAAAACTGGGGTATATCAGTTGAAGATGCTGTTTCTTTTAATTTGATTAACAAAGGAAGTGAAATTTTAATTAAAGAATTTCCATCTAGCGAGGACTTTAAAGATACGAAAGAAAAAATTGAAAAAATTTAGTCAAGATAAATTGAGAGAAGAGTGTGGAATTTTTGGAATTTCAAACCATGAAGATTCATCAGCTTTAGTTGCTCTAGGTTTACATGCTTTACAACATAGGGGTCAAGAAGGTTGTGGAATAGTTTCTTTTGATGGAAAAAACTATCACTCGGAAAAAAGACAAGGTTTAGTGGGTGACCATTTTGCTGATCCAGAAGCAATCAAAAAATTACCTGGAATTTCAGCAATTGGTCACACAAGGTACTCTACAACCGGGGAAACTTCATTAAGAAATATTCAGCCTTTTTTTGCTGACTTGCATATTGGCGGTTTAAGTGTTGCGCATAATGGAAATCTTACAAATGCATTATTATTGAGAGAAGCTTTAGTAAAAGATGGTGCTATTTTTAGAACAACTAGCGATACAGAAACTATTGTACAACTGATTGCAAAATCTAAGAGAGAGAAATTTAAAGATAAGCTCATAGAAGCTCTATTTCAAATTAAAGGCGGATATTCACTTGTATTAATGACAAATAAAAAGCTCGTTGGTGTAAGAGATCCATTTGGAATAAGGCCTTTGGTGATTGGTAAATTGAACAATTCATACATATTTGCATCTGAAACTTGTGCGCTAGATATTGTAGGAGCTAATTTTATCAGAGAGGTTGAAAATGGAGAAATAGTAATTGTGGAAAACAATACTTTATCAAGTTTTAAACCATTTCCTGATCAAAAATCAAGACCATGCGTATTTGAATATATATATTTTGCTCGACCCGATAGTATAATTAATGGGAGATGTGCGTATGAATACAGAAAAAAATTAGGTTCCGAGCTGGCTAAGGAGACTGATTTAGAAGCAGATCTGGTAGTCCCGGTGCCTGACTCTGGCGTTCCGGCAGCTCTAGGTTATGCAAATCAATCTGGAAAAAAATTTGAACTTGGTCTCATACGCAACCATTATGTAGGAAGAACTTTTATTGAACCAACACAAAGTATAAGAAGTTTAGGTGTCAAATTAAAACTTAGCTCAACAAAAAGTATTGTAAAAAATAAATCAATTATACTTATAGATGACTCATTAGTAAGAGGCACTACTTGTCTTAAGATTGTAAAAATGCTTTATGAAGGTGGGGCAAAAGAAGTGCATGTAAGAATTGCTTGCCCAGAGATAAAATTTCCAGATTATTATGGAGTTGATATGCCTACAAAAGAGGAATTATTAGCACATAAAAAAAATTTAAATGAAATGTGCAATTACATTAATGCAAGTAGTTTAAAGTTTTTAAGTTTAAATGGTTTATATACAGCTTTATCAGGCTCAGTAAGAAATTCTACTTACCCACAATTTAGTGATCACTATTTTACTGGTGAATATCCAATCGAACCATTAGATAATTTAAAAGGACTAAAGATTAAGCAACTTTCTTTGCTAAGTGGTAAATCAAATAATTAATTTAATACGATTAATCTATTAGATCTGGTAAGGAATTTAAGGGATTTATTTGTAAATATTAGGCTTGAAGCAGCTTTAGATGGTAATTTAGTTATTTCTCTTATTGATCCAGATAAATTTAACTTTACAATGAAAGAATTGTCTAAAATTAAGAATATTTCATTATTTATGATAAACAAATATTTAAAATTTATTTTCTTTTTTTTTACATCTAAAAATTCTAAAATTTTTTTATTAATATCATAAGAATAAATCATATTAGCACTTTTTAAATCAATACAAATAAGCAATTTATTTTTTGTTATTAAAAAAGCATAATCATTTAAAATCTGTGGTTTTATTAGCGAAGTAAAATTTTTTTTTTTAATTATTGATCCACTTAATAAATCTAGAATATAAAAAAATTGATTAGAGGATACCAGAAGTTTATTATTTTTTATTACAATTTCAGAACCATAGAACAAATTACTTGAATTAAGGTCCAAAGACTCATTTAAATTTAAAAACCATTCAATATTCAAATTATTCATGTTTATTGAATATAAAGACCCATATGTGTTCAAATAAAATAAATTATTTTCACTTATAGCTAAATTATTTATAAACTCATTTTTTACAATGTTCTCCTCAGTAGGAATTAATTTAATAATTTCTCCATTTGTTTTGTTAAAAAAGTGCAAATCATTATTTTGATGAGCTGCTATCAAAATATTATTATATATCTTAAGATTTGATCTAAAGGGTACTTTTAAATTTTTTGCCCATAAGATTTTTTTATTCTTAAAGTCATAAGCATAAAGGTACCCGATATTATCAGAAACAAAAATTATATTTTTCTCTATAATGATATTTAAGTTTTTTTTAACATTTTTAATTTTTTTTTTATAAAAGTTAAACTTTGAAATAACTTTCTTTTCATTTAAAGAAAATATTATTATATCGCCTTTTTCATCTGATAAGATAATCTTATCTTCTTGTTGTAAAATATATTCATTAGTTATTTTATTTGAAAGTTTTTTTGATTTTAGTAAAATTTTATTTTTATTTTTATATTCAAAATTATCAAAATTATTTGTTTCATTATAAAAGATATCATTCCAAACTAAGTTGTTAACTGGTGGGGAAATATTAAATTTAAAATTTTTATTTATCTTTATAATTTCCTTAAATCCTTCTTTTGATGAGTACAATGTTTCAAAATCTTGAAATTGATTATCTTTTTTAACAATTTCTTTATCAGAGGTCCAAATTCCTGATTTATCATCAAAAGAGCAAGAGGAAGTTATAAACAAAAATATAATCAGAAATATTTTCATCTTTTATTTATCTAATATCTCCTCAGCTTGAAATTTCAACTCTGAGTCTGACTTAATTAAATATTCTAAAAGTGCGTTGCCCGCATTAGAATTAGAGTTTTTAATTAAATATAATGCTTTTTTAAACATAACTAAGTCTTTTTGATTTTTTTCAATATTTAGATCTTCAATTTTTTCAAAAAAATTTAATATCTTTTCTTTATCTTCTGTTAATTTTTTTTCTAAAATGGAATTTAAAGCAAGAACCGAATAAAATTTATTTTTACTTTTTATGATTTCTTCAAAAACTTTCAAGGATTTCTCTTTTTCGCCTTTTGATAAAAGTAATCCTGCCTGAATATATTTTTCTGATATCAAATTATTTTGTTTTTTCTCATGAATATTTTTTGCTATTAAAATTATTAAAATGGTTAGTAGAAATATGAATGAAAATATAATTTTCAATTTATTTTCTTTAATCCAAAAAAGAATTCTGTCTTTAAATTCGTTTTGATTATTATTTTGCTCTTGTTCCATTTAAGAAATTTTTTTTAGAGGGAAAACTCATTTTTTTTACTTCTTTAGTATATTTTTTGACAGCTTTTTCAATTATTCTATTCAAGAAAGTATATTTTTTAACAAACTTTGGATAAAATCCGCTTAAACCTAACATGTCGTCCGTCACAAGAATTTGACCGTCGCAATTTGAGGAAGATCCTATTCCAATAGTTGGAATTTTAAGATTGCTTGTAATTAATTTTGAAGTATTTGCGGTTAAACATTCTAACACAATAGAAAAAGCTCCTGCTTTTTCTATTGATAAAGCTTCCTCCAAAAGTTTTTTTGATTTTTTTTCTGTATCGCCTTGCACACTAAATTTTTTATTAAATTGAGGAGTGTAACCAATATGTCCCATTACTGGAATCTTATTTTTAGTCAAATCTTTAATAATCTTATAATTTTTTTTATTACTTTCTATTTTGATTGCATCACATTTAGTTAAACGCATAACCAGTCTTGCATTTTTTCTTGCCTTATTTTTACTAGAGTATGTACCCTTAGGCATGTCTACTACTAGTAATGATTTTTTAATTCCTTTTTTCACACTAATTGTATGATTAATAATTGTTGTAAGTGAAATCTTATGGGTATTCTCTTGGCCATATAAAACGTTAGCCATTGAGTCACCAACTAAAATTATATCGCAATATTTATCTAAAATTTTTGCAATATTTTTAGAATAAGCTGTAAGGCTAACAATCTTAGAAACATTTTTTTTATTAATGATTTTTTTAATTTTTTGACTCATTTTTAATTATTCTAATTCTATAGTGCTTGGTGGTTTTGATGTGATATCATATACTACTCTATTAACTCCTTTTACATTATTTACAATTTTATTTGAAATTTTGTCTAGAAAATCTTTGGGGAAAGAAAAGTAATCTGCTGTCATGCCATCTTCTGAGGTTACTGCTCTTAATAAACATGTGTACTCATAAGTTCGAGAGTCACCCATCACACCTACAGTTTTAATTGGTAGTAACGCTGCATAAGCTTGCCAAATTTTGCCATACAAATTAAACTTAATTAATTCATTTATATATATGTGGTCAACTTCTTGAAGAATTTTAATTTTTTCTTTTTCAATATTCCCAATAATTCTAATACCTAGTCCAGGTCCTGGAAAAGGATGTCTGTTAAGAATTTTTTTTGTAAGACCCAAAGACTTTCCTAGAACCCTAACTTCATCTTTAAAAAATTCCTTCAATGGTTCTAACAATTTTAAATTCATTTTTTTAGGCAAACCTCCTACATTATGATGTGATTTTATTTTTGACGTTTTGCTCCCTGTAGATGATCTGCTTTCAATTATATCAGGATATAAAGTTCCTTGCGCAAGAAATTTGACATTTTTTATCTTTTTTGACTCTTTCTCAAAAATATTTACAAATAGACCTCCGATTATTTTTCTTTTTTTTTCAGGATTCTCAATATTTTTAAGTTTTTTTAAAAAAAATTTTGAGGCATTTATTAATCTTACATTTAGTTTGTATTTATTTTTAAAAATCTTAAATGTATGCTTAAATTCATTTTTTCTCATTAAGCCTGTATCTACCATAATACAAATTAGTTTTTTTTTAATAGCTTTATTTATCAAAAGTGCTACAACACTACTATCAACACCACCAGATAAAGCACAAATTACTCTCTCTTTTTTTACTATATTTTTAATGTCTTGAATAATTTTATTTTTTTGAGATGAAACGTTCCAATTTTTTTTAATTTTACAAATTGAAAAAATAAAATTTTTAAAAATTTGGTTTCCATTATCCGTATGTGTTACTTCTGGATGAAATTGTACCCCGTAAATATTTTTTTTTCTATTTTCTATTATAGTTAATCTAGAGTCTTTTGTAGACGCAACAATTTTAAAATTTTTTGGTAATTTGATAACTGCATCCTCATGACTCATCCAAACATTTTTCTTTGATTGAAAAAAATTTTTTGTAAGTGGTGATTTTCTCTTTTCACTTATAGCCGCTCTACCGAATTCTCTTCTTTTTTTTGTGGCTTTAATTTTTCCTCCATGCAGTTTAGCAATTAATTGAAAACCATAACAAATTCCAAGAATTGGTATTTTTTTTGAAAATAATTTCTTTGGCACAGTTTGGAATTTATATTTTGTAACAGTTGAGGGACCGCCGGACAAAATAATGCCTTTTATTTTGTTAAAATCTTTTAAATTTTGTAATTTTTCTGGAGTTATAATCTCAGAGTAAACTCCAAATTCTCTTATTCTTCTGGCTATCAACTTTGTCACTTGAGAACCGAAATCTATAATTAAAATTTTTTCTCTGTTAAAATGAAATTGCATTTATTTTTTAGATAAATTTTCAATTTCAATATTAAGTCTATTGCTTTTATCGCAAAATTGATTACATAACCTTTTTAATTTATCGTTCAATTCTCTGCTTTTTTTAAAATCTGAGACGTTTAGTTTTAATTTAGCTAAATTGTAAATAGCCTCTTCATTTGAGGGATTTAATAAAATAACAGTATTTAAGTTTTGTTCTTCTAGGTTTTTATTATCAAGCTTGTTAAATATTTTCGAAAGATATAAATATGACATCTCACTTTTTGGATTCATTACGATATCTTGTTCAAATTTTATTTTAGCTTGATTAAATTTTTTAATTTTAAAAAGATTTACTCCCTCATTAAATAATTGAGTGTTTGCGAAAAGTTTTCCAGAGAGTAAAAGAATAAAAACAAAAGTTTTAAATATATATAATCTCATAATTTGTAATTGATCGTTTTTTGTGTCATTTCAACACTATGCACCATACTCTCATAGAATCCAGCCTTAGTAATTTTAATAAACTTCGCATTTTTAGTTATTTGACCTAAATTTTGAGCGCCTAAATATCCCATAGATGAACGTAAACCTCCTTTAAGTTGATAAATAATTTTTGATACACTCCCTTTGTATTCTACCCTACCCTCGACACCCTCAGGAACAAATTTTGATTTGTCCTTGAAATTTTTTTGAAAATATCTGTTTGCTGATCCAGAGGACATTGCTCCAACTGAACCCATGCCTCTGTATTGTTTGTAAAATTTACCTTTAAATCTAAATTTTTTTCCTGGACTCTCATCGGTTCCAGCAAAAATTGAGCCCATCATAATTGCATCTGCACCTGCTGCTAATGCTTTTACAATGTCGCCAGAAAATTTTATTCCCCCATCAGAAATAATTTTAATCTTTTTGTTTTTCAGCGCTTTCTTAACCTCTAAAATTGCGGATATTTGTGGTACACCAATACCAGCAACCATTCTTGTTGTACATATTGAACCTGGTCCAATTCCAATCTTTATAATATCTGCTCCCGAATTATATAATTTTTTAGCGGCCTCTCCTGTAGCAATATTTCCCACACAAAACGGTATTGAATTGTCAATTTTTTTTAACTTTGATAATATCCTTAATACTTTTTTGCTATGACCATGTGCTGTGTCGATCACAATTAAATCACATCCATTAGCTATTAAAGATTTAGTTCTATCAACGTCCTCTTTGTTTGTGCCGACTGCAGCTCCAACAAACAATTTTTTTTTCTTAACTTTGATTACTTCTTTTGTTTGTTCTTTAATATTGAGGTTTCGATGAATTATTCCAATACCCCCGGCTTTAGCTATAGCAATAGCCATTGTAGACTCGGTCACCGTATCCATTGCTGAAGACAAAAACGGTACTCCCAAGTTAATTTTGGTCGTTAATTTTAAGGAAACATCTGTTTCAGAAGGTAAAACATCTGAGTACTGCGGAAGCAATAATACGTCATCAAATGTTAAAGATTCTTTAATTGTTACCATATAAACTTATATACAATTTTTAAAATTTATAAAGTCTTTAAAAATTCACAATGTAAATAAGTTTCTTTTGACTCTTTTCTGCTAGACTCTGGTTTAAAAAAATTAACATTTTTAAATATAGATTTAGCTAAATTTTTGACCTCAATAAAATCCTCACCCATAAACAACTTTGATATAAATATTCCATCTTTTTTAAGTATTTTTGAAGAAAAATTAATAGCTTCAGCACAAAGTTGATTTGTCCTAATTGAGTCCAATGACTTATTTCCTGTAGTGTCTGCAGCCATATCTGAAACGACCACATCCAATTTTCCTTTAATATAATTTTTTATTTTATCTTTTGTGCTTGATTCGAAAAAATTACAGTGTAAAAACTTGACGTTATAAATTGGCTTCATTTGTTTTATGTCAATAGATAAAACTTTTCCTTTGGTTATTAGTTTACTTGCCACTTGAGACCATCCTCCAGGGGATGAACCTAAATCCAATAAATTAGTATTTTTTTTTATAAATTTGAATTTATTATTTAGCTCTATTAGCTTGAAGGCTGCCCTAGATCTATAACCAAGAGTTTTTGATTTTTTAAAAAATTGATCTCTATGCTGTTTTATTTTCCAAGTATTGCTTTTTTTTACCCTTTTTGATTTTTTCATTATAAAATATCTTCATGATCTTCTTCAGATATTTTTGATGTATATTTTTTTTGTTGTTTTTTATATATAAGCATACTTAATGGAACTGAAATTAAATAAATAAAGCTAAATACTAAAAGGGTTTCAAAAGTATAGAATAAAAGAGCGATAAAAATTATCCCAGCAGAAAGTAATAAAAAAACTGTCGTTTTAGATGATATAGAAATTTTTTTTAATGAGGGTGTTGGTATTTTGCTTACTAATAATAAAGCGATTAAAACAGTTAAGAAAGGCGTTAAGCTTTTTATATTTAAGTTAAAATTTAATTCAGTTAACTCATAAATTAGTGGAGTCAATATTAAAAGTCCTCCTGCAGGAGAAGGGACACCTTCAAAAAAATTGTTTTTCCATTCATGATCATTTTCGTTTTTAGTTAAATTAAATCTAGCTAACCTTAGAACACAACAAACAGAGTAAATCAATGCAATAGCCCAACCCAATTTTCCATAATTATTAAGTTCCCAAAAATATAAAATTAAGACTGGGGCAATTCCGAAACTTACAAAATCGGTTAAAGAGTCTAATTCTTTACCAAATTCTGAAGTTCCTTTTATCAATCTGGCTACTCTGCCATCAAGAGCATCTAAAATAGCTGCAAGTAAAATTAGTATTACTGCGAGATTAAAATTGCCATCAATTGAAAATTTAATAGAGCTGATTCCAAGACAAACTCCACCTAAAGTAAGAATATTTGGAAGAAGATATCTTGTTTTTTTTGAAGTTACTAATTTAAATTTTTTATTTTGTTCCATTATTCTGATGCGATTAGGCTTTCACCGGCTACCACGTTTTGTCCTAACTTTACTAAAACTTTTTTATTTTTGAAATATAAATCAACTCTACTACCAAATCTTATCATTCCAATCCTATCGCCTTGTTTTAATTCTTGTCCTTGTTCAGTCTCACAAACAATTCTTCTTGCAATTAATCCTGCTATTTGCACAATAATTATTTCCTCATTATTTTTGTTTGCTTTTAGTTTATAAAAATTTCTCTCATTTTCCTCACTAGCTTTATCTAAAGAGGCATTTAAAAACTTTCCAGGTTTGTAATAAATTTCTTCAATTTTTCCATTAGTGGGTATTCTATTTACATGGCAATTAAAAACATTCATAAATATACTTACTCTTGTATAAGTGGTGTTTTCCAATCTTAGTTCCTCTGGCCCGGACCTCTCAGATACATCGGTAATTAATCCATCAGCTGGACTTACTAAATAAGACTCGTCGTTAATTGAGTAACGCTCAGGATCACGAAAAAAGTAATATACCCAAACTGTTACAATTATTAAAATAAAACCTATCAATTTTGAAAAAAACAATACAACAAATGTAACAATAATAGAAATAGCTAAAAATTTGTAGCCTTCTTTATGTATCTTTGGAAAAATTGTATTAAACATAATTTTAAGTTTGCTAAATTTTTTCTAATATGTATAAAAATCAGAGTTTATCAATCAATATTTTATGGCAAAAATAAAAGTTAAAAATCCAGTAGTTGAGTTAGATGGTGACGAAATGACTAGAATTATATGGTCATTTATAAAAGATAAGCTTATTAAGCCATATCTTGAGATAGATCTTAAATACTATGACCTTGGTATGGAAAGTCGAGATAAAACTGATGACCAAATCACAGTAGATGCGGCAAATGCAATCAAACAACACGGAGTGGGTGTGAAATGCGCTACCATAACACCCGACGAAGCTCGAGTAGAAGAGTTTAAATTAAAAAAAATGTGGAGATCGCCGAATGGTACTATTAGAAATATCTTAGGTGGTACAGTTTTTAGAGAGCCAATTATTTGTAAAAATGTTCCAAAACTAGTTCCCGGTTGGACGAAACCAATAGTGATAGGAAGACACGCTTTCGGAGATCAGTACCGAGCCACTGATTTTCTAATACCAGGTGAAGGAAATTTGGAGGTTAAATGGACTTCAAAAGATGGAAAACATAAGAAAGAGTTTAAAGTTTTTGATTTTCCCGGATCTGGTACTGCTCTTACTATGTATAATTTGGATGATTCTATTAAAAATTTTGCAAGAGCATGTATGAACTACGGTCTTGGAAGAAAATGGCCAGTTTATTTATCAACAAAAAATACAATCCTTAAAGCTTACGATGGTAGATTCAAAGATCTTTTCCAAGAAGTTTTTGAAAAAGAATTTTTTGATAAGTTTAAAAAAGCAAATATTACCTATGAACATAGATTAATTGATGACATGGTTGCATGTGCTATGAAATGGAATGGCGGATATGTTTGGGCGTGTAAGAATTACGATGGCGACGTGCAATCAGACACTGTTGCTCAGGGATTTGGTTCTTTAGGTCTCATGACCAGTGTTTTGATGACGCCAGACGGTAAAACAGTTGAGTCTGAAGCTGCTCATGGAACTGTTACTAGACATTATAGAATGCACCAACAAGGTGAAGAAACTTCTACAAACCCAATAGCATCTATATTTGCGTGGACTAGGGGTTTAGCTCACAGAGGAAAACTTGATGAGAACGAGGAATTAATTAAATTTTCTAATAGTGTTGAAGAAGTATGTGTTAAAACAGTTGAAGGCGGTTCAATGACAAAAGATTTGGCAATTTTAATAGATAAATCAAATAAATATCTAACTACGAGTCAATTCTTGGAAGCTATTGATGGAAATTTAAAAAAGAAACTTAACTAATTTTTTTAGATATTTCTTTAAAAGCTTCCTCAATGTTGTTTTGATATACACCACCGGCTTGAGCAAAATCTTTTCTACCACCACCGCCTTTGCCACCTAAAATAGTAGATGCAGCTTTTACTAAATCGACAGCATCATATTTTGATATTAAGTCTTGAGAAATTCCTACAGCTAAACCGACCTTATCTTCAAACGTCGAAATACTAATTATTATTCCAGATTTAATATCTTTTTTTCCTTGGTCAACTATACTTCTTAGTTCTTTTGGAGGAAAATCTTTTAAAATTTGTTCTCGAATTAATATATTCCCAATTTTTTTATCCTTAATAATATTTTTACTTTTATCTTTCTTGATGCTTTCAATTTTTACTTTATTAAGCTGTTTATTTAAATTTTTTAAATTTTCAAACAAATCTAAATCTTCATTAAAATCAGGTTCAATTTTCAATTTTTGCAGCTCATTTTCAATTAATTTTATATCTTTTTTTAGATTAGATTCTTTCATGAATTTATCTTCTTTTTGTGTTTTTTCGTACTCTTCTAATTGCTTGTCCCTTAATGCCTCAACCCTTCTAACTCCTGATGCAATAGATGATTGACTTATTACTTTAAACTTACCAACTTCTCTTGTGTTTTTAACATGAGTTCCCCCACATAATTCTGTTGAGAAGAAACCATTATTTTCTTTTCCCATAAACACCACTCTTACTTCCTCTCCATACTTTTCACCAAATAATGCAAGAGCACCCATGCCAACTGCCTCCTTTGGGGTCATTATTCTTGTTTGTACATCAGAAGAACCCTCTACTATTTTATTAACTATATTATTTATTTTAGTCATTTCCTCTTTTTCAATAGGTTTAGTATGACTAAAATCAAATCTTAACCTTTCAGGAGAGACTAATGATCCTTTTTGTGTCACATGCTTTCCTAAGGTTCTTCTTAATGACTCATGCAATAAATGAGTTGCTGAATGATAAGCTTTTGAATTATTTCTTTTTAAAACATCAATTTCTAAATTAACGCTTTGACCAATAGAAATTGAACCCTTTTCAACTTTTCCATAATGAACAAATAAATCTCCCATTTTTTTTTGTGTATTATTAATTTTAATTTTACAATTTGAGTTAAAAATATAACCCTGATCGCCTACTTGGCCACCAGACTCTCCGTAAAATGGAGTTTGATTAGTTATGACCTCTATTTCATCTCCAGTATTAGCAGAGTCAACGAATTTTCCTTTTTTTGAAATTTTTACTATTACTCCTTCAGCTTTATCAAATTCATAACCTAAAAATTCAGTAGGGCTAAGTTCCTCTCTAACTTTAAACCACCTTTCATCAACAGACTTATCTCCAGATCCTTTCCAATTCGCTCTAGCTAAATTTTTACTTTTTTCCATCTCTCTCTCAAATCCGTCACTATCTACTTTGATATTTTTACTTCTTAAGATGTCAGCGGTAAGATCTAAAGGGAAACCATAGGTATCGTATAATTTAAAGGCTTCTAAGCCAGGAAATGTTTTATTTTGGACTTTATCTAAATTTTCATCAAGTATTTTCATGCCGCGCACTAAAAGAGAAGCAAATTTCTCTTCCTCGTTTTTAAGAGTTTCAACTATCAGTTCTCTGCCATTTATTAATTCTGGATAACTGTTCTGCATCTCGTTAAGTAAAACTTCAAAAAGTTTATAAAAAATAGGATTTTTGCTACCTAAAGAATGAGCGTGTCTCATCCCTCTTCTCATAATTCTTCTTAAAACATATCCTCGACCTTCATTAGAAGGTAATATTCCTTCAGCAATTAAAAAACTACTTGCTCTCAAGTGATCAGCGATAACTCTGTGGCTTGCTATTGTTTTGCTGTCGATTGAAGTCTTTGTTAAATCAGATGAAGCAGCCATTATTTTTTGAAAGTGATCAATTTTATAGTTATCATAAGTACCTTGTAAAACTGCTGTCATCCTTTCAAGTCCCATACCTGTATCCACTGAGGGTTTTGGCAGTTCAATTCTTTTTTCTTTTGATATTTGTTCGTACTGCATAAATACAAGGTTCCAAATTTCTATAAATCTATCACCGTCTTCATCAGGACTTCCAGGTGGACCGCCTTTTAACTTGTCACCATGATCATAAAAAATTTCAGAGCATGGACCACAGGGTCCTGTGTCTCCCATTGACCAAAAATTATCAGACGTCGAAATTTTTATTATTTTGCTTTCATTTAATCCAGAAATTTTTTTCCAAAGATTAAATGCATCATTATCTTCATGAAAAACAGTAACTAGTAATTTTTCTTTAGATAAACTAAAGTCTTTAGTTAAAAGATTCCAAGCATGATGAATAGCTTGTTCTTTAAAGTAATCTCCGAAGGAGAAATTTCCCAACATTTCGAAAAAAGTATGATGTCTAGGAGTGTAACCAACATTTTCTAAATCATTATGTTTTCCTCCTGCCCTCACACATTTTTGGGATGTTGTAGCTGTTTTATAATCTCTTTTTTCTAATCCTGTGAAAACATTTTTAAATTGAACCATACCTGAGTTTGTAAACATCAAGGTAGGATCATTGTTTGGAACTAAGTTGCTAGAGTCTACGATCTTATGATTGTTTTTTTTAAAATAATCCAAGAATTTTTTCCTGACATCGGTAAGTAAAATTTGGCCCATATTTAATTAAATACAGATATTTTAGAACTTGTCTATAAAGAGATTAATTAGTCTGCTTTTTATCGTTATCTACAACAACGCATATTTCAGATTTTGTAAGAAATCTTTGTCCCGTGCCATTATCTAATGAAAACATCCCTCCAATTCCTTTAACTGCATCAATTGTCAGATCTGTATGTTTCCATTTTTCGTATTGATCCTCATTCATATAAAAAGGAGTTCCATCTACTTCTCCCAGCTTTACATCGCTATTTCCTACTTGATACTCTTTTGCTGGGAAACACATGGGTGCACTTCCATCGCAACATCCGCCTGATTGGTGAAATAAAAGATCATCACCGTGAACTTCTTTGATTTCATTTAGTAGTTTTTTTGCTGATAGTGTAAATGATACTTTCATTTGTATATTTCGGCCCATGATTAAGAATCATGGGCCATTATATATTATTGGCTAAAAGAAGCCTAATTTTTTCTCACTGTAAGACACGTGTAAGTTTTTCACTTGTCTATAATGATTTAACATCATTTTGTGAGTTTCTCTTCCAATACCAGATTGTTTGTATCCACCAAATGCTGCGTGGGCTGGATATGCGTGGTAACAGTTAGTCCAAACTCTACCTGCCTCAATGCCTCTACCCATTCTATATGCAATATTTCCGTCTCTAGTCCAAACACCTGCTCCTAATCCGTAAAGGGTATCATTAGCTATTTCTAATGCCTCTTTCTCATCTTTGAAAGTTGTAACTGATACAACTGGCCCAAAGATCTCCTCTTGGAATATTCGCATATTGTTTTTACCTTCGAATATTGTTGGTTGGATATAGTTTCCTTTTTCTAAACCGCTATTGATCTTAGCTTCACTTCCGCCACATAGAACTTTGGCACCTTCTTTTTTACCCAAGTCTAAGTAAGACTTGATTTTTTCCATTTGCTCTAATGAGGCCTGGGCTCCGATCATAGTTTCCATTTTTAAAGGATTATCTTGTTTTACGGCTTTAGTTCTTGCAATCGCTTTTTCCATGAATTTATCATAGATAGATTTTTGAATTAAAGCTCTACTTGGACAAGTACAAACTTCTCCTTGGTTAAGCGTAAACATAGCAAAACCTTCTAAACATTTGTCAAAGAAGTCGTCATCCTTAGCCATTACATCTTCAAAGAAGATATTTGGCGATTTACCACCTAATTCCAGAGTGATCGGTATTAAGTTTTGTGATGCATACTGCATAATCAAACGTCCAGTAGTAGTTTCACCTGTAAAAGCAATCTTCTTAATTCTTTTAGAAGAAGCTAATGGTTTACCTGCTTCAAGACCATAACCACTTACAACATTAACCACACCTGCTGGTAATAGTTCTCCAATAAGTTCCATTAAAAGCATGATTGATGCTGGTGTTTGTTCAGCTGGTTTAAGAACTACACAATTTCCTGCTGCCAATGCTGGAGCAAGTTTCCATGTAGCCATTAATAATGGGAAGTTCCAAGGAATAATCTGCCCAACTACACCTAATGGTTCAGGTATGTGGTATGAATATTCACTGTTGCTAATTTCAGCAACTGAACCTTCTTCTGCTCTTATTACCCCTGCAAAATATCTCCAATGGTCTATTACCAAAGGTAAATCTGCAGCCATACATTCTCTTATTGGCTTACCATTGTCTAAACATTCTGCTGTGGCTAGTACGTTTAGATTCTTCTCTATAACATCAGCAATTTTTAAGAGAATATTTGATCTCTCTGTGATTGATGTTTTACCCCAAGCAGGAAATGCTGCGTGAGCTGCGTCTAGAGCGAAGTCAACGTCTTTCTCGTTCGATCGTGGTACCTTACAGATAACTTCATTAGTGATAGGAGTAGTATTATCAAAATACTTTCCAGATTTAGGTTCTACAAATTTACCGTTGATGTAGTTTCCATATTTAGCTTTAAATGGAAATTTAACCTTCAAATGAGAGGTATCTAAAGATGAAGACACTTTCGAGCTTGATGCTTGTTGTGTACTCATTTTCCCCCTTTTGTTTTATGTATTATTAAAACCAATTTGAACTAGATTGTACACAGGTATTTTTGACACTTTTTTTCAGTATACTAAATGTAGAATTAATCAATTTTTAGTTGAGGTTTCATGAGAAACGGGAAGTTTTATTAAACTTCCCGTTGAATTGATGGCCGAGGAATTATTCCTCTTCTTTTTTTTCGCTAATTTTTTGATTTGCAGAGGGATTTCCTTCTAATTCTTTGCTTATCGTTAAGGCTTCGTCTCTAATTATCTTTTCTATTTCTGCAGCAACGTTTGGGTTTTTTTGTAAAAAAACCTTAGCATTTTCTCTACCTTGACCTATTTTTTCACCTTTATATGCATACCAAGCGCCTGATTTCTCTACTACGCCTGCTTTGGTACCTAGATCAATAAGTTCGCCTAGTTTACTTATTCCTTTCCCATACATTAAGTCAAATTCAACTACTTTGAACGGAGGAGCAACTTTATTTTTAATTACTTTTACCCTTGTTGAGTTTCCGATAATTTGATCTTTTTCTTTAATTGCTCCTATTCTTCTTATATCCATTCTTACTGATGAATAAAATTTGAGAGCATTTCCTCCAGATGTCGTTTCTGGATTTCCAAACATTACTCCGATCTTCATTCGGATTTGGTTTATAAAAATCACCATTGTATTTGACTTTGAAACTGAACCAGTAATTTTTCTTAAAGCCTGACTCATCAGCCTTGATTGTAAACCAACATGATGGTCTCCCATCTCACCTTCTAACTCTGCTTTTGGTGTTAATGCTGCAACTGAGTCTACAACTAAAACAGAAACTGAACCTGATTTTATTAATGTGTCCGTAATTTCCAAGGCTTGTTCTCCTGTATCTGGTTGAGAAATCAATAATTCCTCGGTTTTTACGCCTAATTTTTTAGCGTAAACTGGATCCATTGCATGTTCTGCGTCAACAAAAGCGCAAATTCCACCAGCTTTTTGAGCTTCAGCAACCACTTGAAGCGCTAAAGTTGTTTTACCTGAAGACTCTGGACCATAAATTTCGATAATTCTTCCCTTTGGCAAGCCCCCAATTCCTAGAGCTAAATCCAAACTTAATGAGCCAGTAGATATAGCCTCTACGTCTAAAGCCTGTTGTTGACCTAGTCTCATTACTGAGCCTTTTCCAAAATTTTGATCAATTTGGCTAATTGCGGCTTCTAAAGACTTGTTTTTTTCTTTTAATTCTTGTTGTTTTTTATTATCAGTTTTAACTACTTTTAAATTATTTTTTGTCATATTTTTCCTTTTTTATTGTTCGAATCATTATAATAAATGTACACATTTTGTTCTTTTAATCAAGAAATTAAAAAAAATAGCCAAAAAGCCTTATTTGATTAATTTAAGAGAAAGAGTGCCAATTTGCTGTGCTAGCTCAAATTGTGAAACCATAAAGTCTCTTTCGGCTCTTGCAAAAGAAATTCTAGCATCTAATAAAAGACTTCTTGATTGGATAACTTCTAATGTTGTTCTAGTATTACCAGAGTCATATTCTAATGTTATGCCTTCATTAGCTATTTCCGCGGCCTTCAATTGAGCTTTTGTGGCCTCTAATACGCTTTTATAAGATTGAAAATTAGACCAAGAATTAGTTGTTTCAGTAATTATTTTATTTTTGGTGTCTTGAAGAATTAACTTAGCGCGCTCCTTATCAAAAGATGATTTTTTAATTGACGAAATATTTTCACCTCCCTTAATAATAGGCCAAGTTATTGTAGCTTTTACAGTTTCATCATCTTTTTCATCGATCGTCGTACTAAATTCTTTGTTTTCTGATTTTGATACCTTAATTGAGGCTGAAGGAGATAGTCTTGCCCTTTCTATATTAAGTTCTTTTACCGAAATTTCATAATCTAACTTTGATAATAAAAGGTTTAAATTATTTAATTTTGATAGCTCAATAGACGAATTTAATGTTTTAGGTAAATTTAAAGAAATTTTTTTGCTAGATTCTTCTAAATTTAATATTTTTTCACCTGTAATTCTCTCAAAATTTGTTTTAGATGAGAGTAATTCTGTTTTTGCTTTTATTAAATTAGCTTTTGCCCCTGCTAAAGAGGACTCTGACTGTGCTAGATCAGTTAAAGTAATTTCGCCTTTTTGCAATCTTGCGCTATCTGACTCTACTTGTCTCTCAAATAAATTTACATTTGAAAAATTAAATTTTTCGTTATTAAATTTATAAATATAATCGTAATAAACTAAAGCAGTATCTAAAATTGTTTGTTGCTCAGCTTTTTTAAACTCCAAAATTGCTTTTTGTGTCTCTAGTTCAGATTTTTCAAAAGTATTGATACCTTTAAATCCTGAAAATATAACTTGCTCTAATGAAATAGTTTTACTTTCAGAATCTAAATTAGTATCCGATAAACTTGTTCCGCTTTGGCTAGTTCGATTGGTTGAGGTAGTGCTAGTTTGATCGCCAGTAATTGTTATGCTCGGGTAAAATTCACTCCTAGAAATATTTTTAGTTTGCTTTGAAGACTCAAGACTTTTTCTTTCCGCGTTCAATAAAATATTATTCTCTAAAGCTTTATTTATAAAAAAAGTAAGATTTTCATCAGCATTGACCTCAAAAAAGAGAAGAAAGCTTACAAAAATAAAAATTTGTTTTTTCATTTAATTTTTGTGAATCGATTTTAATTTATGTTTACTATCGATCTTTATAACAAATTCTGCTTTATTGTTTAAAACTTTTATCATATTTTTTGTTATTCTTTCATAAAACATAATAAAATTTTTAATTTGACTATCATTCATTATTTTTTTTCCTTTTGATTTCATTCTTAGTTTTTTTTCTTGCAATAGCCTCCAATTATATACATGTTTGAAACTTGGAACTTTCAAAAAAATAGTTGTATCTATTTGTCCAAAAATTTTTTTATATTTTGTTTTTAATTTTTTGTTTACGAATTTTCTCCATCTTCCTTTTTTATCTTTTTCTTTTTCTAATGCATTAATTGGTAGTAATAAATCTTTTTTTTTTTGAGATGTAGCACCTACACACCATCCTTCAAATATTACTATTTCAGGTTTTTTTGTAACTTTTTGCCACTTATTTTTAGGAAGTCTATCATCAATAGATTTATCAAATACAGGAATTGAGAATTTTTTAAAATTTTGGCTTTTCAAATTTTTAAGACAATTAAATAATAGCTTGTCATCATGAGTTCCGGGTACACCCCTAGTTAAGAAAAGGGGGTGGATTTTTTTTGCCATTTTTTCTCTTTCTTTAAAAGTTTTGTAGAAGTCATCAATTGAAAATATTACAGTCGATAAGTTAAAACCCTCCTTAAGGATTATCTTTATTATATTTGATATAGTTGATTTTCCGGTTCCTTGACCTCCAGTCAAACCGATAATTTGTGTTTTTTGATTTATAAAATACTTTGATTTTATCTCATTACTTATTGGTAGATAAAAATTTTTTAATTGACCAATTTTATCTCTAAATGGCTCAGATAAAACTTCCTGCGACTTTAGAAATTTAAAATATTTTTTTTTAATTTTATTAAAGTTCTGCTTAGAAAAGTGCATTTTACTTTTTGTCTAATGGATGATTATTTCCATCATTAACTGGAACGTCATCAAATTTAAATGAGTCTATTTCATCAACGCAACCCACATTAAAACCAGTCATTAGTGGATTTGATCTAGGATTATGATGAGTATAAATACCGCAAATTGCACAAAAAAAATGTTTAGCAATTTTGGAGTGAAATTGATAAAGCTTTAACTTGTCTCTGCCTCTAACTATTTTAAAATCTTCATTTTTAACCATTGCCATTATAAATCCTTTTCTTTTGCATATTGAACAGTTGCACCGCAATATTTTGTCTAATTGATCTATATAAATTTCGGCCTCTATTGACTTACAATGACATAACAGTTTTTTCATAATTCAACCTTTAATATACCTAGAGACTACCTGCGATTTAAAATATCCACAATAGTCAAAAAAAGACTTAGTAATGTTCACCTTTTGATTCTTTTTTGATTCTATTACAGACTCAAATTACAACTTTTTAACGAGCTATTTCTACTATTTCGCTCAAGTTATTTTGGCTATCTCTTAATTCATTTTCTTTTTCCCTTAAGGAAATTAGAAAGATTATTATATTAAATGATGTAATAAATATCGTAAAAATTAATAAAGGTATATCAGCATGAGTGTTAAGGAAAGACAAAATTATTATAAAAATTACAGACCTAATAAAAACTTGTTTTTTAAAAACAGCGATTATTGAAAAAGAGTGAATTATCAAATTAAAAAGAGACATTTTGGATGGACCAAAATAACGCTCCCCTCTTATAGAGTCAATTTCGTAAAGACTTTTAAGATATTTTTTTACTGTTCCAGAGTAACTACTCCATAAACTTGCCTTGTTAGAAAGTATTGCAGCCTCTTTTTTGATTATGCAACTATAGTTTCCAAAATTTACATTTTCTCCTGTAAAGATTAGAGTTAAAATTTTGTGAATTTGATAAAGAGATTGAAAAAAAATTCCTTCTGATCTTTTCACTCTTTTTGCCACCACGGAATTTTTAGGAAATTTTTTTATTTTGTCGACTAAACTTTTTATTTCGATCGGGCGATCTTCTCCATCTCCATCCATTAGGATTACATAGTCAAAATTTTCATTTTTACAAATATACCTTAGACCAAATGCAATACATCTTGCGTGACCTTTATTTTCTTTCATATTTGCTATCTTAATCGTGTCAAAATTACTAGGTTTTATTATATTTGGTTGAGAGATACTTGAGGCATCATTTATGACTAGACAATCAAATGAAAAATCTTTTATATTTTGTAAACTATTATCAATTTCAACTAAAAGTTTTTTTAGAGACTTCCAATCATTAAATACTGGTATTAAAATTATAATTTTTTTCATCTTCTGCCAATCATACAGTATCCTACAGGTTTAATAGTACCGAAAACACCTGGGCAAACTCTTTTTAAAATTTTGGGATTCCCAGTATAAATTACACCTTGATCGTCTTTAATCTTTATGTTTTTATCTTTGAACTCACTCATCCATATAGGTCTAGAACTCAAGTGATAGGAAAGATTTCCTGCAAACCACTCATCGCCAATAACGATTTTAATATCATTTGTAAAATTATCATCCCACTTATTTTGTACTAATCTAGAAATTTCTTTTCCTGGATAATCAGTTCTTTTTGTTTTATCAAGGACTGAAACTGCTAGATATAAAGAGGGTGATATAAAAAAAAAGAAGAAAAATAAAATATAAAATTTTTTTATTCTTTTTAAATCAATATTTTTTCTCAGGATATGAAAAAATAGAGTCCCTAAAAATAAATAAAAAGGCGTCATCCACATTGTTCGTATATTTGCTCCAGTAATAATTGATGTAAGTAACATTAGTACGAATGGAACTACAGAAATAGATAATAAAAATAAAGTATTTTCATTATTTAGCTTTATTTTGAATTGATATTTTTTCAATATTAAGACAAACATTAAAAAAAATGGAATGAGAATAAAAAATTGTTTAATCAAAAATTTTACTGGATTTATTAAGTGATTAAAAAATCCAACTTCAATTAAGCTTGATCTTTCTAATGCATAAAGAATAGTAACAAATTCATTTTGATACAACCAAATAAAATGGGGAGCCAAGATTGTCAATGAAACAACAATTGATAAAAAATAATTTATAACAAATTTTTTGTTTGTTTTAAAATCAATAATAATAAATAAAAACAATGCAAATAAAATATAAATAAACAAATATTTTGATAAAAAACCAAGAGCAGAAACAATTCCAAATAATACCCAGTTAATTAGTTTATTTTCTTTTACGCTTTTCCAAAAATAGAAAACAGTAAGAGCCCAAAACGGAAGTTGACTAACATTTACGTTAAATTCTGGAGACGTAAAATTATAAAAATAAATACTCTCAAGAACTAGCAGTGATAGAAATGCAAGAGTTTTATCTTTTAATATCTCAAGCGAAAATTTAAAAACAAATATAAATGAAATAATTACAAAAAGTTGACTTAAAAAATAATAAGCAAAATCATTTGACCCAAAAATTAAATAAAAAAATTGCGCTGCAACAGCACTTAAAGGAGGGTGTTTTTGAAAACCCCAATCCAATTTACTCCCCCACGCTAGTGCCTCGATTGTATCTAATGGAAGATTTACGTTTGATAAAAATGGAATTAATGTCCACAACACTAAATGTGAAAAAAGAAATAGAAAAAAAAATTTTGATATATTTTTGTTATTAATCATATTATGAAAATATTCTAAATTATAAGCTATTGACACAACTAAAATCAATCATATACTCCACAAACTTAAAAAAATGCCAAAAAAAACGACCGTTAAAAAAAAATACACACCAAACTCAAAAGAAAAATATATGTGTGCAAAACACAAAAAATTTTTTACTGAAGAACTTTTAAATTGGAAAAAAGAAATTATTAAGGTTAATAATTTAGGGAATATTTTGAATTCATCAGATGACAATGTCTCCTCAGCAGATATGGTTGATCAAGCATCATCTTATACTGATAAATCTGTTGAAATGAAGTCGCTTAATAGAAGTAGAAAGTTAATTTCTAAAATTAATTCTGCATTACAGAGAATAAAAGATGGAACTTATGGCTATTGTGAAGAAACTGGAGAGCCAATAGGACTTAAAAGATTAATGGCTAGACCAGTTGCAACACTATCAATAGAAGCGCAAGAGAGACACGAAAGAGACGAAAAAATATTTATTGATGACTAAATATTTGGTATCGACTCACCTTTTTTTAATAAATCATAGCCTCTTTTCACTGCTGGTCTTAAGGAAATTTGGTTATACCATCTAGATAAATTTATAAATCTCTTAAGACCAATGTCATGCCATTCGTGTCTAGCTATCCATGGAAAAGTAGCTATATCTGCAATTGTATAATCATTTCCAGCTAGATATGGAAAAGAACTTAATCTTTCATCTAATTCTTTGTAAATTTTTTCTGAAATTTTAAAATACCTTTCCTCACCAAATTTACTTTTACCAGGATTGTAATGATGAAATTGATGATGTTGTCCAAGCATTGGGCCTACATAGGCCATTTGACCCATTAACCATTGATTTATTATAGTTCTGTTATCTTTATCATAAAATTTTCCACTTTTTTCTCCTAAATAAATTAATATAGCTCCAGACTCAAAAAGGCTTTGTTTATTATCGTAGTCAATGATGACGGGAATTTTTCTGAAAGGACTTAATTTAATAAATTCTGGTTTAAATTGCTCATCTTTATTGATGTTGATTTTTGTAACTTTATAATCGTAATTTATTTC
This sequence comes from uncultured Pelagibacteraceae bacterium, assembly GCA_902547825.1. Lineage (GTDB taxonomy): Bacteria > Pseudomonadota > Alphaproteobacteria > Pelagibacterales > Pelagibacteraceae > Pelagilacustribacter. Next base: position 41,755 of record CACCPE010000002.1, on the reverse strand, counting down.
TTCAAGCATAATAGATATTTTCTTACCATTAGGTGTATTTGCGGTAAGTAATTCTATCACTTTTTTCCTAATCTTCCTTGTATGGTTTTTGAAGAAGTTGTGAATTCAAACCTGTATTTTTCATTAGGTCTTGCCCGCTTAAAACATTCAACTGAAGCAAGAGCAACCTCATGAAAACCAGACAGAATTAATTTCAATTTTCCTGGGTAAGTACATATATCTCCAGCAGCGAAAATACCTTTTTTATTTGTTTCAAAATTTTCTGGATTCACATCGATAGTTTTTTTGCTCATATTTAAACCCCATTCAGCTATCGGTCCAAGCTTCATTATAAGGCCAAAGAAACTAAGTATATAATCTGTTTCAATCTTTTCTGTTTTACCGTTATCAAACTTAATTGTAATTGAGGTTATATTTTTATCTCCTTCAATCGAGCTTAGCTGGCAGGGTGTTTTAATAGAAATTTTACCCTCTTTTTCTAACTTTTTTATTTCTGATAAAGTGTGAGGTGCGCCTCTAAATTCTTCTCTTCTATGAATTAAATTTATTTTTGAAAATTTTGATAATTCTAAAGCCCAATCCAAAGCTGAGTCTCCACCTCCAAATATTGATATGTTCTTATTTTTAAATTTTTCTTTATTCCTCACTGCATAGAACAATGATGTCTCCTCAAATTTCTCTGCGTCTTTTAAAGATAGCTTTCTTGGCTCAAAAGATCCTACTCCTCCAGCTATAATAATATTTGGAGCTGAAAATTGATTATTGTTATTCGTATTTACTATCCAGTTTTCATTATCCTTTTTTACCTCGTCAACTCTCTCATTTAAAAAAAATTTTGTTTTAAAAGGTTTAATTTGCTCTAACAATTTTTTAGTTAATTCTTCACCTGTACATTCTGGTACAGCTGGAATGTCATATATAGGTTTATCTGGATATAACTCTATACATTGACCTCCAACTTTATCGAGATTATCAATTACTATTGCATCCAGACCTTTAATGCCTAATTGATGAATTGCAAAAAGACCTACTGGCCCAGCTCCGATAATTATAACGTCAGTTTTTTTCATCAAGTTTGTTTTTCTGGCGTTGTTACTACTAAACCTTCCAACTCGTCGCCAACTATGATTTGACAGCTTAATCTACTATTTTTTTTTGGTTCAAAAGCCATATCTATCATATCGACTTCTGCATCCTCTGCCTTCGGTAATTTATTAAACCATTCTTCTTCGACATAAACATGGCAAGTTGCACAAGCCATGGAACCACCGCAGTCAGCATCTATACCTGGTATTTCGTTTTGTATAGCTCCCTCCATTACTGTTAAACCATTTTCTACGTCAATAGTTTTTGATCCTCCGCTGGAGTCTTTGTAAGTAATTTTTGGCATAAATTAGTAGTAAGCAAAATAGATCGAAATAATTACTACCCAGAAAAAAGCATAATATAAAATATAACCTTTAACTGTGAAAGGCAGTTTTTTTAGTTTACGCTTTCCTTTACCTTTATACGGCTTTGAAAGTTCCATAGATATTAATATAAGGATCTAATAAAAAAGGGCAAGTACACATAATGTACTCGCCCTTTTTTTAATTAAGTTTTACCTATTATCTAGATGATAATCTTGTGTTTTGCATTGCTGCTGCCCAGATAACTAGACCAAAAGCGATCTTGTTAACAAAGTCAGCTAAGTTATAAATAACGTTTAAAGCATTTGCATCAACACCACCAGTTAGGTAACCGAAAATATATCCTAAAGGATAAATCGCCCAACCAATAGTTACAATTATTCTCATAGCGCTGAAAGCAGTCGCCATAGCCTTGTTACCAGCTTTAGCTGCCATTGTTCCAGCCTCACCTGAGAATATTTCAAACAAGATGTAAATCCATCCAGCCATTCCAATCACGAAACCTACAAATGGTTGAATATAACCAGCTTCACCTAAGTATCCACCGATTAACATTACTAATGAACCAATTAATAGCTTCCAGAATATAGAAGTTGGCACCTTCCTTACAGCTGCCAAGATTAGATAGAATTCGATCATTTGAAGTGGCACTGTGATTAACCAATCGATATATCTATATACCGTTGGAGAGTCACCTGTACTCACCCAAACTTCTCTCATATATATGTAGTGAAGAAATGCAACACCTGTTACAAGTCCAGCTACAGTTAAAGATGTTCTCCATGATGCTGCAACAGTTCCTCTTTCTGCAAAGAAAAATACAGTTGTCGCTATCATTCCCATTGATACAAGCCAAAATGATATTCCTACGAAATCATTTGTTTGTAGCATGGCAGTCGCTGCGTTAGCCGAGCTAGTTATACCTAAAAAGGCAATAGCTGCTAAAGCAAGAAGACCTAATTTTCTCATGAAAACCTCCCTCGTTTGTTTAGTTTTCGTTTAGTTTATATATAAACTACTCGGACGAGTGATAAAAAAGCTCACCACCGAATAATATGCTCGGAACCATAGTAAAAAAAAAAGTTACAGTGAAGTGTTTTTTTCATTAAAAAACCGCATATTTATTGGTTTTTTTATTTTTTTTTGGGGATATTTATGAAATAATCGTTAAAACTAAAGAATCCTGGGGGTTTAAATTGACACAAAAATATAACGAGATTTATCAAAAATCTATAAAAAATAGAGAGGATTTTTGGAAAGAAATTTCAAATGATATATTTTGGTATCAAAAACCAACAAAGATTTTAAATTCTGATAACCCTCCCTTTTATAAATGGTTTGAAGATGGGGTAACAAATACCTGCTACAACGCTTTAGATGTTCATATTGATCAAGGTAGAGGTGAAAAGCTTGCAATTATTTATGATAGTCCCATTACTGGTTCAAAAGAAAAGATAACTTATGATAAGCTAAAAGAAAAAGTTTCTTTATTTGCTGGAGCTTTAAAAAAACAAGGCGTAAGCAAAGGAGACAGAGTTATAATCTACATGCCTATGATACCAGAGGCCGTAGTAGCTATGCTTGCATGTGGGAGAATTGGTGCGGTCCACTCAGTTGTATTTGGGGGCTTTGCTGCAAACGAATTAGCAAGCAGAATTGATGATTCTAAAGCTAAAATACTTGTTACCGCCTCTTGCGGCTATGAACCTGGACGAACTGTTCATTACAAACCTTTAGTTAATAAAGCATTGGAATTAGCAAATCATAAAATTAAAAAATGTGTAATTTTTCAAAGAGAAAAGGATAAAGCAGAATTAAATCCTGCGATTGATATTACCTGGGACGATGCTCACAAAGATGCAAAACCTGCGGAGTGTGAAAAAATGAATGCAAATGATTATGCCTATATTCTTTATACATCAGGAACTACAGGTCTTCCAAAAGGAATAGTTCGTGATATAGGTGGACATATAGTTGCATTAAAGTGGACTATGAAAAACATTTATAATATCAACCCTGAGGACGTGTGGTGGTCTGCTAGTGATATTGGCTGGATAGTTGGTCACTCTTATATAGTATACGGTCCATTATTTTACGGTTGTACGACAGTTTTGTTTGAGGGAAAACCAGTAGGGACTCCTGATGCAGGAGTTTTTTGGAGAGTAATTTCAGAGCATAAAGTAAAATCTCTTTTTACAGCACCAACAGCGATAAGAGCTATAAAAAAAGAGGATCCTAACGGAGAATTTTTTAAAAAGTATGATTTAAGTAAGTTTGATAAACTATTTCTTGCAGGTGAGAGAGCAGACCCTGACACAATAAAATGGTTTGAAAAATTATCTAACTCACCTGTAATCGATCATTGGTGGCAAACCGAAACAAGTTGGGCAATAACATCCAGTTGTACAGGCATAGAAAATTTTCCTGTAAAATACGGATCAGCTTTTAAACCAGTTCCCGGTTATGATCTTAAAGTTTTAAATTCTGAAGGTAAAGAAGTAGGCCCGGGTAAAATGGGAGATATTGTTGTGAAACTCCCTCTTCCACCAGGAACTTTTCCAACATTGTGGGGAGCGGATAAAAGATATAAAGAAAATTATATGTCAACTTACCCAGGATATTATCAAACTTATGATGCCGGACATATTGATGAAGATGGTTATGTTTGGATCATGTCTAGAACAGACGACATTATTAATGTAGCAGGTCATAGATTATCAACTGGAGCTATTGAAGAAGTTTTAGCAGAACATACAAATGTTGCAGAATGTGCAGTAATAGGAATAGCTGATAAACTTAAAGGTCAAATTCCTATTGGTTTGCTTGCTCTTAAAGCAGGTGTAACTAAAGATAAAAAAGAGATAATTAGTGAATGTGTAAAAATGGTAAGAGAAAAAGTCGGTCCAGTTGCGGCATTCAAAATAGCAATTGTAGTCAAGAGATTACCTAAAACTAGATCAGGAAAAGTGCTTAGAGGAACAGTTAGAAAAATTGCGGATAATGAGCCCTATAAAATGCCAGCAACTATTGATGACCCCGCTATTTTAGACGAAATTAAACAAGACTTGAAAGATAATAATATTCTAAAACTCTAAGGGTTGCCCTTTAGACTCAACTAATACTTTTCCCTCAGACATTACTAAAATACCGTTAACAATTGTTCCTACAGGAAAACCCTTTACTTTGTAATTGTGAAAGGGCGTCCATCCACATTTACTAGCGATCATTTCATTCTTAATAGTTACTTGTTTATCCATATCAACAATCGTTAAATCAGCATCAAAACCCTCTTTTATAAAACCCTTATTTTTAATTCCAAAAATTTTACATGGATTTTCACACATCAAATTTATGAGTTGATTTAATGTGAGTTTTCCATTGTTTACATGATTAATCATAACTGGAAAAATTGTTTGAACACCTGGCATTCCTGAGGGGGTATTTGGGTATTCTTTATCTTTATTTATTTTTAAATGTGGAGCGTGGTCCGATCCAAGCACATCAACAATGTCGTTTTTTATAGCGACCCACAAACGGTCATGATGATCTTTTGATCTTAGTGGAGGATTCATTTGAGCGTAAGTACCTAATTTATCGTAACAATCTGGTGCATATAAGGTAAGATGCTGAGGAGTAGTTTCAAATGTAACATTTTTTTTATGCATAGCTAAAAAATCTACCTCTTCTTTTGTAGTGACGTGTAATACATGAATTTTTTTATTGTATCTCTCAGCAATTTTAACAACTCTTCGGGTTGAAGACATTGCGCATTCAACGTTTCTCCACTCTGGGTGGGAATGAACATTTCCCTTTTTAATAAATTTTTTTCTTAGTTTTATAATATCTTCGTCTTCTGAGTGAATTGATACTATCCTATCACTACTTGAAATTACTTTTTCAATATCAGCCTCCTTATCAACCAATAAATTACCAGTTGAAGAGCCTGCAAAAAGTTTTACTCCACAACAGCCTTCAACATTTTTTAACTTAGCTAGTTGATCAGTGTTCTGAGGTGTTGCGCCAAAATAAAATGCATAATTACTATGCATTCTATTTTTTGCAGCTTGTAGTTTTTTTTCAAACTCTACTAAATTTGAAGTTGGAGGGTTAGTGTTGGGCATCTCAAATAAAGAAGTTACTCCCCCGAGTACTGCTGCTCTACTTCCGCTTTCTAAATCTTCAGCATCAGTTGAACCGGGTTCTCTAAAATGTACTTGAGTATCTATAATACCTGGCAAAACTATTTTCCCAGTTGCATCGTAAACTTTAGAATTTTTTGGTTCTATATTACCAATTGTATTAATTTTACCCTTAGATAATCCAATATCGGCTTTAGTTAATTTACCATTGATATAACAGGAACCATTTTTAATAATAAGATTATAATTTTCAGACATATATTTTATATAATATAATGTATAAGTAACAATTATGAAAAAAGATCAAGTCGTAATTTTAGAAAAAAGAGGGGTAATCTTAATAAGTGGAGAAGATACTAAAGACTTTCTTCAAAATATAATTACGAATGATATTAATAAAGTTTCTTTAAAAAACTCTATATTTGCAGCCTTGCTTACTCCTCAGGGTAAATATTTAAATGAATTTTTTATTATAAAAAAAGATAGTGGATATCTTCTAGACTGTAGCGAAAACTCAACTGAAGATTTAATAAAAGATTTATCAAAATACAAGTTAAGATCAAAAGTTGAAATTAAAGATCTTTCCTCTGAATATGTTATTGGAATATTAAATTATTTAAAATTTAAAGAATTGCAAAAAGAATTAGAACAAAATGAAAATACTATTACTTATAGAGATACACCTATTTTTTCTGATCCAAGGGGTGAGAAACTCGGTGCTAGAATATTATCGAACTTAGAGAAGCTATATTTGACTATTAAAAAGCTAAATTTACAAATAATTGATAGTTCAAATTACTACATAAATGCTTTTAATCACGGAGTTCCTGAAAAAGGTCTAGAAAATTTGAAACATCAATTATTTGGTTTAGAAGCTAACTTTGAAAAACATAAAGCTATAGATTTTAAGAAAGGGTGTTTTGTTGGTCAGGAAAATACTGCTCGAATGAGATTAAAAAATAAATTAAGACGTAAATTGTTTTCTATAAAATCTGAGGAGAAACTAAAATTTGGTGATGATTTATTGTTTAATGAAATTAAAATTGGAAAAGTATTAATAGGTTCGCCCTATGCGTTTGCATTGATAAAGCTTTATGATCCCGATATTTCACAATTTAAAAATAATATTAGACTAAATAACTCGAAAAAGGTTGAATTATTAAATGTTTAAATACTTTAATGAAAAAAATTTTATATTTTTAATATCATTTTTTTTAATAATTTTTATTTTTATTAACTATATCCACAATAGCAGTGAAAAATTTAATGTTACGAATGAGGGTAATTTTAAATTATTTAGTAATCTTGAATTTAAAGATAATATTAATAAAAAACTGCTTAATGAAGAAAGTTATGAGTATATTTTAAATAAGGATTGTCAAGTTACTGGCAATATGCACGACAGACATAAGGTCAGATGGGTAAAATCTTATTTTCTAAAAAATATTTTTCAATTTTTCGATAGGCTTAATTCAAATTCACCCTACTATGTAAATATCTTAATTCATTCATTTATAATTTTTATTACACTTATATTTCTAAATAAAACTTTTAATTTGAATGTTGCTCATATTTTTTTATTTCTATTTTATATTGCTTTTGTTTTCCAGCATTCTCTTGGGGAATACTCATACTCTATATTTGAAATGTTTTTTTTAACGATTTCACTTTTAGCTAGTAAGAAAAAAAACATAATTTTATTTGTAGTCACAACATCTCTTGCTGTGCTTAACAGAGAAAGTGGTTTTATAATTCTATTAACATGGTTAATATTTAATAAAAATTTTAAACAATTTTTTTTAATTTTTATAATTGTATTTTTAATCTTTATATTTTTAAATTTTAAAACAATTAATTGTATGATTAATCCTAAATTTTTTATTCCTTTTGAGCATCAAGATGGTCAAGTAAATTTGACTGATATATCATCAATTGGAGGTTTTTCTTTTTTAAAATTATTATTAATTAATTTTTTGATTCCCTTTGGGTTAGTTGCTTACAATTTTTATAAATTTAAAATTAAGAATACTTATTTTGGATTAATTGTTCTTATTTATCTGGCAACTTTTATTATTGCAACTCCTCTGCATCATGTGGCTGTTAGATTAATTTTGTTACCCCTAATATTTTTATCTTTTTTTCCTCCTAAGGAACAAGCTAATTGATTGTAAAACCACATGCAGTAAAATATTTTTTTAATACCTTTGTAATAAAAATAAGTTTAATCATTTCAAAATTTGAAAGTTTATTTTTGCGATATCTAAAAATTTCTTTTTTGTTAATTTGATTAAATAAAGAAAAATTTTTTTCTAAAGTAATTTTATTAATATTTTTTTTTAGTAAATTGATTGATTTATTAACTGAATTAGTGTGTAAATAATACCTCATCCTATCTAATTTACTTGTTAAATAAAGATTTTTATTCTTTCTATTGTAGTAGTCTTTCCAATATTTAGGATTATTAAGCATTGAGTTCAAAATAACTTTTTTAATATTTGAATGATTTGTCTTAAATAATTTTTTTTCTATTTGATGCATAAAAAATATTGCCTTAGAGTAATTTAAAGTTAATTCAGGCCCTACCTTTAAAAACTTAAAATTATTATGAACAAGTTTTGATAAAATTTGCTGAGATTGAAAGTCAGTAGAATGGGCTTCAAAAACAAAATTTTCTTCTTTGCTAATTTTCTTTTTTATATAAAATTTTTTAAATTTAGGTACAACTACTGTTGAATGCATATATTTCATACCTGGCTCAATTACTAATCCAAATTTTTTATTTTTCAGTTTTAATTCTTTAAGAACGTCCTTAAATTGATCACACTCATCTTTAATTTGCCTTTCGCTTGTAATTGTCATTTTTTTTTCATCACCACTTCCTGATAATGGTACCTCTGTACCAATAATTAAAAATTTGCCTTTAAGTTTTTTTTTAATAGAAGGAGTTTCTAATATCTCTTTAGTTCTCTCAAAAATTATTTTATTATTTATTGCTTTATCATCTTTACATTTAATAGAAGTATCAATGTGAATCTTACAATACTTTTGTTTTAAAAAATCTCTTATTAATTTAATTGAATTTTTTAGAGCAATTTTTTTTGAGGTGTTTTTCCAAGGAAGAGGTCCAAGATGATCTCCTCCTAAAAATAAATTTTTAAATTTTAAATTTTTACTTATTTTAATTATTTTATTCATAAATGATTTAGGTGTATTTTTAGTATATCCACCGTTTTGATTTACTTGATTGGAGGTACACTCAACTAAACAAGGAAGTCTATTAATTTTGCAAAAAAATATAATAGTTTTCAAAACATCAAAATTTGAAGTACAAAATGATGGGAGAGCTTTTCTTTTAATAAGTTTATCTATTTTCATTTTCAAAATATTTACTCCAATATCTTAATTCTAGATATTCTGTTACCGAGCCAAAATGAATATATTCTTTTAGTTTATAACATCTTACTTTACATAATTTTTTATCAAATAAAAATTTAAAATAGTCATCTAAAAGTATTTCTCTATTGAATTTTTTTGAGGATCTAAATTTTTTTAAATCTTTAAAAATATTTGAATTTTTAACCCAAAAAAAGCCTGCGTGACCTAATACTTGTTTTTTATTTGAATATTTCTTCACTTGAATTGAATTAATTAATGAGTTTTTTTTTAAATCTATTGTGGTGTGTGCATTTTGCAATTTTTTTTGTATTTTAGAAATATCGAAAGCAAAAAGAACAATATCGGGATTATTTAATTTTAAAAAACTATCAAACTTTTTTTTCTCAAATAATCCAAAGCAATCACAAGATAAAATAAAGAATTTTTTCAAATTCTGAATAATATTTAAAGACTTTTCAACTGTTTGAAGCATCGATTTAGTGCTTTTAATTTTAAATTTAAAATATTTATTTTGGTTTAGATTATGCAACTTTTCATTGGTAATTATAAATTTTTTATTTGAACCAAATTTATTAAAAATATATTCAAAAGCCTTAAATTTCTTTATCTTTAAAAAAGGTTTTTTCTCTTTTAAATTTTTAACTCTTTTACCTTTTCCAGCCATAAGCATAACACTATCGTATTTTTTAAATTTCATACTTTTTGAAAAGTTATGATCGAGTATATTTTTCCATTGATAAAAATTTTCATATTGATAAGGATCGCCAAGATGTGCAAATTTATCTACATTAAAATGATTGATTATAATTTTTCTTTTTAAACAAAATTCTAAGAAATCAATTAAATAAATTTCTTTTTTTTTATTAATTTTATTAAAATTTTTAATATTAAAAAAATTCTCAAAATATTTAAAATTTTTAAAGTAATAACATCCAATTGCTAAATAATTTTTCTGATAGTTGTCTGTAATAGTTTTTTTTTGAGAAACTTTTATGACTTCGTTTTTTTTGTTGCATAAAAAGAAGTCTGATGCTGAGTCAATTTCAAGATGAGGATGAAATCCAAAATGACTAAATATTACAATCTTTTTATTATTTAAGTTTTTTTTTATAGAATTATAATTCCATTTCCAATTAATATCTGAGTAAGAGATAAAAACTTTATTGTTTTTAATTATTTTTTTTAATTCTTTTCTTGCTAAGTAAATAGATTGAACCGGTCCCAGTTTATGATTTCTTATCTTTATAAAAATTGTGTTTTTTCTTTTAAAATTTTTTCTTACATAATCATACTTTTTTTCATTGCAAATAATAATAATTTTTGTCTGCTTTAATGGAAAATTTGATACTATATTATCGATTATTCTAGTTTTTTTAGAAGTTTTCAGAAAAGGTTTGTAAGTATTATAGCCAGCACTGGTAAATCTTGTTCCTAACCCGCCTAAAGGAATAATCAAAAATTGCTTCATTTAATAATTAAGTTTTGTATAAGTAACATTTAGGTTTAATATAAAACATGTCTTTTAATATTAGTTTAGTCTTACCATGTTATAATGAAGAAAAAAACATTCCATTTCTATGTAAGGAATTTTTAGATTTGCCAATTCAAAATTATCGAGCTGAGTTAATTTTAGTAAATAATGGATCAACTGATAATACAAAAAATCGCATTGAACAAGAAATTAAAAACAATAAATCTTCAAATGTAGTAATTAAATTAGTTGATTTAAATTTAAATAAAGGTTACGGAGGAGGAATCTTTGAAGGATTAAAAAAAGCCACTGGTGATTATATCGGGTGGGCACACGCAGATTTGCAAACTCCATTAATTGATTTTTTTAAATTGTTTTTAATAATAAAAGATAAGAAAAAGATATTTGGTAAAGGTGTAAGAATTAATAATAGGGGTTTTGATGGAATTGTAAGTAGGTTTCATGAAAGTTTAGCCTCATTAATTTTGGGAAAAAAAATGAGAGAAATAAATGCTCAACCAAAAATTTTTGATAGAGATCTCTTGAAATATTTTCCTAACATGCCGCATAAATGGACTACTCTAGACACTTATGTATTTTATATATGTTTAAAAAATAATATTCAGATTGAAACTATCGATGTTGTTTTCAACCTTCGAAAATATGGCCAGTCAAAATGGAAAAATAATTTTATAAATTTTATAAGTCATATTTTTTTTAACATTATTTACTTGTTTAAGTTGAGAATTTTCAAAAAAAAATGACACAAGGCAGTTTAATACTTAATTTTTTTGAAAAAGTTTGTCGCTCTAATATTTATCTTTTTTTAATATCTAGATACCTTATTGGAAAATATTTATCTAAAATAATATATGATAACGACTTTAAATTTATAAAGATATTGGAGAACAATAGGTTCTTCAAAGGAAAAAAACTCATAATAGATATAGGTGCCAATGACGGTATGAGTTATAAAATTATTCGAAAATTTACAAGAAAGACCAAAATTGTTTCTTTTGAACCTAATGAATTCAATTTTAAGACCCTTAAAAAAATAGAGTTTAAAGACAAATTTTTTACTTGTAAGAAAGTAGCTTTGAGCAACTCAAAAAAAAAACAATCATTTTTTACTCCATATTTTAAAAAGCATATTATTTCACAAATTGCAGGTTTAAGTAAAAGTGGAGTAAAAAAAAGACTTCAAGCTTCTTTACATGTAAAAGATCTTCTTAAAAAAATTGTTATAAAAAAAGAGATATTTTATACAAAAAAACTTGATGATTATAAATTTAAGCCTAGTTTTATAAAAATTGATATAGAGGGACACGAATATGAATGTGTTTTGGGTTCTTTAAAAACAATAAAAAAATATAACCCAATAATTATGGTTGAGTATGATAAGATTGTTTGTGATAAGATTTACATATTGCTTAAAAAATTAAATTACCAAAAATATATATACAACAAATTAAAAGGGGAAATTGAAAAATATAATGGACAAAAAATATTTAATATCTTTTTTATCAACAAAAAAAATTTAATTTTTACAAAATGATAATTATTAAGCATAGGGTGAACAATTCTAAAGAATTAGATAGAGTGAGCCAGGATTTTGGTGTCGAAATTGACCTTAGATCAAACAGCAAAGGTATTTATCTTCATCATGATCCTTTTAAAAAGGGAGAAAGATTTGAAAATTGGATTAAAAAATTTAATCACAAACTTATTGTGCTCAATGTCAAAGAAGAGGGTTTAGAGGATAAAATCTTAAAGATACTGAGAAAGAACAATATAAGAAACTTTTTTTTTCATGATCAGACGTTTTCAACTATGTTAAAAAATATGAAAAAAACAAAAGTATCAGTGCGATTTTCAGAATATGAGGGTTTGAAAAAAATAAAAGAATTATTTAAAAAGATTAAATGGCTATGGTTAGACAACTTTAATGAAATAAAATTAGATAAATCTTTTTATAATTTTTTGAAAAATATGAATGTAAAAATTTGTATTGTTTCCCCAGAGTTGGTAAACAAAAAAAGATTAAGTGAGATAAAAAAAATTACGACTTTTTCAAAGAAAAATAATATAAAATTTGATGCGGTTTGTACAAAAAGACCTAACATCTGGAAAAAATATTTAAATGAAATTAAGTAAAAAAATTTTTGAAAACTTAAAAAAAAAAAATATAAATTTTATAACAATTGATGGAATAACATGCTCTGGAAAAAGTTTATTTGCAAATTTACTAAAAGATAATCTAAAAAAAAAATTTAAATATGTATCAATTTTAAGTAAAGACTTATTTCTTTTTCCTAGATCAAAAAGAATCAAAATAACAAAAAAAATCAAAAACTCTAAATTCAATCAAAATAATTTACACTACGATTTGAAAAAACTTAAAATATTATTAAATTTTTTAGCAGGTAAATCAAAAAGCAAAACTTTAATTCTTAAAAACTTATATGATAGAAAATCTGGTAAAAATAATTTAAAACTTAAAATCAATTATATCAGAAATAGATTAATAATATTTGAGGGAATTTATGTTAATCAAGATATAAAATTAATAAAAAAACCAATTCTTAGAGTTCTTTTAATTGAAAAGGTATACAACTCTTTGTCTAGAAAAATTCAAAGAATCAGAGATAGGCAAATTTCAATACAATCAGTTGTTACTGAATTCGTAAAAATACATTTACAAAGTTTTAAAAAATATTTATTGAACAACAATTTCGATATTTCTTTTATTGATCAAAATAGAAAATTTCAAAAAATAAAAGATGGTAGAAACAAACAACTTAAAGAAATCATATCATTTTTAAAAAAACATATGTATTAAAAATTAAAAAACACTCAAAAGTCTAGAAAGTGATGCTAAAATTCCATATCCGCTCAATTCAATAAATGCAATAATTAAGACTATAAGGACAATTCTTTTATTTTTTTTAAAATATTCTATCATGTATATACTATCATTTTGGTGCGGTCGGAGAGACTCGAACTCTCACGGGAAACCCACACGCCCCTCAAGCGTGCCTGTCTACCAATTTCAGCACGACCGCAATAATAATGCGACAATAAATGAATGACAATTTAATCTCAAGTTGGTAAATTGGAATTAGTATGTCTGTGCAACAACAAAATTTGAGCTCTACTCAAGAGATTTATAAGAAAATCTCAAAATTCGTTCCTGAAGCTGAATGGAAAATTCATGCTCCATTGATAGAGAAAATTAACAAAATTAAAAAAGAGAAAAATGCAATTATACTTGCCCATAATTATCAAACTCCGGAAATTTACCACGGTGTAGCAGATATATCTGCCGACTCATTAGCTTTAGCAGTAGAGGCGTCAAAAACAAAAGCTGATAAAATTATTATGTGTGGGGTACACTTTATGGCAGAAACAGCAAAATTAATGTGTCCAGAAAAAAAAGTATTTCTTCCTGACATGCAGGCCGGTTGCTCATTATCTAATTCTATTACAGGTGAAGATGTCAAATTACTTAAGCAAAAGTTTCCGGGCGTTCCTGTTGTATCTTATGTAAATACTTCTGCAGACGTAAAAGCAGAAACTGATGTTTGTTGTACATCAGCTAACGCAGTAAAAGTAGTTGAATCTTTAAATGTAGATAAAGTAATTTTTCTTCCTGACCAATATTTAGCAGACTATGTGGCAAAAAATACTAATGTAAAGATAATTTCTTGGAAAGGAACTTGTATAGTGCATGAACAGTTTACAGGAAAAGAAATTGAAGAAATTAAAGCAGAAAATCCCGGAATTAAAATTATTGCTCATCCTGAGTGTCCACCTGACGTTATTGCAGCTTCTGATTTTGCAGGATCAACGTCTGGAATGATTGATTTTGTAAAAAATAAACAACCTAAAAAAGTTATGTTAGTTACAGAATGTTCAATGAGTGACAACGTAGAAGCTGATAATCCTAAAGTATCTTTTATAAAGCCATGTAATTTATGTCCTTATATGAAAAAAATTAATTTAAAAAAAATATTAGATTGTTTAGAAAATGAAACTAACGAAATTATTTTAGATAGTAAAACTATAGAGGCTGCTAGAAAGTCTGTAATTAGAATGACCGAGATTGGTCGTTAGATCAGTGCAAGTATTAAATCAATTTTACATTAAATCAGTTGTAAGAAAAGCTCTAGAAGAAGACCTCAGGCCTAGGGGTGATATCACTACAAACATCGTTAGTGCAAAAAATAAAATTATTAAAGCTAGGATAATAGCTAAACAAGATGGAGTAATAGCTGGTTTAGAATTTTGTAAAACAGCTTTTAAGTTAATTGGAAGAGAAAGCGTTTTTACAAAGAAAGTCTCTGACGGGAAAAAAATAAGAAAAAATAAGATAATCGCTAATATAAAGGCTAAAACAAAAACAATCTTAACAGCTGAAAGAACTGCTTTAAATTTTCTAAATCATGCCTCAGGAGTCGCAACAATTACAAATCAATTCGTAAAAAAAATTGGTAAAAGATCTAAGATCTGTTGTACAAGAAAAACTACACCTAATTTAAGAACATTAGAAAAATATGCTGTCAAAAAAGGTGGTGGTCATAATCACAGATATAATTTAAGCGATGAAATTCTTATTAAAGATAATCACATTAGTACATCTTATAACCTTAGAGAATTAGTTAAAAAAGCTATAAAAACAAAAAAAATTGTTACAGTTGAAGTTGAAAATATAAATCAGCTTAAACAAATTTTAGGATTAAAATTTAAAAGAATCCTTTTTGATAATATGAACTACTCACAATTAAAAAATTGCTTAAAACTTTGCAAAAATAAATATGAAACAGAGTACTCTGGAAATGCTACTTTAAAAAATATTAAACAAATATCAAAAACAGGTGTAAATAGAATTTCAGTTGGTGCGATTACTCATAGCGCCAAATCATTTGATACGACTTTATTATTTAGATAATTCTGCTTGAGCAGCAGCTAATCTTGCCACTGGAACTCGGAATGGAGAGCAGGAAACATAGTTAAGACCTGTTCTTGAACAAAATTCAATACTCTTAGGATCGCCCCCATGTTCACCGCAAATACCTAATTTAATATTTTTATTTGTCTTTCTTCCTCTTGAAGATGCTATTTCTACAAGCTCTCCTACTCCATTTTGATCAATACTGACAAACGGATCTACATCAAAAATTTTATTATCAATATAATCGTTTAAAAATTTTCCCGAGTCATCTCTGCTTATTCCATAAGTAGTTTGAGTTAAATCATTAGTTCCAAAACTAAAAAAATCAGCATGTTTTGAAATAGACTTCGCTTGTAAAGCAGCACGCGGCAATTCAATCATGGTACCAACCATATATTCAAGTTTTAATTTATTTTCATTTTCTTTTTCTTTTGCAATTTTATTAACTAAAGCTCTTAAAATTTTTAATTCAGACTCAGTTGAAACCAATGGTATCATTATTTCTACAAAAGCTGCTTTTACTTTTTGTTTTTTTAATTCAATTATAGCTTCAAAAATCGCCCTACATTGCATCTCATAAATCTCTGGGAAAGAAATACCAAGCCTACATCCTCTATGTCCAAGCATAGGATTTTCTTCATGAAGTTCTGCTATTCTATCTTTAACCTCTTTCGCTGACAAATTTAAGGATCTTGCGACTTCCTCTATGTCTTTGTCAGCTTTAGGTAAAAACTCATGAAGTGGTGGGTCTAATAATCTTACTGTAACAGGTAAGCCTGACATTACTTTAAATATTTTTTTAAAGTCTTCTTTTTGGTGAGGTAGAAGTTTATCTAAAGCACTATTTCTGTCATCTTTTGATCTTGACAAAATCATTTGTCTTACAGATAGAATTCTCTCTTCGTCAAAAAACATATGTTCAGTTCTACATAAGCCAATTCCTTCAGCGCCAAATTCTCTAGCTGTTTTGCTATCTGCTTCGGTTTCAGCGTTTGTTCTTACTTTTAATTTCCTAAATTCATCAGCCCATTTCATTATTGTGGAGAAGTATCCAGATATTTCAGGTTGAACAGTAGGCACTAAGCCTTTCATTACTTTTCCGCTTCCACCGTCTATAGTAATTATGTCTCCTTCTTTAATAATTATGTCTCCAGCTTTGAATTGTTTTAATTCATAATCGATTGTTATTTCGCTCGAACCTGAAACACATGGTCTCCCCATTCCTCTTGCTACTACTGCAGCATGACTTGTCATACCTCCTCTAGCCGTAAGAATTCCTTTAGCTGCATGCATTCCATGTATATCTTCTGGTGAAGTTTCTAACCTCACTAATATTGTATTTTGCTTCATCCCATTTAATTTTTCTGCTTCATCTGCAGTGAAAACAACTTTTCCACTTGCTGCACCTGGAGATGCAGGTAAACCAGATGCAATAATTTCTTTTTTGACTTTATCGTCTAGAGTTGGGTGTAATAGAGTGTCTAAAGTTTTTGGATCAATTCTTTTAATTGCTTCTTTTTTAGATATTAACTTTTCTTTAACCATATCTACTGCAATTTTAATTGCGGCTTTAGCTGTTCTTTTTCCTGATCTAGTTTGCAACATCCAAAGCTTATTATTTTCAACTGTAAACTCGATATCCTGCATATCTTTGTAATGTTTTTCTAATTTTAGGAATACTTTTGCTAGCTCTTTATAAACTTTAGGCATTGCCTCTTCCATTGATGGATCTTTTGAACCTGAAACTTGTTTAGCTTTCTTTGTTATATGTTGAGGCGTTCGCGTTCCTGCTACAACATCTTCACCTTGGGCATTAATTAAAAACTCACCAAAAAAAGAATTATCACCAGTTGATGGATTTCTAGTAAAAGCAACACCTGTTGAACAATTGTTACCCATGTTACCGAAAACCATTGCTTGAACGTTTACTGCAGTTCCCCAATGTTTAGGAATTTGATTTAATTTTCTATATGTTTTTGCTCTTTGACTATCCCAAGATAAAAATACTGCATTTACTGCTCCTAGTAATTGTTCTCTTACATTTTGTGGAAAATTAATTTTTTTTTCTTTTTTTACTAGATCTTTAAAATTTGTTATCAACCCATCCCAATCACTTTCATCTAAATCTGTATCTAATAATACACCTTTTGTTAATTTGTAATTATCAATTAGCTCTTCAAACAAGTGTCCTTCAACACCAAGAACAACATTGCTATACATCTGTATAAATCTTCTATAGCTATCTTTGGCAAATCTACCGTTTGAAGTTTTTTTTTTTAATGACTCTACTGTTTTATCATTAAGACCAAGATTTAAAATCGTATCCATCATACCAGGCATAGAAATTCTAGCACCTGATCTAACTGAAACTAACAACGGATTTTTAAGATCACCAAACTTCTTTTTAGTTTTCTTTTCAATATTTTTAAGCTCTGCTTCGATATTTTTAATAACACTTTTAGGAAGTTTTTTTTTGTTTTTATAAAAAAGATCACAAACATCTGTTGTAATAGTAAATCCAGGAGGAACGGGTAAACCTAATCTTCCCATCTCTCCAAGGTTGAAGCCTTTACCACCTAAAATATTTTTTTTATTCTTTAATCTTTTTGCAGATTTATCATCAAAACTAAATACAACTTTTGCCATTACAAACCCTCTAATTTTGAAAAATCGATAAAATTATCAAAAGTGTTACAAAACATTTTTAATAGCTCTAATCGATTATTTTTAATATCATGATTTTCATCATTTACTACCACATTGTCAAAAAAATTATCTGTAGATTCTTTGGTGTCAGATAACTTTATTAACAAACTTTCGTAGTCTTTATTTTCATCTTTAACAGTAAAAGCTTTTCTAATTTCATTAATTTTTTCATGAAGAACTTTTTCTTCTTCCTTTCTAAATAAAACGGCATCTGGTCTTCCTGTGATTCTTTTTCCAGCTTTATCCAAAATGTTTGATGCTCGTTTATATGAGCTAATTACATTAAGACCAATTCCTTTATTTTTATATTTATTAATTAAAATAGTTTTTGCATAAAGATCTAAAAAATTATCTCCAGCATGTGAACTTACTGAGGCTTCTATAATATCAGGTTTAATATTTTTTAACTTTAAAACGTTTCTCATTCTTTCTTTAATAAAATATAAAACCTCTTGTTCAGTTTTCTCATTTTTTATCTGAATACCTTGTTCCTGATAAAGTCTTATTCCGTAACTAATTAGATCTCTTAATTTAAATGATAATTTATTTTCAATAATTATTCTTAATAAACCTATTGCTGCTCGTCTTAAAGCAAAAGGATCTTTTGAGCTTGTAGGTTTTTCATTAATAACAAAAAAGCCAACTAAAGTGTCAATCTTGTCTACAATTGAAATTGAATAGCTAAACGGTTTTTTAGGTAACGCAGATGTTAAACCAATAGGTAAATAGTGATCACTAATTGAGTTAGCGATATCCTCTTCAAATCCTTGTGCTAAAGCAAAATATTTTCCCATAACTCCCTGAAGTTCAGGATATTCTCCTACTAAATCTGAACATAAGTCAGATTTTGAAATTGAAGCCGCTACTTGTACTTTTTCTTTACTTATATTCAATTCATCAGACAGAAAACCTGCTAGTTTTCTCAGTCTTTGAGTTTTGTCATAAACAGTTCCAAGTTTTTCATAAAACATAATTGATTTTAAATTTGCTATTTGTTTAATCAAATTTTTAGATCGATCTTTATCCCAGAAAAATTTGGCATCAGCTAATCTCGCCTCAATGACTCTCCTATTTCCCTCTGTAATAAATTTTTTTTCATCCTTTTTATTTGCTACAACAAAAAAATTATTTGTTAATCTTTCTCTACTGTCAAAAATTGGAAAATATCTTTGGTGTTTCTCCAAAGTAGAGATAATAATTTCTTGAGGTATTTTTAGATAATTCTTGTTAAAACTTATATGTAATAAATTAGGATCTTCAACAATATTTACAACTTCCTCTAATAAGTTTTTGTTAATTCTCTCTTTGTACTGTTTAAAATTTGAAACAGAACGAATCTTTTTGAGAATAATTTGTTCTCTAACTTGATGATCAACAATAATATTAAAAGTTTTAAGAAAACTTAAGTACTCTTTAAAATTGTTAATTTTTCTGGATTTTATTATCAGATCTTGCTCGACAATTATTTTATCTGTTGTCTCTAGATGATCAAAATTGAAAGAGAGTTTTTTATTATTAAATCTTGCAAATATTGACTGAAGAGGTCTTCCCCACATTAAATTGTGATCAGACCATTTCATTGACTTTTTCCAGCTAATTGAACTGATAGCTTTAGGGATAATTTTGCTCAATAATTCTTCAACTAAAATTGACTTAGGTTGAGTTTTAATAAAGTAAAATTTTCCTTTATCAGTATCTTTTTCAATTAAATCTTGTTTTGATACTTTTTTTGCTTTCACAAAACCTTGTATAACTTGATCAGGAGATCCTATTTTGGGTCCTTTAATTTCTTTAGCTGCTACTTTTAAATTTTCAGCTATATCATTAGCTAAAAGGACCAGTCTTGTTGGTGAAGAGTATACTATTAGCTCTTTATATTTAATTTCATTATCTTTAAATGAACTCTCAATAAATTCTTTTAGTTGTGTTCTTGCTCCTATTTGAAGCTGTGGTGGAATTTCTTCACTATAAAGTTCCAATAAAAGTTCTGCCATAAATTAACTTTGAGAGCTTAACCATAGTGCACCGCATCCTTT
Organism: uncultured Pelagibacteraceae bacterium; assembly: GCA_902547825.1. Lineage (GTDB taxonomy): Bacteria > Pseudomonadota > Alphaproteobacteria > Pelagibacterales > Pelagibacteraceae > Pelagilacustribacter. The sequence continues at coordinate 21,647 of CACCPE010000002.1, read as the reverse complement.
TGCGAGCTCTCTTATCCTTGTGATATAACCAGTTCTTTCTGCTACACCTATAACACCTCTGGCATCTAATAAGTTAAATATATGACTAGCTTTTAAACACTGATCATAAGCTGGTAATGAAAGATTTTTTTGAAGTAAAGATTTACATTCATTTTCAGTATTTTCAAAACTTTTAAGTAAAGCATCAGTATTTGCAAACTCAAAGTTGTAAGCAGAAAATTCTTTTTCGGCTTGAAAGAAAACTTCTTTATATTTCACACCATTATTATTCCAATCTAGATCAAAAACATTATTTTTTTCTTGAACAAACATACAAAGCCTCTCAAGACCATAAGTAATTTCAACTGGTACAGGTTTACATTCTATACCTGTCATTTGTTGAAAATAAGTAAATTGGGTAATTTCCATTCCATCACACCAGACTTCCCATCCTAATCCTGCTGCTCCTAAGGTTGGACTTTCCCAATCATCTTCAACAAAACGGATGTCATGATTTTTTACATCAATACCAATAGCCGCTAAGCTTTTTAAATATGTTTGTTTTATGTTGCTCGGGGATGGTTTTATAATTACTTGATATTGATAATAGTGTTGTAAACGATTTGGGTTTTCACCATATCTACCGTCCGTTGGTCGTCTTGAAGGTTGAACATAAGCAGCTTTCCATGGTTTAGGACCTAGAGATCTTAACGTAGTTGCGGGATGAAAAGTCCCAGCTCCAACTTCTAAATCATACGGTTGTAAAATTACACAGCCATTTCTTCCCCAAAATTTTTGAAGACTCATTATTATATCTTGAAAAGAAAGAGAGTTATTTTTTTTTTTAACTTTTTTTTTAGCTGGCATTTATAAACCGAATTTTTGCCACATCGATTTTTCTTCTATTAAATTTACAAGTTTTTCAATTGGATCTTGGATAGATGAAGAAAGTTTTCTCGCAATAAAACCTTTAGGTTTTTCAAATGTTTTGATGATAACTTTTTCCCCAAATTTTTCTTTTAATACTTGATCTGCGTTACCAATACCGTCAACTAGCCCAAGCTTTAATGATGTTTTGCCAGTCCAAAATTCTCCGGTGAAAATATTATTTTTTTCAGGATCCTTTAGTTTTGAGCCTCTACTTTTCTGAACTACTTTTATAAAATCTTCATGTAACTCTAGTTGTATAGTTTTTAATCTTTTAATATCTTCCTCTTTTTCCTCTTTAAATGGGTCTAAAGTGCTTTTATTTTTTCCGGCTGTATAAACTCTTCTTTCAACTCCTATCTTTTGAATCAAGTCTTTAAAACCGAAAGATGCAGAAATTACTCCTATTGATCCAATTATAGAACTTGAGTTTGCATAAATTTCATCTCCTGCGCATGCAATAAAATATCCACCTGATGCTGCAACGTCTTCGGCAAATATAATAACTTTTACCTTATGTTTTTCAGCCAGCTGTCTTATATAACTATATATTAAATGTGACTGAACTGGTGATCCTCCAGGAGAGTTAATTGAAATTGCAACATGAGTGATTTTTTTTACTGCAAAAGCTTTCTTCAAAATATCTCTCTGATTGGCTAATTCCATGCCTTGTTTAAACTTCCCCGCTGAACCTATGATGCCTGTAAGTCTGACATGAGGAACTACTTTTTTTTTCTTAAAAATTGAAAACATATTTTTTTGATGATTAATTATATTCTTATAACAGTAAAAAATTAAATTTTAATTAATAATTACGCTACTTATAGTTGAATTGTGGGTGCGTCACCACGTAACCATTAAAAAATTTATTATCGATGAAAACAAATATAAACGTTATTCATGGGATCAGTAATACCTTTAAAAAAATCAGCAAATTCTGCTTACCTTGAACTTAAAAACCTTCTTGGAGATAAACTCCAAAAAGTTGAAGATCTTATCCAGCAAAAGTTAAGAAGTGAAGTAAATCTAATTCAGAAGATGAGCAATCATCACTTAAGATCTGGCGGAAAAAGATTAAGAGCACTCCTGACTTTAGGATCTGCAAAACTAACTGGGTATAATGAGGATAAAAGAGATATTAATTTAGCTGCTTGTGTTGAATTAATTCATTCTGCTACTCTTTTACATGATGATGTAATAGATGAAAGTGGATTAAGGAGAGGGGTTAAAACTACTAATTCTGTCTGGGGAAATCAATCAACTATTTTGGTAGGTGATTATTTACTTAGTAGATGTTTTGAAATGATGGTTGAGGACGGTGATTTAGAAGTTTTAAAATTATTGTCTTCTACGTCCTCAAAAATTGCTCAAGGTGAAGTTTTACAACTTCAACATAAGGGGGAAGCGGACCTATTAGAGGAAACATACATAGATATAATAAACCTTAAAACAGCCTCACTTTTTTCTGCAGCAACTAAAACAGGGGCTTGTTTATCAGGAAGTAATGAAAAAGAAAAAAAGGCCTTGGAGTCATACGGAAGAAACTTGGGATTGGCATTTCAAATTGCTGATGACGCTCTCGACTTTTATGCAAAAGAAAAATTGTTTGGAAAAGAAATTGGTAAAGATTTTTTTGAAGGAAAAGTCACACTTCCAATGATTATTATTTTTCAGAAAGGAAATAAGGAAGAAAAAAATTTTCTTGATGTGATAATGAAAAAAGAAAAGAGATCCGAAAAAGATTTTAGTGACACATTATCTTTAATTAATAAATATAAAGCCCTCGAAGCTACATTTAAAAAAGCTGAATACTTCGTAAACGTTTCTTACGACGCATTAGCGATTTTTCCAGATAACGAGGATAAAAAAATCTTACAAAATTTAACAAGCTTTAGTCTCAATAGATCTTTTTAAGGATAAAGAAGCTCTTTTTCCCAACTTCCGTTTTTTTTTCTATAGTTTAATCTCTCATGTATTCTACCTTCGCCGTCTAACCAAAATTCTATTTCATTTGGTAGCAATCTCCATCCGGACCAGTGTGGCGGTCTTGGTACATTTTTTTGATCAGGAAATTTTTTTTCAAATTCTTTTATTTTATTAATAAAAGTTTCTCTTTGATCTAAAATTGACGATTGTGATGAAGCCCACGCGCTAATTCTATTTTTGTATGGTCGTGAATTAAAATAATCATCTGCTTCTTTAGCTGAAACTTCCTCTACTTTTCCAATAGCTCTTACCTGACGTCTTAAACTTTTCCAGTGAAAGCACATTGAGGCTTTTTGATTCTCTTTAAGTTCATTTCCTTTTTTGCTATTAAAATTAGTGTAAAAAACAAATCCTGCATCACTCAATCCCTTTAAAAGAACCATCCTGACATTTGGCTGGTTATGTTTATTTGAAGTCGCAACAGCAACAGCGTTTGGGTCGTTAATTTCACTTTCCTCAGCTTTTGAAAACCATTTTTTAAACAATTCTATAGGATTATCTAAATCTTCAAAGATAATGTCTAATCCTAGTGAATTTTTGCCATTTTTTTGATTCATAATTTCTTTAAAATAATTTATACATTAATTATCTATGTCTTTTAATACTTTTGGAAAAATATTTAGGTTTACAACTTGGGGAGAATCTCACGGTCCAGCAATAGGATGTGTTATAGATGGTTGTCCTCCCAATATACCTCTTTCTGAAAGAGATATTCAAAAAGATATGGATAGAAGGAGGCCAGGACAGTCAAAATTTACCACTCAAAGAAAGGAGTCTGATAAAGTATCAATTTTATCTGGAGTATTCGAGGGAAAGACAACTGGGACGCCGATATCTATAATAATTCAAAATGAAGATAAAAGATCTAGAGACTACGAAACTATTAAAGATAAATTTAGACCAGGTCATGCGGATTATACTTATTTTAAAAAATATGGAATCAGAGATTACAGAGGAGGAGGTAGGCAATCAGCTAGAGAAACTGCATGTAGAGTAGCAGCTGGCGCAGTTGCTAAAATTGTTTTAAAAAAATTAATTGGTTCAAGGTTTAACGTTATAGGAGCAGTAACTCAATTAGGCTTAATGTCTTGTAATAAGTCAAATTGGAATAACAAAGAAATTAGAAAAAATCCTTTTTTCTGTCCAGATAAAAAATCTGTGAAACTCTGGGAAAAATATCTGTTAGCTGTTAGAAAAGCTGGTTCTTCTTGTGGAGCTATTATTGAATTAAGAGCAACTGGGATTCCTGTTGGTTTAGGTGCGCCTATTTATTCAAAGTTAGATACTGATATATCTGCAGCTCTAATGAGCATAAATGCAGTCAAAGGTGTTAATATTGGTGCTGGTATGAATGCTGCATTTTTAAGTGGAGAAGAAAACTCAGATGAAATGAGAAAAGGATCAGGAAAAGTAAATTTTAAATCAAATCAAGCTGGTGGAATTCTAGGCGGTATTTCTTCAGGTCAAGACGTTGTGGCTTCATTTGCAGTTAAACCTACTTCATCTATATTAACAAGTAGGAATACAATAAACAAAAGGGGGAGGAATACAAATATTTCTGTCAGAGGAAGACATGATCCATGTGTTGGTATTAGAGCCGTTCCTATAGGCGAAGCAATGTTAAACTGTGTATTATTAGACCATTACTTGATGCATAGAGCTCAGTGTGATTAGTTTGAAATTTTGTTTTTATTTTTTGCAAGAATAATATTAGAGTTTAAAGTTTCTTTTACTTTATTAATAATAGATATACTGTCTAAACCTGCTATTTCATACATCTTTTCTGGTGTATCTTGATCGATAAATCTATCAGGAAGTATCATTGATCTAAACTTTAAACCAGTATCAAAGACTCCTCTGTCAGACAACAATTGCATTACGTGAGAACCAAATCCTCCTATAGATCCCTCCTCAATAGTTATTAATACCTCATGATTTGTAGCTATTTCCATTATCAATTTTTCATCTAAAGGTTTAGCAAACCTTGCGTCCACAATAGTAGGCTCTATACCTATTAAAGAAAGTTTTGCCCCCGCTTTTTTACATTCCTCAAGTCTTGCACCGAAATTTAAAATAGCAACTTTTTTTCCCTCTTTAATGACCCTCGCTTTACCGATTTCTAAAACTTCTTTAATTGATGGTAATATTGCTCCTGTCCCGTTACCACGCGGGTATCTAAATGCAGAAGGTCGATCGTTAATTTCAACTGTGGTGTTTATCATTTTTACAAGTTCAGCTTCATTACTAGCTGCCATAACAACAAAATTTGGTAGAGTTGATAAATATGTAATATCAAAAGAACCTGCATGGGTTGGTCCGTCAGCACCAACTAATCCTGCTCTATCAATGGCGAATCTTACTGGTAATGACTGTAAAGCTACGTCATGTACTACTTGGTCATAAGCTCTTTGTAAAAAAGTTGAATATATTGCTGCGTATGGTTTAAAACCCTCTGTAGCTAAACCTGCTGCGAATGTAACTGCATGTTGTTCAGCTATACCAACATCAAAAGTTCTATCAGGGAATTTTTTTTCAAATATATTTAAACCTGTGCCTGAAGGCATTGCTCCAGTAATACCGATAATTTTTGTATCTTGTTCGGCATGTTTAATTAAGGTTTCTGCAAAAACTTTTGTATAAGAAGGAATATTAGAATTTGATTTAGTTTGTTCACCAGTCGAAATATTAAATTTAGAAACACCATGATATTTATCTCCCGAGCTCTCTGCAGGTTTATATCCTTTGCCTTTTTGGGTTCTTACGTGTATTAAAACAGGTCCTTTATGATTAGATTTTTTTACGTTTTCAAAAATATCGACTAAATTTTCAACATCATGGCCATCAATCGGACCGACATAGTAAAATCCAAGCTCATTAAATAAAGTGCCGCCAGTTACTATATTTCTCAATAAATCTTCAGCTTTTCCTGCTTTTTGTGAAAATCTTTTAGAAAATGCAGATATTACCATTTTTATTGTTTCTCTAAAACTAAAATATAACTTCCCAGAGAGAAGTTTTGCGAGATAATTACTCATAGCCCCAACTGGTCTAGCTATCGACATATCATTATCGTTAAGTATCACTATTAAATTCGATTTGAGAGCACCTGCATTATTCATAGCCTCATAAGCCATACCTGCACTCATAGCTCCATCTCCAATAACAGCTACAACATGATTTTTATTGTTAGATAATTTTTTTGCTACTGCCATCCCTAGAGTTGACGAAATTGATGTAGAGCTATGAGCAGCACCAAATGGATCATATTCACTTTCAGTCCTTTTTGTAAATCCAGATAATCCACCTCCTTTTCTTAAAGTTCTAATTCGATCTCTTCTACCAGTAATAATCTTATGCGGGTAGCATTGGTGGCTTACATCCCAAACTAATTTATCTTTAGGCGTATCAAAAACGTAATGTAATGCTACTGTTAATTCTACGACTCCCAAACCTGCCCCTAGGTGGCCGCCAGTTTCTGAGACTACATCAATTAGTTCATCTCTTAATTCGTCAGATATTTGTTTTAAATTTTCCTTTTTAAAATTTCTTAAATCAGACGGAAAAGTAATTTGTTTTATCAAATTGGTCATTAAAAGTTTCTTTCTAAAATAAATTTAATTGTTTTAGCTAAATCTTCAGCATTTTTTCCATGTTTTTTTAATTTTAGCAATATTTTTTTCTTTAATTTAACGGCATAGATAAAAGCATTTTTATATCCAAGTAAGTTAATTAAAGTGGATTTACCTTTTTTTTTATCTTTTTTTATAGGTTTACCAACCTTTTTTTTTGATCCTTTTATATCTAAGAAATCATCAGCCAATTGAAACAATAAACCTATTTCCTCTCCTAATTTTCCTAAATACAATTTTTCTTTTTTGTTTTTATTAGCAATTATTCCTACCGATTGAAGACAAAAACCAAATAATTTGCCAGTTTTTTTTTTCTGCATATTAATTATTTGACTTAGATTTTTCTTTTTATTTTCATACTTTAAATCAAGCTCTTGACCACCCGCAATTCCAGTGTGACCTGAACAGTTGGCCAATAACTTTACAATCTCATTTTTTTGATTTGAGTTAAGTGTATAGGATTTATCTGCTATTATTTCAAAAGCCAAAGTTAACAATGAGTTGCCTGCTAACACGGCAGTGGCCTCTCCAAATTTAATATGTGTTGATGGTTTTCCTCTTCTGGTGACATCATCATCCATACAAGGAAGATCATCGTGAATTAAAGAATAAGAATGTATGCATTCAACAGCAGCACAAATATTGATGAGTTTTATGTTTCTAATTTTATATAATTTTCCAGTGTCAAAAATTATTGATGATCTTATTTTTTTTCCACCGGATATTACACCATATTTCATTGGTGGCACTAACAAAGATTTTTTTTGATTTTTTAGAAACTGGCTAATAAATTTATCCACTTTTTTTGAATTTCTATTTAATTTATCTTTAACCATCTATTTTTTTAAATTTTTTAAAGAAATTTCTTTAAACTTTTTCTTGAAAAGACTATCCACGTGTCTATTCAAAAGCATTAATCTTTGATAATCTTTGACTGAAGTGTTAAAATCAATTTGCTGAGCCTCAAGTCTACTCAAAATCTTATTAATTTCTTCCCTAGCCTCTTTTAAAGATTTACTTTTTATGTCAGTTGGAATATTTTCAGTTTTCATTAGATTTATTATTACATTATGAAAAATATCTATTCAAATATATTCTCCTTTAATAGAAAAATTCTTAACAAAACTATTAAATACTTAAAAAGTGAGAGAGTTGTTAGTTTACCAACAGAAACAGTGTATGGATTAGCAGGAAATGCTTACTCGAAAAATTCTATTAAAAAAATTTTCATGTTAAAAAAGAGGCCAAATTATAATCCTTTAATAATTCATTATTATAGTAAGTCCCAGGCTGAAAATGATGTAATTTTTAACAAAAATTTTAGTAAGCTTTATAAAAAATTTTGTCCAGGTCCTTTAACTTTTATTTTAAAAAAAAAGAAAAATTCTAAAATTCATTCAATAGCGTGTGCTAATTTAAAAACTGTAGCTATTAGATTTCCTAAACACAGGATAGTAAGAAATATTCTTAAAAGAACAAATTTTCCTTTAGCTATGCCTAGTGCTAATCTCTCATCTAAACTAAGTCCTGTTAAAGCTTTAGATGTATATGAGGATTTTAAAAAGAAAATTCCTTTAATCATTAATGGAGGAGTTTCAAAAATTGGAATTGAGTCCACGGTTATAGATTTGACTCATACACCAAAAATTTTAAGACCAGGCATTATTGATTTTAAAAAGATTGAGAAAATTTTAAAAATAAAATTAAAAGGAAAAAAATTTTCCTCAAAGATAAAATCACCTGGGATGTTAAAAAAACATTATTCCCCAGGTATACCAGTTTTTCTCAATCAAAAATATCACGACAAAAAAAGTGCTTTTATATACATAGGAAAAAAATACATAAATAGAAAATCTTTCTTTAGTTTGAGTGAAAAATATGATTTAAAAGAAGCTGCATCTAAATTGTATATAACTTTAAGAAATATTAAAAAAAAAGGTTATAGAGCTATTCAAATTGCAAGAATACCTCTTAACGGTCCAGGTATTGCCATCAATGATAGAATAAAAAGGGCTGCAAAGTAAATTTAAAATGATATTTTAAATAATTTATGCATAAAAAAATTGAGCAAATACAAAGACTTGAAAGTCCGCCAAAAGTGTTAAAAGGGCTCTACAAAAGAAATGAATTAGATAAATTTTTAAAGCTATATAATGATTTGCCAATAACAGTTCACAATAAAAAGCAAAACGTCGTAAAAAAAAGATGGCTTAAGAATTTTAATAAAGAATTAGAACATCTTTTTAGCGAAAGATTAAAAAACGAAATTGGTGATTTTAAAATGGATAACCTTAAGGACGATAAAGGTGAAGATATACTTGGCCTTTTCCAAGAAAGTTACAATCCTATAGGTTTACATGTTGATGCTGGTTTTAACAGCGACGAAATTATTTATAAACAAACTTTAATTCCATTATCCTCTAAAGGAAGCACAGTAATTTTTAAAAATAAGTTTTATGGTAACTCTACAAATTTTACAATAGATGAAAATGAGTTAAAAATTAAAAAACTAGGTTATGGCCAAAATTTAAGATCATCTGCACATCTTAAAATGTACGAAAAAAAACCGTTTGATAGGTCCCAATATGAAAAATATCTCAAACATGAAAATATAAATAACCTTGCTGGCTTAGAAATAGATTTAGTTTATGAATGGGAAGAGGGATCTATGTTAATATTTGATCGAACAAGACTACACTGCTCATCTTGTATTATAGATGGAAAAAAAATAGGTCTCACTACTTTCACAAAAAAATAATTTCTTTTAAATGTTAAAAAACAGATTATTAAATATATCAAGAAGTTTAATGAAATTAATTCTTCCTTCAATTTTTAAAATTCTTATAAAATTAAATCTTAATAGAAGAGTAATAAATTTTCTTGATAATGAAAGTTATTTTAGCAACAAATCTCAAAATTTTTCAAAAATTATTGAGCAATTAATTGGAAAAAAAAAGTTAATTGCTTTAGATGTTGGTGCCCAAGGTGGGTTTAACTCTGATCAATTTTTTCACTCACGGTACAATATTTACTTTGATCAAATTTTGATTGAACCTTTAAATTCAGGGATGAGTCAAGCTAGCCAAAAAAAAAATTTGATTAAAAAGGGACTTTGGAGCAGCAAAGAAAAAAAAAAGTTATATTTTTTAGGAAATAGACCCGGAAGTTCTTCAATGTTTAAACCAAATACAAAAAAATTTTATTTACATAATATAAAAGTTAAAGATTATGAAAAATTTAATGTTACTAAAACTATTGAAGTAGATTGCGATACACTGAATAATTCTTTGACTAAAATTCATATAAAAGAATTAGATTATTTAAAAATAGACACTCAAGGTGCGGAGTATGAAATTTTAAAAGGATTAGGAGAATTTCGCCCTCTATTTATCAGAATAGAAGCGCATGTTTTTTCAATGTATCATGATGTGCCAAGTTGGCATAAATTATTAAATTATTTGTACGAATTAAAATATGTGGCTATAGATTGGAAGGGAATCGGGAGTCATAGCACTAGAATTCCAGCAGAACTTGACATGATATTTATTCCTAACTTTGAAATCGATGAAGGTATCAATTTAATTTTGAAAAATAAAGAAAAATTCATGTGTTTGCTACTAATATTTGGACAGATAAATATTTTAAAAGATATTATGAAAAAATTAAATATAACAAATAGTGAGATAGATAAATTACAGGATCTATATTTTAAATAATGGCTATATACGACTGCTTCCAATATTTTAATGAAGATCATATTGTTGACTTAAGATTAAATATTTTGGATGATTACGTAGACTATTTTGTGGTCTCGGAGTCTACAAGAACTCATCAAGGAAAAAGTAAAAAAATTAATTTTAATATAAATAATTTTCCAAAATTTAAAAAAAAAATTAAATTTATTGTCGCAGATTTTAAAGAAGATATTAACTTTACAAAACATACTGGAGGTGAATCACCTATTGAGCAACATCAAAGGAATGCTTTATTTGAGGGAATTAAAGATGCACTACCAGATGATCTGATAATATTGTCAGACTCAGATGAAATTCCAGATTTGAAAAAATTAAATGAAATTAAATACAATAAAAAATTTATAGCTTTTTCGCAGAAAATGTTTATGTATAAATTAAATCTTCAAAACTTAGCAGAGAGTAATTGGATTGGTTCTAAAATCTCAAAAAGGAAAAATATAACTTCAATGCAAGATCTTAGAAATTTAAAATTCAAAGATTATCCTTTTTGGAGAATAGATAAAAAACATCTGCAAATAATTAAAGGTGGTTGGCATTTCTCTTTTCTTCACACACCAAAACAGATAATAAAGAAAATAGAATCATTTTCTCACGGTGAATTTGACAGCAAAAAATTGAGTGAAAATGAGATTCATGAAAAAATTATAAAAAATCAGGATATTTTTAATAGAGGTTTTAAGCTAAAAAAAATTCAATTAGATAAGTCATATCCAGAATTTATTTTAAATAACAAAGAAAAGTTTTCAAAGTGGATTATTTGATAATTGGTGCGCCGGATAGGAGTCGAACCCATAACCTCCGGAGCCGAAATCCGGCGCTCTATCCAGTTGAAGCTACCGGCGCAGTATTAACTAGTTAAAATATATTTATGAATAAAACAATCAAATTCTTAGTAACAAAAAACAATAATAGATGCAGATTAGATGTTTATTTATCTAAAGAAATAAAGGATTTAACTCGATCTTATATAAAAAAGTTGATTGAAAAAAAACAGATTAAAATAAATAAAATTTCAATTTTGGCTCCCTCTACTAAAATCAAAACAAACGACAAAATTTCAGTTAATATAATTCAAGTAAATAAAAATCATTTAATTCCAAAAAAAACAATTCTAGATATAATTTATGAAGATAAGGATATTTTAGTTATAAATAAACCAAAAGGGATGGTGGTGCATCCGGGTGCGGGGAATTTTGAAAATACTTTAGCTAATGCTTTGATTTATAAATATAAAAAAAATTTATCAAATATAAATGGAAATTTAAGACCCGGAATTGTTCATAGAATTGATAAAGAAACAAGTGGTCTGTTAGTAGTTGCAAAAAATAATTTTTCTCACTCCAAACTAAGTAAACAATTCAGTGAACACACTATAAAAAGGAAATATAAATGCTTAATATGGGGGGTTGTAAGGCCTTTAAAGGGAAGAATAGAAACATTAATAACGAGAAACAAAAAAAACAGACAATTAATGTGTGTGAGTGAGTTAAATGGTAAAAAAGCTATTACAAATTACAATACTTTAAGGGTATTTAATATAAAAGATGTTCCAAAAATTAGTTTGGTGGAATGTGAGTTGGAAACTGGAAGAACGCATCAGATAAGAGTGCATTTAAATTACAAAGGTTCTTCGCTATTAGGTGATTATAAATACGGAAAAAAAAATTTAAAATTTAAAAAAATTAATACAAAATTTTTTGAAAAATTAAGTAATTTAAATGGTCAAGCATTACATGCTCAAACTTTAGAGTTTTTACATCCAACTCAAAAAAAATGGGTAAGCTTTAAGGTAGACTTACCTAAAGACTTTAAAAATTTGTTAAATTTACTTAATGATTTAAGCAGTTGAAAAATGAAAATTTATATATAAATTTCAGATATGAGCAAAAACGAACAAATTAGTAATTTACCTACTCCCTCAGTTGGAGGACTTTCAATTTATTTAGCTCAAATAAAAAAATTTCCTATGCTTGATGCAGAGGAAGAATATATGCTTGCGAAAAATTGGAGGGAAAATGGGAATCTCCAATCTGCTCATAAATTAGTAACAAGCCATTTAAGATTAGTAGCTAAAATAGCTATGGGTTATAGAGGATATGGTTTACCAGTGAATGAATTAATTTCAGAAGGTAATTTAGGATTAATGCAAGCCGTAAAAAAATTTGATCCAGACAAAGGTTTTAGATTAGCAACTTATGCTATGTGGTGGATTAAAGCGGCTATACAGGAGTATGTTTTAAGATCGTGGAGTTTAGTTAAAATTGGAACAACAACCGCACAAAAAAAACTTTTTTTTAATTTGAAAAAACTTAAGAGTCAGATTGCTCCTGGTCAAGATGGTGATTTAAGAGATGATCAAGTCACTGAAATTTCAAAAAGATTAGATGTTGACTCAAAAGAAGTAGTAAATATGAATAGAAGAATGATGGGCCAAGAAAAATCATTAAATGATCCTATCAAAGCTGGAGATACAGATGAATGGCAAGATTGGCTAGTAGACGAAAGTCTTGATCAAGAGTTAGTTGTCTCTCAACAACAAGAGTATAATGATAAAAAAAATTTGCTTAATAGTGCTTTGAAAATATTAAATGACAGAGAAAAAGAAATAATAGTCGCAAGAAGGTTATCAGAAAATCCTACTACCTTGGAGGACTTAAGTAAAAAATATAAAATTAGCAGAGAAAGAATTAGACAGATTGAAACTAAAGCTTTCGAAAAATTACAAAAATCTATGATTAATGCTAGTAAATCGAAAAATTTGCTTTCAGCAAATTAAATTTTAAAAGGATCCTCAATTAATATTGTGTCGTCTCTCTCCGGACTAGTAGATATACTCGAAATTTTTGCACCTATAAAATCTTCTAATGCATAAATATATTTTTTTGCGTTTTCAGGTAGGTCTTTGATATTTCTTATACCTTCTGTTTTAGTTTTCCATCCTGGAAATGTTTTATAAATTGGTTTTATCTTATATTGGTCTTCTGAAGTTGCTGGTAGATAATCTATTTTTTTTCCATTTAATTCATATTTTATACACATTTTAATTTCTTCCAACTCATCAAGCACATCAAGTTTTGTAAGCGCTATCCCGTTAATTCCAGAAATTTTTATAGTTTGCCTAACTAAAACACCATCAAACCAACCACACCTTCTTTTTCTAGCTGTGACTGTGCCAAACTCTTTTCCTCTTTTACCTAAACTTTCACCAACTTTATTTTTTAATTCTGTTGGAAAAGGTCCACTTCCTACTCTTGTCGTATATGCCTTTGTAATTCCTAAAATATATCCTATTTCATTCGGCCCTGTGCCTGAGCCTGTGGATGCATTTGAGGGAACAGTGTTTGAAGACGTTACATATGGATAAGTTCCATGATCGACATCTAAAAGTATTCCCTGCGCTCCTTCAAACAAAATTTTTTTTCTGTCTTTCTTAAACTCATCTAATTTTAACCAAACTGGTTGAGCAAATTTTAAAATATTTGGTGCAATCTTTAATAATCTTTTTTTAAGATCTGATTTTTTATAAATTTTTTTTTTAAGTCCTTTTCTTAAGGCATTGTGATGTAAAAGAACATTTTCTAATCTACTATCAAGATTACTTTCCGACCTCAAATCCATTACTCTTATTGATCTTCTTCCAACTTTATCCTCATAACATGGGCCAATACCTCTTCTAGTAGTTCCAATTTTTTTTTTACCAGCTGCATCTTCTCTAATCTCGTCCATCTCTTTATGATACGGAAGGATTAGAGAAGCAGATTCTGAAATCATAAAATTATCAGGAGAAACAATTATCCCTTTTTTTCTTATTTCTTCAATCTCACTTAAAAGAGCCCATGGATCAATTACAACTCCATTGCCTAAAATAGAAATTTTTCCATCTCTTACAATTCCTGATGGTAGCAGTCGCAGTTTGAAAACTTTTTTATCTATAACTAATGTGTGTCCAGCATTATGTCCTCCTTGAAACCTTACTACAACATCAGCCAAACTGGACAGCCAATCAACGATTTTTCCTTTTCCCTCGTCCCCCCATTGAGAACCAACTACAACAACATTTCTCATTATTTAAATTTCTTTTCTAATATAATCGAATTTAAATGATTTATAGGACCTCTACCTTTTCCATAATTTAAATTAGACTTTATGGCTTCATTAACATATTTAATTCCCAGCTCACAGGAATTAATAAGATTTTTTCCACATGAAAGATTGGTTGCAATTGCTGAAGATAGAGTGCATCCAGTACCATGAGTGTTTTTTGTATTGTATTTTCTATTTTTAAATATTCTAATTTGACTTTTATTTATCAATATATCAAACAAATTTTTAGACTTTAAATGACCACCTTTGATCAAAATATTTTTTGCTCCAAAATTTACTAGATCTTTACCAGCTTTAATCATATCTTTAATCGTATTTATCTTTGAATTAGTTAATAATTCTGCCTCTGGAATGTTAGGAGTAAGCAAAAAAACTTTATTTAAAAGTTTATTTTTTATGTCCATAATCGCTGAATTATTGATCAACTTTGCACCGCCTTTTGCAACCATAACCGGATCTAAAACTATTTTTTTTGTTTTAATTTTCTTTATTCCTTTGAAAACTGCATCAATAACTTTTTGGGAGTGGAGCATTCCAATTTTTATTGCATCCGGTTTAATGTCTTCAGATGTAAAATAAATTTGATTATATACCTCTATAGGACTTATTGGAACTATCGATTTTACGCCTAAAGTATTTTGTGATGTTACTGCAGTTATAGCGCTCATGGCATAAGAACCGAGAGATGTAACAGTTTTTATATCAGCTTGAATACCTGCTCCGCCAGAAGAGTCTGATCCAGCAATGATTAAAACCTTAGATTTAGGTAACATAATTTAGTGTATTGATTTCTCTACAATATTTAAACATTTATCTATTAAAGTAGAATTAAAAGACTCACACATAATTCTTATTTTCGGCTCTGTGCCTGAAGCTCTAACTAGAAGTCTGCCTTTGCCTTTAATTAAACCAGCTGCTTTTTTAATTGCTTTTTTGCATTTAAGTGAATTAATAATTTTTTTATTTTTTACTTTAATATTAATTAGTTTTTGAGGAACTGATTTATAAACGTTAAAAATTGAACTAGCTTTAAATCCCTTTCTTAAAGAAAATAGACATTCTAAAGCAACCATCAAACCGTCCCCAGTAGTGGCGAATTTTCCTAATATAATATGACCAGACTGTTCACCACCTAAATTGAAATTCTTTTGTTTCATTTTTTGTTTTACATATCTGTCTCCCACTTTTGATCTAAAAAATTTAATTTTTTCATTACCAAAAAATTTTTCAAGTCCGTAGTTAGACATTAAGGTGCCTACAACACCGCCAATTAAAATTTTTTTCTTCTTCCATCTTTTCGCTATCATAGCTATAATTTGATCACCATCTATAATTTGAGAATGCTCATCACACATAATAACCCTGTCGGCATCACCATCAAGAGCAATGCCAATATTAGCTTTATATTTTTTAACAAACTTCTTTATGACTTCTGGATGAGTAGAACCGCATTTATAATTAATATTCAATCCATTGGGTTTTATCCCAAATGGAAATACTTTTGCGCCTAAATCCTTTAAAATTTTTGGTGCAGATTTATAACCAGCGCCATTAGCACAATCAATAACGATTTTCATACCTCTAAGGTTAAAATCTTTCGGAAAATTTTTTTTAATAATCTTTAGATACCTTTCGTTCCCATCTTCTAATCTTTTAACTCTTCCTAGTTGCTTCGGAGATGAAAGATGTTTAAAAGTTTTAGAGTCAATTAAATTTTCAATTTTTTTCTCAATTTTATCAGATAGCTTCAGACCATCTGGACCAAACAATTTTAAACCATTATCATAAAAAGGGTTATGTGAAGCAGTTATCATAATACCTAAATTTGCTCTCATTTTTTTCGTCAACATAGCTAAACCATTAGTAGGCAAGGGCCCAAGAGTAAAAACATACATTCCAGCAGATGTAAGACCAGAAACTAAAGCTGGTTCAAGTGTATAACCAGATAACCTAGTATCTTTTGCAATTATAGCAATTTGTTTTCTCTTTTTTTGGTTTTTAAAGTAAGTGCCAGCAGAAAGACCAAATTTAAAAAATTTTTCACCATTTATGTTTCCAAAATTAACAGTTCCTCTTATCCCGTCTGTTCCAAAATATTTTTTTTTCATTGTTTAAGTAATGTTTCGAATACTAACAAACCTTGTTTCACCTCTTTTACATTATGAACCCGGAAAAATTTAATTCCTTGTAAAAAAAGAAATAAAACTGACGATAATGTGCCTCCAATTCTCTCAAATGTATCAAAATTTTTCGCTATGTAATTTATAAATCTTTTTCTCGATACTCCAATTAATATAGGAAATCCCAATGAATGAAATATAGAAATTTTATTTAAAAGCATCAAATTATGTTTCAAATTTTTTCCAAATCCTATTCCTGGGTCTAAAATTATTTTATTTTTATACTTATAGTTTTGAAAATTTGAAATTTCTCTTTCAAAAAAATCATAAATATCTAATAAAACATTTTTATAACTAGGTTTTTTTTGCATTGTTTGAGGTGTTCCCTGCATGTGGTGAATAATTTTCCAAATATTTTCATTTTTAACAGTTTTAAAAGAATTTTTATCAAACTTAAAACAAGATACATCGTTTATTATATCTGTGCCATAGTTAATAGACTCTCTCATAATTTCAGATTTTCTTGTATCAATAGATAATAAAGTTTTAGGAAATTTTTTTTTAAATTCTTGAATTACTTTTTTAACTCTTGCCAATTCTATATTGACAGGTATGATTTTTGAGTTAGGTCTAGTAGACTCTCCGCCTACATCTATTATTTCGGCTCCAGACTCAATCATTTCAATTATTCTTTTTTTTGCTTTTTTATTTGTATTAAATTGCCCTCCATCAGAAAAACTATCAGGTGTAAGATTTAGAATACCCATTATTACATGTGATTTCGAAGATAAAAAATTTTTTTTTGAGGTTATTTTTTTTAAGTCTAGTTTAATTTTTTTTTTTAATTTTTTTTTAAGAAATTTTATATCTTTGATATCAATTATTTTAGATTTAATTTTTTATTATGCCTAGAAAAAACTTCGATTTTATCAAATGAAATATTTTTATTGCCGTTTAATGGTAACGTTTTTTTAAGATTTAATAGTTTTTCTGAGTATTTGCCATAATAAAAATTACACGCTCTTGTGTAATATTTAATCATGAATTTTAGACTGCAGGTTTTGGTTTTAAGCCCAATGATCCCAAAGCAGATGAAGATTTACCTTCGATACTGTCCTCCTCTTTAAAAGACCTAGTTGGTTTAATATCCTTTAAAATTAGGTCTCTAATTTCATCACCAGATAAAGTCTCATAAATAAGCAATGCTTTAGCAATTTTATGAAGATCATCAATTTTTTCAGAGAGAATTTTTTTTGCTCTTTCGTAACCTTTGTCTACTATTTTTTTAACTTCTGCATCGATTTTCTTTGCTGTATCTTCGGACATATTTTGTTGTTTTGTCACTGACCTTCCTAAAAAGACTTCTTCCTCATTTTCTCCGTAAGCAATAGTTCCTAACTCAGTACTCATTCCGTACTTCGTAACCATATTTTTTGCCATTTTAGTCACCATATCAATATCTGAAGATGCTCCAGAAGTGACTTTGTCGTGTCCAAATATAATTTCTTCAGCAATTCTTCCGCCCATGGCTACTGCTATATCAGCGTGCATTTTTTCTCTTGTAACTGACAATTGATCTCTCTCTGGCAATCTCATAACCATTCCAAGCGCTCTGCCTCTCGGAATTATTGTTGCTTTATGTATCGGATCAGATGCCTTCTCATTCAATGCAACAATTGCATGACCTCCTTCATGATAAGCAGTCAGTTTTTTTTCATCCTCTGACATCACCATTGATCTTCTCTCAGCACCCATCATAACTTTATCTTTAGCCTCTTCGATATCAGACATTGTTACAACTCTTTTATTTTTTCTTGCAGCAAGTAAAGCAGACTCGTTAATTAAGTTAGCTAAATCTGCACCTGAAAATCCCGGTGTGCCTCTTGCAATAGTCCTAAGTTTTACATCTGGACCTGTATTAACTTTTTTCACATGAACTTTTAATATTGCCTCTCTTCCAATAATATCTGGATTTCCTACTACAACTTGTCTATCAAATCTGCCAGGTCTCAATAAAGCTGGATCCAAGACATCTGGTCTGTTAGTAGCTGCAATTAAAATTATTCCTTCGTTAGTGTCGAATCCGTCCATTTCAACTAATAACTGATTTAAAGTTTGTTCTCTTTCATCGTTGCCACCGCCAAGACCTGCACCTCTGCTTCTGCCAACTGCATCAATCTCATCTATAAATATAATACATGGTGAATGTTTTTTCCCTTGTTCAAACATATCCCTAACCCTAGAAGCTCCAACACCAACAAACATTTCTACAAAGTCTGACCCTGAGATAGAAAAGAATGGAACGTTTGCCTCACCTGCAATTGCTTTTGCAAGTAAAGTTTTACCAGTGCCCGGGGGGCCGATTAAAAGAGCACCTTTAGGTATTTTACCACCTAATCTACTAAACTTTTTCGGATCTTTTAAAAATTCTACAATTTCCTCGACTTCCTCTTTTGCTTCTTCTACACCTGCAACATCATTAAAAGTTACTTTTCCTTGAGCTTCATTAAGTAATTTCGCTTTAGATCTTCCAAACCCCATTGCTCCACCTTTACCACCTTGCATCTGACGCATAAAAAATATCCAAACACCTATTAACAAAAGCATTGGAAACCAAGAGAGTAATATGCCTAGAAGTGAAGGCATTTTTTCCTCTTTAGGTGTAGCTAATATACTTACTTTGTTTTCTGAAAGTTTATCTACTAAGTCTGGATAGTTCGGAGAATATGTTTTGAAAGTTTTACCGTCAGCTAAAATTCCAGAAATATTATTTCCTTGAATTGTGACCTCAACTACTCTTCCAGATTCAACCTCATTTAAAAAATTTGAAAAAGGTAGAGAATTTCTATCAGAACTGATCTTATTTGGATCTTGAAACATGTTGAATAACCCTACAGATAATAGGATTATAATAGCCCACATAATTAAATTTTTAACATTCATAATTATCTAAGTAATCATTAATAATGATTAAACAAGTATATTTTAAAGCTAATTAAGTTGTAAATAAGACAAATATAGCGAAATAATATCAAAAAACTCTTGTTTTTTCTTTAGTGAGACATAAATGTCCATTTTTTTTAGTAAAAATACATCCGCCTAAGGTTGCTCTGGAAAAGTTTTTTTTCTCTAAATTTGTTATGAGATTAATTACTTTTTTAGATCTTGGATCATAATAATTTTTTTTAAGATATTTAATCGAGGCATTTATTATTCTCATTTTAAATTCATTGCTTAATTTTTCAAATTTTTTTAAATCTATCTTTACGTTATTTTTATATTTTTTAATTGACTCTTTAAAAACTTTAGAAAAATAATAATTTAATGTATCTCTACTTAAAGCTAAATTATTAATTGATTTAATAATTTGATCATAATTAATTCCACTCTGATTTAAAGGTTTTTTTAAATTTCTAATTTTGGTCCTCAAATATCTTCTGTTATTATTGGATGGATCTTTCAAATATTTTCCAAAAATCATTGTCGAAATTTTTTTCAAATATTTTTTTTTTATTTCAAGAAGCGGTCTGTATATTTGAATTTTATTATTCAATTTACTTATTGATTTCATCGCAGATAGACCTGTTAAGCCGCTACCCCTTGATAATCTAATAAAAAAAGTTTCTACTTGATCTTCTAAATTATGAGCAGTGAGTATAGTTTTAATGTTTTTTTTAAAACAGAAATCAGATAGAAGTGTATATCTAATATTTCTTGCCTCCCCTTGGATATTATTTTTTATTTTATATTTATTAAATATGATTTTTAATTTTATATTTTTTCTTTTAAGTAAAGATTTTACCTTTTCTGCCTCTTTTGAAGAATTTTTTCTAATGTTGTGATCGATTAATACGTAATAAAATTTAATTTTTTTTTCGAAAGAATAAGCTTTTGTAAGCGCAGATAAAGCTAGGCTGTCGGACCCACCTGAGACAGCAACTACAAATGGTCTCGGTTTAAATTTATTTAGTTTTTTTTTAAAGTTAAAATATATTTCTGATAAATCATCAAAATCCTTAAAACCATTTTTAAGATTTACATTTGAATTTTTTTTGCTCATATTGAGCTTTTTGTAACACAGACTTGCTTGCTTTTGGGTATTCTTTTTTAAGGCCTAAAATCATTTTACAACCTTGCTCTTTCTCCCCAAGTTGAACCATAGTAATACCCAGTTTCAAAAGATTATCGGGAGCTTTTTTACTTTTGGGATAATTTTGATAGCCATCTAAATAAGCTGAGGCGGCATCAGAATATAATTGTCTTATCCTAAAAGTTTCTCCATACCAATATTGAGCGCTTCCTGCTAAATCATGGTCTTTATTTTTTTCGATAAATTCTTTCAACGCAAACTCCGCCGTTTCATAATCTCCAATTTTCATAAAGCTTACCGCAAACTCATATTGTTCTTCTGATGGTTTATCAGGAAGGAGAGAGTCTTTTTTCTCTGGTTCTTCTGTTATTACAGTTTGTGCACTTTCTACAGATTTAATTGTCTGTTGTTGAGGTAAGTTTGACATTTGATAACCTGGAGTGGCACCGAAATCTTGCGGTTTACTAGTGCCAGGTAAGTTTGATTGTAATTTCTCTGATTTTATGATCGACCCACTTTCAAGATCGGAAAATCTTAGTTGTGTATCTGATTGAATTTTTGTTACACGAGTTGATAATTTATCTAATTTAAAATTTACTTCCTCAAATTTATTTGTCAATTCTCTGAATTGATTTTCAATTTCATTTAATTTTAGAAGATGTTTTGTTAAAATATCTTCGTTAAGTCCATCAGACTTAATTGATGTAGTATTAGCAATATCTGATTTTTGATAAACTGCCTTTTCAAGTGTTTTTAAATCTTTTGTAATTACCTGAATTTGATCAGAAATAGATTTTAAATATATTTCCTCCTCCTCAGCATTTATTGATCCAAAAAAAGGTAATAATAAAAATGAAAAACTGATTGTTAAAAATTTAAAATGTGGAAACATAACTATTTCTATTTAGATAAAATGGCAAAAAAAAGACCCTTAAAATTTGATTTTAAGGGTCTTATAGTATATTTGAACTTTATTAATTTACTTTTACAGTAACTGATCTTCTATTCTGAGACCATGCTAAAGGTGATGATTTTGGATTAACAGGTTTTTCCTTTC
>CACCPE010000001.1:92500-126733 GCA_902547825.1 uncultured Pelagibacteraceae bacterium | reverse complement strand
TTTATTATAGAGATCAAGAGTAAATTATCTCTACCATTAACTTTTGGTGTTTCTCCATAACATCTATCGCTAAAATTTTTATCTTTGAAAAAATTGTAGTTATAACAATGGAATACATTATTATGATTATATTTTTTATTTCTAGTTTTTGATATAATCCTGATTAATATTGACCATAAAGTTATTAAAAAAAAATTTTTTAGTAGTCTTAAATGAAATGTGATGTTGAATGTAAACTTATTCCCAGATTTAACATCTTTATTAAAATTCATTTTGTTGTTCAAATCACGATACCATTTTTTTTCAATCATATTTTCTTTAAAAGTTAGAGAATTTACCCACCATAATGAAAGTCCATCAAAAGTAATTTGATTTGAAAATAATTTTTTTAACTTATTTTCAGCAATCCAATCTAAGTAAATATTTTTTGTTTTTTTCCACTCCTTTAGTTTATCTAAATGATTTCTGTTATTCATTCGTCAAATAATTTTTTCTTAAAAAAAATATGCTTTTTTTAATATTTTCTTTTTTATTTTTTTGATCTTTCCTCATCTCTATTGACAAAAATTTATCGTATTTATATTTTTTTAATGCTTTAGAAAAATTAGAATGATTAAAAAGTTTATTAGTCAGAGGAGCAAGGTTAATCTCACTAATATGAATATGTTCGCAAATATTAATGTTTTTTTCTAAAAAAAGTTCAATGTCATCACTATTTTCATAGATAGTTTTTGTGTCAAGATGCAATTTAAAATTAGAATGACCAACAGACTTTACTAAAGATGCTCCCTCCTGATTCGTACATATAAATTCGGAAATGTTTTTTGCAAGTGGCTCAATACAAAAATTTATGTCAAACTCTTTTGCCTTGTTGCCTAGCTCTTTAAAGTCTTCTATAGATTGATCAAAACACTTTTTGTAACTTTTTCCATGGAGCATACGATTAGAAGGTGAGCCTAAAATTAAGTTTTTACCTCCAAGTTCAGCGCAAATTTTTATTAAATTAATTAAATAATCAATTGTTTTTTTTCTTGAATTTTCATCCCTAAAAAATTGTAAATCCGGTCTTGTGTATAAAAGAGAGTGAAAACCGACAAGTTTAAGCCCTTTCTCGTTAATTTTTTTTTTTATCTTTAATCTGCTTATACTTGATGACGCTTCTGGCTCATCCCAGATCAAACTAGGTGCCAGTTCAACTCCGTCACAATTTTCCTCCTTCAGTAAAATTAGAAAATCATCGAAATTTTCTTTTCCCCAAGCAATATTTGAAACTGATAGTTTCAGAACTACTCTCCTCCAGTAGAAGAAACTGTTTGATTAGTCATATAGGAGTTTTTTTCACTCCCTAGAAAAAATAGATAGTTTGCCATTTCCTCTGGCGTCGCCATTCTATTTAATGGTATTAATTTTACTCTTTTTTTACCAAAAAGAGTTTTTTTCATTCTTTTATGAATTTTTGTATCTGTATGACCAATTCTAAGATTATTAATTAAAATATTATTTTTAGCTAGTAATTTGAATTTTCCCGGAATGAATTCTAAACAATGTTTAGATAAGTTATAGTTGTAAGAATACTCACCACCTCCATAAGGTATTCCTAATGCTGAGCCATTAACAATTCTCCCCCACTTATTTTTAATCATAAATTGTAAATTATTTCTTATAACTAAATTAGGTGCAAGGGCGTTAATTGTTATTGATGTTATTGTATCTTTCATTTTAGATTTCATATAACTTTTATTATCTATAAATCCAATTAAATTGATTATTGAATGATAGCCGTGATTAAATTTTTTTTTAATTTGAGATTCTAAATTTTTTGTATTTTTGAAATCATATTTAATAAGATTTATTTTCTCGAAATCATTTTTAAGATATTGAAGTTTTTTTTCATTTTTATTAAAATGTGCAAAAACTTCCCATCCATCTTCTAAAAATAAATTAATAGTTTTAAATCCTATATCTGAGCTTGCTCCCAATATTAATATTTTTTTCAAACTCATTTTAAGTTACGTAACAATTCTTACATGGGAAAAGTTTTTTTCTCTCATTTTTAATGTGCTGTTCCCTGAGTTTACTATATGCTTTTGATTTCCATAAATCTTTTAGGCTATTTTGTTCAAAACCACCTGGTGACAAGATAGATTTATAATCTGTATCGCACGGATTTGTTTTTCCATCCCACCAAACAAACATTCTTCGCCATAAATCAGAACATGGTTTTTTTATATTACTTTCTTTACTAACATACACATTTTCCCAAGGATTATAGTCAACAAAAGCAACTTGGTCGACGAGTTCGCCCCATAATTTAGTCATTGAGTCTATCGACTGTTCATTGTTTACTCTTACGCCAGATACACGAGTAATAATTCTGTTATTTGGATATTTTTTTTCTTTAATATCTTTAAACATCTCAATATTTTTCAAAACTCTATCAAGTTTTCCATTTACTCTAAGTTTTGAGTATAGTTTTGCGTCCGCTGCGTCTGCTGAAAAAACTATTGTTCCCACTCCTCCACTTAGAATTGCATGAATTTTTTCCTCGGTTAAAAGTGAAGCATTAGTATTTACTTTAAGGTTTAAAAACTTGTCCTCTGTATAATTAAACATCTTTACAATATCTTTACAGATTAAAGGTTCACCTCTGGACGCTAGAGATAAAAATTCAATATTTCCCTCAGCTTGATCAATAATTTTTTTAAATAAATCAAAATTCATTGTTCCCATAAATCCCGCTTTTTTGTCTGTAAAAGTTTTATCTGTTTCAAAACAAAAAACACATCTGTAATTACAAATTGAACTTGGCTCTATTTGTAAATAGGGGGGATAATCATCTAAAATTAATTTTTCAGGATAAACTTCATACCTATATCTATGAACTAGATATAAAGGAATTTTTTTTTCTTCAAGTCTTTTTATTTCTTCAATTACATGTTTTGAAAGTTTAAATTTAATTTCATTACCTAAATTATCCTCAAACAAATCTTTTTTAACAATTGCTAAAATTTCTTTTTGTTTTATTGAAAGAGAATCGTAATTAATACTATTAGAAAGGGCCGTTTTAATTTTTTTCAAAATTAAGTTTTGATCATTTTCAATATTTTTTGAGACAAATTCGTTAAAACTATTTAATTTCTTATATTCTTTAAAAATTGACATATTATTTATTTTTTTTTAACCAATATTCTACCGATGGTATTTGCCATTTGTAATCAACATCGCATCCAGCAGAAGAATATATTGCTTTAATCTTTTTTCCCATCCATTTTTGTGGCAATAATCCACTTTTAAGACTCTCCAAACATTTTGACCTAACTACTGATACCGACATATCAGCAAAATAAACATTGCCTTGGGAGTCTCTATCACAATTTAGAGTCTTTGGATTTCCAAACGTTTCGAAAGGAACAAATGGTCTTAAGTACCCTTTTTTATTAAGCTTTCTAGCTCTAAGTGGACTCCACATATTGTACACGGAAGTTGAGACGGCAGAGTCACAATTTCTATCTTTCTTTAGAATATGAATTCCTTTATCAATCATTTTATGAGTAATAGTTGGTGCATTAGCAAAAAGTAAAACAATTATCTTTACTTTTTTAGGCTTTAGTAATTTCTTGATTTGAAAATATGAGTACTCGAATACATGATCTCCCAAAGCTTTTGAGTTATTTAAATATTTAGGTCTATTTATAAAATTAACGTTATATTTTTTACAAATTTTTTTTATTTTCGGGCAATCTGTAGCGACATAAATTTTTTTTACATATTTTGATTTTTTTGCAGCCATAATTGGATATTCGCACATTGCCTTTTTTAATACTTTAAAAGTATTTTTGCCTTTGAATCCTCTGCTACCTTTTCTACCAATCATTAATGCAACTATCATAATTTTTTTAAAATCCCTTTTTTTCTCATCAATTTTCTAATATTTGTACCAGAAATTTTTTGTATTTTTTTTTCTAAGTTAATTTTTTTTATTTTATATCCAACCTTCCTTCCATATAAAATATAATCTATATTAGGTGCAAGGTTTATTTTGTATCTAGCTTTGAACATTTTTTCCAATTTTTTATTAATTATCTTTTTAATTTTTTTAAATGAAAAGGGATTATCACCAATTCCATTTACATCTTTTACATAAAAAACTACTTGATCTGTTTTTTTCATAGCTTTAAGAAAAAGCTGATAGTGGCCATAATGAAATGGTTGCCACCTACCTAAGAGAAGAGAAGTGGGTTTTTTATTATCCCATTTATAAGGAAAGAGTTTATCAATTATAATCTTGCACCAAAAATTCGCATCTTTATTTGTTATCCTAAAATCGTATTTTTTAGGCTTTTGAAAAATTTTATTCATTTTTGAATATCTGCTTTTTTTAATTGTATCCATCCAAATTATAATATTTGGCTTGAAAATTTTAAATTGCTCTTCTAAAGGACATACAAAGTCTGAAACTACGTATTTTTTCTTTGACTTATCAGCCAAAATTTTCATTCTTTTTACCTGACGGATAATTCCATCTTTTGTAAAGTCCCAATCATTAAATTTGGCTCTTACCTGATCTGCGTTAAACCAATCGGCTTTTAACTTAGTAGCTAACTTTTTAGCTAAAAAAGTTTTTCCAGAGCCAGGAAGCCCCATAATTAATATCTTTTTTTTCATGAATTTTGAATTTCTTCAATAATTTCTTTAATATTTTTTTCAAAATTTTTGTAACTAGATGCAGAAATATTTTGACCTTTTTTAAATTTAAAAGTAGATGGGTTAGAAACATAATGACCTAAGATTTTTTTGTTTTTAAATTTAATTTTACTATTTATTCCTAAAACTTTTTTTATTTTAAGTAGAAAATCTTTTACTTTTATTTTTTTGGAACCAAATACATTTAGGTATTTATTCTCATATTTTTTTTTAAGTACTTGGGCAGTAATTCTAGATGCATCTTTTACATTTATATATTTTCTCTCACTTTTCTTTGAACCATCATAAACAACTTTTCTTCTTTTTACAGCATTGTATATAATCTTTCTTACACCGTTTTGATTGTTAGACCTTGGCCCAAATAATGTTCCGTACCTTAAAACAGTAAACTTCAATTGTAATCTTTTTGAAAATTCCTCTATGTACTCTTCAGAGGCCTTTTTACTTACTCTGTAAAATCCGCCTTGCTCACTAAGAACATAAATTGAGCTAGCATAAATAAATCTTTTTATTTTAAACTTTTTACACATCTTTAGTAAATTGATAGTAGCTAAAATATTATTTGTAGCAGTCTCTGATGGCTTATTAATCGCATCATTCAAATCGGACAAACCAGCAAAATGAAATACATAATCACTTTTTTTTACAATTGAATTAAGTTTTCTCACGTCGTTTATGTCTCCAATAATCATTTTTTGATCTTTTCTAATCCAGCGTGATTTTTTTTTATCATAAATTATAACTTCGTGATTATTATTCGATAATTCATCAGCTACGTGTGAACCTAAAAATCCACTTCCACCTGTTACAAGACATTTCATGAGTATGTTCCTTTTTTCAAACCAGAATTAGTTTTATATTTGAGTTTATTTTATTCAAAAGATATAAAACTTCATTTTTAGTTCTTAATGACTTTTCAAAAATTCTTAATCTTTTTCTTCCCTTACATAATAAAAATATATTTTTTTTATTTTTAAGATAATTTAATGTTGCTGTAATTCTTTGATATTTTTTATATTTTTTTTTCATAAATAAAACATTTTTATTTGATTTAATTGCCTTCGATTTATTAAAAATTGATGCTATGTGTCCATCGTCACCTACAGATAACAAAATTATTGCTGGATTTTTTGGAAGAACTTTGTTGTAAACTTTGGCTGCACTAAGAAAACTTGTTTTTTTTTTGATTATTGGATGAAATTTCACTAATGAATTATTAAATTTATTTTTGAAAATATTAGCATTTAGATTTTTGTTACCAAATTTCAGGCATCGTTCATCTGAAAGGAAAATATCTAATTTAAATTTAACCTTAATAAGATATCCAAAAAGGTTTTTATAAATTTTTTTTACTGATTTACCCCCTGTAAGAATTATTTTTTTATGTTTATTTTGAAAAATTTTTTTTAAAATAAATTTCGCACAATCTAAATATTTTTTTTTTCTTTTAAAAACTATATAATTTTTTTTAATCATCCTTTAAAAGTCTTTTTAACTTTTCAAACGGCTTGTCTTCCTTATTGCAATATTGTTTTACAATTTTTTTTCTAAGACTATCTATTGCTCTTGATGTCCAATAATGATTAATATTCTTAAAATTATCATTAATAAAATTTGCTAGTTTTTTAGGGTCGGTGAAAATAATATTTTTCTCTTTTAATTTTTCATAATATTTTTTAAATTCTCTTCTGATTTTATATATTCTTTCATCAACTAAAATTAAAGTTGGCACACCTTTTGAAAAAGTATCAAGCCAACTAGTTCCATTAATATTTTCATGTATTGTCAAATCATTCTGTGAAATACTTTCGCTCCAATGATAAACTGCATTATCATAATTTAAATATTTTCCAAAAAATTTCTTATTTATATTTATCCCGCTCCGTCTAAAGCCTCTTTCATGATATCTTAAGGTAAGTATATTTTTTTTATCATGATCTAAATTTTTTATAATTTTTTTTACAGCATAATTTTTTGAAATTCTTTGAAAATTAAATATAGGCCAATATCCAGCTTTATTGAAAAAATTTGTTTCTGTGTTGAAAAATATTACAATTTTATTACTTTTTTTTTTCTTAATTTTTCTATACCTAATTGATTGTACATTAAAAAATTTTTTCACTTTTTTACCTTTTTGTAGCCAGCCCCATGAAAGAAATTGGTCAGCCAAATATTCCTCGATAATTTCTCCGTGATTTAACTTTGCGGTTCCATATCCACCACCATGCTGCAATATATATAACTTGGATTTATTCTGGATATACTTTGCCATTATTGCTCTTCTGATGTTTGGATAAATATTTTGAGTTAATATTTTATATTGTTGGTTACCTGCAGATTTTTTATCTTTTGAATAGTTGTATAACTCTTTAAAAGACTCTAAGAATTCAATCGGTATAATGTAAGGAAAAATTTCTTTGAAGAAATTTACAAAATTTTTTTTTCCTTTAATTTTTTTGTAATTTGATAGTTTATCTCTTAATTTAATATCATATTTTTTTAGTTTTATATTTGAGGTTTCAAATATAATTGGGACTTGGCCTAATTTTATATTTAATAAAAATTCTTGAAATAAAGGAATCCCTATATCTGAAATTACTAACCTTGGTTTAAAAACAAATCTTAAAAAATTGAAGAGACTTTTTATTTTAGATTTAAAATTTTCTCTTGGAAAAATTTGTCTAGGCTCATAATCAATTTCTTTTAATTTTTTATATTTAATATTTTTATAATTCAAAATTTTGTAAAGGAGCCAATAATTTGTCTTTAAAGAACTAGATTTAAAATTAGCCTGGGAAGATAATATTGTAGACAAATTTATTTTGTTTATTTTTAAATTTCTACTTTTATAAATCGTAACTATTTGCCATAATATATAAGAATGAGAAATAACTTCGTAACACCATGGAAGAAATAAAAATTCATATGTTTTAGTGTTCAATTTTAAATTGTGAATTTTATTAAGATTAGAAATATTTGATTTTATTATTTGCTTAGCAAATTTAAATGAAAATTTAATTGTTTTTTCAATCCTTGAGCTTGAAACAAGAAAGTCAAAATTTTTAGAGAAAAATTTTAATTTTTTTTCACTTACGTTACTTTCATTTAAATTCCAATCGAAATAATTTAAATAAGTAAAATTTTGATTATTATACATTTCTGATGTCTTTTTTGTAAATTTTTTTTACTAACTTCCAGTCTTGCATAGTATTAACATCTACAGCAAAATTATTTGACAATTTTATTATTTTACAACTTTCACTCATTAAGATTGATTTTTTTGCTTTAAATAACTTTGCAGTACCGAAATAAAACTGTCCAGAGTCTTTATAGAATTTATTAGAATTTTTAATTATTTTTATTTTATTATTTTTATTAATAGTAAATTTTTTCTTTTCTTTTGATTTAGCGACTATTGCTGGTATTAAAAAATTTTTTTTATCTTTTAAAAATTGTTTATAAAATTTTTTTAAAATATTTGGTTTAAGTAATGGTGTAGCTGGATACAAGCAACAAATGTTAGTATCTCCCTGAAATTTCATCTTATCTATAAAATGTTTTATTACTTTAATTGTAGATGTATTGTTGTCAGCTAATTTTTTAGGTCTTAAAAAAGGTACCGAGGCGCCATATTTTATCACTATCGATTTTATTTTTCTACTCTCAGTAGATACATATATTTTGTCAAAAATTTTACTTTTTTTGCAAGCTCTAATTGGATAATAAATGATAGGTTTTCCAAAAAAATTTTTTATATTTTTATATTTTATTCTTTTACTACCTAACCTGGCAAGAATAAGAGCTATATTCACTAGTTTAATCTTTATATTGAGGTCCAACCGCCGTCGATCAAAAAATCCGTGCCTGTAATATAAGAGGAGGCATCTGACGAAAGAAATAAAACTGCAGAAGCTACATCGCTTGTTTGACCAAGTCTTCCTAGAGGTACTACAGAATTATAATTTTTTACAAATTTTTCTGACATATATTTAGCTTGAATACCCCCTGGGCATATTGAGTTTACTCTTACATTGTACTTACCGTAATAAGAGGCCATCTGCCTCGTTAAATTACTTATGCCTCCTTTAATAACAGAGTAAGTCATACTCTCTCTAATGTTAGTCCCTTTGTAAATTTTCATTGTTTGCCCAACTAATCCATAAGTGGAACTAAACTGAATAATACTTCCACCTTTTTTTCTCTTCATCATTTTTTCAGCTACAAATTTAGCAAGCCAAACATAAGAGTTTAGATGTATATCTACATTTTTTTTATATGTTTGTAGATTTACTTTTGAAAAAGAATTATCAGACCAATCATGGGATCTCGGATAACTACAGTTCACAAAAATGTCTGGGCTTCCGTATTTCTTTAAAATTCTCTCAAAAGATTTTTCTAACTCATTAATTTTTGAACAATCAAATTTTTCAAATTTAATTGATTTAAATTTTTTCAGATTATTTACTATGTCTAAGTTGATAACTTTAGCTTTGGACTCCATTATAGCTTTAGCAACCTCTTTTCCAATAAAACCAGAACCACCTACAATGAATGCAGTTTTATTTTTATTAAGAAACTTTTTTAAATATTTCATAATTAAATTAACTTATTTGCTTTCTCAAATTCACTTAGTTTTCCAACATCTAGCCACAAGTTATCATCGATTGGGTAAACACCAACTTTAATTTTTTTAAATATCAATATCTTTATAAATTCATTGAAGTCAAACTTTTTATTTGAGGGTAAGTATTTTAGTATTTTAGGATTTATTAAATAAATTCCTGAACTAACAAGAAAATTATAATTTGGTTTTTCGTTTATTTTTTTTAAATTTCCTTTTTTATCAATATTACATACACCATATGGTATTTTAAACTCTTTTGCAGAAGCAACAATTGTAACAAAATTTTTATTTTTTTTATGAAATTCAAATAAATCTGAGTAATTAATTTTTAATATTGTATCGCAGTTGATTACAAAAAAGTCATTTTTAATTTTATTTTTCAATAATGAAAGTGGTCCTACAGTTCCTAACGGGATTTTTTCCTCTAAAAATTTTATATTGAGTCTGTCTTGGTTTTCTTTAAAATATGCCTTTATTATTTCCGATTTATAATTGATAGATATGATAAAGTTTTTAATTCCAAATTTTGTAAAACTTTCGATTATATGGGATATTATTGGTTTTTCGTTAAGGGGAATTAGGGGTTTTGGAAGTATTTTGCTTATAGGATGCATTCTGGTACCTTTGCCTCCTGCCATTATAATTACCGATGTTTTTAAATCTTCGATTTTACTTTTTTCTTTTCCTGGAAAAATAATATCTACAACAATTTTAAATTGATTTACGACAGGTATAATATCAAATTTAGTTAATAAACTGTTCACTTTTTCTTTTTCTTTACTTAAATTATTGTTGAAAATAAACATTGCTTTTTTATTATAAATTTGAGAAATTTTGTGTTTTAGATTTTTATTTTCTAGCAAAGCAGATCTTATATCTCCGTCGCTTAGCGTACCCAACAATATTTTTTTATCATTAACAACTGCTAAGCATCTTCGTGAATTTTTTTGAATAAGCTTTAAAGCTTCCTCTATTGTATTATTTGGTTTAATCAAAAATTTTTGAATCATATCTTTTAAATCTATGTAGATTTTTTTTTATACATTCTGCAATAACTAAATCTGTTTGACTGTCAATTTCAATAGATTTCCAACTTGGCACCTCATAAGAAATCATTTTTTTACTATAAAATTCTTTTTTATTGAGTATATGGCTCACTTTTGAAATATAAATACTTCCATCGATAAAAAAAATATCTTTAAGCTCTTGTCTTGAAGATTTTAATTTATTTTTATTATTAATAGGTTTCAAAATTTGGCTAACTTTTTTAAATTGAAAATTTGGATGAGAAGCTTTACACTTTGAAACGCTTATTAGAGAGGTTCCTTTTAATTTTAAAATTTTTTTTATTGAATTATCAATATCATTTGAGTCTCTCAACGGAGAAGTAGGTTCAAGTAAAGCTACATAATCGAAAAAATTTCCCTTTTTTTCAAGGAAACTAATTGCATGTAATACAACGTCTACCGCTTTTGCTTTATCATTAGATAGATGAGGAGGTCTCAAAAATGGAACATTAAGATTATATTTTTTTCCAAAATTTGCAATTTTTTTTGAATCGGTGCTTAAAATTATATGATTCAAATATTTTGATTTTTTTGCCTCAGAAATTGTCCAATAAATAAGGGGTTTGTTAAAAAATTTTGTAAAGTTTTTATTTTTAATGCCCTTTGAGCCTCCTCTTGCAACAATAATTCCTAAAAATTTTTTGCTGCTAGTTTTTGTAATGGTCATTTGGGTTTAATTGTATTTTCTAAATACTGGCTTAACAATTGGGCCTTTTATAAATCTCTTAGGACCAGAGGTAAGAGCTTTTTTATATAAGTGCAGTGATTTTTCTAAAGCTCTTACAGTTTTATTTAATTCTTTTTTATTATGGCGGAAACATATTGCAACCCATGGCATAAATACCCCATTTTTAATCATTTCTTGTAAAAATAATGTTCTGAATTCCAAGCTTGGTTTTAAATTATCATCTAGGCATACATAAAAAGGTGAGCCTGAAGGACCCATAAACTTAAAATGCTTATCTAACTTAAGATCTTTAGATATTTGATTACAATTTTTTTTTAACTCATATCCATAATTCCAGTTTTTATCTACTACGTTGTTTTTTTTTATAAAATTAATTGTTTCAACGAATGCACCTAGACTGCTCATTTCTGCTCCATGAGTAGTTGATAATAAAAAAACTCTTTCTTGTTTTTTATTAGTTATTGAGCCAAGTTCCATAATTTTTTTTTTTCCCGCAACGCAAGCTACGGAAAAACCATTTGCCATAGCTTTACCAAATATACTTATATCTGGTTTTACATCATAAAGATATTGCGCTCCTTTAAGATGCCACCTAAAACCTGTAATAGTTTCATCAAGAATGAATACAATATTATTATTTCTACAAATTGCCTGAACTTCTTTCAAGAAATGTTTCTTTTGAAAGTTTCTATCGCAAATTTTTCTTCCACAACAACCCTCATTTTTTTCCACTTTCGGACAATCAGTTGCTGCTGGTTCTAGGACTACACAAGAAATTCTTTTTTTATATTTCTTTACTAATTTTTTTAAAGTTTCAATATCATTATATTTGAAAGTAAGAGTAAGTTTTTTTATTTGTTCAGGAATACCTCGATCAACAACTGTTGATCCTATAAACCAATCATCAAAAGAAAAGAAGGGATGATCAAAACATCTTATTACAAGATCTCTTTGATTGAAAGCCCTGGCTAATTTAACAGCTGCGGTTACTGCAGTTGAACCGTTCTTTGTAAATTTTACCATATCTGCACTGTCAATATTTTTCGTCAGTAAATTTGCAGCAGTCAACTCTATATTAGATGGTCTTGTTAAGTTGTTGCCTTTATTTATTTGTTGGATTGCTGCAGCATTAATAGAATTTTCTGCATATCCTATATTGACTGATCTTAAGCCCATTCCGTAATCAAGATATTTTTTGTTGTTTGTATCGAAAATATAGGCTCCTTTTCCTTTTGATAAAATAGGGGGTGCGTTAGAGGGATACTGATCTGCCCCTCTACTATAGGTATGTGAACCTCCTGGTATTACTTTTAATAATGCTTTTGTAAACTTATTCATTTATTATTTTTTTATTACGTAGTCTCCTAAAACTAAATAATCTAAACCGCAAGTATAAAAAGTTCTTATTGCATCGCTCGGGCTCAATACTACTGGTTCACCGTTCAAATTAAAAGAGGTGTTTAGTATAACTGGCACGCTGGTAATCTTATTAAATTCCTCAATTAATTTGTAAAATTTCTGATTTAACTTTTTGCTCACAGTTTGAACTCTTGCAGTATTGTCAACATGCACAACAGCTGGAATTTTTTCTTTCCAATTTTTTTTAACTTTTATAGCTTTTTCCATAAAATACACTTTTTCTGATTTTCTTAAATCAAATATTTTGTGAGCGTGATTCTCAAGGACTGCTGGAGCAAATGGTCTGAAACTTTCCCTGTATTTAATTGCTGAATTTACTTTTTCTTTAAATACTTTTTTTCTAGGATCAGCAATAATAGATCGGTTCCCTAGCGCTCTATGGCTAAATTCCATATTACCTTGAAACCAACCAATTAAATATCCTCTATTTAATTTCTCTGCTGTATAGGAACAAACATTTTTTGGCTTACTATATTTTAAATTATATTTTTTTATTGTTTCAATTATTTCCTTATTAGAAAATGAAGGTCCTAAGTATACATTTGCAGGCGCTTTTGACTTATTCTTTTTCTTTTTGATAAAGTTAGCAAGATAAGTAGCTCCAATACTCACACCTGAATCATCTGGCCAAGGTGGAATATAATTGTTTTTATATATACTCTTCTTGTTTAGCAAACCATTAAACACACAATTCATAGCTGCACCTCCTGCAAGAATAATATTCTCACTTCCGCATCCATTTTTTTTAGTAATACTTAATAAATGATAAACTATTCTTTCAAAAGCTCTTTGTAGAGCACCAGCAATTTGATGGTGTCTTGAGTTAATTTTAGAATTTTTCTCTCTAATTGATCCAAACAACTCACAAAACTTTTTATTAAAAAAATGGGGTTTTTTGTCAAATTGATAGTAATCAAAAAAACTTAAGTCTAATTCAAAACCTGATTTAGTTAACTTATAAAGTTTTTTAATCTTTTTATCAAATGAGTTTTTTTTAATCGCAAATGAAGCTAATGCCATTGTTTTCCATTCATCACTATCAGGCTTAAATCCTAAAAATTCCGTGAATGTTCCATATAATAGACCTACGGAGTGAGGATATAATATTGAATTTGTTTTTTTAAATTTTTCATTACTAAAATATCCTGAAACACAAGTCTCAGTTTCTCCGTGTCCATCTATTGTTAAAATATCACTTTTCCCAAAACCTGAGGTAAAAAATGCTGAGGCAGCATGGCATTCATGATGATTTAAATACAAAATTTTAGTATTTCCAAAACTTATCTCCATTGACTCAGCTGGTTTATTTTTTAAAGCTTTCATAATATTAGTAGGAATATTGCTAAGCAATTCTCCTCTCCATCTTATATTGTTATCCCATCTCGATGATGCTGAATTAATGTTATAAGAAGGATTCCATGGAATAACGATTATATCTAAATCTTTCCAATCAAGTTTACTTTGCTTTAAACACCAGTTCGCAGACAAAATAGGAAAATCAACAGACCACTTTTTTCTATTAAATCTTTCCTCTGGCGAAGCACAAATTAACTTACCATCAATCATTAAAGCTGAAGATGAAATATGAGTCCATGGATAAATTGAGAGTATTTTCATTTTAAATTTTTATTAAATCATCAGGTTTAAAATTAAATCTAGATTTTTTTCCAATTAAGCTTCTAATTTTGATTGGATTAATTCCTTCTCCTGGTCTTTTTGTAGTAAGGTTAAGATTACTAAATTTTTCACTTTTTTTAATAAACTTTTTAGCAACAATACTTTTTCTAGCAATTTTAATATTTTTTTTTTCGCATGCTTGAAGTTTTTTTATACCATCACCTAACATTACTTCAAAATCTCGAATAAAATCTACCATCCTTGAAAACTCTTTTGGTTCTAGGGAAGCTTTATGATCTGGACCAGACATTTTTTTGCTTAAAGTAAAATGTTTTTCAATAATTTGCGCACCAAGTGATACTGCTATTACTGGTGCTACAACTCCTCTAGTGTGATCAGAATATCCCACAGGTATTTTAAATTCTTCAGCTAAAGTTTTAATACACTTTAAATTAGCAAAGTTTTTTTGCACCGGATAGTCGGTCACACAGTGTAGTAAGCTAATCCTCTTTTTTATTTTATTTAGAAAACTAATATTAGTTATTTTTACTCTATTATTTTTTATCTTAAACAATCTTCTTTTAAGAATAGAATTAAGAGAGTCTGTAATTTCTTTCATGCTAGCCATACCTGTGGAAACAATTAATTTATAATGCCGTATGTTTAAATTATCTATGATTAAAGGATTGTTTATTTCGCCAGATGGTATTTTTATAACTTTTTGTTTTAGTTTGTTTCTCAAAAAAAATATACTTTCCTTATCAAAAATAGAGGTAAAAAAATCTATTTTATTTTTTTTAGCGAATTTTTTTAAAATGAAATATTGAGGTAATTCTAACTCTAGATTTTTTAGCATACGGTACTGTGATTGTGAATTTTTAGTATTCCTTAATTGATATGGAGCCTTTTTGGCATTTTTAGTAGTTAGTGAATTTGCTGTAAAATTTTGAAATTTAACAGCATCAGCGCCTGATTTTTTGGCAGCTAAAATCATTTTTTTAGCAAGACTTATACTTCCATTATGGTTCACGCCAATTTCTGCAATAATATAAACTTTATTTTTATTTGATGTCATGAAATTTTTTATGTGAAATCTTGTCTTTTAAAATTTGTTTTACCTTTTTGAATATATTTAATGAGGTATTTTTTTTATAAAAAATATTTTGATAATTGATCTTTTTTTTTTTAAAAATTTTTAAAATATTATTTTTTATTGATAGCGGATTATTTTTACAACAAAATATACTTCTTCCCATTTCTCTTCCTTCTTGCCTTTCTCCAATATTTAATGTGGGAGTATTTAATGACGGTGCTTCAAATATCCCGCTTGAAGAATTTCCAATAACTATGTCTGAAACTTTAATTAAATTATGGTAATTTTTTGTTCCCAAAGTTTTGAATAAAGAAATATTTTTTTTATTCTTTAACATATTAATCTTTTTTATAAAATATTTGCCAAACGGGTCGGAGTTACTGTAAGTAAAAATATAATGTATTTTTTCTAATGATAAAAGACCTTTAAGTAAAGAGTTAATTTGTTTTTTTGGACTCATTTTGGAATTCGTCTCCGGGTGAAATGTTACTACAGCGACTCTTTTTTTATTAAATGGTATTTTAAACTTACTAAAGATTTCCTTTTTATTCAAAAAATTTGTATTTTTGATATTTTCGATACCGGGTGCTCCAAAATTAAATATATTTTTTTTAGGTTCCCCTAGTTGGCTAACTCTTTGTTTATAAATATCATGACAAACAAAATGGTAATTAGACATTTTTGTTATACAATGCCTCAATGTATCATCAAATGCTCCTGTAGTAATTTCTCCTCCATGTATATGAACAATCGGAATTTTTAAAAAAAAAGCTGATACACAAAATGAAAAAACTTCATATCTGTCTCCTAATAAAATAACTATATCCGTTTTTGATTTTGATAAAATATTTCCAAACTCTTGCATAGAGTTACCACAATAATTTATTACAGAGTTATAATTATTCTTTACAAGCCTGGTTTTTCCAATAAAATTAATTTTTACATGATCATTCTTGATTTCTTTAGAAGATTTTCCAAAATCTTTCATGAAATGGATTGATGAAGCCATGAGTTCTAATTTGTAAAATCTGCTATCATTTATTTTTTTAATTAAGTTCTTAAGTAAGCCATAATCAGCTCTACTTCCTGTAAATACTGTTATTTTTTTCATAAATTATCTGCCTAAAATAAAAATTGGAGAATTTCTTTTTTTTAAAAGTGCTATTTTATCAAAACTCAATACGTTATTCAGGTCGAAAATAATTCCTTTATCACTAGTAAATTTTTTAAAAAAAGTTTTAGAATGAGTTTCTTTATGCTTTACAGTTAAAATTTTTAAATCAAAATTTAATTTTTTTGTTTTAATATCGTAAAATTTTATGTTTTTGTCTTTGATAACTTTAATTAATGGATCATAAAAAAAAACATCGCATTTAAGTTTTCTTAATTTTTTAGCAAGATCTACTGTGGGTGAATGCCTGATATCACCGATATTTTCTTTGTAAGTAATTCCATAAAATAAAATTTTCTTTTTTTTGAGAGAGAATCCAACGTTTTTTTTTATAAATTCTAAGGATGTATCAGGCATCTTTTTGTTCAGTTTGACAGCTTTAGTGCTTAGAGGAAAATCCATATTTTTTAACTTAAAAATTTGTTTACTTGCAATTTTTGTAAAAAGAGGATCTTTGGTTAAACAATATCCTCCAACACCTATGCCCGGTAGCATTATATTTTTATGAGTATCTCTCATTTTAATGCTTTTAATTACGCTAAGTAGATCAATGTTTATATTTTCAGAAAATTTTACCCACTCATCTATAAAAGCAATATTTAAAGCTCTATAACTATTTTCCATTAATTTACATGTTTCTGAAGAAGTTATATTTTTTAATTTAATTAAAGGGTATTTTTTAAAGTTAACAATAGTTTTTAAAAAATTATAACATTTTTTTTCTGAGGATTTATTTATGCCAGAGTAAACTTTAAATGTGTTTTTACAAGAATTTAAATAATTATTTCCAGGAGTTACCCTTTCAAATGAATGAGCTAAAAAAACTTTACTTAAACTTATTTTTCTTTTTTTTAAGTTTTTTTTCATTATCGGGTAAAGTAATTTCTCACATGTGCCAGGCGGCACTGTAGACTCGATTAATATCAATGTGTTAGAGGAAATATTGTTAATGATTTCAGAAAAACTTTTTACAAATTCTTTTAAATTAATTTTATTTTTACTTTTCAAATCACAGTTAATTGAGACAATTACAATATCTGCTTTAGAGTATTGATTGGTATCAAAACCGAATGTTATTTTTTTTTTTTCTAGTGCTTTTTTTAATGCGATTGACATCGATTTATCTGTAGTTTCAATTGGAAATTTTCCCATTCTTGCATTTTCAATTTTATTAACACCTGCAAGGTTTTTTTTTTCAATACAATGTACTTTATAATTATTTTTAAAGTTTTTTGATGAAACAATATTTAAAGCAGTTGCTGCTCCAACAACACCAAAACCTTGTACAACTATCTTCATTTGAATTTTATACTTAAATAAGTTTTTTCTATACCGTATTCAATATTCTTATAATTTGTTTTTTTGATAAATTTATTTGTTTTTGACATATCTGGTAATCTTCTACTTGGTGAATTATGACTATCTTCAACAAACTTAATTTTTTTTTTACTTTTCAAAAAATTCGATATTTTAAACGATAAGTTTCTTATTTTTGTTTCATTTTTGGGATTTCCAATATTATAAATGTCTTTAGGAATTTTTGAGTTCAATGTTAATTTTTTAATTATTTCAATAGCATCAGTGTAAAAACAAAAAGTTCTAGAGTGATTTGGGGAAAAAACTTCAACAATTTTTTTTTTAGATATAAATTTACTTATTAACTCTGGTACTACATGGCTCAAGCCCATTCTAGGCCCATAGATATTATGTAATCTACCAATGATATACGGCAATCCAGAATTAATATACAATATTTCTGCTGTCAGTTTTGATGTTACATAAACTGTTCTAGCATGTTTTAAATCATTAATCGTAATTGGATAAAATTCTTTTGCAGGATATCTAAGTTTATATGTTTTTCCTCCTCCGTCATAAATTTCGCTAGAAGAGGCAAAAAAAACTTTTTTTAAGTTTTTTTGATTTTTAGCAATCTCGATTGCTTTTATTGTCAACTTTAAATTATTTTTTAACGTTATGTAACTCTCTTTAATGACTTTCTTCACGCCAAGAATTGCCGCTAAGTCAAATATG
The DNA here is from genome assembly GCA_902547825.1 of uncultured Pelagibacteraceae bacterium. Classification (GTDB taxonomy): domain Bacteria; phylum Pseudomonadota; class Alphaproteobacteria; order Pelagibacterales; family Pelagibacteraceae; genus Pelagilacustribacter. The sequence continues at coordinate 108,319 of CACCPE010000001.1, read as the reverse complement.
TAATCAAAATTTTTGGGGAATTCACTTAGATTAGTCTTGGTAATATCTTTATTAATAAAGTTAATGTTTTTTTTCTTAATTAACTTTTTAAGATCATTATCAATTTTTTTTTGATTTTTTGACAGGTCATCTATTAGCACTATATTATATTTTTTTTCCAATTCTTTGGCTAAATAAAAACCTATAAACCCTGCTCCACCCAAGATTAATATCTTTTTCTTTTTTTTCACTAAATTATACTTAATTCTTAATTATTATCTTTTTAATTTCTTTTACAGAAAGGAAGTGTGGATTTAAATCTGAAGAATAAATAAAGTTTTCAGAAACATTTTTTCCTTTTTCACCAAACGAATTTTTATAATATTTTTTTGACTGTCCTGCTTTAAAATCTATTAAAGGTTTGATTATAAAATACTTTTTATATTCAATTGTCTCCCTATATGTATCTGAAGGGCACAAAACCTCATGTAATTTTTCCCCAGGTCTAATACCAATTATTTTAAATTTTATTTTTGAGTTTAATGCTTTTGCTAAATCTATAATTTTAATAGATGGAGATTTTGGAACAAAAAGTTCACCTCCATTCATTTCTTTTATTGAGCTAATAACAAAGTTAACTCCATCTTGTAAACTTATCCAAAACCTAGTCATTTTTTTATCTGTTATTGGAAGATAATTAAACTTTTTATTCAAAAGCGATTTAAAAAAAGGCAAAACTGAGCCACGAGATCCAATAACATTTCCATACCTCACAACTGAAAATTTTGTCACAAATTGGTTTGCATAAACATTTGCATTAATCATAAGTTTATCCGAGCACAATTTTGTAGCTCCATATAAATTGAGTGGGTTAGCTGCCTTGTCAGTAGAAAGAGCAATAACTTTTTTTACATTATTTTTTATACTTGCATTAATAATATTGTAGGCTCCATAAACATTTGTTTTAATAAACTCCATCGGATTGTATTCAGCAGTGGGAACTTGTTTTAAAGCTGCTGCATGAATAATGTAATCTACGTTTTTAGTGGCTAATTCTAACCTTTCTCCATCTCTCACATCGCCAATAAAAAATCTTATTTTTTTTGACGGAAATTTATTTCTCATTTCAAATTGCTTAAGTTCGTCCCTTGAAAAAATTATAATCTTCTTAACCTCGGTTTTAATTAAAGTTTCAACACATTTTTGACCAAAAGATCCTGTTCCACCAGTGATTAGTAAGACCTTGTTTTTTAAGTGTTTCATTTTTAATAAATCAGTTGCTATATTTCTCTACCTTACCTTGATGAAAGGAGTATATCAAATCACAATTTTTTAAATTATCTTTTTTGTGGGAAACAAAAATAATTGTTTTATCTTTTAAATTAAAAATATATTTTACTATTTCATCAGAAGTTGCTTGATCTAAAGAACTTGTAGCCTCATCTAAAACTATAATTGCTTTATCATCTAACATAGCTCTACAAATAGCTATTCTTTGTATCTCACCTCCTGATAAATTATGACCCTGTTCACCAATTCTTGAATTTATCCCATTAGGTAGTTGACTAATAAGTTTATCTAAAGAGGTTATTTTAATACATTCGTTAATTCTTTTTTCATTCAGTGTGTTATCATCTTTACCAAACAAAATATTTTGTTTTAGAGAGTCATCTAGAATGAAAATCCTTTGAGGAACGTAACATATTAAATTCTGCCACGCTCTTGATTGAGTGTTAATGCTCTTATTGTCGACTTTAAAATCCACATGTTCACTTTTTATGATTCCAAGTATTATTTGAATAATTGTGCTTTTTCCAAAACCTGTCTTTCCCATTATGCCTATCTTTTGATTTTTTTTAATCTGCATATCGACATTATTTAGTTTAAAATCTCTGTTACCCTTATAATTAAATTCTTTAATTTTAAGATTGATTGAGTCTTTAAAATTTATTTTTTCATCACTAATTTTTTTTTGAGAAAATTTAAAACTTTTTGTCTCATTATATAGATTAATAACAGCTGAGCTACAAAATTTCATAACCTGTGCATTATTTAATATTTTGTTTATAGAAGGAAGAACTCTAAAACTAGCTGCTAGATAAACTGTTAAAATTTGTATTGTATCTGAAATATTATTGCCAGATATAAAGTAAAAATAAAATATGAAAACAATAGACAATATGCCTATAAACTCAAATATAAATTTTGGCAGTTCTTTTACTAAATTAAATTTAATATTTAATAAAGCAAGACCGAAGTTTTTCAATTTAAATTTATTGAAAAAAAAATCTTCTCTACCAGTAAATTTAATATAATTAAGAGAACCAAAACCCTCTTGGGCAAATTGAATTATATCTTTTGAATTGATCAATCTTTCCTCTCCCCAGGAAATAACTTTTTTTCTCAATGCATAAAAATATATCAATGAAATGGTTCCAAATACCAAAATAATTGAAATAGCAACTTTTGTGTTGAGAAAAATTAATAACATAACAATAAAAATAACAACAAGAATTTCTAAACAAAGTCTTAAAAAAGCGAACAGGTAATTTGAAAACTGATTAACTTCTGTAGTTATGTTTCTAATAATTTCAGCACTGTTTTTTTCAAGAAAAAAATCAAAGTTTTGATTCAAATACCTCTTAAATAGGCCGCTGGAAAGACTTTCTTTAAAAAAATAAATAAACTTAAATTGAAAATATGAAAACCATATCATGAAAACAATTTTTACAAAGTAGACTAGTGTTAACAAAATTAGACAATATAAAATTATACTATTTTTAGGAAACTTAAATATATTTTGAAAAAAATCAGAATAATTTGTTTGACCGTCATTTATAGACTCCAATATTGCGCCGGTGATAGGAAATATAAGACCTATTCCCAGAGTCTCAAGAACTGAGGCAATCACCATGAAAAAAAATAAAATTAAAATCTTATTTTTTTCTTTTTTGTTAAAAAAACTTAAAAATTGTGAAAATCCCATTTATTAAGTTAATCTTTCGAGAAATATTTTCTTTGTTTTGTATGGGTCTGCCATATAGTAGTTTGGATCTTCAATTTTTGAAAAATATTCCTCATCAGTAAGCTGGAAAATTGACTCAAACTTTTGATTAAATTTTTCTGCAGACCTTTGATTAACAACAAAAAAATCATTAAACATAAAAAGATATTCTGTTTTACTTAAGTAATTATAAATAAGTATCTTTTTTTTTAATCCTAACGCCTCTCTCATTAACGTGGAATGTACACCCACTATTAAATTACTTTTATAAATATTTTTATAACTTGGAAATTGATTTCTATTTGATTGGTCTATTTTAAAATTATTTGAGCCAAAAATTTTTTCATAAAAATTTATCTCTGTTTTACTTATTTGGGAGTCCTTATTTCCTGCTCCACATATAATCAAACTAAATTTTTTTTTCTCTTTAAGTTTTTTAACTAAAAGACATAATTCTTTTAACATTTCGAAATACTTTTTGTCATCATCATTTCTTAGATTTGTAATTAATTCCGATATTAAGCATACATTATATTCTTTTTTTAGATTTATTTTGTTATTATAAAAATAATCTAAAGCTGCTGCGCTGCTGATAGACCCTAACGGCAAAAAATTATTTGTTTTAAAATTGTTTTTTTCCAAAAAAATTTTTTCATAATTTGAAAAACCACAGTATTGGTCTATATAAAAATTCTTTTTTAAATGACCCATATTATGAATAGTTCTTATTCCCCCTTGAATAGCAATAAATTTTATATTCGAGTGTTTAAAAATTTTATTAAGTTGATAAAATTCTAAAGAATTATCGTACTGCGTTACAATTTTTTTTGGCTCAATTTGACTTATGATAGCTGATAGATAGTTTATTTTTAAACTGTGATGAAAAAATTTTATAAATATTTTAAAAAATACTCCAAAGTTAATATATATCTTATCAATTTTATCCGATCTAATTTTTAATAAAGTATAATCTTTATTTTTAATTAAAAATTTTATAGCTAAGGAGGTTTCACAATCAAATACTATAAGATTATTTTTTTTCGGTCTTCCTAAAATAAATTTCGATCTTTTAATTAATTTTAAAAGTTTAGACAAAAACATTTGAAAATTCTATTTAACCAATGCTCCGCACTTTGTAAAAATTAATTTCTACAAACAGGTAAGGCATATACAAAAAAATTATACTCTTGTAAAAAAATACTCTTTTTTTTTTATTGTTGTTTCAAAATTTCCAAGTAATATTTTCATGGAATTTCTTTGAAGCTCTATTATTTTAAAAATTATTTCTATAAACGGCCCAGAGGTAAACTTATATTTTGCATCAATACATAGCTTTATAAAATTATTTGATAGATATCCGTCTTTATCTTCTGACTCTTTACATTTTGATATAAAGTTTTTAATATCTAATTGTGATCGGTTAAATCCTGATAAAAAATATTTTAATCCTTTGAGATATTTCAAACTTTGAATTATATTTTCATTCTCAAACTTTTTGCTGTAACAAAAAAAATAATCTCCTAACAAACTTAAGTCTTTTTGAACAAATTTATTTTTTTGAAATCTTCTTATTTTAATTGTAGGTGTGTAAAACTTCGTGTCATCACCTAGAGTCTCTATTAGTTTCTTTTTTAATATTCCAAAATAATTATTTTTATATTTGACAACCGTCCACATTTTATTTTTTATTTTGTTTTAATTCTTTTTTAAGCTCATCGTACTCTTGCATTTTTCTTTTCATAAAATTAAGAGTTAATCTCGACCTTTCGGCAATGCCTCTAGGAGTTAATACATATCTCATGTAAGTAATTTTCTTAGGTTGTTGTTTAAAATTTTTAATTTTTACAAAACCTTTAGCTTGTAAAGCTTTTAGACAATAATTTAATTTACCAAGACTGAAACCCAAGCCTTTTGCAAGTTGTCTTTGAGAATAATTAGGAGTCTTATCAATTTTCCTAAGAACTTCAAAATGATCTTGGTCTGGTTTAACTTTCATACGTTCAATAATTGAACATTATAACGTTCAAGATTTGAACAGTAAAGGTCTTTTTTAAAAATTATATTTAAAATTATACCTTATTTATAGGACAAAATTTGCATTATAGCCAAAATTAATCTAAGAGTCCGATTTATCAATAATGAAGAATAATGTTTGTATAATTGGTGCAAGTGTTACCTCCTGCATTTTAGGCATTTACCTAAAAAAAAGAGGCCATAAAGTTATTTTGTTAGAAAAAGGAGCAAAAATTGGTGGAGCTTGGCAAGTAGATAATCAAGGTTCAATTTTTTCTAACATTGTGGCACCAATTAATAATAATGAGGTTAAAAATTTTTCTAAAGTTGTTAAATTTTTAAAAGGATACGGTGTAAAATTTAATAAAGAGTATCAGAAAGCTTTGTTTACAAAAAGAATTATAAAAGTCAAAAGCTCTGATTTCAGAAGTTTAATTAAAAATTCTAGGAAAAAACTTAACATAGTTTATAACTATGAAGTTAAAAACATTAAGGAATATCAAAAATTTGTAAAGATAAATAATAAACTTGTATTTGATTATATTATTCATCCTAAAAACGTATTTGTAAAATATATAAATATAAAGGGTAAGAAAAATTTTGACACCAAAATTATTTGTAACTATGACAAAGTTATTAAAAGTAAACATTTAAGGTTTCTTTGTAATAAACTAAATTTTAACAAAATAGTATTTAATGAAAATGGTATTGGCCCATTAGACAGGCTTCAAATTTATAGCTCAAAGAAAAATATGAAAATTATAAATGGAAGAGTTAAACTAAATTGGAAGAAAAGAAATAAGACAGATATAATAAGGGAGATAAAAAAAATATTTGGAATTAAAAAGATCGTATCTGCGAAGTTTGCTTATTACGTTTCAAAAAAAATTCCAGAAAAAAGTTTTATGAAATTAAAAAATAAATTGAAAACAAGCAAACGAATAAACTATATAAACACTAACAGTATAACTGAATTTATCCTTGAAAATTTCATTAAAAAGAAATTTGAACTATGACAATTAGAAAAGAAAATAGCCGTCAAATAGATTTAAAATATCACATAAAGCAATATAGAAATCCTTACGAAACTACTAAACAAATAACTAGTTTTTTAAATAAAAAAATAAATTTAAAATTCAAAAATTTTTTAGACCTTGGTTCTGGATCAGGTGCCAATTTATTTTATCTTAAAAAAAAATTTAAAATTGCAGATTCTTTTGGAGTAGACAATCAGCCAACGTTAATTAAGCTTGCTAAAAAAATGATGAAAAATAAGAAAATTAAGAATATAAGATTTTATTTAGGAAATATAGAAAAATTAAATAAATCTGCAAATATATTAAAAAATAAAATAGATGTAGTTACCATTCTTCAAGTTCTTTCAATTTTGGACGGTTATAAGAAAGTAATTAATTCAGCTATAAAATTTAATCCAAAATTTATAGCAGTGAGTTCTCTGTTCTGGGATGGTTATTTAGATTTTAAAATAAGAGTTGATTTTTTAAAAAAAAATAAAGGTGGAATAGTTACATCAAGGTACTATAACATATACTCTATTTATAAATATTTAGAATATATGAAATCTAAAGGTTACAAAAAAAATTATGTTAAAAAACTCAAATTTATGAAAAATTTAAAGCTCAAAGATAAGAAAATAATGGGCTCATACACCTCAAATTTAAATGGTAAAAAAGTGTTGATTACCGGGCCGTTGATACAAAGTTGGTATTTTATCATAAGCAAAAAATAAAAAATTAATATTTATAATATTAATAAAGCTTAACAGTTCTTCTTTTAATTTTTTTGTTTAAATTGATTTTTTTATTTATTTTCAGATCAATTAAATCAGAAAGAAGATTTACTCCAGCCGCACAAGTTGTACTCACACTCCCGCTTGGTCTTGAATTTATTTCAATAATTCTAAAAATACCTTTTTTATCTTTCATCAAATCTGAGTCATAAAGGCCATTGAGGTATAGTTTTTTGCAAATTTTTGAAAATTTTTTTTTTATATAGCCTGGAACTTTACAAAATATATGTCCAGAGTTTGGCTCTTCTGAAATCACCCTTCTTCTCATTACTATTTTTTTTAAATTTCCCTTGAAAGACAGAAAATCTATATCATAGACTGGTTCTTGCAATTTAGGTGTAATAATAAGCGGGAATTCAGTTATTTTTTGTAAAAAATATTTTTTAAATTTATCGATATCAGTATTTATCTCTCTTCCGTAATTCAAAAAAAGAGTTTTCTTTATTTTTTTTTTAATAATAAAGACTCCTCTTCCACCTCTTCCAATTACAGGTTTTAAAACAAATTCATCAAAAATTATAAATTTTTCTTTAAGTTCTTTTAAGCTTTTTACTAAAAAAAAATTTTGATTATCAATTTTATTTTTCTTTAAGAATTTTAAGGTTTTAAATTTATCAGTAAATATTTTAACATTTCTTAAAGTTTCACATGCTATTTTAACTCCTTTTTTTTCAAATTTTTTTTTATCTTTAGAAAACTTAATTACTTCTTCATCGGCTGTTGGTATAATTAGTGAAATTTTCTCTTTTTTAACTATTGATTTGATTTTAGGTAAATATAAAGGACTTTCAGGTCTAGGAACTTTATAGAACTTGTCAAATTTATTTGAATTGTTGATCTTTTTTATATCTACACCAATTACTTTAATCTTTTTATTAGGATTTTTTTTTAGGTAATAAGAATTAAATTTTGAAAGACCTCCGCCTGCACATGTCAATAAAATATTATAATTTTTTGTTTTCATCTAATTTTTTAAATTTTTTAAAGATCTTATTAATGAAAAAACCATATACTTTTGGGACCTATTAGATTTTAAAAAAGTCTTTTCTGCCCCTTTTTTAAAATTTAATTTCTGCATTATCTTTTTATCATTTATTGTATCATTTATAATTGGCTCTAACTTTTTAAAAATCTTATCATCTGAGATTAAATTTTTACCAAATCCGATTTTCTTATATTGAGAAACTATTTTAGATATTTTTGCTACTTCGTTCCTTAAAAAAATTTTACCTTTAAGGTTTTTAGAAACACGAAATTTAGATGGGAGAGCACAAAGAAACTCTACCAAATTTTTTGACAAGAACGGTTGTCGTACCTCAATAGAATTCAACATAAAACCTTTGTCTGCTCTAATATTTATATATTCTGGTAATGATTTTGTTGCATATATTAATGCTTTTAATTGCGATTTTTCTAAATACTTTTCAACATTTTTATATCTACGATCTGGTGTAGAAAAAAAATCTGTCTCTTTCTCTACCTTTTGAAATATTGATTCATAAAATTTTTTATTTTTAATAATCTTATGATAAGGATTTTTGAGAAATCTTTTTTTGGAATAAAAAAAATTATTTATATCTTTATAATAACCGCATAAAAATTCGTCTGGTCCATCTGAACACAATAAAACTTTAGAGCCTCTATTCTTTAAAAATTTTGAAAAAATTGAAAAATTAAGTATAGCAGGATCTAAAGTCTCTAAAGTATTTTGCGAAGATTTTAGTGATTCTTGAAAAAAGTCTTTCCTTAAATCAATAAAAGTATGCGATGAGATTATTTTTTTAGAGATTAATTTCGATAAATCCATTTCACTAATTCCTTTTCTTTTAATAAAATTAAAATCGTTACTTATTGCATAAATTGTATTAATCTTTTTTTCTAAATTCCTTAATAAAAAGTTTTGGTAAGTACTATCTAATCCGCCACTTAAAGAAGAGAAACATTTTACATTTTTTGGATATCTTATCTCCAGCTCTCTACTCATTAATTTCTTAAATTTTTTTTGTATTTCTTGCTGACTATTTCTTTTTATCAAATCAAAATATTTTTCTGGCCTTAACAAAGGAAGATCAACTTTAAATGGTGTTGATCCACTATTTTTCTTGAATATTAAATATCTTCCAGGAGTTAATTTAAAGCAATCTTTAATTACAGTTAGATTATCTCTGCAACTATAATACTTCCACATATCTTGAATTCCAATATTGTTAATAGAGTAAGATAAATTATTTGCAGCAAATATAGGTCTAATTTCAGAAGAAAAAATCAGTTCATTTTGATTTACATAATAATAAAGGTTTCTTTCTCCAAGAATGTCTCTACCTAACTTTAATACGTGTTCTTTGTCATTATAGTGAGCGAAAGACCAAATTCCATTTATTTCAGATAAATTTATTTTTTCTTGATTTAAAAAATAGTAAAGGACTTCGGTATCAGTGTTATACCTAAAGTTATTATTTGGGATTTTATACTTTAACTTTAAGTCAAGATAATTATAAATTTCTCCATTAAAAGATAGAAAATTTTCGTTATCATATGTAAGAGGTAATTTTATATTCTTTTTTGGTGAAACAATAGATAATTGATTATTTGCCATACCAAAAGTTTTTTTTTTATTAAAAAAGTGACCAGAGTTATCAGGACCTCTATATTTGATCATATTGATCATTTTTTTAATTCTAAATTCTAAATTAGGGATTTTTTGATTATTTAAACTGTATATTCCTACTATGCCGCACATTTCAAATTTTCATTAAAGATCTTTGATAATTAGTGGTTTATCTTTTTTAATTTGTCTTTTAGATTTTTTTCCTATTAACCTATTTAGATATAATGGCTTCAAGTCTTTTCTCGAACTTATAATTTGCCTTTTTATTGAAAGGTTTTGTAAAGAAAATTTCTCTCCTTTAAAAATATCTTTCTTAGCGAGAATATATCTATGAAATAATTTTCTGTTTAAAATTTCTTTTTTTTCTGGGTAAATTTTTCTCTTACCCTGCATGAGGTCAATTCTTCTTATTTTTTCAATCATGATCTTAAAGTTACTAGGATTTAATGATATGTGATGGTCTTTACCTTTTCTTTTAGTATTTAGTGTAAAATGTTTTTCTATAATTTTTGCACCTTTAGAGACTGCAGCTAAGCATGAAAGTTCATCTTTTGTATGATCTGAGAAGCCAATAATATTTTTAAAGTGTTTATGAAAATCCTCTATTGAATTTAAATTAATTTCGTTATCTTTTGATGGATACAATGAAGTGCATTTTAAAATTGCTAAATTTTTATTATTTTTACATGCTGATACTGCTTGTTTAATCTCTCTTAAATAAGCCATTCCGGTTGAAATAATTATTGATTTAAAATTTTTTGCCGCGTGAGAAATAAGTGGGTAATTAGTGAGCAAACCTGAAGAAATTTTAATACCGTCTGCTTTAAACTTTTTCAACTTTTCTACTTCTTCAAATGAGCCCGGGGTTGAAATAAATATAATTCCAATTTTTTTAGCATAGTTTATAATCTTAAAGAGTTCCTCATCATTAAAATTACAATTTTGAAATTCTTTAAAGGATTTAGAGTTTTTAACATAACTTAAATCTGGATTAATTGTTTGTAATTTAACGGCATCAGCTTTAGCTTTCTTAGAAAGCTCAATCATTTTAATACATTTACTTAAACTTCCCTCATGATTTATACCAATTTCACTAATCACAAATGTCTTGCTTTTTTGATTAATTATTTTTTTTTGTATTTTAAAAACTTTTCTTTTTTCCATATTTTTTTTCAAAAATAATTACCTTGTTTTGTTTTGAAATTAAGTTAAATCCTAATTTTTCAAAAATTCTTATTGATGCTAAATTATTTCTTTTTACTTTTGCGATAAACTTTAATTTAGAATTTTTTATTTTATCTAATACTAATTTCAACATTTTATAAGATAATCGTTTATTTCGATATATGCTGTTAATTCCATAATCTATTTCAAAACAATTTTTTAACTTATCTAGCCTTACTTGACCAACAAAATTGTGGTTTGAATAGTAAATATATATTTTTGTCTTAGGGTTTTGTTTTATTTTAAAGAATTTTTGGTGTTGTCTAAAATTAAAGACGTTCTGGTTTATTGCATATTTTCTAGTTAGGTAATCCATTCTTAAATTATAAAGAGATAGTAAATCTTTATTTTCAAATTTTCTTAAAGAATATTTGTTTTTTCCGATTATAAAATCTACTATTCTCCTTTTTCCAAAATCATCAAGTAAATTTTTATTAAAATTCTCTTTTGAATATCCTTTGTTATTAAAAATATTTCCTTCTAAATTTTTAAAATTATTAATCGTTTTGAATTTCAAAAAAAATCTCAAACTTCGCATGATTTTTTTCTGAAACTGATTAATTGGAAAAGCTGTGACATCATTTCCTAAGAAAAGAGCTTCATAAAAAGAAACTCCTCCTTGTATTAAAATTTTTTCAGAGGAAAGCATATGTTTTGTAATATTTTTTTTGAAAGTGGTTATTATATTAACTTTCTTTTTGTTCAGATGAAAATTAGAATTAAAATTCTTAGTTACAAAAATATTATATTTAAATTTTAATTTGTTATTTTTTTTAAGAGTGTTTATAAGTTTTTCTGTCAAACATTTACTATCAACTGATCCAAAATAACAAAACACTTGTCTCTTTCTAAAAATTTTTTTTGGTCTTTTTTTTAGTATTAAGTATTCTAATCCAATAAGTTTTTTACAATTTTTTTTTAATTTATTTAATTTTTTTCCATATAAAAATGAATGGTAATTTATATAAAAATCAGCGACGCTCTCCCTTTTGTAGTAATCATCAATCCAAGCAATCTTACACTCTTGTGAAACAATTTTTTCCCAACTTAATCCGAGAACATAGCTATCTAAAAAAATAATATTAATCTTATTTTTTTTAATTATTTTATTTGTCGTTAATCCGTCTTGTATATTACTTAAATATTTATTTATTTTTACTAATAATATATTGTTATTTTTTAAAATAATTTTAGATGTATCGTCTATTTCCTTGCAAATAAATATTACCTTACAGCCTTTTAACTTAAATTCTTTTGCCAATGTTATACATCTTGAAACATGACCAAGCCCAAAGTGACTAGAACTGTCCACTCTGAATGCAATTTTCATTAAATTAATTTCTTATTCTCTCTAATTAGCTGAAAAGCTTCGGCAGAATCTAAACCTGATTGTGTCCCACGGTAATGCGCTAAAATTTTTAAGGCTTTTAAAGATCTTGGATGCGGCCATTTTTCTAGCTCATTTTTATATTGGGAAAGAGCTTCAAGTTTTTTTGTAATCTCATTTTTTATATCAATAAATACATTTGGTGAAAATTTTTTTTTCGATATTTTAAAGTTACTTTCTGTATTTGATGAAATTTCAAAAGCATAGATGGAATTAATAAATCTAAATTTATAAGCCCTGCAAGCAGTAATTGTAGCGTTATGAGCAACAACGTGATCAACGTTTAAATCGTGATTTGAGTGAGTAAATATAATATTTGGTTTAAAAAGTTTAATTTCATTTTCTATTATTTGATTAATTTTTAATAAATCAAAACTGTCTAATTTATTATCTGGAAGTCGGAAAAATTTTAGCTTTTTAATACCTAAAATTTTGGCAGATTTAATTGCTTGATTTTCTCGCTTTTTGATCAAGTCTTTAATAATTTTTTTATTATTGATTTTACGTGAGGACTCACCGTCACTTAAAAAAATAACTTTTATTTTATATTTTTTTTTACTTAATTTATACAATGTAGCGCCACAGCCTAGCACCTCATCATCTGGGTGAGCAGCAATAACCAAAACTTTTTTAGTTTTTTTTTTCATTAAATTTTTTAAAAAATTTTTTTAATATATTTATCACCTTTTGCATATTCTTTTTGCTCAAACTCGGATAAATCGGAATAGACATTGATTTATTACTATAATCTTCAGAGTTAGGAAAATCATTTTTTCTAAAGCCTAGCTTTTGATAGTAAGGATGAAGATGTATTGGGAGGTAGTGGAGATTGACAAAAATATTGTTTCTTCTCATTAAATCAAATAATCTTTTATGTATAAGTTTATCATCGATATTTATTTTTATTATAAAAAGATGATAAGAACTTGAAAAATTTTTCCCAATTTTTTGAAATGTAAGTGGTAAATTTTTCAATTTTTTTTTATAAACATTTGCTATTTTATTTCTTTTTTTTATGAAATAATTAATTTTTCCTAATTGCGAGATACCTAATGCTGCTTGTAAATCATTCATTCTAAAGTTAAAACCTAAGCTTTGTTGCTCATAATACCAATCTCCCAAGTTTTTATTTTTGTAAAATTTTTTTTCTCTAGTTATTCCATTGTTTCTTGTTAATTTCATTCTTTCAAAAAAAATTTTATTATTTGTAGCGATACATCCCCCTTCTGCGGTTGTTATAATTTTTACTGGATGAAAGCTAAAAACTGTTATATCAGACCATTTACAACACCCAACTTTTTTTCCATAATATGTTGATCCGATTGAGTGAGCAGCGTCTTCGATTATCTTAAATTTATAAATATTAGATAACCTTTTAAGTTCTATTGGATCCACTGGTAATCCAGCTAAATGTACTACGATTAAAGCTTTAGGTGTTTTTTTTTGTTTTTTGGCTTTAATTAATTTATTTTTTAAATTTTCTAAAGATATATTCCAGGTACTTTTATCTATATCAACAAAATCTATTTTATAATTATTGAGGACTATACAGTTTGCTGTAGCAACAAATGAATTAGTAACCGTCCATACAATATCCTTTTTTTTTAAATTTAATGCTTTGCATGCTACATATAAACCTGAAGATGCGCTATTTACTGCCAAACAATATTTTGAACCTGTAAATTTTTTAACTTTATTTTCAAATTGTGGAACTTTAGGACCTTGTGTTAAAAAATTTGATCTTAGAACTTTTGAAACGGCATCAATATCTTTTTTAATAATTGTTTGTTTACTATAAGTAATCATTTGTTAAGTTTATTTAGTTGCACAGATAATAAACTCTGTAATAGTTCTATTCATTAATTTATGAGAAGAAAAACCGGTATCTTTTATTTTAAAATATGGTTTGATTAGATTTTTAAAATCTTTTTCTGTTCTCAAACAATACGTGCTTATGTAACTATCAACAGGTTTTGCTTTATATATGTTATTCTTTATTTTGTTATCTTTTCCAGAGAAAACTGATTTTTGATCGTTAATATCTAAAATAATTTTTCCATTAGGTTTTAAGATTCTTCTAAATTCCTCAAGTAAGTTTTTAACTTTCCTTCGATTTCCCAGAAGAGATAAGACGCTCATAGCTATTATATAATTAAAATAATTTGTTGGAAAAGGAAGTTTTTTTGAATTTGGTAAAAGACGAATAAGTTTAGGTTTTCTCTTTATGCTTTTAATTTTTTTTATTCTTAAATTTGTTTTTTTTATCCAATTAGTTGAAACGTCAAGACCATAAACATTATATCCGCTTTTAAGAAGATGTATTGTGTTGCAGCCACTACCAAATCCGTATTCTAACATTTTTCCTTTATTTGATTTCAAAAACCACTTTATTAATCTTACAAGCTCTAGTGATGGATACAGTTTTACGTCTCCTTTCGCAGCTTTTTCGTACTGAGAAATTGCAGACTCTTGGACTAAAGGAAAATCATCCATTTTAATATCCTTCAATTTTATCAACTCTGTTTAAAAGAGTTTGATTATTATAATATCTTGATAAATTTTCGTACATAAGCTCATAAGCTCTTAACCGGTTATTGTCTGATAGACCTGCGCTGTGATTTGTTAAAATTACATTTGGGAGTTTTCTTAAAAAATGGTTTTTTGGTAAAGGTTCAGGATATGTAACATCTAAACCTAAACCTAAAAATTTTTTATGAATATTTTTTTTTTGGAGTGCCTTAGTATCAACTAGCTTTCCTCTAGAAATATTTACAAATATGCTATTTTTTTTCATTGATTTGAAAAACTCATAATCAAAAATTTTTTTAGTTTTTAAAGTTAGCGGTGCTGCTGAGATAATCACGTCATAATTTTTAGAAATTTTGTTTAATCTTTGGATTGAAAAAAAAGAATTTACTTCATTTGTTAATGCGGGTAGCTCCTCCGCTATGACATCTATTACCATACCGAAGCCTGTTAATCTTTCTGAAATACATCTGCCAATACCTCCAAAACCCACTATCAAAGCTTTTTTTTTAAAAAGTTCGATTGGTCTCTTAATATTTTTTATATTTGAATTTTTATAATAATGATGAATATTTCTTGAAAAAGATAATATAATCCCAATCGCATGGTCAGCTACTTCGGGACCTTGTAGGATTTTACCATTAGTAAAACAAACTTCTAAATTTGAAAATAATGGATTAATGAAAGCATCTACACCTGCTGCTGAAGTGTGTACCCAATCCATATTTGTAAATCTTTTTACTAATTTTTCATTAAAATATTTACGAGGGCAGTTGATCAAAGCATTTGAGCTTTCTAATTGATTGTTTAGTTTTTTAAATTCATGATCTTTTAATATTATAAAATTAAAATTTTTAAAATTTCTTTTTATTTTAGAAACAAAACCGGGGGGGAAAGTGTTATTATTAAATAATATAATTTTTTTTCTAGAACTTGACATAGCTCCGCACTTCTAAAAATAACAGTTTTTTCTTGTAATTAATCATACAACTTTTAGACGATCAGTGTAATCAATTTAATGTGTAACTTTAACGTTCAAATATTGAACAGTAAAGGGTTATTTTCGATAGAATTATGTTAATTTGACTAGGTTATTTTATGTAAATTTTATTTAAAAATTTTTTTCAGTGCATAAATCAAGCCAATTGAGCTATTAGTACTGGTCAGCTGCACGCGTTACCGCGCTTCCACATCCAGCCTATCAACGTAGTGGTCTACTACGGCTCTGTGGGAAGAACTAGTTTTAAGGTGGGTTTCCCGCTTAGATG
>CACCPE010000001.1:0-90000 GCA_902547825.1 uncultured Pelagibacteraceae bacterium | reverse complement strand
GGAAATTTTCGGATCAAAGCCTGCATACAACTCCCCGAAACTTATCGCAGTATACCACGTCCTTCATCGCCTTTCAGTGCCTAGGCATCCGCCATACGCCCTTAAACGCTTGATTTATGCACAGAAAATAATTTTCTGTATAAATTAAATTTTTAATAAAATATTCATCTATTCGAATATTTTAAGATTGTTCATCTATTCGAACAATCGGATATAGATATTGTTTGATTGTTCTTAACTGACGAACAATCAAAATTGATATTAATTATTTACAATTTGAAAAAACTAAAAGTGTCGATGGTGGAGGATAGCGGGATCGAACCGCTGACCTCCTGAATGCAAATCAGGCGCTCTCCCAGCTGAGCTAATCCCCCATGAAAAATGGTGGGCCGAGGACGACTCGAACGTCCGACCTCACCCTTATCAGGGGTGCGCTCTAACCACCTGAGCTACCGGCCCCTAAGCACTTATGAGACACTTTATTTGAAGAAGAGAAATGAGGACGGCCACATTAACTTTATTTTTTAAGACCAAAAGAAATTTTTTGGTCTTCCTTAGAAAGGAGGTAATCCAGCCGCAGGTTCCCCTACGGCTACCTTGTTACGACTTCACCCCAGTTGCTGATCGTACCGTAGTCAAAGGTATAAGCTTTGCCTTAAGGTGTAACCAACTTCCATGGTGTGACGGGCGGTGTGTACAAGACCCGGGAACGTATTCACCGCGGCGCGCTGATCCGCGATTACTAGCAATTCCAGCTTCATGTACTCGAGTTACAGAGTACAATCCGAACTGAGACACATTTTTGGGATTAGCTTAGAGTCACCTCTTTGCGTCCCATTGTAAGTGCCATTGTAGCACGTGTGTAGCCCAACACATAAGGGCCATGAGGACTTGACGTCATCCCCACCTTCCTCCAGCTTATCACTGGCAGTTCTTTTAAAGTGCCCAACTAAATGGTGGCAACTAAAAGTAGGGGTTGCGCTCGTTGCGGGACTTAACCCAACATCTCACGACACGAGCTGACGACAGCCATGCAGCACCTGTGTTTCGTCCAGCCGAACTGAAGAAACTAATCTCTTAGTCTCGCGACGAACATGTCAAGCGTTGGTAAGGTTCTGCGCGTATCTTCGAATTAAACCACATGCTCCACTGCTTGTGCGGGTCCCCGTCAATTCATTTGAGTTTTAACCTTGCGGTCGTACTCCCCAGGCGGTGTGCTTAATGCTTTCGCTGCGACACTGAAAAATATATTTCCAACGTCTAGCACACATCGTTTACGGCATGGACTACGAGGGTATCTAATCCTCTTCGCTACCCATGCTTTCGCTCCTCAGTGTCAGTAGTGACCCAGTAAGTTGCCTTCGCATTTGGTGTTCTTTCTAATATCTACGAATTTCACCTCTACACTAGAAATTCCACTTACCTCTATCACACTCTAGCTAAAAAGTTTTGATGGCAGTTCCAAGGTTAAGCCTTGGGATTTCACCATCAACTTTTTTAACCACCTACGAGCTCTTTAAGCCCAGTAATTCCGAACTACGCTAGGTCCCTTCGTATTACCGCGGCTGCTGGCACGAAGTTAGCCGGACCTTCTTATTCGGGTACAGTCATTTTCTTCCCCGACGAAAGAGTTTTACAACCCAAGGGCCTTCTTCACTCACGCGGCATCGCTGCATCAGGGTTTCCCCCATTGTGCAAGATTCCCCACTGCTGCCTCCCGTAGGAGTCTGGGCCGTGTCTCAGTCCCAATGTGGCTGGTCTTCCTCTAAGAACAGCTATTGATCGTTGCCTTGGTAAGCTTTTACCTTACCAACTAGCTAATCAAGTGCGGGCTCATCTTTCGGCATTAAAACTTTCCCCGTAAGGGCTTATCCGGTATTAGCACAAGTTTCCCCGTGTTATTCCAAACCAAAAGGCAGATTCCCACATTATACTCACCCGTTTGCCACTCAGTATTGCTACTGCGTTCGACTTGCATGTGTTAGGCGTGCCGCCAGCGTACGTTCTGAGCCATGATCAAACTCTCAAGTTTAATAACGGCGCACACTAGCTTTAATAACTTTAAGGTATAATAAAGTTATTTTTCGTTAAAGCGTGTACGACAATTTCTTTATTAACCTAGCCGTCCACACTTCTCTTCTAAAAATTTACAATTTAAAAAAGCTAAGATTTACTCTGAAATCTACACACCTTTGGCGTTATTAATATAATAATATCGTAAAGGTGAGCGCTCGTTTTATTATAATTATGTTATAAGTCAAGACGTATATTAGGCTAAATACCTAATAAAATGGGGCTTTTTCAACCAACTCACATTGCAAACTTGTAATAATTTTTGTAGAAAAACAACTATGACGATAATCCAAAAAATTAATAATTTTTTTAAAAAAAACATACAGAACATGACCTTTATCAACTCAGGAAGATTAAAAATTTTTAGTAAGTTTCATTTTGCATTATTCGCTTCTATTATTTTTTTAATCTTAATTATTTTTTTATTTACAAATTTTATCAATAATAGAAATTTAGAAAATCAAAATAATCTTAAAACAATAGCCAACACAAGTGAATTTTCTAACTTATCAAAATTTTTATTTTCGAAAATAAGCAGTCCTTATGAAGAAATAAATTATACAATAAAAAATAATGATACGATAGAAAAAATTCTTAAAAGTTTCAATATAAACAAAAATGATATCAAGACGATATCTGTAAAACTTAGACAAAAAAAATTATCTAATATCTATTCTGGTCGAAAATTATCATTAATTTATAAAAAGTTAGAAGATGGAACAAATACTGTGGTTAATCTATTGTTTCCAATAAACAATACTAGCAGTATAGAAGTAAGAAAAACTCAATCAGATTTTTATATTAAGGAAAATATCCTGAAACTTTATAGAAAGGAGGTGGTAGTTAAAAACAATATTAAAAATAATTTATACAACGCCGCAGTGTCGTCAAAAATTGAGCCTAATATAATTGTAGAATTTGCAAGAATTTTTGGTTTTGAAGTTGATTTCCAAAGAGACATAAGAAAAAATGATTGGTTTGAAATATATTATGAAAAATTTATTGATGATAATGGGAAAGTAAGAGATACAGGAAAAATAATTTATGCTTCAATGTATGTAAATGGAGAAGAAATCAACCTTTATAGTTTTAAATATAAAAACAATGATCTTGAATATTATGATATTAAGGGAAAAAGTATAACTAAATCTCTTATGAAAACTCCGATTAATGGAGCTAGACTTTCATCTTCTTTTGGAATGCGAAAACATCCTATCTTAGGATATAACAAAATGCATAGAGGAACTGATTTCGCAGCACCAAGTGGAACTCCAATTATGGCATCTGGTTCTGGAACAATAACAAGAGCAAGGTGGTGCGGCGGGGGCGGTAATTGCGTTAAGATTAAACATAACTCAACTTATGAAACTATTTATGCTCACATGAAATCTTTTGCCAAAGGGATAAAAGAAGGAAGAAAAGTAAAGCAAGGTCAAATCATAGGTTATGTTGGTTCAACAGGTTTATCTACTGGACCTCATTTACATTATGAAGTAATTGTAAATGGAAAAAAAGTAAATTCTCAGAAATTAAAATTACCTTCAGGAAAAATTTTAAAAGGTAATGAGAGGAAAGAGTTTGAATTAGAAAGAATAAAAATAGATTTGAAGCTATCAGAGCTTAGATAGCTAAGTCTTTTTTTGAATTTTGAGAAATATCAATTTCTTTACTTTTATTTTTTTCAATTGAATTTTCTCTTTTATCGCTAAGCTCATTATATCTTCTTAAGTAATGATCAGCATGTTGGAGATAATTTTGAGCTAATACTGGATCACCATTGCTTTGAGCGTCTTTTGCTAATTGTTGAAATTTTTGCATTGCTTTTTCAACACTATGAATATTGTTTATCGAACCGTTTCGGTTAAAATTTACATTTCCATTGTTATTAAAACTTGGAGAGACATTTGAAGTGACAGATCCACCTCTTCTTCTGAAGTTGCTCTTAGATGATCTTACTCTAAAATTTCTTCTTCTATTATTATTGTTCATTTAATTAATTCAGCCTATATACTTTGATATCAAACATCTTACATTATCTTCATAATCTTTAATTTTGTGTTCTAATCTAAAATTATTATTTACAAGTATTTTTGAAACTTCTTTGCTTTGATTATTCCCAATTTCTAAAGCAAGAACACCATTTATTTTTAAGATATATTTGGCTTTGTAGATAACTTTTTTAATTACGTCAAGCCCATCAATTCCTCCATCTAGTGCTATTTTAGGTTCAAAGTACTTTATATCATCTTGTAAATTTTTTAAGTCTTTAGTTTTAATGTATGGCGGGTTAGATGTTACCAGATCAAACTTTTGATGATAAAGCATTTTTAAAGGCATTCTTTTAAATTTGATTTTATTGATTACTTTATTTTTTTTAGCATTTTTCTTAGCAATTAAAATACTATGTTTAGAAATATCAATACCCAAACCCTTTGAATTTTTGAACTCACTCAGCAAACTTATTAGTATACAACCACTTCCAGTTCCAATATCAACTACATTAAAACTTTTATTTTTAAATATTTTTATTAATTTTTCAACCATTAACTCAGTTTCAGGTCTAGGTATCAAAGTATTTTTTTCTATTTCAAAGCATTTGCTCCAAAACTCTTTTTCTTTTAAAATATATGCCAATGGTTCTTTGTTTGACCTTCTTTTTATAAAACAATTAAATTTTGAGACATTTATCAAACTAATTTTTTGATCTAGGTTAATTAAAAGCTTTTCCCTCTTTTTTTTTAAAGTTTTGGACAGTAATAGTTCTGAGTCTAATCTATAAGAAGGTATATTTTTTTTTTTGAGTTTATACGACCCAAGACTTAATAATTGTAAAGCGTTCATTATCCCAGATTTTCAAGTTTTAAGTTTTGCTCTTTTAATCTTAGCTCTTGGTTCATCTCCTCGTGGATTTCTCCGCTGAGAAATTCACTCAATTTGTGCAACGTAAGATTGATTCTATGGTCAGTGACCCTGCCTTGAGGAAAATTATATGTTCTAATTCTTTCTGATCTGTCTCCTGTACCTATTTGGCTTCTTCTATTATCAGATCTTTCTTGATCTTTTTTTCTTTTTTCCGACTCATAAACTCTTGATCTTAAGATTTTTAAAGCCTTTGCCTTATTCTTATGTTGAGATTTTTCATCTTGCTGACTTACAACTACACCTGAAGGTAAATGAGTAATTCTTACTGCGCTATCTGTAGTATTAACAGATTGTCCTCCTGGACCTCCTGCTCTAAATACATCAACTCTTAGATCAGAATCTTTAATTTGAATGTCTACATCCTCAGCTTCGGGTAAAACAGCTACTGTAGCGGCAGAAGTGTGCACTCTTCCTTGGGTCTCCGTTTCTGGAATTCTCTGCACGCGATGAACGCCTGACTCATATTTTAAATAAGAATAAATATCATTTCCGCTTACTGAAAATATTACCTCTTTAAAACCGCCTGCTTCACTTTTAGAGATACTAATGAGATCTAACTTCCATTTTTTTTTTGAACAAACTTTTTCATACATTTTATATAAATCTGAACAAAAAAGTGATGCTTCTAACCCACCTGTTCCTGCTCGTATTTCAACAATTGCATTTTTGTTATCATCTTCATCTTTCGGAAGGAGAAAAATTTTTAATCTATTTTCATTGATTTGTTTTTTTTGCTCTATTTCGTTAAGATCTTTTCTCGCCATCTCTATCATTTCGATATCATTATTTTTATCTTTTAAAATATGTTCTAAATCTTTTTTATCTTTCTCATAATTTATATAGTCCTTAGCTACTGTTATAATATTGCCTAGATCTGAGTATTCTTTAGACTTCTTTGCAAATAACTTTGCGTCTACACTGCCAGTGGACAGTTCTTGCTCTAATTTACTATGCTTAAAAATAATATCTTTTACTTTTTGCAATGGTATCATTATTTAATTGATTTCTTTAACTTTTTCTTCGACAAGCTTTACCACCTCTTCAATGATTTTTGAGTTTGCAACTTTTGTGTGTGGTATTCCTGATAAATATAAGAGATTACTGTTCTGGCCACCTCCGGTTAAGCCTATCTCAGTTTGTGCCGCTTCACCTGGGCCATTAACTACACATCCTATTATAGATAAATTTATTGGCTTTTTAATATGCGATAATTTTTCCTCTAACTTTTTGACTGTTTCGATCACTGGAAAAGCTTGACGAGCACATGAAGGGCAAGAAATTATATTTACTCCCCTGCTTCTAATTCCTAATGACTTTAAAATTTCATAACCTGCTTTTACTTCATTAACTGGATCAGATGAAAGCGATACCCTAATTGTATCACCAATACCTTCCATCAAAAGTTGGCCGATTCCTATAGAAGATTTTATACTCCCTGTAAGTAATCCTCCAGCCTCAGTTACACCAAGATGTAAAGGATAGTTACAAAGTTCCGACAACTTTCTGTAGGCCTTTACAGTTAAAAAAATATCCGAGGATTTTACGCTTATTTTGAAATTAAAAAAATCATTATCCTCTAAAAGTTTTATGTTTTGCATTGCACTTTCTACTAAAGAATCTGGACATGGTTCTTTGTATTTTTCTAATAAATTCTTATCTAATGACCCAGCGTTAACACCCACTCTTATTGAACAGTTGTTGTCTTTAGCGGCCTTAACTACTTCTAGAACTCTATCATTAGAACCAATATTTCCTGGATTAATTCTTAAACAACTTGCCCCGTTTTCAGCAGCTTCAATAGCTCTTTTATAATGAAAGTGTATATCAGCTACAAGCGGTACATTTACCTCTTTTGAAATATTTTTTAGTGCTTTGGTAGAGTTCTCATCTGGACAAGAGACTCTTACTATATCAGCTCCTGCTTCCTCAAGTGCGTTTATTTGATTAATAGTTGCTTTTACATCAGTAGTTAATGTATTTGTCATTGACTGAACACTTATAAAAGAGTTTCCCCCTACAGAAATTTTACCTACCTTAATTTCCTTAGTTTTTTTTCTTTTAATTATTCTATGAGGTCTTATTTCCATTTAATCTAATTCAAAAATATTGTGCAATTTTTTAATGGCTTTTAAAGTATTTTCTTCATCGATAATTACAGATAATTTAATCTCTGAAGTTGAAATAGCCAAAATATTTATGTTTTCCTCTGCTAAACCTTTAAACATTCTATAAGTTACACCAGGTGTAGAAACCATCCCTGCGCCAACTATCGAAATTTTTGCCACAAGGTCATTTTGAATAACACTGTCATATTTAATATTTTTATTTACCTTTAGTACATCTATTGTTTTTTTTAGATCATCTCTTTTAATTGTAAAAGTAATATCAGTTTTCTTCATATTTGAAGAAATATTTTGAATTACCATATCAACATTAACCTGTGCTTTATTTAGAGGTTCAAAAATGTTTGCAGCTACACCTGGTTTATCTTCGACTCCCACTAATGTAATTTTAGCATCATCTTTAGAGTAAGCTACCCCGGTAACACTTTTTGAGTAATCTATGCTATCTTGCTCGAATATTTTAGTCCCTATTCTATTTGTAAACGTTGATCTTACCTGGAGGGGTATGTCATAAATTTTAGCAGTTTGAACTGCCGAAGGTTGCATTACTTTTGCACCTAATGATGAAAGTTCAAGCATTTCGTCGAAAGAAATTTTATCAATTTTTTTTGCTACAGGTATTTTATTTGGATCTGAAGAATAAACGCCATCTACGTCTGTATAAATTTCGCATGTATCAGCATTAAACAATTTTGCTAAGGCCACTGCGGTGGCATCTGAACCTCCACGACCTATTGTTGTAATATCTCCACTTTTTGAGACCCCTTGAAAACCAGGTACTATTGCAACGCCAAATTTTAAAAATTCATCTATTTGAGAAACATTTACATTTATTATCCTGGCGTTAGTGTGTTCTCCTTCAGTTAAAATTGGAATTTGCCAATTTAACCAAGATTTTGCTTTGAGTTTCAAATTAATTAAGGCAGCTGAAAGTAATGCGCAAGAAACCTGCTCACCAGTAGATAAAAGAACATCTAGTTCCCGTTTATTAAAGTCTTTTGATATTTTTTTAGAAAGCTCAAGTAATTCATTTGTTTTTCCTGACATGGCCGAAACGACAGCGATAATTTGATTACCTGCGTCAAATTCTTTTTTAATAATACCGGCAACATGATGAATTCTTTCAATTGAACCTACGGATGTGCCACCAAATTTTAGTACTTTTTTTATCATTTAAGAATTTAATATAATTATAAAAGATTTTAATGTATTTTATTTAAAAATAAATCACATGACTACTATAAATAAAGAAGAAATTCAAAAGTTTTCAAACCTTGCTGAAGAATGGTGGGATGTAAAGGGAAAATTTAAACCATTGCACATGTTCAATCCAATAAGAATTGAATACATCACAGAAAAAATCAAACAGCATTTTAACATAAAAAAAGAAAAAAACTTTCTAACAGGTTTAAATATTTTAGATATTGGATGTGGCGGAGGTTTAATTAGTGAACCTATGGCTCGTTTGGGAGGTAAAATTACTGGGATTGATGCATCAGAAAAAAATATAAAAATCGCTAAAGTTCACTCTGAAAAAAGTAACCTTGACATCCGATATCTAAATAAGTCCCCAGAAGAATTGAAAGAATTTTACAAATTTGATATTATACTGAATTTAGAAATTGTTGAACATGTAGACAATTTAAATCTTTACATAAAGTCTTGCAATAAGCTATTAAAAAATGGAGGAATGATGTTCACTGCTACTTTAAATAGAACTATAATTTCATATTTAAAAGCAATTATAGGTGCCGAATACATACTTAGATGGTTGCCAATAGGAACTCATGATTGGAACAAATTTATTAAACCAGAAGAGTTAGAAAAAATTTTGTCAAATGAAAAATTTATTACTTACGATCTGAAAGGATTTCAATTTAATCCAATTATGTTTAAATGGAAAAGATCAGAAAATCTATCTGTTAATTATATTATCAGCAGTGTAAAAAATTAATTCTCTTTATCAACCCAGGGTACACTTAATAATTCTATACCTTCCTCGGCAAGTTCCTCTCGTTCTTTTAGTGTTGTGGTGCCGTAAATAGTTTTTTTACTACTTTTATCATAATAAATATCTCTTACTTTTTCGCTAAAATTAGATCCAACATACTCAAAATTCTTCTCTATATAATTTCTAAGTTTGATAAGATTTTCTCTCTCTTTTCTAAGTTTTTTTTCTGTATTAACTGAGCTATCAATTGTACTAGAAACCATTGGAGCCATAATTGACTTACTTATTTTTTTAGAACCACAAAAAATACATTCTAGTAAATTTTTTTTTTTAAGTTTTTCAAATTCCTCTGAATTTGAAAACCAGCTTTCGAACTCATGATTATTTTTACAATTAAGAATATACTTGATCATTTCTAATTTCTGTAATCAGCATTAATATCAATATAGTCATGCGTAAAATCACATGTATAACATTTAAACGCGTCATTCCCGAGTTTTAAATTAATTTCTACCTCGATAGAATCCCACTGCATATATTCTTTTAATTCATTTTCTTTGTAACTTTCAGCTACTCTTCCATTCTCAGCTACAATAAAATCACCAATTTTTATTTTTATTTTTTTGATATCTACAACTTCACCAGATTTACCTATACCCATCACAATTCTCCCCCAGTTTGGGTCCTCCCCAGCTACAGCAGTTTTTACTAGAGGTGAGTTTGCAATTGAAAAAGCAATATTTTTTGCACTGCTGAGTGATTTGGCATTTATGACATTAATAGTCAAAAACTTTTTGGCCCCTTCACCATCTACAACAATCTGTTTTGCTAAATTCAAGCATAGCTTCTTTAATGCTAATTCAAATTTTTGGATTACTTTGTCGTTTAAAGATAAGTTTTGACCAATTTTTAAAGCTCTCGTAGAAAAAATAGATACCATGTCGTTAGTAGATTGGTCGCTATCTACAGTGATAGCATTAAAAGAATTAGCAACCGCTCTTTTGAGAAGTGTTTTTAATAAATTAGAATTAATATCTGCATTGGTAAATATGAAAGACAGCATTGTCGCAAGATTTGGAGCTATCATGCCTGAGCCCTTAGCGACTCCACAAATTCTTATTAGTTCATCTCCAATAATTATTTCTTCATATGCAACTTTGGGCTTGGTATCAGTTGTCATAATTGCAGAGGCAATTTTCAGCCAATACATTTTATTATGTTCACTTCTTAATTTATTAACTAAATCACTCAATCTATCTTTTATTTTTTCTACTGGAAATTCCTCACCGATAACACCAGTTGATGCAAAGATTAAATCTTTTACTTTCACTGTTTCACTTGTGCCTTTTTGGGATTTAGACTCTTTAATAGTCAAAATTCTTGATAGATTTTTAGCTAAGATATCTATACTTTCTTTTCCTTGTCTTCCGGTAAAAGTATTAGCATTTTTTGTATTGACTAATAAACCTTTAATAATTTTTTTATGCGAGGAATTGTTCCAAGCTATGAACTCTGATGTAATGCTGTTTGATGTAGTTAAAGTTGCATAATTTGCACCTTTACCAAAATAAAATAAAGCAAGATCATCTCTACCATCTCCATATAAATCTGCTGAAATAGATGACATTTCCAAGCCTTCAATTTGCTTAAGATTTTGAAACTCACCCATTTTAGATAATTTGTTTTTATCTTTTAAGAAATTTTTGATGTTTATTGTCATAATTGCTATTTAATTTATAAATACATATATAGAAGTAATATGAATTTATTTACAAGGACTTTTAGTAAAATATTTAAAAGCTCTAATCAACAAGAATTAGACAAAATTCAAAATCTTATCTCTGCAATAAACGCTAAAGAGAGTGAAATTAAGTCTTTAGCTGAAAGTGATTTTAAAGAGAAAACTCATAACTTTAAAAAAAATGTTCAAAATGGTTCGGTTAAGTTAGACAATTTAATCCCCACAGGTTTTGCCTTGGTAAGAGAAGCTGCAAAAAGAACTTTGGGAGAAAGGCATTACGATGTGCAAATTGCTGGTGGTTTAATACTTCATAAAGGTAAAATCGCTGAAATGAAAACTGGCGAAGGTAAGACTTTAGTTTCAACTTTGCCTGCTTACCTCAACTCTTTAACAGGTAAAGGTGTACATATAGTAACTGTAAATGACTATCTAGCAAAAAGAGATTCTTCTTGGATGGGAAAAGTATTTGATTATTTGGGTATATCTACTGGTTGCATTACAAATGATATTGGAGATATTGAAAGAAAAAAAAATTATTCTTTAGATGTAACATACGCAACAAATAATGAACTTGGATTTGACTATCTTAGAGACAACATGAAATATGAAATAAATGAGATGGTGCAGAGAGATCATAATTTTTGCATAGTTGATGAAGTTGATAGTATTTTAATAGATGAATCTAGAACACCATTAATAATTTCAGGAAAATTAGAAGATAAAACTACTCTTTACTCTACAACAAACAATTTCATAAAACACTTACATAGTAAAGATTATGAATTAGATGAAAAAAATAAAAATGTCATCTTAACTGACAAAGGAGTCGATAAGGTTGAAAAGTTAGCAATCCAAAATAATATTTTAAAAAATAATAATTTTTATGATCCAGCAAATTTAGATTTAGTTCATCATACTAATCAAGCATTAAAAGCAAATTTAATTTTTAAGAAAGATACTGACTATATCGTCAGAGATGGTAAAGTTCAGATTATTGATGAATTTACAGGAAGGGTGATGGGTGGACGAAGGTTCTCTGATGGTTTACATCAAGCAATCGAGGCAAAAGAGAATGTAAAAATAGAAGAGGAAAATCAAACACTTGCTTCAATAACTTATCAAAATTATTTTAGACTTTATAATAGATTAGCTGGGATGACAGGGACTGCTATGACTGAGTCTGAGGAATTTTTTGATATTTACAAATTAAACGTGGTCACGATACCAACTAATAAAAAAATGTTACGAAAAGATTATAATGATCAAATATTCAGAACTGAGAAAGAGAAGTACAACGCGATAACTAAAAAAATAATTGATTGCAATCAAAGGGGGCAACCAGTTTTAGTTGGAACTACAAGCATTGAAAAATCTGAAAAAATTTCTAATTTTTTAAACGATAAAAAAATAAAGCATAATGTTCTTAATGCAAAACAACATGAGAAAGAAGCAAGAATAATTGCTGAAGCTGGAAAACCTGGTGCTGTTACAATTGCAACTAATATGGCTGGAAGAGGAACAGATATTAAACTTGGTGGAAATAAAGAGTTTAGTGATGAAGGAAGCAAAAATGATGAAGAAGAATACAGAAATAATGAGTCCAAAGTTAAAGACTCTGGAGGTTTATATATTATTGGCACTGAAAGGCATGAAAGCAGAAGAATTGACAATCAACTTAGAGGTAGATCGGGGAGACAAGGAGACCCTGGCTCTACAATATTTTTTATAAGTTTACAGGATGAATTAATGAGAATTTTTGGGGGCGACTCAATTGACGGAATGCTTAAAAAACTTGGTCTTAAAGAAAATGAGTCAATAGACCACCCCTGGATTAACAAAGCAATGGAGAGAGCTCAGAAAAAGGTCGAAAGTAGAAACTTCGATATCAGAAAAACTTTAATAAAATTTGATGATGTAATGAACGATCAAAGACAAGTGATTTTTTCACAAAGACTTAAAATTTTAAAAGAGAAAGATATAAGTGAAATAATCAACGATTTTTACGAAGAAATTTTGAAAAATTTTGAAATTTCTCTTCAAAGTTATCAAAGGTCAAATGATGAAAAATTTCTTACTGAAGTTAAAAATATAACTGGAAATTCTTTAAGTGATGAAAATCTGATTGAGTTAGCGTCAAAGGGGAATGTTGAATTTAATAAAGAATTAAAGGATTTATTTAAAAGAAAACAGAAATCAAGAGTAGAAATCTTAGGTGAAAATCAAAACAAAATCTTAGAAAAAAAAATTTTTCTGCAAATAATTGATTTTTCTTGGAGATCTCACCTGCAATATCTTGAGCAACTAAGACAAGTTATTGGATTGAGACAATACGGCCAAAAGGATCCCCTTTCAGAATTTAAAAAAGAAGCTTTTATTCTTTTTGAGGGATTATTATCAAAGATTAAAATTGAAGTGATAAAACTTCTCTTAAACTTAAATATTGTAGTTTCGGAAAATGTGGAAACTAAAGAGAAACAAGAAGAAATAAAAGATAATAATATTTTCAAAAAAGTTGGAAGAAATGAAAAGTGCCCTTGCGGTTCAGGTAAAAAATTTAAGTATTGTCATGGCGATGTATAAATTTAAATTTTTTTAAATGCTGATAAAGCTTTTGATCTTGCATTCTCATGAATTACAATAGGAGGGGGATAATCTTTGCCAATTTTTAAAATTTTTGTATCATTAATTTCCCACGGTTTATGAATAAATTTTTTAGGCACAGTCTTTAATTCAGGGACCCATTTTTTTACATAATCACCTTCTTTATCAAATTTTTCTCCTTGTAAAATTGGATTAAATATTCTGAAATATGGAGCTGCATCTGCTCCACACCCAGCTACCCACTGCCACCCTGAAATATTATTTGCTTCATTGAAATCTAACAAACAATTTCTAAAATGTTTCTCGCCTTCAGTCCAATTAATTAATAGATGTTTTACTAAAAAAGACCCTACAATCATTCTAACTCTATTATGCATCCAGCCAGTAGAGTATAGCTCTCTCATTCCTGCATCTACTATAGGGTAACCTGTTAATCCTTTCTTCCATGCGGATAAAAATTTAGAATTTTTTTCCCAGGGAAATTTATCAAATTTTTTTGAGTAGTTTCCTTTTAACATGTATGGAAAATAATTGATCAGCGAGTGGTTGAATTCCCTCCAACCAATTTCTGCAAGAAACTTGCTAACTCCTTTATTCTTAAACTTTTTACATTCTTCCCAAATAGTTTCTACATGAATTTGACCGTGTTTTATAAATGGTGATAATTTAGAAGTTCCGATCTTATAAGGGAAATTTCTTGCCTCTGAGTAATTCTCCATCCTCTCATTAATGAATATCTTAAGTTCTTCTATTGCATTTTTCTCACTTGGTGTCCAAATTTTTTCAAATTTTTTTGACCACTCCTTTTTTGGATATATTTCTTTTGTTTCAATTGTATTTTGAAAAAAAGAAATTTTCTTTTTGCATTTAAAGATTTTTTTTTCATTTGAAGGAATTTTTTCTAAATAAAATTTTTCTGCATTTCTCCAAAACGGGGTAAAAACTTTGAACGGTGTACCATCAGCTTTTTTAATTTCAATGTATTCATTTAAAATATTTCCTTTAAATATTTTAAAATTAATTTTATTTATTTCTAAATTTTTTGATAAATATTTGTCAAATTCAATATAATCAGGTTCATAGGTTCTATTCCAGTATAATGAAATATCATTTTTTTTATAAAGTTTTTCAAAAAATAATTTATAAGAATCAGTTTTTATAATCTCTAAATTAATATTAAATTTTTTAAGCCTTGATTTAAATTCGTCTAATGACTTTCCTACCCACCACTTCTGAGCTTCCTGATTTTGAAATTTCTTCTTCTTATACAAATAAAAAACTACGACTTTGTCATGATTTTTTGTTGCTTCAATTAGACCTAAATTTTTTTTTAGTCTGAAATCATCCTTTAACCAAAAGAGCCCAATATTTTTAACCATAATAATTTCTAACAAATTTATTTTTAAATTTCGATGGGATTAAATTACATAGTGGTGGCCTTGGTAAGAATCGCACTTACGACACATACCTTTTCAGGGTACTGCTCTACTACTGAGCTACAAGGCCTAAAATCTAAAAGTAATTCTACCTTTAGTTAAATCATATGGCGTCATTTCTACCATAACATCATCGCCTGCAAGAACTCTTATTCTAT
Organism: uncultured Pelagibacteraceae bacterium; assembly: GCA_902547825.1. Lineage (GTDB taxonomy): Bacteria > Pseudomonadota > Alphaproteobacteria > Pelagibacterales > Pelagibacteraceae > Pelagilacustribacter. The sequence continues at coordinate 74,995 of CACCPE010000001.1, read as the reverse complement.
TCTTTCTAAGTTTTCCAGCGGTATGGGCGAGAATTTCGTGATTATTTTCTAGTTTAACCCTAAACATGGCGTTAGGTAATAATTCAGTTACTTTACCTTTAAATTCTAGTGTTTCTTGTTTCGCCAACTAATTCCTTTTTTTTAATCTTATTTTTATCGAATTAGCATGACCGTCTAAATTCTCATGCTCTGCTAAATTTATAACGGATGGGCCTAATCTTTCAATACCTGATTTTGATATTTTAATTAAAGAATGTCGCTTTAAAAAATCGTTTACTGATAAACCAGATGAAAATTTTGCAGAACCAGAGGTAGGAAGCACATGGTTTGGGCCAGCAATGTAATCTCCCATTGCTTCTGGTGAAAATTTTCCAATAAAAATTGATCCAGCGTTTTTAATCTTATTTAAAAATTTCTTAGAATTTTTAAAATCAATTTCTAAATGTTCAGGTGCTATTGTGTTTACTACATCTATTATTTTTTTTGGACTATTTGCAAAAATAGCCAATCCAAAACTTCTTAAACTTTTAGAAGCAATATTTTTTTTTGGTAAATGAATAAGTTGTAATTTTAATTGTGTATTAACTGATTTAATTAAATCTTTACTGTTAGTAACTAAAATTGATTGAGCAAATATATCGTGTTCGGCTTGAGCTATTAAGTCAGATGCAATCCAACTAGGATTTGAATTTTTATCAGCAACTATACTTACTTCAGATGGACCAGCTACCATGTCAATTCCAACAGATCCAAAAACTTCTTTTTTTGCTGATGCAACAAAACTATTTCCTGGGCCAACAATTTTATCAACTTTTTTAAAAGTTTTTGTACCATATGTAAAAGCTGCTATTGAGTGTGCTCCACCAGTTTTATAAATTTCTTTAACACCGCATTTTTTTGCCGCATATATTATTGCTGGATTTATAGATGCGCCTAATGCAGGTGTAGCTAAATATATGTTTTTTACCCCTGCTACAACTGCAGGAATACAATTCATTAAAACTGTGCTTGGATAACTTGCAGTGCCGCCAGGAACATAAACCCCTATATTTTCAATAGGTGAGTATTTATAAGATAATTCATTTTTATATTTATCTTTATATTTGAATGAAAGGTGTTTTTGTTTAGAATGAAATTTTTTTATTCTTGAATACGAAATATCAATTGATTTTTTTAATCTTTTATCGATATTTTTAATTATCCTATTAATTTCATCTTTAGAAAATTTTATTTTTTTTGAATTATATCTTAGTTTAGAATATTTTTTTTCATATTTAATTACAGCTTTATCACCTTGATTTTTTACGCTTTGCAAAATGGTTTTTACTTTATTTGATTTTAATTTTTGTTTAGCGGATCTCTTGTTTAAAATTATTTCTAATTTTTTTAAATAATTTTTTTGATCAGTGTTAAAATATTTTATCATTAAATTGCCTGATGTTTGGGCATGTTTTTTGTATCCCATGCTTCCCCTTGATCATCTAAGGTAACTTCAATAACCTCTACTATTATTCTTAATATGGAATCACCTGCAAAAACTATTTTCATTTCATAGTTATTATCAGGCATTTTATTAGTTTCAATAGTAAGAAAGTCTAAGAATTTGTCTTTTTTAGATTGATTAATATTTTTAGCGTAAACTTTTAACACATTCTCGAATTTTAGAATTGTTCTAATTCTTTTATTTTTTCGAAAAACGCCTTTTTCAACATCTTCCCACATAAATCTATTCAACTGCATTAATAAGATTCTATTTTTTTTTAAGTTTGCAATATCTGATGTGTTAGCAATTGAGTCCTGTAAATGTGCTGAAAGGACTCTTACATCATCTTCTGTTTTTGCTATTAGCTTTAAATTTTTAACACCCATCCTATAGTCTTTTAATTTCAGCGTTACACTTTTTAAGTTTTTTTTCCAAGAATTCATAGCCTCTATCGAGATGATATATTCTATTAACTACCGTTTTATTTTCAGCTACTAGGGCAGCCAAAACCAAGCTTACAGATGCTCTAAGGTCAGTGGCCATTACTTCAGCACCAGTTAATCTTGTAGGTCCAGAAACAATTGCTATCTTATTTTTAATATCAATTTTAGCTCCCATTCTTTTAAGTTCAGGAACATGCATAAATCTATTTTCAAAAATGTTTTCTTTTATTTTTGATCGACCTTTTGCTTGAGTCATTAAAACCATTAATTGAGCTTGTAAATCTGTCGGAAAACCAGGATAAGGTTTTGTAGATATTAAAATTCTTTTTAAGTTTTTGCTCCTCAATATTAAAATTGAATTTTTACTAGAGATAATTTTTACACCCATCTTTTTTAAAATAAAGATTTCATTTCGAATTATTTTAGTTTCAATATTTTTAATGATCAGTTTCTTTCCCACAAGAGCACCCACGATCAAATAGGTACCTGCTTCTATCCTATCAAATATTACTCTGTGATTAACTTTACTCTCAGAAATAGTGCTCTGATTTACTATAATTTTTCTTTTTAATATCTTAATTTTACAACCTAGTTTTTTTAAAAATTTAACCAGGTCAATAATTTCAGGCTCTATTGCGCAATTCATTAATTCTGTTTTACCTTTTGCACCGACTGCAGCAAGTAATGCGTTTTCAGTTGCGCCCACTGAAATTGAGGGAAATTTAATTTTTGCTCCTAATAGTCCTCTACTTGCTTCAGCAATTATATATCCATCTTTTATTTTGATTTTTGCACCTAGTTTTTTTAAAGCAAATAAATGTAAGTCAACTGGACGAGTTCCTATTGCGCATCCACCAGGCAAAGATACTTTTGCTTTTTTATATTTTGTTAATAAAGATCCTAAAACTAAAACACCCGCACGCATTGTTTTAACTAATCTATATGGTGCGAGTGTATTTATATTTCTTTTTTTATTCTCCAATTCCAGAATTTTTTTGTTTGGTTGAACTTTAACTTTCAAGCCAATAAATTTAAGCAATTCTATCATTGTAAAAATATCTTTGACGAATGGAACATTTGATAATTTCACAGCTTTAGATAATATTGAAGCTGCTAAAATTGGAAGAGATGCGTTTTTAGATCCAGAAATTGAGATAGTTCCTGATATTTCTTTTTTTCCTTCAATAATTAATTTTTTCATCAAAGAAATTAAACCTTTGGAAGTGTTACACCTTTTTGTTTCATATATTTTCCTTTTCTTTTTGCGTAAGTAACTTCTGGTTTTTCATTGCCTTTCATAAAAACAAATTGAGCTACACCCTCATTTGCATAAATCTTTGCCGGCAAAGGTGTAGTGTTTGAAAATTCTAAAGTAACATGACCTTCCCAACCTGGTTCTAAAGGAGTTACATTTACTATTATTCCGCATCTTGCGTATGTAGATTTTCCTAAGCAAATCACTAAAATGTTGTCTGGAATTTTAAAGTATTCTACAGTTCTTGCTAGAGCAAAAGAATTAGGCGGAATTATACATTCTTTTCCTTTCTTAGTAACGAAACTTTCTTTTTTAAATACTTTCGGATCGACTATACCGGAGTTCACGTTAGTAAATATTTTGAACTCATCTGAAACTCTTGCATCATAGCCATAAGAAGACAATCCAAATGAAATTTTACCTTTTCTTACCTGCTTATTCACGAATGGTTTAATCATTCCTTTTAATTTAGCTGCATTTTTAATCCATTTATCTGAAAGTACTGGCATTCTTTCCTCTTAATAATTTATGTTTTTTTCTTTTTTTTAAATTTTTTTTAAGTGCAGCCCCACGTTTTTTTAGTAACAAATCTTTCTTGTCAAAAGATTTCATTAACTAATTAATTTTTGTCTGGATTTGTTAGATCCTCAAGAGTGATAGGTTTATTTATATCGTGCATTGTATCATTATCTGTCTCTTTTGGATTAGCGCTTGATTTTTTAGCTCTTCTTTGTTCGATACGTGCTTTTCTTTTTGCTTCCTTTTTCATAGCTTTGTCGCCTCGTGTCGATTTATAATCATAATGGATTCCCATAAAAAGCGCTCCTTCATTGTTAATCAAATTTACTTCTTGAATTACTTTTTTGCAAGTATCTTGATATAACAAGATGAATTATTGTAAATAAAATCGACAAAAATACGGCGACTTTTTAATCAATAGCACAACCTTCATGATTACAATTTTTGCCGCTGGTTGTATTATTAAAATAATCAATAGCCTTTAAAGAGCTCATCATGTGGGTTTTATAAACATTTAAATATCCATTTAAACTATCAGATAATTTTTTTGCTTCTTCTACCATACCAAGTCTCATAAAATTTATTAACATAATTGCGTTGCCGTTAGGTATCGTGTTATCACTAATATCGATAGGTCTAAAAAAAACATCATTATTATTTTTTGGATTTTTTTGAAAAATATTTCTGTCACTAAGGTAAAACTTATCTATAGCCTCTTTAGTTAATTTAATAGCTAGATCTCTATATTTAAAATTATAGGTTTTTTCTGAAAGGTCATTTATAGCATTAATTAAATAGGCATAATCTTCAATAAAAACAATATCTTTTGAATAACTGTGGTAAATTTTGTTAACCAGATATTTTTTTTCAACTTTAACAAAGAATTCCTCTGCTAACTTCAAATAGTTTTTTTCAGGTAAAATTTCATGAGCGTATACTAATGAACTTATCCATAGACTATTTAAATCCAATTGAGATTTATCATCAAAAAAAGGTTTTTTCCTTGTTTTCCTTATTTCTAAAAGTTTATCAATTATTTCTTGGTTAGGCTTTACTTTCTCTACTAATATAATTTTATTTTCCCAATTCCCCTCAGGTTTAATTTCAAAAAACTTATCTATATTGTTTATATTTTTTAGTTCATCGTATTTAAAAACATAATATTTACCTTCTTCTCCATCACTATCGGCGTCATAAGCTGAACCTAAAAGGTCATCTTTATTTAAAAAATCTTTTTTTAAAAATTCTATCGTTTGCTCTAATTTATGTTTAAAATAAATATTATCGTTTATTTTGCAATATTTCGAAAGTAGTAGAATAAATTGAGTATTATCATATAACATTTTTTCGAAATGTGGTATTATCCAATTTTCATCGACTGTGTAACGAGCTATACCTCCTTCGACATGATCATAAATGCCTTTGGAACATAGTTGCTTAATAATTTTTTCGACTGGCTTCAGGTACTTAATGTTATTAGTAGAGTTATAGAAATAAAGAAGAGTTTCAAATAAATTATAAGTAGGAAACTTAGGTGCGCCTTTATAACCTCCCTTTAATGGGTCTAGATAATCTAAATGCTTTAGAAGAATTGGCTCAAGATCTTGATTTAAAACAGAATTTTTTTTTAAATCCAAATTTTTTATAATAAGATCTTTTTGATTTACTATTTTTTCTCTTTGATTTTTGTAGACATCAGAAACTTTTTGAAGAATTTCTTTAAATGATGGCAAACCTTGTTTAGCCTCTTTAGGGAAATAAGTCCCCCCTGTAAATGGAACTCCATTTTCATCTAAAAACATTGTTAAAGGCCATCCTCCTCCGGTTTGATTAAATAACTGAAAAGAGCTTTGAAATATAAAATCCAAATCTGGTCTTTCTTCTCTATCAACTTTAATATTTATAAAAAGTTGGTTCATTAATTCTGCCGTTTCTTTATCTTCAAAACTTTCATGAGCCATTACGTGACACCAATGACAGCTTGCATAACCAATGCTTAATAAAATCGGTTTAGAATTTTTTTTTGCTAGTTCGATTGTCTCTGTGGACCATACTTGCCAATTTACAGGATTTTTTTTATGTTGTTGTAAATACGGACTTAGGTCATTAAATAAATTATTTTTATTTATATTAATCATTAAAATATTTTTTCTTAATTAATAAAGAAAGTAAAAATAAAAATACAAATATTAATAAAGGTACATAAATCTCCTCACTTAATATTAGGTTTAACATGCTAAATTCATCAGCTTCTTTTATAAATTTATTTATACCTGCACCTATTGAATTCCATATAAAAAAATGTGGTATAAAACCAATAAAGCTAGCAAAAAAATAATTATGATTTTTAATTTTAAAGATTACTGGAAGTAAGTTTTGTAATCCAAATGGAATTCCAAGTCCTCCTGCTGTCCTAAAAGCAAGAAAATAATAAAACTCATTTTTTTGAAAACGTTCAATAAATTTTGTAAATTTATTTTTCAGTATCTTATTAATGAGATTTGAAAAAAAATAGCTACCAATGATATATAGACACAAAGACCCGACAGATATTGAAATTAAAGAAATAAAAGTACCTATCCATTTACCAAATATAATTCCAGATAATATGAGTATAGGAGAGCCAAATCCTAACAACATTACCCAAAACGCTGAAAAAATAAAAAAGACGATTAAATTAAAATATAAATTTTTTCCAACAATATTGTCTATATTCATCTGAATATTCTTGTAGTACGAAAAATCATTAATACGAGAAATATCAAATTTGGAAAATAAAAAATATAAAAAGACGATTAGAATTATTAAGTAGATTGAACCTAAAATAATCTTTATATTTTTACTCATAATTAACCTGTACAATAGAGATCATTTAAAATATATACCTAAAAATATTTATGAAAAGAACTTATCAACCAAGCAATCTAGTAAGAAAAAGAAGACATGGTTTTAGAGCTAGAATGGCCACTAAAACTGGAAGGCAACTTATAGCTCGTAGACGAGCTAAAGGAAGAAAAGTTCTATCTACCTAAAATAGATGGTCAAGCTTGAAAGTTTAAAAAAGAGCAACCAGTTCAAAAAAGCACTTAGGGAAAAAAAAATTCATACTGAATATTTTTCTATATTTGCAGCTAAAAATTTTTTTAAGCCAAAGCACACAGCTAATCTACTTATAAGTTTTGTTATGAAAAAAAAAATTGGAAATGCGGTCAAAAGAAACAAAATTAGAAGAAAATTAAAAGCAATTGTTCAAAAATTATTAAAAAAAAGAGGTGCAATTAATAAGGATTACACTTATATAGTTTTCGGTAAGTCTAATGCTTATGCTCAAAAACAAGATGTGCTTTTGCCATTAATGGAGAAAAGTTTTAGCAAATTAAAAAAATAAAATGACAAAAATTCTAATTTTTATAATTAAAATTTATCAATATTTTATTTCGCCACTATTGGGAAATAGATGTAGATTTTTACCAACTTGTTCAGAATATTTTATTGAGGCTTTAGAGACCCAAGGTCTTATTAAAGGTTTAAAATTAGGGTCAAAGAGAATTTTAAAATGTCATCCAATTAAAAAATTAGGAGGAGGCGAGGGTTTAGATTTCGTTCCAGGCAATAATAAAAAGGAAAGTAAAAATGGATAACAAAAATGTTTTTGTGGCTATAGCCCTTTCAATGTCTGTTTTACTGTTCTGGGGAGCCTTTTTCGAAACACCCAGAAAACCTTCTGATCAAAAGAATAATCAAAAAGTTGAAAAAAATGTTGAGCAAAACTCTATCGCTCCTTCAATTACCCAGCCACAAATAGTTAAAAAACTAACAAGAGAAGAGTCTATTAATAATAGTAAGAGAGTAAAAATTGAAAACGAAAGTATATCAGGGTCAATTAATTTAAAGGGCGCCTTAATTGACGATATATCTTTTAAAAAGCATAAACAGAAAGTTGAAGACAGAAAAAATATTATTTTTTTAAATCCATCTAATACTGAAAATGGTTTTTATATAGAAACAGGATGGACAAGTATTGGAAACAAAATCAAGGTCCCAACTAAAGACTCTGTGTGGAGAGTTAATGGTAATAATATTTTAAGTAATACATCCCCAGTTATTTTACAGTGGAATAATGAAGAAGGAGTGATTTTTGAAAAAAGGATTGAATTAGATGATAAATATTTGTTCAAGATATTTCAAAAGGTAAAAAATAATTCTAATACATCGATAGATTTGTTTCCTTACGCTCAAATGACAAGAAATAAAATTCCAGATGATATTCAAAATTTCTATATTCAACATGAAGGTTTCATTGGAGTGTTTGATGATGAGTTAAAAGAAGATGATTATGACGATATTCTAGAGAAAAAGATTGTGAGAGAGTCTAAAGAAGGTTGGCTTGGAATTACTGATAAATACTGGATGACTGCTTTCGTCCCAGAAACGGGTAAAAATTTTAAATCAACTTTTGTTTATGAAGATGGATTTAAAGCAAATTACATAATTAATAAACCCACAACTATTAACAAATCATCTTCTGGGATAAATGAATTAAGATTATTTGTTGCTGCTAAAGAGGTTGAGACGATTGATGGATATGCAGCAAACCAAAATATTAAAAAGTTCGACTTAGTTATTGATTGGGGTTGGTTCTATTTCTTCACTAAACCACTATTTTTTGTAATAGATTATTTATTTAAGATTTCTGGAAATTTTGGAACAGCTATCGTTCTATTAACAGTAGCTATAAGACTAATTTTCTTCCCTCTAGCTAATTTCTCATTCAGATCAATGGCAAAAATGAAAGCGGTTCAGCCAGAAATGATGAGACTTAAGGAGCTACATAAAGATGATAAAGTGAAATTACAGCAAGAGATGATGGCTCTGTACAGAAAAGAAAAGATTAATCCTGCGTCTGGATGTTTACCTGTATTGATTCAAATACCTTTCTTTTTTGCAATATATAAGATGCTCTTTATTTCTCTAGAAATGAGACACCAACCATTCTTCGGTTGGATAAAAGATTTGTCAGCTCAAGATCCAACTTCGTTATTTAATTTGTTTGGCTTAATTCCTTGGGATCCCCCAGGGTTTATGATAATCGGAATTTGGCCAATTTTAATGGGAGCCTCAATGTGGGTTCAACAAAAATTAAATCCAGCACCAGCTGATCCAATTCAAGCAAAAATTTTTGCATTCTTCCCCTTATTTTTAACAATCATACTCGCTTCTTTTCCCTCAGGTTTAGTTGTTTATTGGACGATAAATAATATTCTTACAATCGCTCAGCAATACGTAATTGTTAAAAAAACGACTGTGAAAACGAATTAAATGTCAAAAAATATTTCTCTAGACGAGATAAAAAAATTTTGGCCTGATAAAGCTCCAGATATAAATATTGTCCAGAAATATGTAAAAAAATACGAAAAAGAAAAAATAGTAATTAAATATGGAGGAAACGTTCTTATAGACAGAAACGTTTTTAATAATTTCATATCTGATATTAATGTACTTAATAGATTAGGTTTATCTATAATTGTAGTTCATGGCGGTGGTCCAAGAATTAAAAGAGAGTTAGATAAGAAAAAAATTGTATCAAAATTTATTAATGGCTTAAGAGTTACAGATAAAAATATTATTGATACTGTAGAGAAAGTATTAATTGATTTTAATAAAGATATAGTAAATTCTCTGAAGAAGTTAGGCTCTGAAGCAGCCTCGTTTCACACTAAAACTGAAAATGTAATTGAAGTTGAGCCCGAGAAAGAGGAACTTGGTTTCGTTGGAATTCCAAACAAAATAAATGATAACTTAATTCAAAACGCACTTAATGAAAACAAAATTCCAATTATAGCTCCCTTAGGTTTAGGAGAACATAATCAAACATATAATATTAATGGCGATACTGCAGCAAGTGCGATCGCAAAAAAACTTAAATCAAGAAGATTAATATTAATGACTAATGTAGAAGGTGTATACGATGATCAGAAAAAGTTAATATCAGAAATTAAACCTTTTGATCTTGAAAATCTCATTAAATGGAAAGTCGTTCAAGGTGGAATGATTCCTAAAATAGAAAATTGTGTTAATGCTGTCCAAAATGGAGTAAGGGGTGTGGTAATTCTCGACGGAAGAAAACCTCACTCAGTGTTGCATGAAATTTTTTCTGATAAGGGATCTGGAACGTTAATTAGAGAATGAAAGACTTAAAAAATATAAAATTTTGGTTATTTGATTTAGATAATACGCTTTACGATGGAGCTACTAAAGTTTTTGACCAAGTAGATAAAAAAATGTCAAAATTTATATCTGAAAAACTAAGCGTTAGTCTTGAGGAAGCTAGGAAAATCCAAAAAAACTATTTTCAAGAATATAATACAACTCTAAACGGAATGATTAAGAACCATAAAATTGATGCTGATGAGTTTTTAGAGTTTGTTCATGATGTAGATCTTAGTTTTTTAGATCAAAATAAGGATTTAGAGGAAGAAATTAAGAAATTAGATGGAAAAAAAATAATTTTTACTAATGGCTCTAAAGCCCATGCTCTAAATGTTACGAAAAGAATTGGAATAGATAAGCTTTTTGACGGAATTTTTGACATAAGAGATTGTGAATTTATTCCAAAGCCTTCAAAAGAGCCTTACAAAAAATTAGTGGAAAATTACAAAATTGAGCCACAATATTGTATATTCTTTGAAGATATTGCAAGAAATTTAAAGCCAGCATATGAATTGGGAATGAAAACTGTTTGGATTAAAAATAATGAGCCTTGGGCAGCAAAATATTCAGACTCAGATTTTATTAATTATAAGACTGAAAATTTAACAAAATTTTTAAAGGAGATTAATGAATTACGATAAGCTAGAAAAGATTATAAACGAAAGTTTTGAAAAAAAAGAAAAAGTAGGTCCAAAGTCAGATAAAAAACTAATAAAAGCTATTAATGAAACTATTAATTTAGTTGATAATGGAAAAATCAGGGTAGCAAATAAACTAAGTGGAAGTTGGGTTGTAAATCAATGGATTAAAAAAGCTATTTTGTTGAGTTTTAGAATAAATAAAATGGCAATGATGAAAGGTCCTTATACTACTTGGTATGATAAAGTTCCTGGCAAAACGGTTAAATGGAAAGAGAAAGATTGGAAAAAAGCTGGATATCGTCATGTCCCTAATGGAGTTGTAAGAAAGGGTGCATACATTGCTAAAAATGTTGTTTTAATGCCTAGTTTTGTAAATCTTGGAGCTTATGTAGATGAAGGCACAATGATTGACACTTGGGCATCCGTTGGCTCATGTGCCCAGGTTGGAAAAAATTGCCATATTTCTGGTGGTGCAGGTATAGGTGGTGTGCTAGAACCGCTTCAAGCTGGTCCTGTTATAATTGAAGATAATTGTTTTATTGGTGCTAGATCTGAAATAGCTGAAGGGGTTTTAGTTGAGGAAGGTGCTGTGTTATCAATGGGTGTTTACATTGGTGCATCTACGAAAATAATAGATAGAAACTCTGGAGAAATACATTATGGCAAAGTTCCTGCATATTCGGTTGTGGTTCCCGGAAGCTTACCTAACAAATCTAAACCTGATGGACCCTCATTGTACTGCGCAGTTATAGTTAAAAAAGTTGATGAGAAAACTAGAAGCAAAACCTCTATAAATGACTTACTTAGAGATTAATGACTATAATAAACGAAGTACAATTATCTAAAGATCTAATAAGATTCCAAAGTATTACTCCTAAAGATGCAGGAGCAATAAAATTTCTAAGTAACAAATTAAAAAAATTAGGCTTTAATTGCAAAATTTTAGAATTTAAAGGTAAAGGAAGCAAGCCAATAAAAAACCTATATGCAAGAATAGGTAAAAAAGGACCAAACCTATGCTACGCCGGTCATACTGATGTTGTTCCTCCAGGAAATCTTAAAGATTGGACTGTTAATCCGTTCAAACCAGCAATTAAAAATAATCATTTAATTGGAAGAGGCGCTAATGATATGAAGAGTTCAATTGCTTGCTTTGCTGCAGCAGTAAGTAAATTTTTAATTAAGAACAATAATTTTAATGGATCAATAAGTTTTTTAATTACAGGTGATGAAGAGGGATATGCAATAAATGGTACTAAGAAAGTTGTAGATTACCTTAAGAGAAAAAAAGAAAAAATTGATTTTTGTATTGTGGGCGAGCCAACTAATCCAAATAAACTTGGAGAAATGATAAAAATTGGAAGAAGAGGAAGTTTGTCAGGAAAAATTGAAATTTCTGGCACTCAAGGGCATATTGCATATCCACACCTTTCAAATAATCCAATAAATACTCTAGTTGCTATATGTAAAAAACTTAAAGAAAAAAAGTTAGATAAAGGTAACAAAAATTTTCAACCCTCTAATTTGGAATTTACTTCCATAAATGTAGATAATAAAGCTCATAATATTATACCTGCAAGAGCTAGAGCTCAGTTTAATATAAGATATAATAATTTACACACTTCTTCATCGCTCATGAAAAAAATTAACTTGATTGTTAGACAAATTAGTAAAAAAAATAAATGTAAATATAAAATTAATTTTATTGCAAACGGAGAAGCTTTTTTAACAAAACCTGGAAAAACAACATTTATGGCAAAAAAAATTATAAAAAAAATAACAAAAATTAATCCAAAATTTTCTACAACAGGAGGTACTTCGGATGCAAGATTTATAAAAAAAATTTCTCCTTGCCTCGAGTTTGGGTTAGTAAATAAAACTATGCATAGAGTAGATGAATGTGTTTCCTTATCAGATTTAAAAAAGCTTACAAAAATATATAACAATATTTTGGTAGAATATTTTAAGTGAGACTATACAAAATAAAAAAATCAAAAATTGATAAGAATGGTCTTTATGCTAATTGTAACATTAAAAAAGGCACAAAAATTATAGAATATAAAGGTAAAATTATTTCCGTTAAAAAAAGTGCTGAAGATCCAAAATTTGACAATGGTAAAGCAATTTATCTATTCAATTTAAACAAACGTTTTGATCTTGACGGAGATTTTAAATTTAATACTGCTAGATTGATCAATCATTCTTGTAATCCTAATTGTGAAGTTTTTGGTAAAGGTCTAAAAATTTGGGTTTATGCCATGAAAAATATAAAAAAAGGTGATGAGCTTTCTTACGATTACGGTTTTAGTTATGATGAGGACTTTAAAAATTATCCTTGCAAATGTCGTTCAAAGAATTGTGCAGGTTTTATTGTTCGAGAGGGTTCAAGATGGCGGATTAAGAAGAGTAAAAGATGAAAAAAATTTTATTTGTAGCTACCAGAAACCCGTTTTCAGGAAGATACTCGGGTGATGTAATTAGATCTTTAAAAATTATTAGTTTTCTAAAAAAGAAATATAATTTAGATATTGTATGTTTAAAAAAAAATGGTGATTTAAAAACTAAAAATAGAAAAATATTATTTTTTAAAGACTCTAATTTTTTTTTGAAAATTTTTTACTGCCTTGTATCGCTTTTAAAATTTGAGCCAATTCAATTTGGACTGTTTTATTCAAGAGAGATGAAAGAATATTTAAAAGAGAATGCCTACCAATATGATTGCTTGTTTTTTTATCACATCAGATCAAGTCAATATTTGCCAAAAAATTTTACAGGTAAGACTATCATCGAAATAGGAGATTTATACTCTGAAAATTACTTACAAACATTCAATTACTTAAATATTCTAAATCCTTTAAAATATATATATCTATTAGAGAGCATTTTAGTAAAAAAAACTGAAACAAAAATTTTTTCCAACTTTGATAAAGTTACTTTATTTTCAAAAAATGAGGTTAATAAAATTTATTCAAAAATAAAAGGTAAAATACATCAAATTGATGAATGCGTAGATATCGTAAAAAATAAATATAAGTTTTCTAAGGATAATTTTAGAATTTTATTTGTTGGCAATCTTGATTATCTTCCTAATTTTTTAGCTTGCAAAGATTTTATAAAAAATGATTTACCATTATTAAAAAAAAAAATTCCTCAAATCAAGTTCAGTATTATAGGAAATGTTAATAAATTAAAAAAATTTCTTCTTTTGGGTAGGCCTGAAGTTGAGGTTCTTGGTTTAAAAAAAGATATTTCAAAATATGTTAAAAATTCTATTTGTGGTTTGGCGAATTTAAAAATAGCAACTGGTGTGCAAGTGAAAGTTTTAACTTATATGTCTTACGGATTACCAGTTATATGCTCTAAAAGGGTGTCAGAAAATTTCGGGAGCAGTGTATTAAGTTTTAAAAATAACAATGAATTACATAAAGCAATATACGAACTAAAATCTAACAAAATTAAAAGTAATAAATTTTCTCAAAAATCCCTTGAATTATCGAAATCATTGAGTTGGAAAAAAATAAGTCTAAAATACTTGAAATTAATAAGTTCTTAATAAAAAACTTTTTTTAAATACAATCCTTCCGGAGGTGCCGGAGGGGCACATTCATCTCTTTTTTTTGATTTTATAATTTTTTTAATTTTGTCTGGTTTCCACTTATTTTCACCAACATACTTTAAACATCCTACCATTGATCTTACTTGTTTCTGCAGAAAAGACTCGGACTCAAAGCTAATCGTAATTTTATCGTTTACAATTTTTAAACCTGCATGAGTAATCGTTCTGATCGGACTTTTAGCTGAACAAGAAGATGATCTTAAAGCAGAGAAATTATGTGTTCCAGTAAAATATCTTAAAGCCTTTTTCATTTTTTTAATATTAAGTTTTTTTTTAATTAACCATGATCTGTCTTGATCAATAGAGAGTTTTGCTAATCTATTAATAATTATATATTCATAAAGTCTTTTTTTTGCACTATGTCTTGCGTGAAATAAGCTATTTCTTTTTTTCAAAGCAATAACTGAAATTTGATATTTTTTTAAGAAAAAGTTTACGGAAGATAAAAATTTAAAATGATCTTTAATTTCATTCTTACAAAAAAAATTTGCACTTTGCCCTTCAGCGTTTACACCTGCATCTGTTCGTCCAGAACCAATTAATTTAATTTTTTTTTTTATAGCTTTAGATATAGCTCTTTGAACTATACCTTGAATCGATTGCCCTTTTTTTTGAATTTGCCAGCCGATTAAGTTTTTACCTAAATATTCAATAATTATTTGATAATTATATTTCAAACTAATTTTTCACCAATTTGTATTTTGTATCCAGCTAAAAAATCTTTTACTTTTAAGATTTTTTTTCCTTCTTTTTGAATTAATAAAACTCTTATTGCTTTTTGCTTACATGCTACCGTTAAATTATTATCCAAAACTTCCCCGATCTTTCCACTTCGATCAACTTCAATCGCCTCAATAATTTTTAATCTTGTACCTTTATGAGAAAACCAAACCCCAGGAAAAGGATTTAGTCCATTAATTTTTGCAATTATATTATCGGCCGGTAAACTCCAATCAATTTCTGACTCTTTTTTATCAATTTTTTTTGCATATAAAATATTATTTTTATTTTGCTCAACAAATTTGTGTTTATTTTGCTCTATTAAGTTTAAAGATTTTAGAATTAATTTCGACCCTAGATTGCAAAGTTTTTTTGAGAGAGAAATATAATTATCTTTTTTGTCTATTTTTATTTTTTCCTGTAACATGTAAGGTCCAGCGTCTAGCTCTGAAACTATTTGCATGATTGAAATACCTGTTTCGTCATCGCGTTCCATAATTGCTCTTTGAATAGGTGCTGCTCCCCTCCATCTAGGAAGTAGAGAAGCGTGAATGTTTAGAAATTTTATATTTTTAAGAGTCAATAATTGTTGAGGTATAATTTTTCCGTAAGCTACTACTACAACAATATCAGGGTTAATTTTTTTAAAAAAATTTATTTCTTCCTGATTGTTAAGCGACTTAGGTGAACGGACAATAATTTTAACTTTATTTGAAAATTGATGAACTGGAGAGAGATTCAGCTGTTGTCCCCTATTGCTTTTTTTTGGGGGTTGCGTATAAACAGATAGTATTTGATGTTCTGATTCTTGTAAAGATTTTAAAATAGGAACAGCAAATTCAGGAGTGCCCATAAAAATTAAATTTAATCCCATTTTTACAAAATTACTTTGTCGAGTTCTTTTTTGCTTTTTATTAATTTTTTAATAATCATATCTCTTTTCAGCTTTGAAATATGATCAATGAAAAGAATTCCGTCCAAATGATCGACCTCATGTTGAATACAAGTTGCTAAAAGACCACTGGCTTTTAAATCTTTTTTTTTTCCGTTATAATCTATAAAATTTAGATGACACTCTGCTGGTCTTTCAACTTCAGCGAAATGACTTGGTAGAGATAAGCAGCCCTCCTCATAAGTAGAAGTTTTACTCGATCTAAATGTTATTTCAGGATTTACTAAAAATAAGGGATTTTTTTTTTCATCTCCTTTTGCAATGTCGATAACTATAACTCTTTTTAACACTCCAATTTGAACAGCTGCTAAACCAATTCCTGGAGCATCATACATAGTCTCCAACATGTCATCCATAAGTTTTCTTAATTCTCCGTCGACTTTTTCTAAAATATTGCTTTTTTTTCTTAAAATTGGATTAGGTTCAATTACAATTTTTTTTTTTGACATTAAGACTTAGTATAATCTAATTAAACTCTTTGCGGTAGAGCTGAAACTAAGAACTTATTTCTTATATTAATTAAATCTATTTGATTAAGTAGGTTAGTTATAAAGTATATTGTTTCAGGATCCAATTGATGCGGTTCATCTTCGCCAATTATTTCTACTATTTTTAATGCTAAAAAAGCGTCTTGATTTCCTCGAATTAATTGTATCAGATTTTTTGGCACGTCGTATTTAGATGAAAGCTCTGCTTGTTTGAAGTTTTCTGGAATAATAAAACCATCTTTTTTTAAAGCATCAACTAAAGCTAAATCTTTAGCTGAATAAAAATATTTTTTATTTTTACTTATCTTTTTAAATATTTTATCAATATCTTTTTGTACTTTTTTTTGCTCCTCATTTTCAAGATAAAATTTAATTATTTTAGATTGATGAAGAATTTTATCATTATATTTTACTTTTCCTACACTACCTTCTTCATATATTAAAATTTTTTTTTTGGCTATTTCTTGGTAATCTTTTGGAATATTTTTTAACCCTATTTTTTTCAAACTTTCGCTCAAATATTTTGAATATATGTTTTGTAAATTGTCTTTTTTAAAAAGCTCCTCAAGTAAAAATAAATATTCGACCTTTAAATTAATATTTTCAGATAATAGATACTTCTGATATATAAGGGATCTTGCATCAATCGGTTCTAGAGTTTGATATAAGTTTTTTGCATTGATTAAAGTATTAAGATTAAACTTAATTTGCCTATAGATATCAAAAATAATTTTTTGATCTACCTGACCATTATCAGCAGCGATCTCGAGCTCAATAATTCTTTTTTTGTCATTTAAATCCTCTAATTTTATTAGGTTGGCAGCATTTAAAAATCTCCATATTTCTTTTTTAGTTTTTTTCGTAGGAGTATATTTAAAATCTTTAATTGTCACGCTAGATAAATAAAAATTTAGTAAATTTTCTTCATTAATTTTATTAATAGTTTTATCTGAGATACCAAGTAAAAAATTTATTTTATCATCAAAAAATTGATCGGATTGCTTTTGCTCTCTTAATAAATCTAGTAAAAGCTGAGCTTGAGAATTTTTGTTATTAAAAACAAGACAATAAATCTTAAATTTTTCTAAATAGGAGTCTTTAATTGTACTATCTATAAATTTAATTTTTTCACAACCCTTTTGAATATTTGCTTCTGAGATATTTTCATCAACAAGAAACTGAACAGCTTTACTTTTTCCGTCAAACTCTTGGTTTTGTTTTAAAAAATTTTCAATTAAGTCGTTGCGATTATTTTCTATCATCCAGTTTATTTTAAGATCAACGAATTCTTTATTACCCATTCCCATAGGAGGATAAGAGAAAGATAATAATATATTTTCTAAAATTTCATTAGAAGTTTTAGATAAATTAATTTTTTTTATTCTTTTTAAACTTGCTCTGACATCTTCAGCTTTAGTAGAAGACCACATATTTAAATTAAAATTGAAATCTTGTGGATCGTAAATTCCAAATACTTTTGTTTCTCTCGTTGACACTGTAAGACCATCTTCTATTTTTATTAATTGAGAAGGTTTAACCTTCTGATTTTCTTTAAAAATTATTTGATTATCATTTTTTGATACATCTGGATTTTCTTGTCTCTCATTAACTTCAATTTTTTTATTTTTCCAAATATCAATTTCCTCCTCTCCAATGGAGGGGAGAGAAAGAAAAATTACAGTAAATAAGCCTAAAAGAAAGTTATAGCTTTTTGATATCATCGGTAATATCTATGTCGTAATTTTTATTTGGACTTGGAAAATTAATTTTTTCGATAAGAAATATTGCCACTATTAGAAAAATAATTAAGAGTGTAAGTTTTACTACAATTTTAATAATGGAATTTCCTAAACTTGGTTGTCTGTTGTATTTAAGTTGCATACTTTTTGAATTTATTTAAACTCAATAAATAAGACATTATTATGAAAAATCAAATTCAAAATCGGTAATAAAATTGAAAAAAAACCTTGTTTTAACTGGAATGATGGGGGTTGGCAAAACTACAGTTGGAAAAAGACTAGCAGAAAGACTTTCGTGTGAGTTTGTTGACGTGGATAAATTAATTGAAAAGAGAGAGGGGTATTCAATTAATCAAATTTTTAAAGATAAAAGTGAAAACTATTTTAGAAAAGTTGAAAATGATTTAAGTCTCAGAGTATTAAAAAAAAAAAATTTAGTTATTTCTCTAGGTGGAGGTGCATTTTTGAATAGTATGATTCGTAAGTCTGTCAAAAATTCAGCTATGAGTTTTTGGTTAGATATTAACATATTAGAGCTAAGCAGAAGACTTGCTAAATCAAAAAAAAGGCCTCTTTTATTTAAAAAAGATATAAAATCAACAGTCAATAAAATTTACTTAGAGCGTAAGAAAATTTATAGTCAGTCCGATTTCAGAATTAAGTGTGATTTTTTAAAAACAGATATAATTGTAGAAAAAATTTTAAAAATTTATGAAAAGTCAAAAAATTAATTTTAAAGATAAGAAAAAATCTTATTCAGTTATAATCGGAAAAAATATTCTTAATTTGATATCCCAAGAGATAAAAAGATTATGTCCTAGAACAAATAAGATTGTTATAGTAATCGACAAAAATGTACCTAAAAAATTTAAATCAGTTTTAAAACACTTATTAAAAGGATATAAATTGTTCTTTCTTAATTTTGTCGCTAGTGAAAAGTCGAAATCTTTAAATTCTGTTGAAAATTATTTAAATATCTTATCTAGAAAAAATTTAAATCGTTCAGATTTAATTATAAGCGTTGGTGGAGGAATTACAGGAGATGTGGTTGGTTTCATAGCGAGTATTTTTAAAAGAGGCATTAATTTCATAAATGTTCCAACTACTTTACTTGCTCAAGTAGACTCTGCTATTGGTGGTAAAACTGGTGTTAACTCAATCCATGGAAAAAATTTAATTGGGTCTTTTTATCAACCTAAATTGGTTATTGCAGATACAGATTTTATCAAATCTTTACCTAAGAAAGAGGTCACATGTGGTTATGCCGAAATTTTAAAACATGCTATTATTAATGACTTAAAATTTTTTAAATGGTTAAAAAAAAATACAAATAATATCTTTTTAAAAAGACCGAAAGAATTAATTTTCGCTATAAAAAAAAGCTGCCAAATAAAAATGTTTTATGTCAATAAGGATGTAAACGAAAAAGGTTTAAGAATGGTACTTAACTTTGGCCACACATTTGCACATGCTATTGAAGTCAAAAATAATTACTCAAAAAAAGTTACCCACGGAGAAGCTGTTTTGTCTGGAATGATATTAGCTACAAAACTTTCAGTTGTAAAAAAAGTCTGTCATATTAAAGTTCTTAGAGAAATAGAGCAAATTTATAGAGAAAATAATTTATCTTATACTTTTAAAAAATTTACTAAAGCTAATGAGATTAAAAGTTTAATTCCTTTTTTAAAAAATGATAAAAAAAATGATGATGAAAGAATTAATTTTATTTTATTAAAAAAAATTGGAAAAACAACAAGACCAAATTCTAACAAAATATCCTCTAATAATTTAAAAAAATTAAGTAGATTTATTTCTCAATATTAATTTCTAACGCATGAATTTTTGTTTCAAAATCTGCTTTTAATACTTTCATAATTATTTTATGAGCATTAATTTTTGAAATAGAATTTAAATATAAAGATTTTATATTTAATTTAAGATGATATCTACCAGGTCTGTAAAATTTATGCTTCCTATGTAAATGTGAATTATCAATAATTTCAATATTTTCTAATTTAATATTTTTTTTCAATTTTTCTTCAATTTCATCTAAATAATTTTTCATTTTTTTAATTTTACTATATAGAATTAAAATATGAAAATTATATGTGACTGGGAAAATTGTAAAGAGCTTGGATTGTACAAAGCACCTATTGAAAAAGACAATAGCAAAAAATATAGACTTCTTTGTCTAGAACATATCAAAATTTTTAACAAAAATTGGAATTATTTTGAAAATATGAATAATCAGGAAATTGAGTATTTTATAAAGTCTGATCTAACTTGGCACAAAGCAACAAAAAAATTTGGCTCATCAGATAATTTTTTTAATATTCTCTGGAACAATGCGCTAGAAGACAAGTTAAACATTTTTAATAGCTCAAACTATAAAGATTTTAAAAAGACTAAAATTTCTCAAACAGATAAGGACGCTCTTCAAGTTATGGAACTTGCTGATGATGTAAAATGGGAACAAATACACTTAAAGTTTAAAGAACTTGTAAAAAAGTTCCATCCTGATAAAAACGGTGGTAGTAAAAAATTTGAAGAAAAATTAAAAAAAATTACTTTGGCATATAGCCAGCTTAAAAAAACTTTAGGGAAGAAATGAGTTCAGGGCAATTATTACAAAAACCAGATATTAAATTATCAGTCAAACAAACTTTTGGTTTTGATAGTGATATGAGGGTAAGTGCATTTTCAAAAAAAAATGATTATGTGCCCAAAGTTGACCCTAATTATAAATTTGATAAAGATACGACCTTAGCAATTCTGGCTGGTTTTTCTTATAATAAGAGAACTTTAATTCAAGGCTATCATGGTACAGGAAAATCTACACACATAGAACAAGTTGCTGCAAGATTAAACTGGCCATGTATTAGAGTGAACTTAGATAGTCATATTAGTAGAATAGATTTAATCGGTAAAGACGCGATTGTTTTAAAAGACGGGAAACAAGTAACAGAATTCAAAGAGGGTATTTTACCCTGGTCAATTCAAAACCCCATAGCTTTAGTATTTGATGAATACGATGCAGGACGACCTGATGTAATGTTTGTAATCCAAAGAGTTCTTGAAAGTGATGGAAATTTTACTCTTTTAGATAAAAATAAAATTCTAGAACAACATGATTTCTTCAGAATATTTGCAACTACGAATACTGTCGGACTTGGTGACACTACTGGACTTTATCATGGCACTCAGCAAATAAATCAAGGTCAAATGGATAGATGGAATATTGTAACTACTTTAAACTATTTACCTTTTGAAAAAGAATTTGAAATAATTTTAGCAAAAAATAAAAGTTTCAATAATAGGGAAGGAAAAGAATTACTTTCAAATATGATCAAGGTAGCTGACTTAACTAGAAAAGGCTTTATAAATGGAGATATATCTACAGTAATGAGTCCTAGAACAATTCTGCACTGGGCTGAAAACACAGAAATTTTTAAAGATAAAGGATATGCATTTAGGATTACTTTTTTGAATAAATGTGATGAATTAGAAAAGAAAATAATTTCTGAATATTATCAAAGATGTTTTGGCGAGGATCTACCAGAGTCTTCTGTAAACGTATTATTATAAAGTGAATAATAATAAAGAAATTAAAAAAGAATTAATAGAAAGTTTTAAAGCTGCAATTACTTCGACAGTAAAATCAATCTCTAATTCTAAAAAAATTGAAGTTTTTTTTGGAAATAAAGATTTAAAATCAAGTAAAAATTCCATAAGTCTTCCAGAATTAGAAGGCATTAAAAGTAACATGAATTTTGAGCAAATCAGAGCATTAGCTGACTCTAAATCATTAAGATTAAGATTTTCAAATACCAAAACTTTAAAAGAATATGAGCCTTCAGGAAATATTTCAAAAAAACTTTATTATATTTCGGAGAAGATAAGATGTGAAAAAATTGGATCAAATTATTTTAAAGGTGTTAAAAATAACATAGAAAAATTTTATAAAAAAAGAATTTCAGGATTAGATCTTAAACACAGTGAAGATAAAATAGTTGAGTCTTTTGAAAATTATTTGAGAATTAAATTTTTAGATTACAAAAATGATACCCAAATTGACAAAAAACTTAAATCATTTAAAAAGGATTTGGATCAACAACTCAACAATAAAATTAATCTTTTAAAAGACTTAACTTTTGAACAAGAAAAATTTAATTCTCTTATTGCTGAGCTGTTATCACAAATGAGTTTAGATGAAAATATTGATGATGAAGAAAAAAAAAATGAGGAAAATGAAAGGAAAGATAATCAGTCTAAGCCTCAAAATCAGGAAAAAACAGCAAAACAAAAAGAAGAAAAAAATGAGGAAATGTCTATTGATGCAGGGGTGCCTGATTTGGAAAACGAGGCAAAAGAGTCTGACGAAGCTGATGAGGAAAAAGAAGTTGAAAGCAGTTCCAGACCAGATTTAAGAAAAAAAGGAATCTCTCATTTAGGAGATCTAAAGTATAAGTTTTACACTGAAGAGTTTGATGAAATTATTAAAGCTGAAGAACTTGAGAGCGCTGAAGAACTTTTAAGACTTAGGAAAAATTTAGACCAACAATTATTGCAACTTAAGAATTTTATTGCGAAATTAGCAAATAAATTACAAAGGAAGTTATTGGCCAAACAAAACAGATCATGGAACTTTGACTTGGAAGAGGGCATGTTAGATACATCAAAACTTCCTAGAATTATAATGGATCCATTTAATTCCTTATCATTTAAAAAAGAAAAAGACATCGAATTTAAGGACACTTTGGTGACAATATTGATTGATAACTCAGGTTCTATGAGAGGTAAACCAATTTCGGTGGCCGCAATTTGTGCGGACATCTTATCTAGAACTTTGGAAAGATGTATGGTCAAAGTTGAAATATTAGGATTTACCACAAAACATTGGAAAGGAGGGTCCTCTCGAGAAAAATGGATGAAAAATGAAAAACCCATTTCTCCAGGTAGGTTAAATGATTTAAGGCACATTGTTTATAAATCTGCAGATAGTCCTTGGAGACAATCTAAAAATAATATGGGTTTAATGCTTAAGGAAGGATTATTAAAAGAAAATATTGATGGTGAAGCACTTAAGTGGGCTTTTAATAAAATGAGCAAAAGAAAAGAAGAGAGAAAAATTTTGATGGTAATTTCAGATGGTGCGCCAGTGGATGACTCCACTCTTTCAACAAATACGAGTGACTACTTAGAGACAAATTTAAAAGACACTGTAAAGTGGATAGAGAATAAATCAAATATCGAACTCTTAGCAATTGGAATTGGCCATGATGTAACACGGTATTATAAAAGAGCAGTAAAAATTACAGATGTTCAAGACTTAGGTGATGTTATGATTAATCAATTAACTGAATTATTCGTAAAAAAAAATCTAAAAAATTTACACTAAGATTGAATTCTTGTGTCTGAATTTTCTGAATAATCTTTAATTTTATTAAGCAAAAGTCTAAACGGTATTAACATTACAAGAGAAATTAATAGTTTTACAGCTAGATCTCCAAAGGCGAGAGTAATCCATGGTATGCCGGTTGAATAAAACGCTATGGAAAAAAATAAGAACGTGTCTATTATCGATCCAAATAGAGAAGATGTAAGTGGGGCAACAAACCAGCTTTTTTTTCTCAATCTATCAAACACCTGAACATCTAAATTTTGAGCCACAAAAAATGCTATGCCTGATCCTGCTGCAATCCTTATTGAAATTGTATCTTCGAAATTTGTAGAAACAAATAAAGTCAAAAGTATCCCAATTACAAACCCAATATAAACAATTTTTCTAGCAACAACTTTTCCATAGGCTCGATTAGCTAAATCGGTTATCAAAAATGTTATTGGATAACTAAAAGCACCGTAGGTTAAAATTTCATCCAAACCAAATTGTTGTACAGGAAATTGAACTAAATAGTTTGAAATTACTACTACTACACCCATCAGTATTGATAGTTTGTAATACAAGTTCATATTATAATTTTGCTGAAATAGAAGCTTTTATTTTTTTGACTTTTTTTGACAATTTGTTGCTTTTTGTTGACTTTAAAAATTTATCTAAACCACCTTTGAAATCAACAGTTCTTAAAGCTGCATTTGCAACATTTAATTTAATATCTTTTTTTAACACATCGCTTCTAAAAGTGACTTTTTTTAAATTTGGGAGAAATCTTCGCTTAGTCTTGTTTTTAGCATGACTTACGTTGTGACCTTTCAAAGGAGATATTCCGGTAAGTTCGCATCTTTTAGACATAAATTTTTTCCTAAAGCTATATAAGTATAGTGTTAAGACTGGTCAAGCATTAATTCCGATAGCTTCATTAATACTTTTAAGATTTTCTTTTTTTAATATTGAAATTAACTCCTTTTTCATATTTTTGACTACTCCTGGGCCTTTATATACCATTCCAGTATATAATTGTACCGCGTTTGCTCCCGCGCAAATTTTCTCAAAAGCTGAATGGCCTGAATCTACTCCTCCTACGCCTATAATTTCAATTTTACCCTTAGTTTCTTTATAAAATTTTTTGATCAAATTTGTTGAAACATCTCTTAAGGGTTTACCTGACAACCCACCTTTCTCATCTTTTTGTAAATCATTTAATTTATCCCGATTGCTATCGGTTGTATTAGAAATTATTATTCCTCGGATTTTATATTTTATTATTAATTCAATAATTCTGCTTATTTCACTAAAATTTATATCGGGTGAAAGTTTTAATACGACAGGTTTAAAAATTTTTTTATCTTCTTTGATTTTATTGACTCCTGATAAAAGCTTTTCAAGTGCTTTTTGATCATGAAAATCTCTGAGACCTTCAGTATTAGGTGAGGAAATGTTTATAGTCAAATAACCTGCAAATGATGAAAGCCTAGATAAACATAAGTAATAATCCTCCTCTTTGTTCAATGTATCTTTATTAGGACCAATATTCACTCCTAAAAAACCATTTGGTGAATTACTAGATATTCTTCTAGAAACTATTTCAGAACCATGATTATTAAAGCCAAGTCGATTAATTAGTGCTTGATCTTTTTCCAATCTAAAAATTCTAGGTTTAGGATTTCCCAATTGTCTTTTTGGCGTTATAGTGCCAACTTCAACAAACCCATAACCTAGTTTAAATAAAGAATTATATACTTCAGCACTTTTGTCAAACCCTGCTGCAAGACCAATTGGATTTGGTATTTTTTCATTTAACAACTTAGTTTCCAAAAAATGCTCATCTTCAACAGAAAAAAAACTTTTTGGCAAAATGTTTAGTTTAAGGGACTGAATTGCTAAATCATGTGCTACCTCTGGGTCCAAAGAAAAAATATACGGTTTGAATATTGAGAACATTATTTTATTTTATTACTTATTAAATCAATTGTTTCTTTAAGTCCAAAAAAACTTATAAAAAATCCCATTCTAGGACCATTCTCCTCACCAAAAACAACTTCGTAAATAAGTTTAAACCAATCTCTGAGGTTTTTTTCATATCCATTTTCTTTACCAACTGTGTATACGTGGGTTTGTATTTCCTCTGGCGTTAATGATTGATTTATCTGCTTCAATTTGTTAACTAAATTTTTCAAAGCTTTTTTTTCTTCAGCGTTTGGTCTCTTGAACTTTTTATTAGGCTCAACTTTATCTTTAAAATAATTAATTGCATATTGGGTTAGATCGTCAAGTATTTTATTCTCTTTTGGATTTATTTCTTTATGAAATCTTTTTATAAATTTCCAAAGAATATCTTTGGTATCAGCATTGCTTGATCCAACTAAATTCAATAGCATAGAAAATGGCATAACAATTTTTTCATTAGGTGGCTTGCCATTATGTATATGCCAAACAGGATTTAGTATTTGATCCTTTAATTTTTGAGATGGATATTTTTCAATATTTTCAAGATACTCATCTACTGTTTTAGGTACCACCTCAGAATAAAGTTTTTTTGCTCTTTTTGGATTGGGATACATATATAGAGCTAAACTTTCTGGAGAAGCATATCTTAACCACTGATCTATAGAGATGCCGTTGCCTTTGGACTTAGAAATCTTTTCACCTTTTTCATCTAAAAAAAGTTCGTAAGCAAAACCGTTAGGTGGATTTTTACCAAGGATCCGACAAATTTTATTAGATAAAATTGCACTCTCAGCTAAATCTTTACCGTACATTTCAAAATCTACATCAAATGTAAACCAACGCATAGCCCAGTCTACTTTCCATTGTAGTTTACAATTTCCATTAAGAATGTCAGTTTCAATTTTTTTACCCTCATTATCAAATACTACTTTGCCTTTTTTTTTATCAATGCTCACTAACGGGATCTCAAGTACTTTTCCAGTCTTTGGGCAAATGGGTAGGAACGGGCAATATGTCTTGCGTCTCTCCTCTCTCAAAGTAGGTAAAATAATGTTCATGATATCTTCATACTTTTCTAAAACACGAATGAGGGAGTTGTTAAAAATTCCCTCTTTATAATTCTTAGTGGAGCTTTTAAAAATAAATTTAAATTTAAATTTGTTTAAAAATTCTTTTAGCATCTCATTATTGTGTTCACCAAAACTTTTAAATTTTTTGAAGGGGTCTGGTATAGATGTGAGGGGTAAACCTAAGTTTTTTTTTAAAATTTCATTGTTGGGTATGTTATCGGGAACTTTTCTTAATCCATCCATGTCATCAGAAAATGTAATTAGCTCGTTTTCTATTTCCATAATGTGGTTTAAAGCATTTATCATCATTGTAGTTCTTGCCACCTCGCCAAATGTACCGATGTGCGGTAACCCACTTGGACCGTAACCTGTCTGAAAGGTAATCTTTTTCTTTTTTTTTATTAATTCTTTTCTTTCTTTTAAAAGTTTTCTTATTTCTACAAAGGGCCAAGATGAAGTAGTTTGTATCAAGTTGTTATCAAGCATAAGTAAGGTTTATTAAATTTTCTGTGCAAAATACAGAGTTTATTGCATTATATTAAGTTGAATTTTAGATCTATTTAAATAATCTTAATTTTTATGGCTACTAACAAAACTGTATTTTTTTTAATTGGCGTATTATTAATAGTTTTGGGCATCGCTATGTTAGCGCCCTACTCTCTTCAAATTATTTTTGATGAGAAAAGCCATAGTTTTATTGGTGCGTCTTTTGTAACAATTTTTATAGGAATTCTATTTGTGCTTGCTAATTTAGAAAAGGAATTCAAATTAAATTTGAGACAAACTTTTTTGTTTTCCTCATTAGCTTGGTTGATGGTTGCTTTATTTGGAAGTTTACCTTTTGTGCTTGCGACACAAGAATTTAGTTTCAGTGAAGCATTTTTTGAAAGTATGTCAGGTATTACAACCACTGGCGCTACGATTATTTCAAATTTAGATAACACCCCAAAAAGTATTCTTTTATGGAGAGCTATTATGCAATGGTTAGGAGGAATAGGAATAATTGTAATGGCTATTACAATTTTACCCCTATTAAAAGTTGGCGGAATGCAATTATTCAAAATGGAGGGACCAGATAGTACAGAAAAAATTTTACCCAGAACTATAGAAGTAGCAGCAACAATAATATCCACCTATTTTATTTTAACGTTTCTATGTGGTTTTTTTTATTGGGTGTTCGGTATGACAATATTTGATAGTGTTAGTCACGCCATGACAACTATTGCTACTGGTGGTTTTTCAACTCATAATGATTCAATTGGTTTTTTTAAAAGTTCATATATTGAGATAATTGCAAGTGTTTTTATAATTTTGGGAAGTATTCCTTTCATATCATATTTAAAATTTGCCCGAGGAAATAGAAAAGTTTTTTTTGAAGATGTGCAAATTAAAGGGTTAATTTATTTATTAGCAATATCAATTACTATAATGTTTTTTTATTTAATTTTTATAAATTATGAGAGTAATATTTTTGATAAAATTAGAATTTCCTCCTTTAATGTAATTTCAATATTATCTGGAACAGGATATGTTACCGACGATTTTAGTCTATGGGGTAAATTTTCTCTAATTTTTTTCTTATTTTTAATGTTTATAGGTGGATGTGCGGGATCTACAGCATGTGGTATAAAAATATTTAGACTTCAAATGCTTCTAATATTTTTAAAAAATCAAGTTAAAAAACTCATTTCTCCTAATAGTGTAATAATTACAAAATATAACAATCAAAAAATTTCTGACAACTTTATTCACTCAGTAATTATTTTTATATTTTCCTTTTTATTTATTTTTTTTATGATCTCTTTATTGCTTTCGATAAGTGGATTAGATTTTATTACATCAATTTCAGGAGCTGCGAGTTCAATTTCAAATGTTGGTCCAGGTCTTGGGGATATGATTGGTCCAAATGGTAATTATAAGGATATACCTGACCTCTCGAAATGGATATTATCTTTTGGAATGTTGTTGGGAAGACTGGAGCTTTTTGCAGTTTTAGTTCTATTTTTTCCCTCATTTTGGAAGAATTAAATAATGGAAATAATAAAGAAACAATCACTCTCGGAAACTTTCAAAGTTTACTTTGATAAGAGAATGATCAAAATTTTACTTTTAGGAGCGATAAGTGGTTTTCCGTGGGTATTAATCGGAAGTAGTTTAAGTCTTTGGTTAAAAGAGGAAGGACTAAGCAGAAGTACTATTGGATGGGCAGGTTTAATTTTTGCAGTTTACGCATTTAATTATTTGTGGGCACCTATAATAGACAGAATAAGAATTCCGTGGCTTACTGAAAAAGTTGGCCATAGGCGAGGTTGGATAATTACGATGCAAACAATAATTTTAGTCAGTTTAGTTTGCTGGAGTCTTATCAATCCTACTGCAAACTTGGCTTTAGTCATAAGCATTGGCCTTATGATTGCTATCGCCTCTGCTACTCAGGATATTACAGTCGACGCATTAAGAATTGAACAAATTGGTGAGCATGAAGGAAAATCAATGCAGGCTGGAGCTGCTATGGCGGTTGTTGGATGGTGGACAGGATATAAATTAGGGGGTGCAATTGCCTTACATTCAGCTGAATTTTTTCAACAAGCTGGCTTTGAAAACTACTGGCAAACAACATTTTTAGTATTAGGAATAATTATAATTGCATGCAATATCGCACTTTTATTCGTGAATGAACCTCAGCCTACTAACAGAAAAGAAAGTCAAAGACTTACTGATAAAATGATTGAAGAAAAGTTAGGATCTTCTAACGTTGTCACTAAAATTGTTGCATGGTTAACAGGAACGGTAATTGGTCCTGTAATTAGTTTTTTTAAAAAAAATGGTTTTAATATTGCTTTAGTAATTCTTGGCTTTGTATTTCTTTTCAAAATAGGTGAGGCATTTTTAGGTAGGATGTCAGTAATTTTTTACAAAGAAATTGGTTTTACAAAATCTGACATCGCGCTTTATTCTAAAGGTTTAGGTTGGGTTACTACTGTAATCTTCACTTTATTAGGAGGTTTATTTGCGATACGCTCAGGAGTAATTAAAGCTATGTTCGTCTCTGGCATATTAATGGCTTCGACAAACTTGTTATTTTCCTTGTTAGCATGGTATGGAAAGTCAGAATTGTTATTTGCAATAGCAGTAATTTTTGATGATATGGCTGCAGCCTTTGCGACTGTAGCGTTTGTAGCCTTTATTTCTATGTTAGTTGACAGAACTTATACAGCAACACAATACGCTCTTCTTGCATCAATTGGTACAGCAGGAAGAACCACTTTAGCTGCATCATCAGGTGCTTTGGTTGATTGGTTAAACGGTGATTGGGGTATATTCTTTATAATCACAGCAGTGATGGTAATTCCTTCACTTATATTTCTTTATATGATTAAAGATAAACTTAAGTTGAATGACTAAGTACCTAACAAACAACTTTTCAATCGTAAATCTTTATAAGAAACCTTCAAGTAAATCAGAAATTGTTACTCAAATGATTTTTGGTGAGAGTTTTTCAATATTTAAAAAAACTAGTAGATGGCTTAAAATCAAAATCAAAGAAGACGGCTATAGAGGTTACGTTCAAAATAAAAATTTTTCAAAATTTTTAAAACCAAGTCATAAAGTAAGTGTTTTGAAAGCAATAGTTTACAAATTTCCTAACAATAAGAAAAAAATAAATATAATACCTTTTGGCTCAAAAATAAAAGCCTTGGGGAAGAAAAATAAATTTTTAAAGTTTTCTAAAGGTTGGATTAATAAAAATGATGTAAAGCTAATTTCACATGTAGAAAAAAATCCTTTTAAAAAAATAAATATTTTCAAAAATATAAGATATAAATGGGGTGGTAAATCTTTTAAAGGAATTGATTGCTCAGCTTTGATACAGATATTTTTGAATTTTAGTAACAAATTCTGTCCAAGAGATGCAAAAGATCAAGTTAAATACTTTAAAAAAAATATAAAATTAAAAAATATTAAAAAAAATGATATTATATATTGGAAAGGTCACGTCGCTTTAGCTATTTCAAATAAAAAGCTTATTCATGCTTATGGTCCAATGAAAAAGACAGTTGTAATGAATATAAATCAAACAATAAACAAAATTGAACGGACTGCTAATTTAAAGGTAATTGGAATCAAAAGACTATAAAAGCAAAGGCAGCTTCAGTCTCCCTCCACTGCCCTTAGTTAAATTTAATTGATTCGAGGATTTAAATTAAGACACTTTATAGTTGCATGTGGATATGATAATTGGAGTTATACAATGAAATTAGATGATATTAAATATTTTGATTACGGAAAAATTGAGAATAAAAAATTTTGGAGAAGACTTGGCACAAAACCAGACTTTAATAATAAAAAAGTACTTGATTTTGGATGTGGTCATGGTTCTTTAGCTTTAGAAATTGCAGCTTTAGGAGCTAAAAAAGTAATCGGTATTGATTTAAACATTGATTTAATAAGTTTCGCTAAAGGAAATTTAGATCAAAACTTTCCAGTCCTTAAAGATAAGGTGGAATTTGAGGTAATAGATTTACTAAAAACAGATAAATTTAAAGATATTGATTACATAGTTACTAAAGATACTTTTGAACACACATTAAATCTAGATAAAATATTAGAGAAATTTCATCAAATTCTTAAAAAAGATGGTAAAGCATTTGTGGGTTTCGGACCTTTATATAATTTTTATAATGGAGATCATGGTAGGACGGAAGCATACTTGCCTTGGTTTCATATAATTATACCTGAAAAAATATTAATTAATAGGTTAAATAAAAAATACAAAAAAAATTTTTTTAAAATTGAAGATTTGGGATTAAGTAAATATTCATTTAAAGATTATATTCGAATATTTGAAAAGTCAAAATTTAAAGTCACATACTTTAAAACAAATTTTTCGGACCATCCACTTGCTTTTTTATTTGATTTACTTCGTAAAGTAAAAATATTTGAGGAATATTGTACTTATAATATTTATTCTATTTTAAAAAAGTAATAGTTGTACAATATTTTAAAAAAATGGCGGAGAGAGAGGGATTCGAACCCTCGAAACGGTTTCCCGTTTACACGCTTTCCAAGCGTGCGCCTTCAACCACTCGGCCACCTCTCCAATTAGCAATCATCGATTGCTTTTACAAATTCTTCGATAAACTCTTTATTAGTGGGTAATTTATTTTTCATCATATCTTTTTGAATTTTTTTATAATTTTTTTTAATATGATTAAGTACTCCAAAAAAATTAATAAAATTTCGCTTAGCAACAAAAATACCTTTTTTATCTCCAATTACATGTTCAATTTCCTTAAAAATGATTACCGGTCTTCTTCTAGCTAATGCCTCTAATAGAACCATAGGGTGTCCCTCTGTAAATGACGGTAAAACAAATATATCATGATCATCATAATATTTTATGAGCCTTACTTTATTACTTTGCGTTAATTGAATATTTATATTGCTTTGATTAATTTTATAAGAGGTATTTTTTTCAGCTCCTACTATTGTTAAAGAGATATCACGCTTGTTTTTAATTAGAGAAGCCAATGAGAAAATGCCTTTTTCTACTCTTATCCTACCAACATACAGAAGTTTAGAATTTTTAACTTCTTGAATCTTTGGCTTTCTAAGCCAAACAGAATCAAGTTGAGATGGATGAACAACTTTACCTTTCTTGCCTCTTAAAATGTAATTTCTACAACTTATTAAGTTAGAAATTAATGAGATCATATTAAACATTAAATGGTAAACAAGTTTACCGGTATTCCCAAGAATGGCTTTATATTCTCCATAGCCATCACTTCTTAAATAGACAATTGGAGTTTTTCCATAAAGCCTAAGAAATAGACATATTAAAAAAGTATAAGGAGAAATAGAGATAACTAAAAATTTTGTATTCTCAATTTTTGCAGATCTTATTACTTCAGATAAATAAGAAAATATATTAGAGAAAATTTTTAATTTTTTTAATTTTATCTCATGTGCTCTTTTCTTGTAAGATTTTCTGCCAAAAAGATTTACTTCAAATTTTTTATTTAATCCTTCGGGGCTAGATTTAAGATCAATATTATCACAAAAAAATTTATCTTCTTGTAAAAAAATACTTTCATTAGTGAAAATAAATAATTTTTTTTTCATTAAGTGTCTTTATTTATTTTTAAAACTCCAATAAATGCTTCTTGCGGTATCTCTACTTTTCCAAACTGTTTTGATCTAGCCTTACCTTTTTTTTGTTTTTCTAGGAGCTTTCTCTTTCTATCTGTTGCTCCACCACCATGTATTTTTGTTAATACATCTTTTTTAAATCCTTTAATGGATTCCCTAGCTACAATTTTCCCACCAATAGCTGCTTGCACTGGTATCATAAAGTTATGTCTTGGAATTAAATCTTTTAACTTTTCACATACTTGTCTGCCAGTTTTTTGAGCAAAATCTTTATGAATAATCATTGCCAAAGCATCAACAGGTTCTGAGTTTACTAAAATTCCTAGTTTGACCAGATCACCCTCTCTGTATCCAGAAATTTCATAATCAAAACTTGCATAACCACTAGAAACAGATTTTAACCTATCATTAAAATCAAATACAACTTCATTAAGTGGTAAATCATATGATAATACTGCTCTGCTTCCAGAGTAAGCTAAATTAGTTTGAACTCCTCTTTTATCTTGGCAAATCTTAATTATTGAACCTAAATACTCATCTGGAGTAATGATAGTTGATCTTATCCATGGTTCCTCAATTTTTTGAATTTGTGAAGGATCTGGCATGTTTGTAGGATTTTGTAAATCCAAAATTTTTCTTGTTGTTGTGTGAACTTTATAAATCACCCCTGGGGTAGTTGTTATTAAGCTTACATCAAATTCTCTCTCGAGCCTTTCTGTGATTATCTCAAGATGTAAAAGACCTAAAAAACCACATCTAAACCCAAGACCTAATGCACTTGAAGACTCTGGTTCGTATGAAAAACTCGCATCATTCAATTTAAGTTTGGCTAAACCATCTTTTAATTTTTGGTATTCTGAGCTATCGACTGGAAACAAACCACAAAATACAACTGGCTTACTCGGCTTAAACCCCGGTAAAGGATCATTAATAGGATTATTAGCATCACATATTGTGTCTCCTACTTTAGTTTCTGAAAGGGATTTAATGCCTGTAATTATGTATCCTATTTCTCCTGAATTTAGCTCTTCTGTATCATTTGGTTTTGGAGTAAACACTCCCACCTTTTCGATTATATGTTCTTGATTATTGGACATAAGTTTTATCCTCATGCCTTTTTTTAATTTACCGTCGATTATACGTACCAAAATGACAACGCCTAAGTAACTATCGTACCAACTATCAACCAATAAACATTTAAGTTTTTCACTAGGTATACCTTTTGGAGCTGGTAATTTATTTATAATCGCTTCTAAAATATCATCTATACCTTCACCAGTTTTTCCAGAACAAGGAATCGCATTTGTAGTTTCAATACCAACTACATCTTCAATTTCTTTTTTTGTTTTTTCTATATCAGATGCAGGTAGATCGATCTTATTTAAAATAGGTATGACTTCATGATTAATTTCTAGTGCTTGATAGACATTTGCTAGTGTCTGTGCCTCAACACCTTGAGTGCTATCTACTATTAAAAGTGATCCTTCACACGCAGATAAAGATCTACTGACCTCATAACCAAAATCTACGTGTCCTGGAGTATCGATGATATTTAATCTATAATACTTACCGTCTTTAGATTTGTAATTTAATTTAACTGTTTGAGCTTTAATTGTAATACCTCTTTCTCTTTCTATTTCCATTGAGTCTAAAACTTGCTGCTTCATTTCACGATCTGTTAGACCTCCACATTTATGGATAATTCTGTCTGCAATTGTAGATTTACCATGATCAATATGCGCAATTATAGAAAAATTACGTATTCTTTTTGTATCTGTCATTAGGACCTAATTGTAGCGCCTGTTTTTTCTTTCACTACATCAATAATTTTATTGCTAATCTGGTCTAAATCTTTTTCACTCAAAGTCTTAATTGTCGATTGTAATGTTACATTAATTGCTACCGATTTTTTATCTTTTGGTATATTCTCCCCTTCGTAAACGTCAAAAGTTTTTACGTCTTGGATTATAGATGTATCAATCTCTTTAATAATTTTTTCTAATAAACCTATTTTGAAAATTTTATCAATTAGGAATGCAAAATCTCTTTGAGATTTTTGGAAATCTGATGGTTGAAAACTTTTTTTGATTAGTCTATTTTTTTTATTAGGCTCAGGTATATTTTTTAAAAAAATTTCTAAACCATAAACATTAGGCTCTTTAAAATCCAATTTTTTTATAATAGCAGGGTGTAATTCTCCAAAGTAAGCAAGGTGTGGACCTTTTTCTGATTTTAAATTTATTGAACCAGATCTTCCTGGATGGTAGCACTGTTTTGTATTATCGCTTATAAAAAGATCTTTCTCGGATACTCCAAGTTCAATTAAAGTTTTGACTACGTCACTTTTGATATCAAATACATCTATGTTTCTCTCCTTTTCAATCCAACTTTTTCTGTTTACTTTACCGGACTTCAGAGCGCCAACTACAATTTGTTGCTCTCCGGGATTTTTTCCAAAAAACACCGGACCTATTTCAAATAAGGACACATCTTCATAACCTCTATCTTGATTTTTTTTTAAATAGAATGAAAGATTTGAAAAAATTGATCTTCTCAAAACATCAAGATCAGATGAAATAGGGTTTAAAATTGTAATTTCTTTTTCATCTTTTGAAAATTGACTATCAATTTTAGAGTCAGTAAATGACCAGGTTACTGACTCAAGAAATCCTTTAGATGCAAGAGATCTTTGTGACAAATGGAATAGCTTTTGTCTAAAATTTAAAGTTTCATTTTCTCTAATTCTTTCAGGGGCTACTAATTTTATATTTTTGAAACCTTTAATTCTAATAAGTTCCTCAATTATGTCTACATCCTGATTAATATCTGGTCTCCATGAAGGAACTTCTACTTTAAGATTTTTTTTACCTTTTTTACATCTGAAACCTAATGAAACCAAAATTTTTTGTGACTCATTAATAGATATTGGTATACCAATCAAATTTTCGAAATTATCGATTTCAAAATTTATAATTTTATTTTTTTGAAAATTTTTTCCAATAATCTTAAACTTGCTAGCTTCCCCTCCACATATCTTTAATATTAAATCAGTAGCAAATTGTAGTCCCTCCAGCACAGAGTTAGGATCAATACCTCTCTCAAATCTATATTTTGCGTCAGTGTTAATTGCTAACTCTCGAGACGTTTGTCTAATGGAGGTTGGTAGAAAATATGCAGATTCAAGTAAAATATTTTTAGTATCAAATTCAGTCGAAGTCTTTGTCCCTCCGATAATTCCACCGAGGCCCAAAACACCAGACTTATCAGTAATAACGCACATACCTTTTTTAAGTTTATATTTTTTATTATCTAATGCTTCAAACTCTTCTCCTTCTTTTGAGTCTCTCACAATAATTTCTCTATCAATTTTATCTGCGTCGTAAGCATGTAACGGGCGATTCAAATCAAACATCACATAATTAGTTATGTCTACAACAGCAGATATTGGTTTTAAACCAAGAGCATGAAGTTTATTTTTTAACCACTCTGGACTCTCTTTATTAACTATATTTTTGATATAGCAGCTTCCAAATATTAGACATCCTTGATGCTTATCTTTAGTTATTGAGATCTTAACGTGATGCTTAGCACTTTGTTTTATTTTTTTTCTTTTTAAGGTTATTAATTTACCTACTCCAGTAGAGGATAAATCTCTTGCTATGCCTCTTATGCCTAAACAGTCTGGTCTATTTGGTGTAATTGAAATATCGATTGCTTTTTCTGATTTGGTCTTAAAGTAACTTTTTCCTATTTCCTTTTCCTTAACATTTAATTCTATTATTCCATCACTTTCATCTGATAAATTTAGTTCGCTTTCAGAACACAACATGCCCCGCGATTCAACTCCCCTTATTTTGGCAATTTTTAATTGGAACTTTGTTTTAGGTATTGTAGCTCCTGGCGGGGCATAAATTGTCAAAAGACCGTCTCTAGCGTTAGGTGCCCCACATACAACTTTTAAAGTTTCTTTTCCACCAATGTTTACATCACACACTTTTAATTTATCTGCGTTAGGATGTTTCTCAGCTTTGATAATTTTAGCTATTTTAAATTCACTTAGCTCTCCTGGGTTTTCTTTTATACTTTCAACCTCAAGGCCAATGTTAGTGAGTTTGTTTATAATTTCGTTTTCGTTAGCATTAGTTTTCAAATGTTCTTTTAACCATGGAAGAGTAATAATCATTTGCTTAACCCTCTATAGTTAGTTGGCACATCTAAAGGATCAAAACCAAAATGACTTAACCATCTATAATCTGTCTCAAAAAAAGCTCTTAAATCGTTGATTCCATATTTTAACATCGCCAATCGATCAATACCCATTCCGAACGCAAACCCTTGATATTTTTTTGAGTCAACTTTTGCATTTTTCAGAACATTTGGATGAACCATACCACAACCTAAAATTTCTAACCATTTATCGCCTTCTCCAATTACAATTTTTTCATTCTCAATTCTATATCCTATATCTACTTCTGCAGATGGTTCAGTAAATGGAAAGTGACTAGGTCTAAATCTCATTTTAACATTTTTGACCTCGAAAAATTCTTTAATAAAATAATCTAAACAACCTTTCAGATGCCCCATGGTAATATTTTTATCAATATGAAGACCTTCTAATTGATGAAACATCGGAGCATGAGTTTGATCACTATCGCATCTGTAAGTTCTACCAGGAACAATTATTTTAAATGGAGGTTTTCCTTCAAGCATTGCTCTGATTTGCACTGGAGAAGTGTGCGTCCTTAAAAGAAGTTTTTTATTTTTTTCTAAATAAAAAGTGTCATGCATATCCCTTGCTGGATGATTTTCAGGTGTATTTAATGCTGTAAAATTATTATATTCAGTTTCAACATCTGGACCTTCTGCAACAGTAAAACCAATTTCAGAAAAAATAGAGGAAATTTCATCTATAACTTGAGAAACAGGATGTATTTTTCCTTGCTGATATGTTCGGATTGGTAAAGTTACATCAACTTTTTCATTTTTTAATTTATTGTTAATTTCTGCATTCTCTACTTCAAAGCTTTTCTGTTCAATCTGTTTAGACAAATCATCTTTGATCTTATTTAAATTTGAAGCAAAGTCTTTTCTCTTTTCAGGTTCCAGGGTTCCTAGCATTTTGAATTGCTGTGTAATTTGTCCATTTTTTCCAAAAAACTCTGTTTTTAAATTTTGTAAATCTTCTTTGTTTTTAACAGAGTCGATTTTAGCGTTAAAAATAGAATTTATTTTTTCCAAATCACTCATTAGGTAATTGATTTTTTATATTAAAGTTTGTGTTAAATCAAAGACCCTTTTATCCAAGGGAGGATTGAACCTTTTTTACTACTGATTTGAAGACTTCTGGATTGTTGTAGGCTAATTCAGCTAAAACTTTTCTATCTAATTTTATTTTTGATTTAGCTAAACCGTTGATAAATTTCGCATAACTCAATCCTTCGGCCCTCACCCCAGCATTGATTCTTTGTATCCATAGAGATCTGAATTCTCTTTTTTTAGTTTTTCTGTCTCTGTAAGCATATTGCATTGCTTTTTCCATAGCTTGACGAGCTATTCTAATAGTATTTTTACGTCTTCCGAATTGACCTTTTACAGATTTTAAAACTTTTTTGTGTTTTGCTCTGTTTACAACTCCACGTTTAGTTCTAGCCATGTTATCCCCTTAAATCATATGGCATATACGATTTTACAATTTTTGAATCCTGTTTTGTCATGATCGTAGTACCTCTTTGCTTTCTAATTTGAGAATTTGTTCTCTTAATCATACCGTGTCTTTTCCCAGCTTGTGGCATTTTAATCTTACCTTTAGCTGTAAATCTAAATCTTTTTTTTGCTGAGCTTTTTGTTTTAAGTTTTGGCATAAATATTCCGGTCTTATATAATCAATATCCTGTCATAGCAAGTCGCTAATATTATTGATTTAGATGGGTTGAATGATCATAACCATTTGTTTGCCCTCGAATTTAGGATGGCTTTCAACTTTAGCTATATCTTTAGTTTCTTCTATAATTTTATTCATCAATTCCTTGCCTAATTGAGTATGTTGCATCTCACGCCCTTTGAATTTCACTGTAAATTTTACTTTATCTCCTTTGCCAATAAATTTCTTCGCATTTTTAATTTTAAAATTATAGTCATGGGTTTCAGTGCCTGGTCTCAATTTGATTTCTTTTAGTGAAACAGTTTTTTGTTTTTTCTTAGCTTGATTAGCTTTTTTTTGTAAATCATATTTATACTTTCCTATATCCATAATTTTACAAACTGGAGGATTTGTGTTTGGAGATATTTCAATTAAATCTAATTCCTCTTGCTTAGCTAACTCTATTGCTTTTTTTAAAGGTATAACTCCCATATTCGCTCCGTCACTACCAATGACCTGAACATCTAGAGCTCTTATACGTTCGTTCGCTCTCGGACCTTGAGGCTTTGTTCTTCTCTGAAAATAATTTGGCTTCGAGCTTGACACTTAGTTTAAAGGCAGCTTATTTAAATCTAGCATATTTTTAATAAAATCTTCTCTCTTCATTACCTGCTGTTTTTCTGATCCTAGTTGTCGAACAGTGACAGTATTTTCAGAAACTTCTTTTTTTCCGCAGACTATAATATATGGAATTTTTGCAAGAGAATGTTCTCTCACTTTATAATTAATTTTTTCATTTCTTAAATCCATTTCACATTTTATACCTTCTTTGAACAAATCTTCAAATAACTTTTTAACATAATTATTGTTCTCCTCTGCTATTGGACATACTACTGCTTGTGCTGGAGATAACCAAAAAGGTAATTTACCAGCATAGTTTTCAATCAATATTCCAATAAATCTTTCTAAAGAACCAAATAAAGCTCTATGTAACATTACAGGTACTTTTTTTGTTCCATCTTTAGCTACGTATAACGCTCCTAATCTATTTGGTAAATTGAGATCTACTTGAAGAGTTCCGCATTGCCAATCTCTGCCAATCGCATCTCTCAATACAAATTCAATTTTTGGTCCATAAAAGGCGCCTTCACCTTTGTTTATTGTGTATTTGAGTTTAGTTTTTTTAATAGCAGTTAATAATGCAGACTCAGATTTATCCCAAATGCTATCGTCACCCACTCTTTTTTCTGGTCTGTCAGAATATTTTAAAATTACATCTTCAAATCCCAAATCTTTATAAATTTCTAAAATTAAATTTGTGACCGATAAAGACTCTTCTGTAATTTGATCTTCAGTACAAAAAATGTGAGCGTCGTCTTGAGTAAAAGCTCTAACTCTCAGCAAGCCATGTAATGCTCCGGATGGTTCATATCTGTGAACTTTTCCAAATTCTGATAGCTTAAGCGGTAAATCTCTATAACTTTTTAATCCTTGATTGAATACCTGAACGCAACCAGGGCAATTCATTGGTTTAACCGCAAAAGTTTTTTCATCAGGTGTTTCAGAGGTAAACATATGCTCACCAAATTTTTCCCAATGACCTGACTTTTCCCATAAAGTTTTATCTAAAAGCTCAGGAGTATTAATTTCCTTATACCCGGCTAATCTCTGCTTCATTCTCATATACTCTACTAATCTTTGAAACAGCAACCAACCTTTTTCATGCCAAAAGACTGAGCCAGGACTTTCTTCTCTAAAATGAAATAGATCCATTTCTTTTCCCAGTTTTCTATGATCTCTTTTTTCAGCCTCTTCTAAACGATGAAGATAATCATCTAAATCTTTTTTTGAACTCCAACATGTTCCATAAATTCTTTGAAGCATTTCATTATTAGAGTCTCCTCTCCAGTATGCTCCTGATACTTTTGTTAATTTAAAGGCTTTACCAATTTTACCTGAAGAGGCTAAATGTGGCCCTCTACATAAATCGTGCCAAGTATCGCCATGATGATATACAGATAACTCCTCATTTTTGGGAATACTCTCAATGATCTCTGCTTTATACTT
Organism: uncultured Pelagibacteraceae bacterium; assembly: GCA_902547825.1. GTDB lineage: Bacteria > Pseudomonadota > Alphaproteobacteria > Pelagibacterales > Pelagibacteraceae > Pelagilacustribacter. The sequence continues at coordinate 34,437 of CACCPE010000001.1, read as the reverse complement.
TTCACCAATCTTTTTAAAATGCTCTATTGCTTTATCTCTTTTCCAAACTTCTCTTTTAGTTTTTACATCTCGATCAATTATTTCAGACATTTTTTTTTCAATTTTTTTTAAATCATCGTTAGTGAAAGGTTCTTTTCTTGCAAAATCATAATAAAATCCATTTTCAATAACCGGACCAATAGTAACTTGAGTGCCAGGAAATAATTCTTGTACAGCCATAGCCATAATATGTGCAGCATCGTGTCTTATTACTTCTAGGCCCTCTTTATCCTTGTGAGTTATGATTCTAACTTTTGAGTCTTTTATAATTTGGTGGCTTAAGTCTTTTAACTCTCCATCGACTTCCATAATAAGAGCTAACTTATCTAAAGATTTACTAATTTTTTTTGATAATTCAAAGCCGTTAATTGATTTTACAAAGGAAATTTTTTTACCGTCTAATAGTTGTATTTGAGGCATTAATTTTTTAATAATTTTTTATATTCTCTTAAATTCGAATTACACATTACTTCAACATCAAATTTTTTTGTTATGTTTTTTCTACCCTCGTTTCCCATTAATTTCAACTCTTCTTGACTTAATTGAATAACAGTATTTATATATTTAGCAAGTTCCCTTGGATCATCATGTTTGTACAAAAACCCAGATTTTTTATTCAAAACTGTTTCTTTAGATCCGCCGATATTACTTGCAATAATAGGTTTACACATTGATTGTGATTCTACAGCTACCCGACCAAAAGCTTCGGGCTCAACCGACGCTGAGATTACTACATCCGCTAACGAGTAAGCTAAAGGCATTTCTTTACAATGATTTATAAATTTTATTTTTCTTGTAAGACTATATCTTTCAACCAAACTAAATAGTTTTTTTGAATAAACTTTTCTACCTTGATCTGAACCAAGTAAAATTGCTTGAAAGTTTGTAATGTGGTAATCTTCAACTAAAATATTAAGCGCTTCAATAAATTTTTCTTGGCCTTTCCAATATGTTAATCTTCCTGGCATCAAAATATTAAATTTATTTGACTCAAGGCCCCACTCTTTTTTTAATTTTTCTTGTTTTAAAATTGAAATATTTTTCTGATTAAAATAATCAACATTAATACCTCTAAATATTACTCTAAGCTTTTTTTTCTTATTTAAGTATTCATTATAATTTTCATTGATATGACCAAATATGAAATTTGATCCAGCAATAGTTAATTTTGATCTCAACATTACGCTATTATAAAACTTTTTAAATTTGCTTTTAAAATTATAAGTTCCATGAAAAGTTGTCACAAAAATTGTATTAGTTAAAAGACAAGCAAGATAACATGACCATGCAGGAGCTCTACTTCTAGCATGAACAATATTAATTTTTTTAAACATAATTAAAAATGAAATAATTATAGAATTAATGATAATTAATATTGGATTCTTTGAATGAACTGGAATTTTAAAAATTCCTACTTTATTTTTTTTTACAAATTTTAACAAATCTCCACCCGAAGTAGCTATAAATGACCCGCAATCTTGTTCTGCTAAATAGTGCGCTATATCATAACAGCCTGTTTCGGCTCCACCATAGCCAAGTTTTGGAATTACTTGTAAAACGTTTATTTTAGAAGTCATCTTGTTAATATATAATAACAAATTAATTTACCGTTATATGAAAAAATTTAAGTATCTAAAAATATCAAATACAAAAAAACTTAGATATATAGACAATTATTTTAGAGAGAGGTTGTACATAATATTTCTTCCAGGTTTTATGTCTGACATAGAAGGTGAAAAACCTCAATCTATTTTAAAATTTACTAAAAAGAACAAATTGGGTTTTTTAAGTTTAGAGTACACTGGACACGGAAAGTCGTCAGGTATTTTTACAAAAGGTAATATAAGTATTTGGACAAGTGATGCCAAAAGTGTCATTAAAAAAATTGTTAAGAAAAATAATTTTATAATAATAGGCTCGAGTATGGGAGCTTGGATTGCGTTAAATCTTTTTAAATATTTTAAATCACAAATCAAAGGATTTATTGGAATAGGTTCAGCACCAGAATTTTTAACTAGATTAATGTGGAATAAATTTCCTAATAAAACGAAAAAAGAACTAATTAAAAAGAGAAAAATTTCAATAAAAAACGGGGAGTATGAATATCCTATTACTTTACAATTAATAAAAGATGGAAAAAAAAATAAAATTTTAAATAAAAAAATAAATTTAGATATAAGTGTAACAATGATACATGGTCAAAAAGATGAAGTGGTACCAACTATTTTCTCAAAGCATGTTTTAAAAATGTTTAGTAAAGCTAAAAAGAAAGCCGTTATTGTAAAAAATGGTGATCACAGCTTATCTAATCAGAGGTCTATAAAGAAAATTATTAAAGAATTAAATATTATTGTTAAAAATGTAATCTAGTCCTTCAATGTATGAGGGAAATTTCAAATTATATTTGAAAAATTTTTTCATTTTTTTATTATCTACTTTTTTTGAGTCTTTATAAAAATTTTTCAACATTTCACTTTCAACTTCCTCGAGTTTAATTGGATTTGGTTTTTCCAGTTCAAGTAATTTTGCACCATAAGCCGCGACATCACTCTGTGAAGCAGGTTTATCATCACAAATATTATAAATTTCGTTATTCTTAAAATTATTAATAGATTTAAATAGAATATTACCTATATCTTCAACATGAATTCTTGAAAAAAAATGGTTTTTTTTATCTATTATCTGTACCGTGCCAGCTTGCAATCTTTTCAAAATATTAAACTCATTTGAATATATTCCGGCCAATCTAAAAATTTGTAATGGAAATTTTTTTTTATTTGATAAGCTTATCCAAGAATTTTCTGCTTGCAATCTACTTACCCCGTTAGGTGAGGATGGTTTAGTAATACTATTTTCATTTACCCAATCTCCTTTGTGATCCCCATACACACTTGTAGCTGATAAATAAGTAATCCATTTACAATTTGTTTTTATTTTTAGATTTGTTTCAAGGTAGTTGGCAACAATATCTTTTCCATCAATAGGTGGAATAGAAATTAAAATATAATTTGCATCCTCTAACTTCTTTAATATTGAGTGATCAATTTTATTGTTTGAAAATTGGTATGAGTTTATTTTTATATTATTAAACTCTATTAGATGAGTTTCTTTTCTAGAGGTAATACTTAAGTCAAAGTCTAATTTTTCATAAATTAATTTATTGATAAAACTTTCTGCAACTTGGCCGAAGCCAAAGCAAAAGACTTTAAATTTGCTCATTAACCTACTTTCTTACTAAGGGATTTCAAAGTAATAGGATTATCTAGTTTATCAAGCATTTCTATTGGACACACCTGTTTAAAGTTTTTGAGCTCAGCTTTAAAATTTTCAAGTATTTTTATTGCTTTTTTAGAGGAAGTTTTATGCACAAAATCTTTTATACTTTCTTCTAAGAATTTTTTCCAATAATCTGTTTCTACTGATTGCCAAATGATTGAAGCAGGATTTGCAAAGTTTTCGAACTCGTTTTTTTCATCATAAATAAAAGCCATTCCACCAGTCATGCCAGCTCCAAAATTATCTCCGACTGCTCCTAATATAATTGCAGTTCCTCCAGTCATATATTCACATCCATGAGCGCCACAACCTTCTATTATTGCGAAACTTCCTGAGTTTCTCACTGCAAATCTTTCCCCGGCTTGCCCAGAAGCATACAGTTTCCCTGAGGTAGCACCATATAGAACTGTATTGCCGATAATTGTGTTTTGATCTGCAACTAATTTACTATTATTTGAAATTTTAACAATTATTTCTCCTCCAGATAAACCTTTACCCACATAATCATTACAATCGCCCTCTACTACAAGGCTTACACCCTTCGTCAGAAACGCTCCCAAAGATTGCCCAGCTGAACCTGTTAATTTAATATTTATCGTATTATCTTTTAGTTTTTCATTACCAAATTTTTTATAAACATGGTGTGAAAGTCTAGTGCCCACAGATCTAGATGTATTTTCAATATCGTATTCAAAATTATTTTTATTTGAGAGATCAATCTTATCTTTAATATCAGACCATATTTTTTCATCTAAAGTTTCAGGAACTTTGTTTATATGATTATCTTTACAGTATCTTAAGTTTTCACCTGGGTCTGCTTGAACCAATAAGGGGTTTAGATCTAGATCATCTAAATTTGAGGCACCCTTATTCACTTGCGATAGTAGGTCTGTACGGCCGATAATTTCATTTATTGATTTAAATCCTAATGAGGCTAAGATCTCTCTCACTTCAGTTGCAACAAATTTAAATAAATTTTCAACTTTTTCAGGCGTACCAGTAAATTTCTCTCTTAGTGATTTGTCTTGGCTACACACTCCTACCGGGCAGGTGTTTGAGTGGCACTGTCTTACCATTATACATCCCATTGCAACTAAAGAAGAAGTCCCCATACCGTATTCCTCTGCACCCATCATAGCTGCGATCACTACATCTCTTCCTGTTTTTAATCCACCGTCAGTTCTTAGTGTAACATTGTGTCTTAAATTATTTAAAGTAAGGATCTGATTAGCTTCTGTTAAACCCATTTCCCACGGTATTCCTGCATACTTTATACTTGTTTGTGGGCTGGCTCCAGTTCCTCCAGAATGACCAGATATCAAAATAATATCTGCCTTAGCTTTTGCAACTCCAGCTGCAATTGTGCCTATCCCAGTAGAGGCGACTAGTTTTACTCCTACTCTAGCTTTAGGATTAATTTGTTTTAAATCATAAATTAATTGAGCTAAATCTTCAATTGAGTAAATATCATGATGAGGAGGAGGAGAAATTAAAGTAACTCCTGGAGTTGAATGCCTCAATCTAGCTATTTCCTCTGTCACCTTGAAACCTGGAAGCTGTCCTCCTTCACCTGGTTTTGCACCTTGAGCAATTTTAATCTCTATTTCATTTGCGTTATTTAAGTAATCTACTGTAACACCAAATCTTGCTGATGCGATTTGTTTTACTCTTGAATTTGCGCTATCTCCATTCGGTAGGACCTTAAATCGTTTTGCATCTTCTCCTCCCTCACCGCTACATGAGGCTCCTTTAATTCTATTCATGCCCATTGCTAGTGTCTCGTGTGCTTCAGCTGATAAAGCTCCATGTGACATGCTTCCGCTTCCAAATCTTTTTAAAATTTCCTCGAGCGGTTCAACTTGTTCAATGCTTATTTCATCCTTAGACTTTTTAAATTCTAATAAATCCCTTATATTTATTGGTGGAAGATTATGTATTCCATTAGAGTATTTTTTATATTGATCATAAGATCCGCTTCCAACTGCGCTTTGGAGTAAGTGGATTAATCTTCCTTGGTATTGATGATCTTCTCCGCTTTTTCTATATCTATATAGTCCCCCTATAGGTAAGGTAAAAATGTTTTTTGCACTGAACTTAGCATGAAGTTCTTTAATTTTTTTCTCGATTCCAATGACACCAATTCCTGAGATTCTTGAGGACATTCCGGGAAAATAGTCTGATACAATTGCTCTACTCAGACCAACAGCTTCAAAATTACAACCACCTCTATAGGAACTTATTACAGATATTCCCATCTTAGACATAATTTTTAGTAACCCAGCGTCAATCGATTTTTTAAATTTTTCGACACAGCTTTCAAAGTCAGATTTACCAAATAATTTTTTTTCAAATCTTTGATAAATACTGTCTATAGCTAAATATGGGTTTACTGTTGTAGCGCCAACTCCAATTAGAACAGCGAAGGCATGAGTATCTAGAGCGTCCGAGCACTCTACATTTAAGGAGCAATATCCTCTAAGGCCATGCTTAACTAAATGTGAATGTACTGCCCCAACTGTCAATATACTTGGAATACTTGCTTTTTGGTTATTAATATTTTTATCTGATAAAACTATACATGTGCTCCCTTCTCTTACTGAAGTTTCAGCTTCTTCTCTAATCGCTTCTATCCTATCTTTTAAAGAAGAAGAAATATCGAACGTACAATCTATTTCTTTTGTTTTTTTTGAAAAAAATTTTTTAAATTTCTTAAATTGGGAATTGGTTAGTACAGGGCTATCTAAAACGTAAATGTTCTCCTCGGTAAGATTGTCAAAATCTAATATATTACCTAAGTTACCGAATCTAGTTTTTAAACTCATCACTTTATTTTCTCTTAAGGAGTCAATTGGTGGGTTTGTTACCTGGCTAAAGTTTTGTCTAAAGTAATGTGAAACTGGTCTAAAGTGACTCGACAATACAGCAACAGGTGTGTCGTCACCCATTGAACCTGAAGCCTCTTTTCCCTCCTCGGCCATTGGATGTAAGATTAATTCTAAATCTTCAATACTAAGTCCAGATAAGTACTGTCTCTTTCTTAAATCTTCGCTAATGAAATTTGGTTTTTCATCTTCACTTGAGATTTTCTTTTCTAGATCAATTATCTGTTTATTATATTTTTTATAGTCTTTTGCTAATAAATCTTTTATTGCTTTATCTTTAAATAACTGTCCTTTTTTTAGGTCAATTGCAATAATTTGTCCTGGACCTAACTTACCTTTCTCAACAATTTTTTCTTCAGGGATTTTTATCATCCCTGTTTCAGATCCTACAAAAAATAGATCGTCCGAAGTAATTGTATACCTTAAGGGTCTTAATCCATTTCTGTCTGAGGATGCTAAAACCCATTTTGCATCAGTTGCACAAATAGCTGCTGGCCCGTCCCAAGGTTCAATTGTGCTATTTAAAAAATTAAATAAATCTTGATGATTTTTTGGGACAGTTTTACTCCTTTTTGACCACGAGTCAGGTATCATCATTAATTTAATTAAAGGAGCGAGCTTGCCAGAATGAACCAATAATTCAAAAACATTATCAAGCGCGCCTGAATCAGATGAACTTCTAATCACTGGTTTTAAATCTTTTACATTTTTAAATAAAGAACTGGACATGTCTTGCTCATGAATTTTCATCCAATTGATATTTCCTTTAAGGGTATTTATTTCACCATTATGCGCTAAAGTTCTAAAAGGCTGTGCAAGATCCCAACTTGGAAATGTATTAGTAGAATATCTTTGGTGAAAAACTGCGAACCTAGAAGTCAATTTTTTATTATTTAGATCAGGATAAAATTCTGAGAGCATCTCTGCTAAGAACATACCTTTATAAACAATTGATCTTGAACTGAATGAACAAATATAAAAGTCCTTTAGCTGGCTTTCTCTTGCTACTTTTTCAATTTTTTTTCGAGTTGTAAACAAATCCCTCTCGAGATCATTTGTTTTTAGATCATCATTCTTTTTAAACATTACTTGAGCTATTTCAGGTCTACTTTGATCAGCAGTTTTACCAAGCACACTAGGGTTTATTGGAACTTGCCTCCATCCGTAGATATAATAATTGCCCTCTAATAAAGCAGATTCTATTATTTCCCTACATTTTTCTTGCTCTGAATAATCTGTTCTTGGAAGAAAAACCATTCCTACGCAAATTCTTTTTTCTTCATCAAGCGTATGACCTGTATTTAAAATTTTTTCTTTAAAAAAATCTGGCGCAATTTCAATTTGTATACCGGCTCCATCGCCAGATTTACCATCAGCATCAACAGCTCCTCTGTGCCAAATGGCTTTAAGAGCTTCAATACCGTATTCTACAACCTTTCTAGACTTTTTTCCATTCGTAGAAGCGATTAAACCTACACCACAAGCATCATGCTCCATTTCAGATTTATAATTGTGTGTTTTTTCTAAAAGTATTTTATTCTTTTTATAAATGTCCATTTATGCTGCTTCAGTAGATTTATTTTTATTTAGGTTAGTTTGTAAATATTTTTGAATTTGCACTGCCGCATCTCTACCATCCCTAATTGCCCAAACAACAAGTGAGGCACCTCTGACAATGTCTCCAGCAGCAAACACTCCATCTAAATTTGTTTGCATAGTTTTAAGATCAATCTTAATTGTTCCCCATTGAGAAATAGCAAGTTCGTTTGCATTGAATAATTTAGGTAGATCCTCAGGATCAAAACCTAAAGATTTTATCACAAGGTCAGCTTTTAGTTTATATTCTGATCCAAATTGTGTTTCAGGCCTTCTTCTTCCTGAAGAGTCCGGTTCACCAAGTTTCATTTTACTTACTTCTACTGCTTCAACCTTTGAATTACCAATGAAACTCTTTGGACTAGTCAACCAAACAAACTCTACACCTTCTTCTATAGCGTTACCAACTTCTCTGGCAGATCCTGGCATGTTTTCCCGATCTCTTCTATATAAACATTTTACTGATTTTGCCTTTTGTCTTATTGAAGTTCTTACGCAATCCATAGCTGTATCACCTCCACCAATTACGACCACATCTTTTCCTTCAGCATTTAATGTGCCGTCATCAAATAACTTGACTTTGTCACCTAATCCTTTTCGATTGGACGCGGTAAGAAAATCCATAGCAGGAAAAATATTTTTAAGGTTATGACCTGGAATATCTATTTCTCTCGCTTTGTAAACACCAGTTGCAATTAGAATTGCATCATGTTTCTTTTTAAGTTCATAAAGACTCTTATCTTTTCCTACTTCAAAATTTTGTACAAATTTAATTCCACTATCTTTCAATAATTTAGTTCTCCTCTCGACTACAAATTTTTCTAGCTTAAAATTAGGAATTCCATAAATTAAAAGACCCCCAGGTCTATCGTACCTATCGTAAATAGTAACTTGATAACCAGATTTTCTTAATTCTTCTGCGCATGCCATGCCAGCAGGTCCGGCGCCAATAATACCCACTGATTGCTTTAATTCCCGCTGAACTTTAATTGGTTTAACCCAACCTTTTTCCCAGGCAGTATCACTTATATATTTTTCAATAGAACCTATTGTAACTGTGCCGTGTCCTGATTGCTCAATTACACAATTTCCTTCACATAAACGATCTTGAGGACAAATTCTTCCGCATACTTCCGGCATGTTATTAGTGCTTTGAGACACCTCGTATGCTTCTTGAAGTCTTCCTTCTGCTGTCAGCTTAAGCCAATCAGGAATATTATTTCCTAAAGGGCAGTGTATCTGACAAAAAGGAACACCGCACTGAGAACACCTGCTTGATTGTTCTTTAGCTTTATCAGTGATGAATTCATTATAAATTTCTTTGAAGTCATGCTTTCTTCTAGTCGTACTTCTTTTTTCAGGTGTTTCTTGTTTTAAATCAACAAACTGCAGCATTTTTTTTTTCATAAGTTCGTCAAACTAGTTAAAAAACTTAAAAATTTAAAGAAATTTAAGGTCAATAATTATTACCTATATTTTATTATTCCTTATATTTTAGCGTGTTTTTATGCATATCAGCTATGCATTTAGTGATGACATTAAAAGAACATCCTTAACATTTAATTCTCAACTAATGTTTGAAATATTGATTCTGTCTATTATTCAGGGTGTTACTGAATTTATTCCAGTAAGTTCTTCTTCTCATTTAATTTTAATCTCAGAATATTTAAATTTTGAAGTCAAAAGTTTATCGATAGATGTTAGTTTGCATATAGGTTCTTTTATCGCAATACTGACCTATTTTCATAAAGAAATTTCTAACTTCGTAGAAAATAAACTATTATTTCTAAAAATCTTTATCTCGTCAATACCTGTTATGATTATGGGCTATATTTTAGTTAAGTACAATATAATAGATGAACTTAGAAATATAAAAATAATAGCTTTTGCAACATTAATTTTTGGAGCTCTGCTTTATATAAGTGATAAATACAAACTCCAAAATAATATTGAACATAACTTCACTTTCAAATCTGCAATTATAATAGGGGTTTTTCAAGTTCTTTCTTTAATACCAGGAGTGAGTAGATCTGGTATTACGATTACTGCAGCTAGATTACTAAATTTCAACAGGTTGGACTCTGCAAAAATATCTTTTTTATTGTCTATTCCAACTTTAGGAGCAGTCAGCATTTTTGGAGTACAAGAGATTATTAATTCACCAAATATAGGTTTTTCGATATTAAATATAGTCACAATTTTTTTTTCATTCATATTCTCTTTAATTACTATTAAATATTTTTTAAAGTTTGTTAAAAACTTTAGTTTAAAATATTTTGTAATATATAGAATTTTCTTAGGATTTGTATTGATAATCTTAGCTTACCTATAAAACAATTGTAAATAATAATAAAATTAAAAATACAATTATAAAAAAAAGTATAACTGATTTTTGCAATGTAAGATTCAATAGTTTTTTCATTTTTTAATATTTAATAAAATTTTTTCAATAAAACAATAAATTAGAGTAAAAAGATATTTTGATCTTAGTTCCTTAATTTTAAACTTAGACTCGCCTTTTTTCCGTCCCAACCAATTAATTGGTATAATCTTATATTTGTAGTTACGGGAAATTATTTTTAAAGGAATTTCTAAAAAAACATTAAAACTTTCAGATATAATTGGCATAATTTCTAGTAAACTCTTTTTTTTATATATTTTGAAAGCATTTGTGTAATCATTATATTTATTCCAGAAAATTAAACTTACAAATAAGTTAAATATCCTATTTAAAATTAATTTTTGAAAGGGATAATCATTAACTTTAGATTCTTTTAAAAACCTTGAACCAAAAACAGCATCATAGTTATCAGAGTTCATAATATCATTGTACTTTAATAAGTCGTTAATATCATCAGATTGGTCAGCCATCACGATAGCTAAATTCTCTCCTTTTGACTCAATGATACCTAAATTGATAGCACCGCCCAATCCCTTTTTTTTATTATTTAAAACTCGAAAATTTCGAAAATCATTCGAAAGATTTTCAGATTTATGAAAAGTATCATCTTTGCTAAAATCATTAATTATGAGAACTTCAAAATTAATATTTTTTAAATTGTTTGAAAAATATTCAAAAACCCCTTTTAAATTTTGAGACTCGTTTCTTACTGGCACTATTATCGATAGCATAAGTTTGTTTATTTTTCTTTATTAGTAAGATATTTATTTCTTAATGAAAATACTTATTACAGGAGGATGCGGATTTGTTGGGTCAAATATTGCTATTTATCTGAAAAAAAAGATAAAAAAAGTTAAAATTATTTCATTAGATAATTTATCTAGAAGTGGATCAATAATTAATAGAAATAGACTTACTACTAATAAAATACGTAACTTTAAAATAAATATTGAGGATTACAAAAAAATTCAAAAATTAGGAAGATTTAACTTAATTATTGATTGCTGTGCAGAACCAGCAATTGATGCCTCAAGAAAAGATCCGGACAGAGTTTTCAATACAAATTTAGTTGGAACTTTTAATATTTTAAAAAAATGCATTAAAGATAATTCAAATTTAATTTTTCTATCTTCTAGCAGAGTATATTCGATAGAACATTTAAAAAAAATTTTGCCAAATACTAATTTGAAAAAACCTATAAAAATAAAAAAGGTAATTAATGAAAGTTTTGAGACCGAGTCGGCTAGCTCGCTTTATGGTTTTACAAAACTCGCTTCGGAAAAATTAATTAAAGAAATGTTTTTTAGAAGAAATTCGCGATTTATGATTAACAGATTTGGAGTAATAGCAGGTCCTTGGCAGTTTGGAAAACAAGATCAAGGATTTGTTTCTTTATGGGTTGCCAAGCATTTTTTAAAAAAAAAATTATCCTATATTGGCTTTGGTGGTAGGGGAAATCAAGTCAGAGATGTAATACATATAGATGATGTTTGTGAGATAATTTACTTGCAAATGATTAGAATGAAAAAAATTTATAATAAAACTTTTAATATCGGAGGTGGGTTGAAAAATTCAATATCATTAAAGGACTTGTCATTTAAATGTCAAAAATTAACAACTTGTAAAATAAAAATTGATAGTGTTTTAAAAACTTCTATGTTTGATGTGCCTTATTATGTATCTGATAATAGTAAAATATTTAAAAATTATAGATGGAAACCTAAAAGAAGTATAGATCGAATAATAAGAGATATATATTATTGGTTAGCTTATAACAAAAAGATATTAAAATATTTCAAATGAATATAGCATTAATTACAGGTTCTTGTGGTTTGGTTGGATCTGAGTCTGCTTATTATTTTTCAAAAAAAGGTTTTAATATTTTAGGAATAGATAATAACGCTAGAAAATTTTTTTTTGGTAAAGATGGAGATATCACTTGGATTAAAAAAAAACTAAAAGGAGATTTAAAAAGTTACGAACATTTAAATTTAGATATTACCAACTACCAAGCTTTAAGTAAGGTTTTTATTAAATATAAAAAAAAAATAAAAGTTATAATCCATGCTGCTGCACAGCCCTCTCATGATTGGGCAAAAAATAAACCTTTTATTGACTTTGAAATTAATGCGAGGGGCACTCTTAATTTACTAGAGCTAACTAAATTGCACTGTCCAGAAGTACCTTTTATATTTATGTCTACCAACAAAGTTTATGGTGATAATCCAAATAAATTACCTTTAATTGAAGAAAAAAATAGATGGGAAATTAAAAATACCCATAAATATAAATCTGGCATTGATGAAAATATGGCTATCGATAATTGCACTCATAGTTTTTTCGGTGTTTCAAAATCCTATGCTGATTTGATTGTTCAAGAATATGGAAAAAATATTGGTTTAAAAACAGCTTGTTTTAGAGCAGGATGCATAACCGGCCCAAATCACTCTGGTGCTAGACTTCACGGATTTTTATCCTACCTTGTTAAAACTTGCTTAAAAAAGAGAAAATACACTTTAATTGGATATAAAGGTAAACAAGTAAGAGATAATATACATAGCATAGATTTAGTTAATTGTTTTTGGGAATTTTATAAAAAACCGAGAAAAGGAGAAATTTATAATATTGGTGGAGGACGTTTTTCTAATTGTTCAATTTTAGAGGCACTTTCTATGGTTGAAATTTTAGCTAACATTAAAATTAAAAAAAATATTTTAAAGGAAAATAGAGTTGGAGACCATATTTGGTATATCTCTAATATGAAGAAATTTAAAAAGCATTATCCAAGATGGAAACAAATATATTCTACAAAAAAAATTATAAATCAATTAATTAAAGAATTTTCTTCTTAAAAGCTCAAAAACTTTAAAAGTTAATATTAATTGAATTGGAAGAAGTATAAGACTGTACCTTGGGAGTATAAAAAAAATTGAAAATATCATAATATTACTGATATAAAATATACATAAAAACTGAAAGAAACCTTTCTTGTTAATAAATAAAAACAGACCAATAAAACTAAAAATTGATAAAATAATTTTTGGAATTATATGAATTGGATTGTAATAATTTAAGTAAGAAGATTTAAAATCCAAAAACAAAAAAGAGAGAATTTTCTTAAAATATAGATTTAAATAAATAATTGGATCTTTTTTAATAATATTATAAGCTTCATTTTTATAAAAATTATCTAATTTTATTTCGTATTTATTATTTGTTTCAATTTTTATCATTTTTTGATTAAAATTTTTTTCTATAAAATTTATACTTCCTTCTACTTTTAAGTCTGGATTATTGCCTTTTAGAAGATTATATCCAAATGATTTTGTTAAAACAAAAGCATCGAAGTTTTCGTAATTTCGCTTTAAATATGGCGATATTAAAATAATTGAAATGATTATAGAAATTAAAAATGATTTTAAATTAAATTTTAAAAACACAAAAAAATAAATGAGAGTAAGTAAATGAAAAAAAAAGAATTCTCCTCTAGTCAAAATCAATAAACTAGAGCTTATAGAAAAAAGAATTAAGTCCTTTGATTTTTTTTTATCTAGGAATTCAAGAAGGTAAAAGAAATAAAATAATAATAAAAAAACTTGCAAAGTAATTGAAGATGCTTGAGTTGAAGAATAGACATAAAGAGGAAAAATGGAAAAAATTGTTGAAAAAATTAGACAAAGCTTAAGTTTAAAAAATTTTAATAATATTTTATGAAAAATATAAATGGAGATACAACTCAGTATAATCTGAGAAAAAATTAAAATATTTATAAGACTTAGTAAATCAAAAGAGATTAATTTCAACAAAAATATGTAATAAGCATATAGCGGCGGCATGAAAACTGATGGTAGAACTATTTGACCAGACACCGCATAAGCAGGGGAAGCAATATGCTCGTTTAAAACAACATTTATACCCAATACACCTGTGAGATTTAGATTATGAACTAATCTTCCCCACTCCATATGTACTTCAGTATCTCCAAAAAAATATGATGCAGTAACTCTTAAAATAATATTAAAAAGAATTAAGAAGAAAAAAAATTTTTTTTGATTAACGTCCATAATTTTTGCGCCTGCTAGGATTTGAACCCAGAACCTCCTGGTCCGTAGCCAAGCGCTCTATCCAATTGAGCTACAGGCGCAAATTTATTATATTTAGTATATAACATATTTTTTGTTAAAATTCATGTTATAAACCATTATCATAATATCTTGTAAAATGTATTTATTTTCTAATCTTCAAAATATTAAATCAAATTACTTTAGTTTTTTAATATCTTTGCTTCCAATAAGTTTTATTGCCGGAAACATGATTATAAACATTAATGTAATAATTTTGATACTATCGTGTTTAATTATTTATTGGAAAAATATTTTTAAAATACAGTATTTTTTTTTAGATAAGGTAATTATTGTTTTTTTTATGCTAATTGTTTTAACAGGAATCTACAATGATTTTAGTCTTTATACTAACTACAACGAGTTTTATTCCTATAGAGGTAAATTTGGAACAACAATAAAATCTGTTTTTTTTCTAAAGTATCTTTTTTTATATTTTGTTTTAAGATTTTTAATTGAGAATAAAAATATAAATCTAAATTTTTTTTTAATCACCTGTTTATTATCCTCTCTGTTTGTTTGTTTTGATATCTTTTATCAATACGTAAACGGTAAAGATATATTTGGTTTTGAGACCATTGGCAGGGGTAGAAGATTAGGAGGTCCTTTTGGGGATGAATTAATTGCAGGGGGATATATTCAGAGGTTTTCTTTATTCTCATTTTTTGCATTGCCGATTATGTTTTCAGACTTTTCAAAAAAGTTCTCTAAATATTTAATTCCAATTTTTTTTTCAATATTTGTTTGTGGTCTAATATTATCTGGCAATAGAATGCCTTTGTTGTTGTTTGTGTTAGCTGTATCTTTAATTGCTATTTTTCAGAAACAGACTAGGAAATTTTTTATTCCTTTCATATTTATTTTTTCAGTAATTTTCTTAGTTTTGTATAACTCTAACAATGAAATAAGAACTCATTTTTTAGGATTTCAAGATAAAATAGTAAAAATGGCGATAGCAATAACTAAACAAGATATTGACGGCGATAAAACTCCCCAATACCTAAAAGAATTTTCAACTTTTTATGATACTTGGTTGATGAATAAATATATTGGGGGTGGTATAAAAAATTTTAGGTTTTATTGTCACGAGAGAAAAAATATAGATAAAGATAATAAATTTATTTGTAATATGCATCCACATAATTATTATTTAGAAATATTGACCGAAACTGGTTTAGTTGGCTTTGTTTCAGTTTTAGTAATGTTTATTTCAGTATTGTATTTAACATTTATAAAAAAATATTTTTATTTATCAAAGTTAAATGATGATATCTTAGTAATTCCTTTTATTTTTCTGTTTATTGTAGAAGTTTTCCCTTTAAAGAGCACGGGTAGTTTTTTTACAACTGGAAACGCAACATATTTATTTTTAATAATTGGTATTTTAATAGGATTAACCAGAAAAAAAAATTCAATTGAAAATAAACTATAAAGATATAAGTTTTAGAAAATGAAAAATATTTATATTGTGGGAGCTGCTCGAACAGCTGTGGGTTCTTTAGGAAAAACCTTAAAAAATATTAGCGCAGAAGATTTAGGATCCTCAGTTATATCCAATGTTTTAAAAAGATCAAAAATAAGCAGCACTGATGTTGATGAAGTGATTATGGGACAAGTTTTAACTGGTGGTTCTGGCCAAAATCCTGCGAGACAAGCTTCGATGAAATCAGGTATCCCAAAAGAAAAACCAGCTTTTGTTGTAAATCAAGTTTGCGGATCTGGTATAAGATCTGTAGCTTCAGCTTTTCAAAGTATTAGAGCTGGTGATTCCAAAGTGGTTATTGCTGGAGGCCAAGAAAATATGTCTTTGGCACCACACGCAATTCATCTAAGGGATGGAAAAAAATTAGGAGATACTGAGCTAATTGACACTATGATAAAAGATGGTCTATGGGACGCATTTAATGGATACCACATGGGCATTACCGCTGAAAATGTTGCTGAAAAATTCCAAGTTACTAGAGATCAGCAAGATAAGTTTGCATTCAATTCTCAAGATAAAGCTTTGAAGGCTCAAAAGGAAAATAAATTTCATGACGAGATTATCAATTTTAAGATAAAATCTAAAAAAGCTGAGATCGATTTTTTTAAAGATGAACATCCTAGAGAAGGAATAAGTTTCTCAGCTTTAACGAGATTAAAACCAGCTTTTAAAAAAGATGGAACTGTAACTGCAGGAAATGCATCAGGGATAAATGATGGAGCTGCTGCGGTAGCAGTCATGTCAAGCGATGAAGCCGAAAAAAGAGGAATTGAAAAATTAGTTTCTATAAAATCTTGGGCAAGTTGCGGAGTTGATCCTGCATTAATGGGGACAGGGCCAATTCCATCTTCAAAAAAAGCTTTGGATTTGGCAGGTTGGTCAATTAAGGATGTAGATTTATTTGAAATTAATGAAGCTTTTGCGGCTCAAAGTTTAGCGGTATTAAAAACTCTTTCTATTCCAGACGAAAAGGTGAATGTTAATGGCGGTGCAATCGCAATCGGTCACCCAATTGGAGCATCAGGCACAAGAATACTCGTTACATTAATTCATGAAATGATCAAAAGAGATGTTAAAAAGGGATTAGCGACTCTTTGTATTGGTGGTGGTATGGGTATTGCAATGTGTATAGAAAGATAATCTTATTTATCTTTGCTAATGATTATCATTAAAAGTCTTTTCCCTTAATTTTTAGTGATAATGATTACCAATATTAAATATAAAAGTTGAAATAAAATATACATTATTTAGGCTTAAGTTATGAAAACTTATAGCTGTAAAAAATGTGGTTTAACAATTCCTGTAACTTGCTCGCAATGTGATAGGGTTGTTGATATCAAGATTGTAGGCGAAGGCTGTTTAGTAAAAGAGAACAAATGTTTAGATTGCTCATCAGTTCCTATTATTAAAGATGTATGCCTTGAACAAACTGCTTAAAATTTAGTCGTCCTATTTTTTTTGTAGTTTTTCATCCATAAACTGAAAACTTTTATCGCATCTTTCATGTTTTTAGTTTTGTACGGGTGTTTTTTCGCTCTACCTAACATCGTCGCTACGACATTAATTTGATATTTTAGATCTCTATTTTTTATAGCTTTAATAGTGTATAAAGCTTTTGCTTTATCCTTAAACCCTAAACCATAGGTGGTTGTTTTAGGATTATAATCAGAAAATAAAGATAAATTTAATGGTTTAATCCTTTTATCTTTAAGAATTTTAGACATTGGCATTTGATCAATTATCTTAAAAATTTTTTGACTATCAAAATTTTTAAATGTTTGTTTTTTTGCACCATCAAAACCAAATAGCTCAACTAAAAAGTTTTTACCAATTTTCTTAATAACTAATTTGATAACCCTTTTATGGAAATGCTTAATATCCTTTTGGTAAAGTTTTTTTGCTGTTTTATACTTCAAGTTTTTGTAGTCAGGAGTTTTGATTAGCAAAACTCTACATTTCCATCTAAATTTTTTTATCATTTGACCTCTTTAAAAAATATAATATTACAGTATAGGTTATAATTATGGAATTGCCTGTAATAAATCATCCAGATTATGTTGCGAAAATAAATGATGATAACAAGTTTCCCATTAAAAAATTTGGCGCACTAGCAGAGCACCTTATAAATCAAGGAGTTGTTAAAAAGTTTCATATACCTAGGGAATGCTCAATTGAAACAATGAAAACTTCACACTCCTTAAAGTATATAAATGATATTAAAAATAAGACACTTGATGTTAAAGCTCAAAAAAAAATTGGTTTTCCAATTAATGATAGTGTTGTGAGAAGATCTTTTGTGGCTACTGGAGGTACAGTGCTAGCTAGCAAACTTGCTTTAGATTCAAAGCTTGCTTGTAATACTGCTGGGGGCAGTCATCATGCTACGTTTGATTACGGGGCAGGATACTGTGTCTTTAATGATACTGCTGTTGCAGCTAATTATTTAAAAAATAAAGGATATGCAAAAAAAATCCTGATATTAGATTTAGATGTACATCAAGGTAATGGAAATTCTGAAATATTTCAAAAAGATAAAGATGTTTTAACTTTTAGTATGCATTGTGCTTCGAATTACCCTGCAAAGAAATCTAAAAGCGATATAGATATAGAGCTTCGCGATAATATGGAAGATAATGAATACTTAAATATTTTAAATAAAAATCTAAATGAGCTAAATAACAACTCTTATGATTTTGTATTCTATGTTGCAGGAGTTGATATTCATTATGAAGATAGATTGGGTAAACTTAAAATTTCAGACAATGGTATCAATAAAAGAGATCAAATAGTTATTGAAAATTTTTATTCAAAAAAAATTCCTTTATGTGGTGTGCTTGGTGGTGGTTACAATAAAAGCTTTGAAAAACTTATTGAGCTTCACTCAATGTTACACAAAAATTGTGCAAACTACTTTTAATTGGTCTTGACTTTAGATGGACTAAAACTTAGGGACTAAAGTCAAGACTAGTTAATATAATAACAATTTCTAAACCAAAGATGACTCTTAAAACTGACGCGCTACAATTTTAACTGCGGCAGTTTCTCAAAAAATTGAAGAGACTCAGGATTAGCGATTGCCTCTTTATTATTAATTTTTTCACCATTTATTATCTGTCTTACAGCTAACTCCACAATTTTCCCGCTTTTTGTTCTTGGTATCTCAGGAGCTTTGATTATTATTGCAGGCACATGCTTAGGAGAGCAATTTTTTCTTATTTTAGATTTGATTAATTTAATTTTTTCATTGTCTATTTCTTGGTTATTTTTAGTAGTAACAAATAAAATAATTCTTACATCATCATCAAAGTCTTGCCCTACAACCAATCCTTCAGTGATGAAATCTATATCTTCTACTTGCTGGTAAATTTCAGAGGTTCCAATTCTTACTCCTCCTGGATTTAATGTGGCATCAGATCTACCGCGCATTATAAATCCATTCTTATCAGTTCTTTCAATAAAATCTCCATGGTGCCAAATATTTTTGAACCTAGTGAAGTAAGCTTTATGATATTTTTGACCGTCATCATCTCCCCAGAACTTTACTGGCATAGAAGGAAATGGTTTTTTGACAACTAACTCTCCTTTATCTCCTTCAACGGTACTTTTTCCGTCATCTGTGAAAACATCAACGTCGATACCCAAACTTTGCCCTTGAATTTCACCTTTATGAACATCTGAAAAAAGATTTCCAAGTACTAAGCATCCAACTAAATCTGTTCCTCCTGCAATAGACGCGAGGTGGACATCTTTCTTAATGTTATCGTATACATATTTGAAGCTTTCCTCCGCTAACGGTGACCCAGTTGAGGTAATAATTTTTAAAGAACTTAAATCCAAATTTTTGCTTTTATACTTTTCATTCTTTAGGTGATCTATATATTTTGCGCTTACACCAAAGAGATTAATTTTTTTATTTTGGCAATATTCAAGAAGAATATCTATCTTGGGAAAAACTGGGGCTCCATCAAAAAGAAAAATTGATGAGCCAGTCGCTAATCCACCCACTAACCAGTTCCACATCATCCAACCTGTTGTAGTATAGTAAAATAATTTTTCGCTTTCTCTAATGTCGCAATGAAGCATAAACTCTTTATTATGTTCAATTAAAACATTTCCTGATCCATGAGTAATACATTTTGGTTTTCCTGTAGTACCGCTTGAAAAAAGAATATAAATAGGATGATTGAATTCAAATCTTTCAAAATCTTCATCTAAGTCGTTATTTAAAGTCTCTTCAAAATTAATGAAATTCTTTAAACTTTCTCTTTCTTTTTTATTATAATTAAATGCAATTACTTTCTTAATTGATGGTATTTGTTTAAGAATTTCTTGGACTTTATCTAAAATATTTATTTTTTTTCCATTATAATAATAATAATCGCATGTAATAAAAATTTTTGGTTCTATCTGTTTGAACCTGTCTATAACTCCCTGAGCTCCAAAATCAGGTGAACAAGAAGACCATATAATTCCATTTTTTGCACAAGCTAAAAAACAAATGATGGACTCTATTTTGTTAGGCACATACGCTGCAACTCTATCTCCTTTACGAAGATTTTGTTTTTTGAGATAAGATGAAAGTTTACAAACTTTTTCATATAATTCATTCCAAGTAATATTCTCTTCAAAACCTTTTTCAGATAGAAAATTAATAGCTAATTTATCAGATTTTTTTTTGAGAATATTTTCTGTGTAGTTCAATTTCGAATCTAAAAAAAATTTTGTTTTGTTAAATACTTTATCTTTTTTAATTATTTCAGAACCCTTATCTCCAATAATTTTCGAGTAATCCCAAAACTTTGACCAAAATTCATTTGGGTTATTAATTGACCATTGCCAAACTTCTTTAAAGTTATTCGATGATTTAAAATTTATAAATTTACAAAAATCTTTTAATAAAGAGTTTTCTTTTAATTTTTCTGAAGGTTGCCAAAGTGGTTTATTCATAAAAGCTAATTTAGCTCTTATAAAATTATCTTAATAGATATTTTTTTAATAGAAATTTCTGAACAATTCGACCTTGATTGCTTCTTATTTCTCTCTTTTTAAACAATAAATTAATTAGCCATTTCATAGCTTATAGAACCACTCAGAGGTGACAAAAAATGGCAAAAAATGTGTCAGAAATCGAACTATTCAACTAATAGGCGCTATTCTTTCTAGTTTATTATTCAATAACTTTTTTATATGTTCCAACCAGTTTATAATAGAGATATGGTTCAGAATATTTCAGTTCCAGATATAGGTGATTTTAAAGACGTTGAAGTAATAGAAATTTTAGTCAAACCTGGTGATCAAATAAATAAAAACGATCCTATAGTTACCATTGAGAGCGATAAATCTAGTGTAGAAATTCCATCTCCTTCAGCAGGCCTAATCAAAGATTTAAAAGTAAAAATAGGAGATAAAGTATCAGAGGGAAGCTTATTAGCAACCATTGAAAATGGTCAAGCAGCTTCTTCGCCAAAACAAGAAATAAAAAAAGAAGCTGTGAAAGAGGAGGTGGTTAAAGAACAACCAAAATCTAATGGCAACTTAAATCCTGTAAAACAAGTTAAAAAAGTTTTTGCAGAACCTGCCTCAAAAGATGACATTGATCCAATTGAAACAAATGAATGGATAGAGTCGTTAAATTCTGTAATCGAGTCTGATGGAGCGCCAAGAGCAAGCTATTTACTAAATAAAGTTATAGATCAAGCTTATAAATCAGGTTTAGTTTTGCCTGATACTAGAACAACGCCATACATAAATACTATCCCGCCAGAAGCAGAAGCTAAATCTCCAGGTGACCAAAATATTGAAAAAAAATTAAGAGCTATCATTAGATGGAATGCTGCTGCCATGGTTGTAAAAGCTAATAAAAAAAGTTCTGAACTTGGCGGACACATAGGAACTTTTGCGTCAGCAGCAACATTGTATGATGTTGGTATGAATCATTTTTGGAGAGCAAAAAATAATAAATTTGGTGGAGACTTAGTTTATTTTCAAGGTCACTCGGCTCCAGGTATGTATGCAAGAGCATTCTTAGAAGGAAGGCTCACTGCAAAACAATTAGATGGGTTTAGACAAGAAGTTGGTAAAGACGGACTTTCTTCTTATCCTCACCCGTGGTTGATGCCTGACTTTTGGCAATTTCCAACAGTATCGATGGGTCTTGGTCCGATCATGGCAATTTATCAAGCGCGGTTTCTAAAATATTTAATTAATAGAGGTTTAGTCAAAGATGAGGGAAGGAAAATTTGGGTATTCTTAGGAGATGGAGAAATGGATGAGCCCGAATCAATGGGTGCAATTGGTTTAGCTGCAAGAGAAAAATTAGACAATTTGATCTTTGTAATTAATTGTAATCTTCAAAGACTTGATGGACCTGTTAGAGGTAATGGAAAAATTATTCAAGAGCTCGAAGGAAGTTTTAGGGGGACTGGGTGGAATGTGATCAAAGTTATTTGGGGATCTTATTGGGATAAACTTTTAATGAAAGATAAGTCTGGCCTTCTTGTAAAAAGAATGAATGAATGTGTCGATGGAGAGTACCAAGCCTTTAAAGCAAAGGATGGTTTATATGTAAGAGAGAAATTCTTTGGTAAGTATCCGGAATTAAAAGAAATGGTCTCTACAATGACAGACAAAGATATATGGAGATTAAATAGAGGTGGTCATGATCCTCATAAAGTTTATGCAGCTTACCATTCGGCAATGCAGCATACTGGTTCTCCAACTGTTATTCTTGCTAAAACCATCAAAGGTTACGGTATGGGGAAATCTGGTGAAAGTATAAATACAACCCACCAACAAAAAAAATTAGATGAGGAGGATTTACTTTATTATAGAGATCGTTTCGGTGTGCCTCTTACTGATAAACAAGTAAAAAATATTGAGTATTACAAACCAGATGAAAACTCTGAAGAAATTAAATACCTAAAAGATCAAAGAATAAAGCTAGGCGGTTTTATTCCAGAAAGAACTTCATTCGCAAAACAAATAAAAGCTCCTCCTAAGGAAATTTTCGATAACTTTATGAAATCTACAGGAGATAAAGAAATGTCGACTACGATGGCATTAGTTAGAATGCTAACTGCATTATTAAGAGATAAAAATATATCACCAAGATTAGTTCCTATCATCCCAGATGAAGCAAGAACTTTTGGGATGGAAGGTTTTTTCCAAAAAATTGGAATATATGCTCATGAAGGTCAAAAATATGAGCCTGTAGACTCTGAACAATTAAGCTCTTACAGGGAAGATAAAAGTGGCCAAGTATTAGAAGAAGGGATAAATGAGTCAGGAGCAATGTCATCTTGGATTGCAGCTGGTACATCTTACACAAATCACGATTTAGAAATGATACCGATTTATATCTTTTACTCTATGTTTGGTTTTCAGAGAGTTGGAGATTTGGCTTGGGCTGCTGGAGACTCACAAGCAAGAGGTTTTTTAATCGGAGCTACCGCTGGTAGAACAACTTTAGCAGGTGAAGGCCTTCAACACCAAGATGGTCATAGTCATTTACTTGCATCAAATATTCCTAACTGTATTAGTTATGATCCTACGTTTGCTTATGAAATGGCTGTAATATTAAGAGATGGACTAAAAAGAATGCATGAGAAAAAAGAAAATATTTTCTACTACATCACTGCAATGAATGAAAATTACTCTCACCCAGAAAAGCCAAAGGGTTCCGATGAAGGAATTCTAAAGGGAATGTATTTATTTAAAGAAAACAATAACAAGAATAAAACTAAAGTGCAGCTTTTAGGTTCGGGAACAATTTTAAGAGAAATAATTGCTGCTGCTGAAATTCTATCTAAAGATTACGGTATCGACTCTGATGTTTGGAGCGTTACAAGTTTTAATGAATTAAGAAGAGATGGAATGGAGACAGAAAGATGGAATCTTCTTAATCCAGATGAAAAAAGAAAAAAATCTTATGTGCAAAAATGTTTATCAAAAAGAGATGGTCCTATTGTTGCTGCATCTGATTATACAAGATCATTTTCTGATCAAATAAGACCATATGTTGAAAAACCGTTTTACTCTTTAGGTACAGATGGTTATGGAAGAAGTGACACGAGAAAAAATCTAAGAAAATTTTTCGAAGTAGATAAAGAACACATAGTTGCTTATACTTTAAGCGCCTTAGCAAAAGAACAATTAATTGAAACTAAAAAAGCGGAGAAAGCGATAAAAAAATTTCAGATTGATAAAGATAGAGATTTTCCATCTAATTTATAAATATGGCTAGTACAAAAATTTTAGTTCCAGATATGGGTGACTTCAAGGATGTAGAGATTATTGAAGTTCTAGTCAAAGAGGGTCAACAAATAAAAAAAAATGATTCTCTTATTACATTGGAGAGTGACAAATCAAGTGTTGAGGTACCCTCCACTCACGAAGGAGTTATTGAAAAAATAAATATTAAAGTAGGCGATAAAGTTAACAAGGGAGACTTAATTCTTAGTCTGAATGCAGAGAGTGCTACTGAGGAAAAAAAAGAAGCAGTCAGTGAGCAAAAAAAAGTAGAAAAGAAAGAAATAAAAGAGATCAAACCTCAGAAAGCAAAAGAAATAATTCCTATAGCACCTTCATCACAATCAGGTAGTAAGTCAGCTAGTCCAAAAGTTAGAAAATTTGCAAGAGAGTTAGGTGCTAATGTAGTTGAAATACCTGGTTCTCAAAGAGGTGGTAGAGTTTCCGAGGAAGATGTAAAAAATTTTGTAAGATCTCAGGTTACAGTCAGCGGTGGGAAAATAGAAAAGAAAGTTCATAAAGAAGAGTACCCACACGAAGAGTTTGGTGAAATCGAACTAAAAGATATACCAAGAGTTAAAAGATTATCTGGTCCTCACTTAGTAAGATCTTGGACTGAAATTCCCCATGTAACACAGCATGATGAAGTTGATATAACAGAAATGGAGCAATTTAGATCATCATTATATGATTACTATACTGGTGAGAAAATAAAAGTGACACCCCTTGCTTTTATAGCAAAAGCACTTGTCAGTGCTTTGAAGAAATTTCCAAATTTTAATGCTTCAATTGATAGTGCTAACGACAAAATTATTTATAAAAAATATTTTCACGTTGGTTTTGCAGTAGATACTCCTCATGGTCTAATGGTGCCTAAAATAAGAGATGTTGATCAAATGAGTATCAAAGAAATAGGAAGCGCTTTAAGAAAAACAAGTAGACTTTGCAGAGATTTGAAAATTGATAAGAAGGAATTTTTTGGCGGTTCAATGACGATTTCAAGCTTGGGTGGCATTGGAGGAACTTTCTTTACCCCAATTATAAATCCTCCTGAAGTAGCGATACTTGGAGTTGGAAAAAGTTTTGATAGGTTAATAAAAGTTAAAGATAAATTTGTTTCAAGAAAAATTTTACCTATTTCACTCTCATATGACCATAGAATAATTGATGGTGCGGAGGGTGCTAGGTTTTGCGTTTATCTAGGTAAATGCCTTGGCAAAGACTTTGCTTTCAAGCTTGCTGTATAGATCAAATTAAATTAGTAAGGGACATGAAGAATAATTTGATCCCTATATCTTGCGCTCTTGCGTGTTCGTTTCTTTGGGGAACAACTTTTGTTGCCCAAGATACAGGAATGGACTTCATTGGACCCTATACATTTTGTGCTGTAAGATTATTTTTAGGATTTTTAGGATTACTGCCTTTTTTCATATATTTTGAATTAAACGAAATTAAAAAGATCAATTTTAATTTAAGAAAAGTCTTTTTCTTTACATTAATACTAGGCTCAATATTTGGAATGGCAAATATACTTCAGCAAGTTTCGCTTCTTTATACGGACATAGCTAACTCTGCAGTCTTTACTGTTCTTTATGTTGTCATAGTCCCGTTAATTTCATATTTTATTTTTTCAATAAAAATTCACCCATCTATTTGGCCTTCTGTTACGCTTTGTTTAATAGGTGGATTGCTTTTAAGTGAAATTAAAAATTATGATGTAAGATTTGGTGACATGCTTGTCATCATAGGTGCATTTTTTTGGGCTTTCCATATAATCTTTATTTATAAAGTTTTAAAAATTTTCAATTTTCCAATAGCAATTGCAACTTTTCAATGTTTAGTTGCAGGTATATTTTGCTCTTTTCCTGCATTAACTTTTGAGACTGTGACAATCAATTTAATTTCAAAAGAAATTACAGAGTTGCTTTACGCTGGAATTTTATCTAGTGGAGTTGCTTTTATGCTTCAAGCATATGCTCAAAGAGTTTTATCTCCTGCGTCAGTAGCAATTATATTTTCGCTTGAGGGAGTGTTTGCTTCAATTTTCGGATGGATACTATTAGATCAGTTTTTAAGTGAAATAAAAGTGTTTGGTATAATGATTATTTTATTAGCAGTAATATTTTCACAATTGATACCAATTTATGGTAAAAAAAATTATGGACGAATCTAATCAAGGATTTATGAAACATCTCGGTGGATTAGAGCTAAAAAAGATTAGCGAAACTCAATATGATTTTACGGTAGAAGTTAAAGAAATTCATTTAAACACTGGTAAAATTGCACATGGTGGATTCCTCTCTACTATTGCTGATACTGGCATGGGGACTGCTGCACATAGAGTTGCTGGTGACAAGAGATGTGTAACAATTAATTTAGATATGAAATTTATCTCAGTAGGCCAACTTGGTGATAAACTTGTTGGGAAAGTAAAAATATTAAAAAAAACTAAAACACTTGTTTTTATTTCTTGTGAAATTTCTAATTCAAGCGACATAGTAGCCTCTGCAAGTGGAACTTGGAAAATACTACAGTAGTATTTAATGAAATTAAAAACTGTCCTCGTTTCACTATTATTTATTTTTATTACAATTAAAAGTGCGTCTGCGAATTTCTTTAAGAACATTACAGATCTAATAGAAAATAACTATGAAAGTCTTAGATATGGTATTTCTGTAGCTGATGTTGATAACGATGGTACTTATGAATTTATAGTAGCTGGTTTTGGAAGTGAAAATTTAGCTTTGTCATACAAAAATAATAAACTAATAAATATTGTAAATGATGTTAAGTTTGCAGATAAAAGAAGTTTTACTATTGGTGTAGCTGCTTGCGATATTGACTCTGACGGGTATGAAGAGATTTATTTTTTAAATACTGATACTTATAGTGGTGAAAAAAAATATTCCGACCGATTAATAGATCTAAAAAATAAAAAATTTTCTGACATTTTTGAACAAAAGAAAAATCAAATAGATTTAAACTTCACAGCCGGTCGTTCCGTTGTATGTGTAGATAGAAAAGGAAATGGAAAATATGGTATTTATGTTGCTAATTATGGTGGTCCAACAAGATTTTATGAAAAGTTAAAGGGAAGAATAAAAGATAGGGCAGCAGAGTTCGGCTTGGATAAAATAACTGGGGGAAGAGCAGTCGTTGCTGGACATATATTATCAAACAATATTGATATTTTCGCAGCTAATGAAAGGGGAGTAAATTTTTTATATAAGAATGTTGACGGAGTTTTTTATGATATGGCTTCTGGGTATAATGTGTTAGACCCTTATGAAAATGGAAGAGGTACTGCGTTAAGTGATATTTTGTACAGAGGTCAATTAGATATTGTTAGTGGAAATTGGGATGGAGAACACCGTATTTTTATAAAAAAAGAAAACTCCTTTAAAGACATTGCCGATAGTAATTTTAAAAGGCCATCTAAAATTCGAACGGTTATTTCAGCTGATTTTGATAATGATGGATATGATGAAATATTTCTTAATAATATTGGGGAAGCAAATAAATTATTTAAAATTAAGGAAAATGGAAAATTAATAGAAATCGATATCACTTCTAACTCTGAGGCAAATGGTCTTGGAACTGGTGCTGCTGTAGCGGACATTGATAAAGACGGAATTTTAGAATTATTGATTGCCCACGGAGAAACAGGAAATCAAATACTTACACTTTACAAAGCAAACGTAAAAAAAGATAAGAATTATTTAAGAATAAAAGCTTTGAATAAAAATGGAGCTCCAGCTAGAGGTGCAACGGTGACACTAACATCCAATTTAAGAAAACATTCTAAAACAATAGACTCTGGTTCAGGATATCTATGCCAAATGGAACCTGTTGCCCATTATGGAATTAGAAATGGTGAAAAAGACTTTGAAGTACAAATTAAATGGACAAACGGAAAAACAAATAATTATAAAATAAAAGAAACAGGTAAGACTTATATTTTCAAACAAAGCAATATGACTATCTCGCCATCCTAATAAAAATATCACCCATACCAATATTCATTTCTTCCAGCGGAATATCGTTTTTAAAAGCACAAAATCTTCCTGTAATTTCATTGGCTTCTATCTTTTTAATATCAGCTTTTTGACATTTCTTGGCTTCATAGAAAAGACCTATTACAAGTTTACCGTCGACTACAAATACTTCTTCATCATTTAGTCTTTGATTTTTACAGAAATAACTTCTATTTACTTCCTCAGGAAAATCTTTTTTTGAACAAGGATTGTTAATTAGTAAAACATCAATTTTTTTAGGACCGTCTTTAAATTTGTGTTTAATTTTTTTAACTTTTGTATAATTCATGAGATCGCAAGAACAAGGCCAACAACATCTATAAAGCTCACCACAAATATTTTTTTGTGTTCTTAACTCTTTAACATAAATATAATCAGGTTTTTCTCCCGGGTTGATTAATGAACCTGAAACAGGACAATAAAATTTATTATATTCCTTAAACTCTTCGTAAGATAAGTCTTGGTCTATTAAATACTTGAAAAACCTTGGACCGGCAGCATTCCTGTTACTGTCTGGAAATATTTTAGACCAATTTTTAACTAGGTTTTCATAATAAAACTTTTTTTGCTGAAAATTTACTTCAGCGTTTATTGAGGTAGAAAATATGCATAATAATATTAAAACTTTTAAGAAATTTTTCATAAATAATTACAACTGTTAGACTAATCCTAATTTAATAATTTTATGAAACCAACAGCAGGTGTATTTTCAAATATTAAAAAAAAGGACTTGCTATCTTCATCGTATTTTAGGTCTCTTATTCGATTGTCAAACTTTAATCTTGATATCCTCTCAACTATCTCTTTATCTGATAGTTTAATAACATAAATCGACTCTGCTCTTAAAGATGAAACATAAATTGAATCATTAAGTTGTACAATCTCACTAATCCCGATAGAGGGATTAAAGTATTTTAATGGCTCGATAAAACCAAAATCACTATGTGATTTTTTTAGATATCCTCTATTATCAAAAAACTCTTTTTGTTTACTTGTATATGCCTCTCCGTAAGAAGAGATTGGCCAGCCAAAGTTTTTTTCAATTTTCTTATTTAAATAGTTTAGATTTACTTCATCTCCCCCTTTAGGTCCATGTTCTGAATTTACAATTATATTTTTCTCCTTCCAGTAATATAAACCTTGGGGATTTCTGTGACCCCTAGATTGGATTTTAAAATTCTTATTTTCTTTGTTAATTGAAATTATTTTTCCTAATAAAGATTTTTCATCTTGAGCAAATTCATGTTTATTAAAAAAACCTACACTTAGTAGTATTTCATTATTTGTAAAGCTTTCTAATCTTCCGCCGCTTTGTAAAGTATATCCTTTTTCGTAGAACTCTTTGCTTTCAAAAAAAATTTCAAAATTTAAAAATTCAAAATCTTTTTTTGCTCTATAAATGTTAAGTGTTCCTCCTTTTTGGCCAATCTCAACAACACTGATATAAATGAAATCTTCTTCATAAAATAAATCTCTTATGCCGCTTAAAGTATTATTTCTTTTTTTTATAACGTCTTGTAAATTGTTGTTTAGATATTTTTGATTTAAAAAATTTTTATTTATATTTTGTTTTTCAAAATAAATTGTTTCACCTTCTCCTGAGATTACCAAAACTTTATCACCAATTATTTCCAAGTAATGTGCTCGTGTGGAGTTTTTTTCCGCTTGCCAGCCTAGACTTAAATCTAAACTTGGGTAAGGTAAGAAAAATTTTTTTACTTGATAATTTAAATTTTTTTTTTGAATTTTCTCGTCATAAAAAAGAGATCCTTTTAAACCTTGCTCATATTTCTGAAGTTGCAGTTCTAAAAATTTATTTCTTTCCTGTAAAGTTGGTATAAAAAAAATAGTATCTCGTACATTTCTAGCGATTGAACTGGGTATAATTTTTTTTAAAAAAAGAATTGATTTATTTTGTTTGTCATAACCACTGCTTATTATCAACCAGAAACTAATGAAAACAGCTATAATTAGGCCAATTGTTGTAAGAAAAATAATTTTTTTCATTTAGTTGTTCTCTTATAGTTTAAATAACCAAAAGCAAAAAGACAAATTAACGCAAAAGGGTAGATTATATTTTTATTTGGTCTATCAGGATTTTCAATTTTAAAATTACTAATAATATCACCCATTTGTATTCCAGATTTTTTTGCTTCCCCTTTCCAGTTTAATTTATTGATGGTTAATTGATCGTTCTGGTCAATTAAAGTCATACCATATTCTTCAAGGTTATAATTATTTTCAAATTTCCCTTTATCGATAACAAATAGTTTATATCTTTCTCCGTATTCAGTAACTCGTGTGACTTTTATATGAACTTCTTTTGATGGGTCAAAAGATAAATTTTGAATATTTTCTGCAGAAAGTTTTTGCTCATTAAATTTAGGATAGAATTTACCTAAAACATAATCTGGAGCTAAAAAAGATAAAGATATTATTAAAAACGCTATGATCTCATACCATCTTAACCTATTTATAAACCATTGTTGAGTAGCAGCAGTAAAAACTAAAATTCCAATCAATGAAGTTACTATAACTAACAAAGCTTGCCAGATACTATCTACCCCTATTAATAGTAGTTCGTGATTAAACAAAAAGACTATTGGTAAAATTCCAGTTCTTAAACTATACCAAATAGCTTGAAGTCCCGTTCTTAAAGGATCACCACCAGAAATTGCCGCTGCTGCATAAGATGCTAAACCAACGGGGGGTGTTACATCGGCCATCAATCCAAAATAAAATACGAATAAATGAACTGCAATTAAGGGAAAAATAAAGCCCGAAGCATTTCCAACATCAACTAAAACTGTAGCCATTAGAGAAGCAACTACTACATAGTTTGCAGTTGTAGGAAGACCCATTCCAAGTAACAAGCAAAGTATAATAGTTAATAAAATTAATATAATTACATTGTCTCTTGCTATCGTTTCAATCACTATGATTAAATTTGTACTTAGACCTGTAGAACCCACCGCGCCAACAATTATACCTGCAGTAGCGATTGCGATCCCTACCCCTACCATGTTAATTGCACCTTTTTGAAGACCTAATATTGTTTGATTGTACCAATCAATCAAACCAGTTTTAAAATCAGGATTTTTAATTATGCGGCTTACTAAGTTAACAGATATTAAAGATAACGTTGCGTAGAAGATAGAAAAACCTGCTGTATATCTCATATAAATAAGTAAAAAAATTAAAACAAAAATAGGAATTAAAAAATGTAAACCAGATAAAAAAGTTTTCTTTAGGTGAGGAACATCAGCGTCATCCATCCCTTTTAATCCTAATTTAAGGGCTTCTAAATGAGAAATATAAAATAAAGCAATGTATGAAATGATAGCTGGTAAAAAAGCATGTTTAACAACTTCAAAATACGTAACACCTATAAAACTTGCCATTACAAAAGCAGCGGCTCCCATAACTGGCGGCATTATTTGACCGTTAACTGATGAAGATACCTCAATAGCTCCTGCTTTCTCTTGGGAGAAACCTGTTTTTTTCATTATTGGAATTGTAAAAGTTCCAGTTGTTACAGTATTTGCAATTGATGAGCCTGAGATCATACCAGTCATTCCAGACCCTAAAATAGCAGCTTTTGCTGGACCTCCTCGCATTTTTCCAACCATTGCAAAAGCTAAATCTAAAAAATACTTTCCGCCACCAGCAGTTTCTAATAAAGCTCCAAAGAGGACAAACAAAAATATAAAATCTACTGAAACTCCAATTGGTATTCCGAAAATTGCTTCTTGATCAAACCATTGAAATCCTACTAATCTTTTTACAGAAAGTCCGCCATGAGAAATGATATCAGGTGCATACTTTCCGAAATAAGAAAACAAGAGGAAACAGATTGCAATTATAACTAAAGGTAAGCCTATGGCTCGTCTAGTTGCTTCTAACAAAATTAATATACCTATGGCCCCAATTATAAGTTCAACTGGAACTTTAAAACCAAATACTTCTTTTATTAAAAGGATACCGCCTCTATTTACTAAATCG
Organism: uncultured Pelagibacteraceae bacterium; assembly: GCA_902547825.1. GTDB lineage: Bacteria > Pseudomonadota > Alphaproteobacteria > Pelagibacterales > Pelagibacteraceae > Pelagilacustribacter. The sequence continues at coordinate 2,356 of CACCPE010000001.1, read as the reverse complement.
TCATAGAAAAAATAAATATATAAACAACTTAATGCCCCAGTTATACTAATTATAATATCAAGTACTGAAATCTTTTTTCCCCTTACTGCTGGAAAAATTAAAAAAGCTAAAGTTAAAGCAAAACCTAGATGAATTGCTCTAGCAGGTAATCCCTTAAACATTCCAAAATTTAACCAAAAAGGAAAAGGAGAGGCAATCCAAAGTTGGAAAAAGGTCCAAAGTATTGCTATTCCAAAAACTATTTTTAAATGGATACCTGATAAATTTCTAGTCGGAGAAATATCTTCCTGAATTTTTTTTTTTATCTTACTTTGAATGTTTTGATTCATTTTAGTTAAGATACCTTATTCTAAAAAAAAAGGCCCAATAAATATTGGGCCTTTTTTAATAAAACTAAAAAGTTAGATTACATTAATCCAGCTTCTTTGTAGTACTTAATTGCACCTGGATGTAATGGAGCTGATAAACCGTCAGCTATCATGTTTTTCTTTTCCAATGGTCCAAAAGCAGGGTGTTGAGCTCTGAAATCATCAAAGTTTTCCATTACCGCTTTTGTTACTAAGTATACAAGCTCTTCAGAAACATTTGCGCTAGTAACAACAGTAGCTTTTACACCAAACGTAGTAGCGTCTTTTTTCTGATTTGAGTAAGTTCCTTTTGGAATTACAGCTTTTGCATAGTAGTCAGCACCATCAATTAAGCCTTGCACTGGCGCACCAGTTAAATTAATTGGGCTTGCTTTTGCTTTACAAGTGGCTGCTTGCTCCATAGCGCCATTTGGAAATCCTACTGAGTATCCAAATGCATCTATTTTACCGTCGCAAAGAGCTTTTACTTGTTCAGAAGAAGTAAGTTCAGTAGTTGCTTTAAACATACTCATATCTGCTCCCATAGCTTTCATTAATTCTTCCATAGTTCCTCTTTGACCAGAACCTGGATTACCTATGTTTACTGTTTTTCCCTTTAGGCCTTTAAAATTCTTAATTCCAGATTTTTTACTTGCCCAAATTTGGAAAGGTTCATTGTGAACAGAAAATACAGCTCTTAAGTCGCTGAACTGCTTTCCTTCCCATTTACTAGAACCATTGTAAGCATGGTACTGCCAGTCTGACTGAGCAACACCAAATTGAAACTCACCATCTTTGATTTGTCCAATATTGTAGTTAGAACCACCCGTTGAAGGTGCGGTACATCTATAAGCTTTAGCTGTACCTTTTTTTCTACCGTGGTCAGCACTAATTGCTGATTTGTGTAACATTTTACAGATAGCGTTACCTGTTTGGAAATAAACTCCAGTTGGTCCGCCTGTTCCTATAGTGAAGAACTCTGCTGATTTTGCGATTGAAGTAAGTGGGCTTGAAAAAGCAAACATTACTAGTACCGCTGAAATCAATGACGTCATTTTTTTCATTTGTACTCCTCTTGTTATAATGATTAATTTAACTACGATATTTAATTAAGGTCAAAGAGATTTTTATAAATTTTTGGCCCAATTTGAGAGCTTAGCAGTGCCCTCAGCCACATTTGGGGCATACCTCTTAACCATTTCCTCACTTATAGATTTATAGTTAGAGACACTTTTAAAAAATTCTAATCCGTCGAAATCGGTATAACTTAACCTAGCTAACATTCTTTTTGGGCTAAAACCAAAATCAGATCCAGGTAACATGGCAACCCCTGTATCATTCAATATAGCATCACACAATTGAGAAGAACTTTTAAATTTTTTGTTTTTAAATTCAGGCATTAAATAAAAGGCTCCTTGTGGTGGATTAATTAAAATTTTATTTGATTTTAGATTATTGTAAACGTAAGTGCCTACGGCATTAAGTATAGATCTTACTTTTAGTTTGTAATCCTCATAATCACTATGGTAAGCTTCGACTGCAGCAAATTGAGTTGGTGTATTTACAGTTGAATAAGATTCGCTTGCTAAAGATTTCAAACTTTTCATGAATTCTTTTAATTTATTTGGAACAGCTAGAAATCCTAGTCTCCATCCGCCTGCTCCACACCATTTACTTAATCCACCACTTATAAAAGTAGAGTTGGGATAAAATTCGGAAATAGATTTGTAGCTATTATCAAATGAAAGATCAGTATAAATTTCATCTGAAAGAATAATTAACTTGTATTTTTTAGCTACTAAAGCCAATTCTTTAAGATTATCGCATATTGTACCTGAGGGATTATTAGGTGAATTTAAAATTAAAATTAAATTTTTCTTTTTCCCTAATTTTTTCAGTTTATTATCTAATTCTTTAGCAGTTGGAAACCAGTTATTTTCTCTAGATGTCTCTAACCAATGAACTTTATTTGAACCTATCTCTGCTTGAGGTTCATAAGATACCCAACT